>JAYVTG010000122.1:0-14742 GCA_043774625.1 Polaromonas sp. | reverse complement strand
GAAAAAGGCGAGCGTGGTTTGAGGGGCTTTGGGCTAACGCCAATGCGTGCAATATCCCAGTTCAGCCTGCTCGGTAAGTTCTAATGGACAATCTCGGATTAAATATGTTGATCTCTAAATTAAAAAAGTCTACTCAAAACGGCACTTCACTCATAGAAGTACTGATCGCCATCATAGTGATGTCAATCGGTCTGTTAGGTATGGCGGGATTAACTGCGTCTTCCAGCTCATACAACAAATTGGGACAAATCCGAAGCACCGCTATGCTGCTCGTGTCTGACTACACCGACAGGGCACGTGCCAATTTAACAGCGTTTGATAATGGCCTCTATGCAAAAACATCGGCTTATGCTTTCTCAACAACACTTGCTGCACAGAGTGGTTGCACCAATGCAAGTTCAGCGGCATGTAATCCAAGTGGTATGGCATCGCTAGATCAAACACAATGGTCTAACTTGCTGTTGCGTAAACTCCCCGGGGGCAATGCCTATGTAACGACCTCATTTTCAAGTACTACCAATGAGCGATTTATGGATATTTGGGTTATGTGGGCAGAAGTTGGTCAAGAAGCAGGCTTTGCAATAGCCAGTGGCAATACCTGTCCAACAGCAGCAAGTGCGCCAAGCTCGGTTAAGTGTATGTACTTTCGGGTGGCCATATGAAGCAGGTTTACCAATTCAAGAAAAGACTCGCATTAGGTCGATCATTGTTAGAGTTAATGATCTCCATTGCGATTGGGCTCATAGTTATCGCAGCAGCACTGGCCATTTACTCTGCAAGTACGGCGAGTAGTCGAGTCACAGAGTCAGAATCTCGACTGAATGAAAATGCGGCCATCACACTTGGTATCTTGCAGCAGCAAATACGATTAGCAAGCTATAGCTCCATCGCTGCGTCGCCAACTTATACCATCCGTAAAAACTTTAATGGTGTTGGTGTGCGTGGCTGTACAGGTGGTTTCGTCACAGCAACTACAGCATTTGCTGGTTTGGCCTGTAATAACGACACTACAAAATCCGATTCTATTTTGGTTAGATATCAGGCAGACACTTTCAACACCATGCCTGTAGGTGCAAACTCGCCCTCCAGTTGTATCGGCGAAACCATAACGGCTACGACTGTATCTGATGCGACATCTACCGTACCAGGTGCGGTAACCTTTACCAATTACGCGCTGGCTGACAATCGGTACTATGTAGCCAACGGGCCTTCCGGTGGGCCAGAATTGTATTGTGTCGGCTCAAACGGGGCGGGGTCGTTTGGGAATGCTGCACCGCTGATGGAGGGGGTAGAAAGCATACAGCTCACGTACGGTGTTGCTGCTACTACCACTGGCACCATAACTACAGCATATATGTCAGCGCAAGATATTGACACCACATTTAGTACTGAGTCTGACCGATGGAAGCGCGTGTTGACAGTTCGCGTATGTTTGGTCATGCGCAACCTTGAAAGTTCTGACAAAGCTAAAAAAGCTGCGATTGCCACTACCAGTACATATTACGACTGCAACAACACCGCACAAACGGGTACAGACGGATATTTACGGCGAACGTATACAAGTACCACTTTATTAAAAAATCGTCTATTTTTTTTAGCAAACTGATATGCAACTGAAGTCATATAGAAATCGGCCTCAATCACAGCACGGCATCGTCCTAGCATTAGTATTGATGATGTTAGGGATACTGTCCTTAGTAGGTGCACTTAGCATGCGAAATGCCACGGTGTCTGAACAAACGACCAACAGTTTGCGAACAGCCGCAGTAGCGCAGCAAGCGGCAGAACTGGGATTGAAGTACTGCGAATTGGTTGCTATGGACTCTAATGGCGGAACATATGCTACCCAGCGCACCAAAATATCAGCAACCACGATTACTGGGGTAATAAGTAGTGGCACCTGGAATCTAACGAGTACCTGGACAAATTCCGCCAACTATATTAGCGTGACCGGTACATACGCCTTATCCAGTAACAGTGCTGCTGTGCAGTTTAAGAACTCGCCACAGTGTGTAATTCAACCATTCGCAAATAGTAGTGGTTCAGGCTATGTTGTGACAGCACGAGGCTTTGCAAATGATGCCGTAATTAATAGTACCAATGGTGTTACTTCTGGCGCAGAAGCCTGGGTTCAATCAACTCTATATCAGTAAAAGTTACAAAGGCTTGAATATGCAAAACAACCATTTCACTGGCTTCATGTGCCTTATAAAAAAAATCAGTATTCTTGTACTTTTATGGTGCAGCGTATCTGCGTGGTCTCAAATTAGCGATAAACCGCTTTTGTCAATCAGTTCAAACGCCAAGCCAAATTTGATGCTCTTGTTGGATAACTCTGGATCTATGGATTCCAGGTTTGTGCCCGATGACTACAGAACCAACTTTGCTGCAGCTCTGTCCGACCTGTCGGCATATCAGTCCCCAGATGCCAACGGCCTGTACTACGATCCACGGATTCGTTATACCCCTAGGCAAAACTCTGACGGTACTTTTTTGCCAAACGCGACAGAGGCTAGCGCATTGACTGCCATGAATATTTGGGCTAATAACAACGGGTCTGGTCCCGCTAATGGCGTTTTTGACAGCGGATTTGGTGCGCAACCTTTTAATGGGACTGCAAAATTTACCGATGCATTAGATTTTTATTTATGTACCGCCAGCACAAATGCTGTATGTAACGCTGTTACACAATATACAGTTCCTGCACCAGCAAATCAAGCCAATTTTATTCCTGGCAACTATGTACCAAAATCTGCTGCCAGAACTGACTGCACTGCGTTACCGTTAGCAACTAACAGATGCAATTGGGCTGAAGAAAGGCAAAATGCATTAAATTGGCTAGAATATTACTCTACGCGTATATTAGCTACTCAAACATCTGTTGGTGCTGCATTTGTAGACAAACCTCAGACGATAAGCACAAGCTTACTCAGCGGTGTTACCACAACAACTGTCAACCCTACCCTAACCTATGCTAACAAATTCCGGCTAGGGTATGGTCGCATGAACGCAGACGACGGTACCTCGCCAGATCCTGCGGGGCATATCAAGCGGGGTGTGCGTCCTTTTGCGGACAATCCACTTTTAGCTGCCGGTTTCAAAACCGAACGCACAGATTTCTATACATGGCTCTATGCGCAAACTGCCCAAGGTCGTACGCCGAGCAAGCCTTTACTTGATGCAGCTGGTCAGTATTTTAAAGACGCAACAAATACAGGCCCATGGTCAGCCCAGCCCATTATTGGCGACACTAGCGCGCATTTGGCCTGTAGGAGAAACAACGCCGTCATGTTTTCGGACGGAGAATATAACGGTCAATTAGATTTTGGACTCAACAATACTGATAACGGTAATTTTGGAGGGGTAACTAATACTGCTCACGTGAACCCCAAAACTGGTCTCGCTTTTACTTACTCAACCACGCCGTCCAAAACTGCAACATACATCGCATATCCAGACACCGTTCAAAACACCATGGCCGACCTGGCCATGAGCTATTGGATACAAGACTTACGACCTGATCTCACCGATACCATAGCGCCTATTTCTGGGAACCCCGCCTTTTGGCAACACATGACATTTTCCAGCATAGGATATGGGATACGCGGCAGCGTTACTCCCACCGATATAGCGCAGTACAACACCGATTTTACGAACGGGGTCGCTTCAAACCTGGCTTGGGGAAACCCAGCGAACGGGACTAATGACGTAATTAATGACTACATCCATGCAGCTTATACTGGGCGAGGAAAATTTTATTCTGTAAAAACTGCCAATCAAGTTCGGGCTGCTTTCGACGATGTCATATCGCGCACCATACAGCAAGAAGGTAGCGATGCTGGTGTCGCTGTGGCTGACACCAATAATTCACTTGCCACCCTGGCAGGAGAATTAAAATATGTCCCCACATACAGTGTTTTAGAAGGCACAGGAGACATCGTAGCCTATACGCTCGATGCCAAAGGTAACGTTGTCACACCTAACATACCAGCATGGTACGCTAGTAGAAATATTCCAACCGATTTCAAACTTCGTAATCTTGTCACCATGTCTGGCACCTCTACCGGCATCAGTCTATCGACTACTTTTACAGCTTTACCCTCTGATGTGAGAACTGCCCTGGGTACTGGAGCAGATGATTCTTTTCTACAATATTTACGTGGCCAAACCACTGGTGTGAACGCCAATACGGGTGCGAATTTCAGGCTTCGCAACACCTTAATGGGTACCATCGTTAACAGCCCCCCTACCTATATCCGCGGCGAGCTTAATATGGGCTACGAACCAAGCACAGTAATTCCGAATAGTGCTACATATGCAGCTTTCAAAACAGCCAAGTCAAATAATAGTACTGGTGTTTTGTTGGCACCTAGTAATGATGGAATGCTGCACATAGTGTCTCCTAAGACTGGTGTTGAAGTCATGGGTTACATACCGCGCGCAGCCATGCCAAAGTTGCAAGCGTTTAGCGCTGACCCCTATGCGCATAAGTACATACTGGATGGCCCCATCGGTGAAGGTGATATTTACGATAACACCGCCAATGCTTGGAAAAGCTTGGCTTTCGGTACTGGCGGACGCGGCGGTAAATATGTGTATGCATTGAGTGTACCTACATCAGCAAGCACGACTGGCCCAATTCCAGTGCCTGCGATGACTAAAGACAATTTACTTTGGGAGGTAAGTAACAGCGATTCGCAATTTAGTAATCTTGGCAATGTTTTAAATCCCCCACAGTCCGGGTATTTGCTCAACGGCAAATGGGTAGCCATATTTGGTAACGGTTTTTACAGCAATACGGGTGTAGCCAGTCTATTTATTGTTGATGCAGTGACAGGCCAATTTATCCAAGAAATATCTACCAATACGGGTTCGACCTCCACACCTAATGGTTTGGGAGGGGTGACTTTGGTTCGCAATAAAAATCGCGTGGTAGTTGCTGCAATCGCAGGGGACAAGCTTGGCAACATGTGGAAGTTTGACTTGAGGTCCACTGTAGCAGGGGGGTTAAAATTGGCATTTTCCGGTAACCCCTTATTCAAAAGTATTGGTAATCAACCCTTTACTGGTGCGCCAGCCTGGCGCACCTTAAATGGTGGAATGCTGGTGACGGCTGCTACTGGTATTTTGATTGAAGCCGCCGACCAGACAGACACCAGCGCGCAAACCATTTATGGCGTCTTGGACAAAACACCTGTAGGCGCAGATGAGACAACCGCATTTACAGCTCCTGTCGATATGACAAAACTGCAAACGCAAACCTCTTCTGTTGTAGTAAGCGCCAGCAACACAGTGGCCGCTTTCTACAAAATTTCTAGAAATTCAGTGGATTACTCCACGCAGACGGGTTGGAAGCTAGATTTGACTTTTGAGTCTGGGCAAAGAAATATTGCAGATGTCTTGAACTTAAATCAAACAATTGTCGTAACGACGGTCGTACCTCCGACGCAAAACGCCGCCATTGAATCTTGTAGTAAAACCGACTCTGTTTCAGGCTATGTTTATCTGTTGGATGCTGAAACTGGAGGAAACGCTGATGTAGGCAGAAAATCATCAGGCAAAGGAAGCGGTTTTGACGTGAACGGCGATGGCACTGGAGACGGTGTCAGTGTTGCCAAGGCAACGGGGTTCCCCAGGGGCAGCATTCTGGCGCAAGATCAAAACAAACGTATTGGTCCTCCCACTGAACCTCCTCCTGATGACTTCCCCTGCGATGCTACTACCGTAGCTAGCACTTTGGTTGGGACTGGCGCAAATAGTCTGGGCTTAGTCTCAACTTGCGGTGGTGGCGGTTTTATACGTGTTTGGCGACAGTTACTTAATCCGCCTCTAATCAAGTAGTTTAATAATTTTCAGTTTTACAACCAGATTAAAAATGAAAACAAATAAGAGTTTCTTTAAAACAGCGGGCTTTACGCTTATTGAATTGATGATTACAGTTGCAATCATCGGCATCCTTACAGCTATTGCACTACCGTCTTACCAAGAATACATTGCCAAATCGCGTCGAGCCGAAGCAAACGCGGTTTTGCTCGAAGTTAACCAATACATGCGGCGATATTATTCTTCGAACGACAGTTTTACATCTACTTTGCCTAGTGGATTGCAAAACATACCACGTGGCCAGACCGCAAATCCGATATATACAGTTTCAGCAACTGCAGGCACGACTTCTTTCACCATCACAGCAGCGGTTGATTCTGCAGGCCCAATGGCAAACGACAAATGTGGTACCTTTTTGCTCACTGCTGAAGGATCAAAGCTCAACACAAAAGGAAGCATCACTAATGGTGTAATTGCTGGGTGCTGGCGATAATTAACTTGATATTTGCGTGATTTTTTTAGCCTACAGTCATTCTGGGCAAAAAATGATTTTTAGTTGTGCACCAAATCCAGCGGTTTATTGTTCTTTTTTCGATGAGCAAAATATTTTTATCTCTTCTGGCCACACCCAACCCCCCGGCCAAGCCCATGCCGAAGTCATGGCGCTGCGCGATGCAGCCGCCAAAGGCTTGTCGGTAGCAGGCGCTACCGTTTATGTCACTTTGGAGCCCTGCTCTCACTTTGGTCGCACACCGCCCTGCTGCAATGCCTTGATTGATGCCAAGGTAGGCAAGGTGGTGGTGGCTATTTTGGACCCTAACCCGCTGGTGTCAGGCCGTGGGGTGCAGATGCTGCGGGGTGCAGGGATTGAGGTGGAAGTTTTGCCAGTGGATAGCCCTGAGGCCATTGCTTCGCGCGAGTTGAATATTGGTTTTTTTAGCCGCATGATCCGCAAGACACCCTGGGTGCGGATGAAGGTGGCGGCTTCACTGGACGGACAGACTGCGCTGGCAGATGGGCAGAGCCAGTGGATCACGGGTGAGGCGGCACGTGCAGACGGGCATGCCTGGCGGGCGCGGTCTTGTGCGGTGTTGACGGGCGTGGGCACGGTGCTGCAAGACGACCCCTTGCTCAATGTGCGGCATATCAACACGCTTACCAGCGTAGAACGTCAGCCGCATTTGGTAATTGTAGACAGCAAGCTGGAAACGCCTTTGAATGCCAAGTTGTTTGCTACTAATAAAATAGCTGGTCGCGCAATATTCATCTATGCTGCAGGCCCAAATGCTGTTGAAAACACTGCGTACAACGACAAGAAAAAAGCTTTGCAAGCTTTGGGTGCCACCGTGATCGAATTGCCCGAAAAAAACACTGGCAAGGTGGACCTGCTCGCCATGATGCTCGACTTAGGCCAGCGCGAGATCAATGAACTGCACGTAGAAGCGGGCTTCAAGCTCAATGGTTCGTTGATTAACGCGGGCGTGGTGGACGAGTTGCTGCTGTATGTGGCGCCCAAAATGCTGGGCGCTGGCGGCATGGGCATTGCCAATATGCAGGCATTGGGCTCATTGGATAACGCCCTACAGCTGGATTTTCAGTCTACACAGCAGCTTGGCGATGACTTGCGCATCGTGGCACGGGTACGCGGACGGGACAAGTTTTAAGCGACAACTGTCGCCACGGCGGCAGTAACGCGGCGCAAACGCAGCTTTAAGTTACCCCTACCAGCCGCAAGCACCCAAAGCCTGCGAAAATAACGGCCTATGTTTACCGGAATCATTACCGGCGTGGGGCGCATCGCCGCCATCCACGCACTTGGCAGCTCTTTGTCCCATGGCAAGCGCCTGACTATTGCCGCGCCAGCAGGCTATTTGGATGATGTGGGTTTGGGTGACAGCATCGCCATCAATGGCGCGTGTATGACCGTTACCACCCTGGCCAGCGCGCAAAACCACTTCACTATCGACATTTCTGCCGAATCTTTGGACAAAACTGCTGGCCTGGACAGCGAAGGCCAGGTGAATCTGGAAAAAGCTCTGCGCGCCAATGACCGCCTGGGCGGCCACATGGTCAGCGGCCATGTAGATGGTGTAGGACGTGTGAGCCACTTCGCCCAGGTGGGCGAAAGCTGGGAGCTACGCGTGCTCACGCCGCTGGCGCTAGCCAAATACCTTGCTTACAAAGGCTCCATCACCATCAATGGCGTGAGCTTGACGGTCAATACGGTCAAAGATGTGGCCGATGGCTGTGAGGTGAGCATTAACCTGATTCCACACACCGTGCAAAACACCGCATTGGGCACGCTCAAGACGGGCTCGCGCGTGAACGTAGAAATTGACACCGTGGCCCGTTATGTAGAACGCATGCTTTCGCTCACGGGTACACAAAACACTTTAACGCAACGCGCATCGTCATAAACCAAAGGACGCAATACCATGGCCTCTTCTGTTTCTCACATCCAAGCCGTGCCTGCCTTGCAGCCTGTGTCCATCTCTCCTATCGAAGAAATTGTGGCCGAGATGAAGGCGGGTCGCATCGTTATTTTGGTCGATGAAGAAGACCGCGAAAACGAAGGTGACTTGGTTTTGGCCGCTGACCACGTCACACCCGAAGCCATCAACTTCATGGCGCGCTTTGGCCGAGGCCTGATTTGCCTGACGTTGACCAAAGAGCGTTGCGAGTTTTTAAAATTACCGCCCATGGCCACACGCAATGGCACCAAGTTCAGTACTGCATTCACCGCGTCGATTGAAGCAGCCGAGGGCGTGACCACTGGCATCAGCGCTGCAGACCGAGCGCATACCGTCAAGATTGCTGTAGCAAAGAATTCAACGGCTAACGATTTGGTGCAACCCGGCCACGTGTTCCCCTTGCAAGCCGTGGACGGCGGCGTGCTGATGCGCGCGGGTCACACCGAGGCAGGTTGCGACTTGTCTGCCATGGCTGGCTGCAGCCCCAGCGCGGTGATTTGCGAGATCATGAAAGACGATGGCACTATGGCACGCCTGCCAGACTTGCAGTTGTTTGCCGCAGAACATGGCCTTAAAATTGGCACCATTGCCGATTTGATCGAGCACCGCAGCCGCAACGAAAGTTTGGTCGAACGCATTGGTACCCGTACCTTGCAAACCAGCTACGGTGAATTTACTGCCGTTGCCTTCAAAGACAAACCCAGCCAGGGTATGCATATCGCATTGGTCAAAGGCCAGTTCAACCCCGAAGACGCTGTGCCCTGCCGTGTGCATGAGCCGCTATCGATCATGGACGCACTGGAAACCAACCGCCCCATGCACAGCTGGAGCCTAGACGCCAGTTTGAAATACATCGCAGCCCAAGGCAAAGGCGTAGCGGTGCTGCTCAATTGTGGCGAGAGTGCTGCACAATTAATAGCACAGTTTGACGGTGTAGCAAAGCCTGCACAAGCCCCAGAGCGTGGCCGCATGGACCTGCGCACTTATGGCATTGGTGCACAAATTTTGCGCGACGTGGGCGTCAGCCGCATGATGCTAATGGGCAAGCCGCGCCGCATGCCCAGTATGGTGGGCTATGGGCTGGAGATTGCTGGCTACATTGCCAGTGGCACATAAATTCAATCAACCAATAAGGGAACAGAACGATGTTTGGAGCAGATAAAGGCAGGGCAGAGCAAGGCATGCTGGACGGACGCAAGCTGTATATCGGCATTGTGCAAGCACGCTTTAATGAAAGCATTACTGACGCACTGGCTGCCGCCTGCAAGGCCGAACTGGCTGCTCTGGGCGTGCAAGACAAGCACATCGACCACGTGCTGGTGCCCGGCGCGCTGGAAGTGCCCGTGGCCCTGCAAGCCTTGGCAGAACGCAATCAATACGATGCACTCATTGCTTTGGGTTGCATCATTCGTGGTGAGACTTACCACTTTGAACTGGTGGCCAATGAGTCGGGCGCAGGCGTGAGCCGTGTGGCGCTGGACTACAAAGTGCCGGTGGCTAATGCCATCATCACCACTGAAGACATGCCCCAAGCCATTGCCCGCCAAACCGATAAAGGCCGCGACGCTGCCCGTGTGGCGGTAGAAATGGCCAATCTGCTCAATGAGCTGGCTTAACGAGATATTTTTTCATGATTGATATAAATAAGCCTTTAGCCTTTGCAGATACTGCGCAAACAGCTACTAAATCTGTAGCACCTGCAGCCAAACTCAAAGCCCCTGCCCGCTCGGCCCGCACCCGTGCGCGGGAGTTTGCCATTCAGGCGCTGTACCAGCACCTGGTGGGCAAAAACGCAGAGGATGATATTGACGCCTTTACCCGCGACCTACAAGGTTTTAGCAAAGCAGACTCTGCGCACTACGATGCACTGTTTCATGGCTGCGTGGACAACACGGCCAAGCTGGACAAACTGATTACCCCGCTGCTGGACCGCCCCATGGCAGAAATATCACCCTGCGAACACGCCATCATGTGGCTGGGTGCCTATGAATTTGAGCACTGCCTGGACGTGCCCTGGCGTGTGGTGCTCAACGAATACATTGAAATGGCAAAAGCCTTTGGTGGTACTGATGGGCATAAGTACGTGAACGGCGTGTTGAACAAGCTGGCACCTGTGCTGCGCGCGGCAGAAGTCTCCAGCGACAAGTCCCCGAGCAATAAACACGCAAAAACGCCGAAAACCGATAAAGCCAGCGCCGAATAAGCGCAAGCTGCTATCAAAATAGCAGCTAACCCGTTCATATTTGACCACACAGCCGCAATGCGAATATCCCAACGCGCAACACGCATCGAACCCTTTTACGTGATGGAAGTGGGTAAAGCTGCTGCCAAGCTGGCTGCGCAGGCCGCGGGCACTGACAAGCCCATGGTGTTTGTCAACATTGGCGAGCCCGATTTTTCTGCCCCGCCCCTGGTGCAAGAAGCAGCAGAGCGTGCTATCCGAGACGGACGCACCGGCTACACCCAGGCCACGGGCATGCTAGAACTGCGCGAACGCATCAGCGCGTGGTACACGAGCCGCTTTAGCGTAGACGTGCCTGCACGGCGCATTGTGCTCACTGCGGGCGCATCGGCTGCCTTGCAGTTGGCGTGTTTGGCGCTGATAGACCAAGGCGACGAAATGCTGATGCCCGACCCCAGCTACCCGTGCAATCGGCAATTTGTGAGCGCAGCAGAAGGTGTGGCCACACTGGTTGCCACCACGCCTGCAGAGCGCTTTCAGTTGTCGGCAAGCAAGGTAGAGGCGGCATGGAATCCGCATACACGCGGCGTTTTGCTGGCGTCCCCGTCCAACCCTACCGGCACGTCCATCCACCCGGACGAACTGCGCCGCATTCACAACATCGTCAGCACACGCGGCGGCGTGACGATGATTGACGAGATTTATCTGGGCCTTTCGCACGACGCCACCTATGGTCGCAGTGCGCTGCAGCTGGATGACCAGATCATCAGCATCAACAGTTTCAGCAAATATTTTGGGTTGACTGGCTGGCGGCTTGGCTGGCTGGTGGTGCCAGACGCACTGGCGGGCACGGTTGAAATGCTCGCGCAGCACCTGTACATCTGCCCCAGCACTGTGTCGCAGCACGCGGCCATTGCGTGTTTTGAGCCGGACAGCCTGCTGGAATATGAACGCCGCCGTGGCGAGTTCAAAGCCCGGCGCGACTACTTTTTGCCAGCCCTGCGCAACCTGGGCTTTGAAGTGCCTGTAGAACCCGACGGCGCTTTCTACGTCTACGCAGACTGCTCCAAAATTGAGAGCAAACTGAATGTGCACGGCAGTTGGGATTTTTGCTTTGAGATGATGCGCCGCGCCCATGTCGCCATTACGCCCGGGCGCGATTTTGGCAGTGACAGCACGCAAAATTTTGTGCGCTTTTCTACCGCCAGTTCTATGGCAGACCTGCACACCGCCATTGCACGCATGAAAGCAGCGCTGGCATGACCAAGACCGTTCACAGCGAACGGACGTCGATCTTCACCTGGCCCGTGCGCGTGTATTGGGAAGACACCGACGCAGGCGGCATCGTCTTTTATGCCAATTACCTCAAGTTTATGGAACGCGCCCGCACCGAATGGCTGCGCTCGCTGGGCATTGCACAAAGCACGCTGCGCCAAACGACAGGTGGCATCTTCGTGGTAGCCGACACGCACGTAAGCTACCAGCACCCTGCCCGGCTGGACGATCAACTTTTGGTTACAGCCCAGGTTGTCGACAAAACCCGAATTACCCTCACAATCAGGCAAGAAATACGCCTGTTGCCAGCGCAGAATATGCGCGAGCAGCTATTAAATTCAGAGCAAATGCAGATCAACCCGACTGAACTTCTTGAGTTGCCGCTAGTCTGCCTGGGCACGATACGCATCGCCTGGGTAGATGCGACACATTCTGAAACAGGCCTCAAGCCCACTAGAATTCCAAATAACCTACTGGAGATATTGCAGTGAACCAAAACAACATGTCTATCCTGCAACTGGTGCTACACGCCAGCTTTGTCGTGCAGGCGGTGATGCTGCTGCTGGTGGTAGTGTCGGTGGCAAGCTGGGCGGCGATTTTTCGCAAGCTGTTTGCCATCAAAAAAACCAATGGGCTGAACGAAGCGTTTGAACGTGACTTTTGGTCAGGCACCTCGCTCAACGAACTGTTTGCCGCTGCCGCCCAAAACGCCAAACATTCTGGCCCCATGGAGCGTATTTTTGCCAGCGGCATGCGCGAGTTTCAAAAACTGCGCGAAAGGCGCATCACCGATTCATCCACCTTGCTGGACGGCGCGCGCCGCGCCATGCGCGCCAGTTTTCAGCGGGAGATGGATTCGATTGAAACCAATCTGTCCTTTCTCGCGTCTGTAGGTAGCGTATCGCCCTATGTGGGCCTGTTTGGCACCGTGTGGGGCATCATGCACGCCTTTACCGGCCTGGCATCGTTGCAACAGGTGACTTTGGCTACCGTTGCACCGGGCATTGCCGAGGCGCTGGTGGCTACCGCCATTGGCCTGTTTGCGGCCATTCCCGCCGTCATCGCCTACAACAATTTTGCACGCGACATTGACCGCGTGGCCATCAAGCTGGAAACCTTCATCGAAGAGTTTTCCAACATCTTGCAACGCAACTTGGGTGCGCAAACGCCCAATCCGCAGGCGGGTGGGTTTGCCCAGGCCTCCTCGTCTGGCCACTGAGCCGTTTGATCCCTTAGCCCCCCTTAGTCCATTAAGGAGCAAACCATGCCCAGTTTAGTTTCCCGAGGTCGAGGACGGCGCACCATCAACGAGATCAATATGGTGCCCTTTATCGACGTGATGCTGGTGCTGCTGATCATCTTTATGGTCACCGCGCCGCTCATTGCACCCAGCGTGGTGGACTTGCCCAGCGTGGGCAAGGCTGCCAAGCAACCAGACTCGGTAATTCAGATCATCATCCAGAAAGACGAGTCTTTAGAGATAAAAACGGCAAATGCCAGCGCCAGCAATGCGCGAGCTACTATGAAAACAGTAGCAAAGCAAATCAAACAACTACAGGCTACACAAACCAATTCTGCTGTGGTCATCAGTGCTGACAAGTCGGTCAAGTACGAAACGGTCGTCAAGGTCATGGACGAACTGCAGCGCGCGGGCGTGGCGCGGGTGGGTCTGTCCGTTCAGCTCGCTCCCTAGGCCCTGGCTGACCCACGTTTACACCGCGCAAGCCCATGCCCGCCCTAGCCGACCGGATTGAATTTGCCCCGCCGCCGCCGCCGGGCATGCTGCGCGCGCTGGGCTTGGCGATTTTGGCGCACCTGCTGCTGGTAGCCGCCCTGACCTGGGGCGTGAACTGGAAACGCACCGACACCACCATTACGGCAGAAGCCGAGCTATGGGCCGCCGTGCCACAAACCGCAGCGCCCAAGCTGGTAGAGCCCCCACCGATACCTGAATCCAAGCCAGAACCCAAACCCGAGCCAAAATCTGAGCCCATAGAGCCCCCAAAACCCACACCGCCTGCGCCACCCGATATTGTTGAGAAAAAAACAAAACCGCCACCCAAGGTGGAACCCAAGCCAGACCCTGCCCCCACCAAACCCTTGGCCAAGCCAGAGCCCAAGCCCAAACCCGAGACTGAACCGGTCAAGCCCAAGGTAGACACGGCTGCGCAAAAAAAGAAGCTGGAAGCTGAAGATGCCAAACGTCAGGAAGATCAGCGGCAAGAAAATATGAACCGCATGGCTGGCTTGGCAGGTGCCACAGGGGGCGAAAAATCCACCGGCACGGCGCAGCAATCGTCGGGGCCGTCGCCTGGTTATGCGGGCCGCATTGCAGCCAGAATCAAACCGAACATTGTGTTTGCTGGCAACTTGCCAGACAACCCACGGGTCGAAGTAGAAATCAAAGCCGCCCCCGATGGCACCATTTTGGGCCGCCCCCGTGTCACCAAGTCCAGTGGCAACCGCGAATGGGACGAGGCAGTCGTTCGGGCTATCGAAAAAACCGAAGTTTTACCGCGCGACACCGATGGGCGTGTGCCCAACACTATCCCCTTGTCTGCACGCCCGAACGACTTTAACTAAGCGCCACCATCAGGCGCCGCCATCAAACGCCACCATCAAGCGCCTTATTGCTTGGGCGCCGTATTAGGCGGTGCACTGGCCGCGTCAGCAGGCATGGCTGGTGCCGCCGCTCCACCGGACGCGCCCGTTGACGATGAGCCACCGGCCTTGCCTGCGTCCTTGCATCCCGTCAATGCAACGGCTGCGCTCAGCAAAACCGTTACCACCGCTACCTCCAGGCCCCTGGCAAGCCAGTAGGGAGTGCCTATACACTGGTACGCCTGCGTGTGCCCCATGCGGTCGGTTGCGGAAGAAATAATTATTGGTTGATGGTATTTCATCACTAGCGTCCCAACGTTACCGAACGGAACGCGTGTAAGTTAATGAATTGTTTGAAGAAATTGTCAATTTTGTTTGTCCTCGATATAA
>JAYVTG010000121.1:0-2395 GCA_043774625.1 Polaromonas sp. | reverse complement strand
CATCAGCATAGACACCCACGGTCAAACCCTGAACAACAGTCAGACCGTGCTGGAAACACCCGCTGCAAGCACTACAACAACAACGCCGACAACCGCAGCGACACCAGCGCCTGCCCCTAAAGGCATACTGAGCCAAGGCACCATCACCATTGCCGCTGGCGATGTGAACAACGACCAAGGCTATATCGCCGCTGTTGGCAAGGTCGACATCAGCGCAGCCAATCTGATCAACACCGGCACAGCCAAAATGCAAGCCAGCATCATCAGCCAAGATGCCTTGCTCCTCGACGTCCAGAACCTGAACAACCAAGGTGGACGCATTCTCAACACCGACACGCAAGAGACGGTTACCAAAGATGGCACGGGCAAACTCGTCAAACAAAAAGCAGATAAAACCTGGATTGTGGTCGACGACCAAGGAAAAGCCATCCTGTTGAATGGCCAAGAGCAAACGGTCGCTGCAGCCGATGTGGTCACCACCACCCACACCTTGCTCACAGCCAAAGGCATAGACATTCAAGCCACCGGCGTCATCGACAACAGCAACAAAGGCTTGATTGCCTCCAGTACCAGCATCACCTTGTCAGCGAGCAGCTTGCTCAACCAAAACACCAAGCAAGAAACCGATGTACCCAAGCTCGATGCAGACGGCAAACCCGTCTTGGATACCAGCGGCAAACCCGTTTTGGAAAAGAAGTACGACCTGCAAGGCATCCAAGGCAAAGTCGTCAACATCACGGCTGATCAGATCAACAACCAGAACGGCACCATGCTGGCGACCAACAGCCTGCAAATCATCAGTGCCGGTACTTTGGACAACACCCAAGGCCTGATCTCCAGCACAGGCACACTGAGCATCAAAGACCGTGTTGCCAAAGACGACTACACGCCCGGCAGTGCTTTGGCCAATAGCGATGTCAATGACAGCGCCAATGTGGCGTCCAAAACCTTGGTGATCAACAACACCCAAGGCACCATCGTCTCCAACAAGCAGCTTACCCTGGATGCCAAATCGTTGATCAACAGCGGCAATATCCTCAATGCGGGTACAGCCAACGACGTGATGGTGGACAAAGATGGCAAACAAGTGCGTAAAAACGCCCAAGGCCAATATGCCCACGTTCAAGCCAATGGCCAAACCTGTGAGGCGACCAGCACCGATACAGCCTGCACGGGCAGTGCCGCCACGGTCGACCAAGCCTTGGTCGTCGCCCTCAAAATCAGCAAAGACGGCGCTTTGGTCAAGCAAAAAGCCGACAACAGCTGGATCATTGTCGACAAAGATGGCCAGCCCATTCTTAAAAGCGGTGCTGAGCAGGTGGTACTTGCTGCAGATGTCATCACCGCCTCAGAAACGCTGGACGGTGACCTCAAGATCAAACTCTCAGGCAATCTGGACAACTTGAGCGGTGGCAGCATCCAAGCCAATGGCAACCTGGAGGTTCGCAGCCGCGCCAACCTGAACAATGCCGGCATCTTGCAAGCCCGCCAGAACGCCAGCTTGAGTGCAGAGACCATTGACAACCAAGTCACCGGCGAGATCAGTGCCGGCGCGACCCAACTGGGTGCCCAAACCATCAACAACCGGGGCCTCATCGATGGTGGTTTGACCCTCTTGCAAGGCAATGAAATCAACAACATCGGTACCGGCCGCATCTATGGCGACCAAGTGGCCATTCTGGCCGGTAGCCTGACCAATTCCCAAGAAAACGGTAAATCTGCCGTTATTGCCTCGCGCCAAGACATGAACATCGGTGCCAGTGTCATCAGCAACCAAGACGACGCCCTCATCTTGAGTCTGGGCAACCTGAACATTGGTGGCTCCTTGGATGCCAACCTCAAAGCCACCGGTCAAGCCGAAGCTTTTATCAACAGCAGCGCCCAAGTGGAAGTCATGGGCAACCTCAAACTGGCCGCCAAACAGGTGCAGAACATCGATGCCTACGCGATCGAGAGCAATAGCACCGTCGTCGAAGATGTATTGGAATACGTGATTGCCTACCCCAAGCAAGCCAATGTGGGCATGGTATTCAATGCCAAGGACGGTGTTTGGGTGGAAAGCGGCAGCGACCCCAGCAACCCTGAGTACGCCATGTTCTTTGACAACACCAAGTCAGACATCAAGGACTACCGTACCGCTGTAGGCAGCTCGCTGGATTGGCGCATTGAACGCTACACCCGCACCACAACCACCACCGGCATAACGCCGGGCAAAGCCGCCACCATCAGCGTAGGCGGCAACATGGACTTGCAAAGCGATGATGCCACCAACAAGCTGAGCAAAATTTTAATCGGCGGTGCCTTCACCGGAACCGTGGGCAACCTGCAAAACATAGGTGCCACCGGCAGTTTCAACCAGACTGAAGTGGGCACCAGCCAATACACGTGGGAATAC
>JAYVTG010000120.1:0-2575 GCA_043774625.1 Polaromonas sp. | reverse complement strand
ATGCATGCCTGCGGCCACGATGGGCACACCGCCATCTTGTTGGCGGCTGCCAAAGTGATAGCGCAAGACGTGTCGTTTGAGGGCACGCTGAATTTGATTTTCCAGCCCGCCGAAGAGGGCGGTGGTGGCGCTGTGCGCATGATGGACGACGGTTTGTTTGACCAGCACCCTTGTGATGCCGTGTTTGCCTTGCACAACATGCCGGGCACGCCCGTGGGTCACTTTGTATTTCGCGATGGGGCGGCCATGGCGTCTAGCGACTACGCCACGATTCGTATCCACGGTACAGGCGGCCACGGTGCCATGCCCCACCGTGCGGCAGATCCTTTGGTCGCTGCGGCCTCGATAGTCATGGCCTTGCAAACCATCGTGTCGCGCAATGTTGACCCTTTGCATACTGCTGTGGTCACGGTAGGCGCGATGCATGCTGGCAATGCCAACAACGTTATTCCAGCAACAGCAACGATGGAGCTCAGTGTGCGTGCGCTTGACACACAGGTGCGCCTGCTGCTGGAGCAACGCATCAAGACCTTGGTGACAGCACAAGCCGAAAGTTTTGGTGTGAAAGCAGACATTGATTGGCGACAAGGTTATTGCGTGCTTGTGAACTCGCCAGCTGAAACCGATTTTGCACGTCAAGTCGCACTCAACATGGTGGGATCAGAGCGTGTCACCTTGCAGGGTGAAGCATTGACCGGCAGTGAAGACTTCGCCTTCATGCTTGAAAAAATTCCCGGCAGTTATTTGCTCATCGGCAACGGCGACGGTGATTCAGCCGGCGCGTGCATGGTGCATAACCCCGGCTACGATTTCAACGACGACAACATCGCCACGGGCGCTTCATATTGGAAGGCACTTGCGCAGGCATTCTTTGCCGCATAAAATACGAACTAATTAATTCGACCTTGTGTCGACATGTGATCGGGAGAGACTGCCAATGCCATGCATGTGGACAGCGCCGAAGGAGCAACCGCCCCGGAAACTCTCAGGCAAAAGGACCGATCGCACGCAACTACTCTGAAGAGCTGCTGGCATATTTCGTCTGCCAGAGCACCGAAGGAGCAAGCGATGCGCGCCATGCGCCTCGTGAATCTCTCAGGTCCAGAACAGAGGGGGCGCTTTAGTCATGCGACTTGCATGGTAAAGCTCAACCCCTTGACGTTTTGAAAGCTTATCTAGCATGAACTCCATGAAAACTATTGCCGTCATTGGTGGCGGCATCACCGGCGTGACCACCGCTTACGCCCTGGCTAAACGCGGCTTCACCGTCACCCTGTTTGAACGCCATCGCTACGCGGCGATGGAGACCTCGTTTGCCAATGGCGGACAGCTCTCGGCCTCCAACGCCGAGGTCTGGACTCACTGGTCAAACATCCTCAAAGGGCTGAAGTGGATGCTCAAAAGCAACGCGCCGCTGTTGGTCAACCCTGCGCCTACTTGGCACAAACTGTCTTGGTTTGCCGAATTCGTAGCCGCCATGCCCCATTACGAGTGCAACACCGTCGCCACGGCACGCATGGCTGTGGCCGCCCGCCAGCATTTGTTTGCCTGGGCGCAAGAAGAGGGCATCGACTTTGACCTCAAAAAGCAGGGCATCTTGCACATTTACCGCGACAAAAGCGGTTTTGACCACGCCGGCCGCGTTTCAGGGCTGTTGGCCAAAGGCGGTTTACCTCGCCGGGCCGTGACGCCGCTAGAAATGAAGGCCATTGAGCCTACCTTGGCAGGCACCTACTACGGCGGCTATTTCACCGAGAGCGACTCGACCGGTGACATCCACAAGTTCACCACCGGTCTGGCTGCAGCGGCCGAGCGTCTGGGCGTGCGCACTTTGTATGGCCAAAACGTCACAGCGGTGCAAAGTGACGGCCAAAAAGCGGTCATCACCGTGGCGCAGCAAGCGGGCGAGGCCAACAGCGTGCATACCTTTGACGGCATGGTCGTGTGCGCCGGCGTCGCCAGCCGAGGTTTTGCCGCACAACTGGGCGACCGCGTCAACATCTACCCCGTCAAGGGCTACTCCATCACCGTCAACCTGAACGACGAGCAAAGCCAGGCGGGTGCGCCCAACGTGAGCTTGCTGGACGACGAAACCAAGCTGGTCACCAGCCGTTTGGGTGTTAACCGCTTTCGGGTCGCGGGCACGGCCGAGTTCAACGGTGTGGACTACGACATTCGTGCTGACCGCATTCGGCCGTTGATCAATTGGGTGGCGCAGTGCTTTCCCAACATCGACACACGCTCTGTGGTGCCCTGGGCGGGCTTGCGCCCCATGATGCCCAACATGATGCCGCGCGTTGGCCGGGGCCGTGCTGCCAATGTGTTTTACAACACAGGGCACGGCCATCTGGGCTGGACGCTGTCGGCCATCACGGCTGATATGGTGGCTGGTGTGGTGCTGCAAGCGCGACTTTAAGATGCATGCATGACTCAAACTTTGAAAATTGCCGTGATGGGCGCAGGCGCGGTGGGCTGCTACTACGGCGGCATGCTGGCCCGGACTGGGCATGACGTGGTGCTGATTGCCAGGCCCCAGCATGTCGCCGTGATTTCCACCGATGGCCTGCGGTTGCAA
>JAYVTG010000119.1:0-100567 GCA_043774625.1 Polaromonas sp. | reverse complement strand
AATTTTTTATGTCAACACGCCGCCATATCCTGACTCAAAGTGCTGCCGTTTTTGGGGCTGCCTCATCAGGACTTTTGCTTTCCTCAACGGCACATGCGCAAGGCGCCAAAATCCGCGTGGGCTTCATGCTGCCCTACACAGGGACGTTTGCACATCTGGGCGTGGCAATTGAAAACGGTTTTCGCATGGCCATCAATGAGCAGGGTGGCAAGCTCGGTGGACGCGAGATTGAATACTTCAAGGTCGATGACGAGTCAGACCCATCCAAAGGCATTGAAAACGCCAACAAGCTGGTGCAGCGCGACAAGGTCGATGTGATTGTGGGCACCGTGCATTCAGGCGTGCAGATGGGCATTCAAAAAGTGGCGCGTGATACAGGCGTGCTGAGTTTGATCCCGAACGCCGGCGTGCATGCTGCCACGCGCGGTCTTTGCGCGCCCAATGTGTTTCGCACCAGTTTTGCCAATTCGCAGCCAACCAGGGCGCTGGGCAAGGTCATGGTCGACAAGGGCCACAAAAAAGCGGTGTGGATCACCTGGAAGTACGCCGCTGGCGACGAGGCTTTTGAAGGCTTCAAAGAAGGATACACAGCTGCGGGCGGCACCATCATCAAGGAGCTGGGTCTTCCGTTTCCGCAGGTTGAGTTTCAGGCTCTGCTGACTGAAATCGCCGCGCTCAAGCCAGATGCGGTGGCCTGCTTCTGGGCCGGCGGCGGTGCAGCAAAATTCATTCGCGACTACGCAGCCGCAGGCCTGAAAGGCAAAATTCCGCTGTACGGCTCGGGCTTTTTAACCGAGGGTGTGCTGGACGCTGCTGGACCCGCGGCCGACGGCATCATCACCACCATGCATTACAGCGATTCGCTGGACACACCGCGCAACAAAAAATTCCGGCTTGACTTTGCCAAAACATTCAAGGCCCAGCCCGACGTGTATGCGGTTCAGGGTTATGACACTGGCTTGCTGCTGCTCCAAGGTGCCAATGCGGTCAAGGGCGACTTTGCCAACAAGGCCGCGCTTTACAAGTCGATGGAAGGTGCTGTGATTGACAGCCCGCGCGGCAAGTGGACCATGAGCGCGTCACACAACCCGATTCAGGATATTTATGTGCGCCAGGTGGAAAACAAAGAAAACAAAGTGCTGGGTGTGGCGGCAAAAGCGCTGGCTGATTCAGGTGCTGGGTGCAAGATGGCCTGATTGGTTTTACTCCTTCCCCATCTGAGGGAAGGTTGGGATGGGGGCACGCGCAATGTCAAGCTTGATTCAGCGCTTGCCCCCACCTTAGCCCTCCGCCAGCGGGGGAGGGAATTTAAAACTTTCCTCCACCAGCGGGGGAGGGAATTTAAAACTTTCCTCCCCCAGCGGGGGAGGGAACAACACACCAGAGCTTTTTTTTCATGACCCTCACCACCTACCTGCTCTACCTCGCCGCAGTCGCCCTGCTCGTACTGTCCCCTGGCCCGACCATGCTGATGTGCATTGCCACTGCCATCGACCATGGGCCGCGCAAAGCTATGTTGTCTGCAATTCGGAGCGTGACAGCCGTGCTGGGCGTGATGCTGCTGTCAGCATTGGGTTTGGGGGCGTTGCTGGCTGCGTCTGACGTGGGGTTTGCCATTGCCAAGTTGCTTGGGGCAAGTTATCTGGTTGCGCTGGGCATCAAAACATTCCGCAGTCAGGGAACTTTACCAACCAGCGAATCAGGCGCTGAGACAACGGCCCAAACAGGCCGCGCAGGTTATATACGGGGCTTTTTTGTGGGTGCCAGCAATCCCAAGGCGCTGCTTTTTTTTGCAGCGTTTTTTCCACAGTTTCTTGACCCGGCGCAAGCCTTTGTACCGCAATTTGCCATCCTTGCGTCAACCTTCATGGCGTTTGAACTGTTGGTTCTGACAGCTTGTGCCTTCGGCGTGTCGCGGATCGCACCGCTGCTGCGCCAAAGCGGGCCAATGCGCTGGATAAACCGGGTGTGCGGCGGTTTGTTCACGGCGATGGGTGTGGCCCTGCTTGTCACCAAACGTACATGAAGCCCCTACGGTCGCTTATTTCGTGTGGGTCCCAGTTCCCCTGGGGGGCCGCTGCGCATGCGGCCCGGGAAAGTCGGTTTAATGGCTCCTGGCTGCCGTAAAAGACTGCATTTTTATGGATTTACCGCAATTTCTGATCCAGCTGCTTAACAGCGTGCAGTACGGGTTGCTGCTGTTCATGCTGGCTGCCGGGCTGACACTGATCTTCGGCATCATGGGTGTGGTGAATCTGGCGCATGGCAGCTTTTACATGCTGGGCGCGCTGCTGTCGGCGCACATCGTGACCGACTGGTTTCCCGCTTTGGCAGACACTGCTTGGGGTTATACATTCGCTATAGTGTTAGGAGCTGCCTGCGCAGCGTTGGCGGGGGCTGTGGCCGAATTTGTGCTGCTACGCCGCATGGTGGGTGCGCCTGAACTGTATGCATTGGTCGCCACCTTTGGCCTTACGCTTTTTATGCACGACGCGATGCTGTGGGCTTTGGGGCCGAACGAAGTGTTTGCACCGCGCTTTCCGGGCCTCAAGGGTTCTGTGGAATGGCTGGGCGAGTTTTTTCCTACCTGGCACATTGTCACCATCGTGCTGGGCCCACTGGTGTGGCTGGGCTTACACCTGCTGCTGACCAAAACCAGCTTTGGCCAACGCCTGCGCGCCGCCACGCTAGACCGTGAAATGCTGGGCGCTCTAGGTATCAACCCACAGCCCCTGGTGCTGGGTGCCGTAGTGCTGGGGTGCACGCTTGCCGGGCTGGGGGGGGCGCTGCGTTTGCCCAGCGAGCCTGCCAACTTGCAGATGGACGTAAACGTGGTGGTAGAAACCTTTGTGGTGGTGGTCACCGGCGGGCTGGGCAGCATTGGTGGCGCGTTTTTGGCGGCACTGCTGTTTGGCATGGTGCATTCGTTTGGCGTGGCGCTGCTGCCCCAGGCTACTTTGGTTTTGGTCTTTGTCACCATGGCCGTGGTGTTGGCGCTGCGCCCGCGCGGGCTGCTGGGGTCTGCGCTGGACGCTGGACCGCATGAAGTAGCACAAAAATTCGTTGTAACCAGCGCCGGATGTGCGCAAGCAGCTATCTATTTAATAGCAATTGGTGCAGCCGTTGCCCTATGGCTAGCAGGCGATTATTGGCGCGCACTGGCGGCAGATGCGCTCATTTTGGCTATCTTTGGCATCAGCTTGCAGGCCATGATGGGCCTGGGTGGTTTGGTCAGTTTTGGGCATGCGGCGTTTTTTGCGTTGGGTGCTTATGGCGCTGCGCTTAGCCATACGGTGTGGGGTTGGGCGCTGCCGGGGGCGCTGGCGGCGGGTTGCGCGGCGGCGGGTGTGGTGGCTGCGCTGTTTGGCGCGGCGGTGGTGCGTTCTGGCGGCGTGTATCTGGCCATGCTCAGTTTGGCACTGGCCCAGGTGGTGTGGGCTACGGCCACGCAGTGGGTGGCGCTGGCCGGGGGCGACAACGGCATTATTGGCCTGCAACTGGTCACTGGCGACACGCGCGGCCTGTTCTACGCATTGCTGGTGTTGTTAACGCTGCTGTCGGTTGCCGCCTTGCACTACACCAGCCAAACCCGCTTTGGCGCGGCACTGCAAGCCGCGCGCGACGCGCCAGCGCGGGCGGCTGCCAGCGGGCTGCAGGTGGCCTGGCTCAAATACCGCATTTTTGTAGAAAGCGCCGTGCTGGCAGGGCTGGCGGGTGGGCTGTTTGCAGCGCACAAGGGCGCGGTTTTCCCATCGGCGGCCAGCGTGGGCACGTCGGTAGACGCGCTGTTGGTGGTGTTGATGGGGGGCGTGCACTGGGTGTGGGGAGCCTTGGTGGGTAGCACCTTGCTCACCCTGGTGCAGGCCGAGCTGGGCCGCAGTTTTGACTATTGGCGCGGCGCGCTGGGCTTGCTGGTCATGCTGCTGATGGTGCTGGCGCCCTCGGGCCTGGGCGGTGTGCTGGCTCGCTTTACAAAGGCCAAGAAGCTTCGGCCCCCAAAGGCAGCGACATGAACAACCCCCACTACACGCTGCAAGTCACCGGCCTGAAAAAACACTTTGGTGGAGTGCGTGCGCTGGGCGGCGTGAGCTTTAGCGTTAAAAGTGGCGAATGCGTCGCGCTGATTGGCCCCAACGGCGCAGGCAAGTCCACCTGCTTTGCCACGCTGGCCGGGCAGCATAGGCCAGACGCTGGAAGCGTGGAATGGGGCGAGAGCGGGCCTGCAGATGACAAAAACGGCTCGCTTGCCGACGCTCGCCATGGCAGCTTGCAAGACATCACCGGGCACAGCGCCGCCGCTTTAAGCAAGCGCGGCATAGGCCGCACATTTCAGGTTGCGCAGGTATTTGAAGCCTTGACCGTGCTACAAAATGTGCAGCTAGCCGCGCATATTCCACGCTGGCAATCGGGGTTTTTACCACTTAAAAACCAGGGCGTAGACGCTGCGCAGGCCTTGCTGGCTGCACTGGGTTTGCAGCCATTTGCGCACACGCAAGCGCTGGTCTTGCCCTATGGTTTAAAAAAGCGGCTAGAGCTGGGCATAGCCCTGGCAGGCCAGCCGCGCCTGCTGCTACTGGACGAACCTACAGCCGGTTTGGCCGAAGAGGAGCGCCATGATTTGATGTTGCTCGTCAAATCACTCACCGCCCCCGACCAAAACCTGGCCATTTTGTACACCGAACACAATATGGACGCCGTTTTTGGCGTGGCCGACCGCGTGCTGGTGTTGATCGACGGCCAGATTGCCGCGCAGGGCACGCCTGACGAGATAGCCACCAACGAAACCGTGCGGCGCCGGTATTTGGGGCACGCCCATGCTTAAAGTCCAGCACCTGTGCGCCTGGTACGGCCAGGCACAAGCCTTGTTTGACGTGTCTTGCGAAGTACACGCGGGTGAGCTGGTGGTGCTGCAAGGTTTAAACGGCGCTGGCAAGTCAACGCTTTTACAAGCCATTATGGGCATAGGCCCGCGCAGTATATGCGCAAGCAGCTACCAAAAAGATAGTAAAACAACCATCTTGCAAGACCAAAACATCAACCTGCCCAGCCACCAGCGCGCCCGCCTCGGGTTGGGTTATGTGCCCGAAGACCGCCGCCTGTTCAGCGCGCTTTCGGTGCGCGAGAACCTGCGCATCGCCTGCAGCGCACCCAAGGCAGAGCAAGCTGCACGCGAACAACGGGCGCTAGACCTGTTTCCCGCCCTCAAAACCATGCTCAACCGCCCGGCAGCCCATATGAGCGGCGGCGAACAGCAAATGCTGTCCATAGCCCGCACCCTGATGACCGGCCCCAGCCTGCTGCTGCTGGACGAGCCCTGCGAAGGCATCGCCCCCGTGCTGGTAGAGCACATGACGAATGCGTTGCTAGACCTCAAAAAACAGGGCATGCCCATGCTGATAGCGGAGCAAAATCACATTTTGGCCGACAGGGCGGACAGGCGCATTGCTTTAGTGGCGGGTCGGATGGTGTAAGTTTCCTCAAAGCTTTCTATTGCCATGGCCATCTGAACTGTGTTTTCATAAAAAAGCGCAGTCTTGGTGGTCTTTTTTATTACCTCTAAAAATAAATATATTAGAGTTAGTACTAGTATGCACCTGTAAGGTAAAAATTATACTGTGCGTTCATGATTAGTCTGGACTCGTCTAAAGCGAGATCACTGAAATCATGATTGGTGAAGGGTCGCAAGGCTCTTCAGTGTTAACCGGTCATGCATTTTCAAAAGGAGACACGCATGATGTTCTTTTCTAAAAAGTCTAAAACGACAGCAATTGCAGGAATAGCTTCATCGCTACTGTTTTCTGGCGGCCAGGCATTGGCTGCAACTGGTTCCGTCTTGAAACCAGATGATTTTGTCGGAATTAGTTTCTGGCTCATTTCCATGGCGCTCGTCGCTTCCACCGTGTTTTTCTTTTTGGAGCGTGACAGGGTGTCGGCTAAATGGAAGACATCGCTGACTGTTTCTGGTTTGGTCACACTTATTGCCGCTGTGCACTACTTCTATATGCGAGAAGTTTGGATCTCGACAGGGTCAACCCCCACAGTCTTTCGATACATTGACTGGTTGATCACCGTGCCGCTGCTGATGATCGAGTTTTATTTGATACTGTCTGCCATTGCCAGCGTGCCCAAAGGCGTATTTTGGCGACTGATGATTGGTACTTTGGTGATGCTGGTGGGGGGCTATGTTGGGGAAGCGGGTTACCTATCCGTGTGGCCAGCCTTTATTATTGGTATGGCCGGCTGGATATTCATACTCTATGAAATCTTCATGGGCGAAGCCAGCAAAATTAATGCGCAAAGTGCGCCGCCATCGGTGCAGTCTGCCTTTAACACCATGCGTTGGATCGTTACCATTGGCTGGGCCATTTATCCCATTGGCTATTTCTTTGGTTACCTCACCGGTGCCAGTCCAGCCAGCAGCATGAACGCACTCAATATTATTTACAACCTGGCTGATGTGCTGAACAAAATTGCGTTCGGCTTGATTATTTGGCAAGTAGCAGTCAGCGAGTCTGAAAGCGCCAGGAAATAAGCAGAAAACTCACTTTCGCATAGTCTTGGCAAAAAAGCCAAGACTGTGTGTGTGCTTGGCTAGAATGTTCCGAGTTTTGCTGTTGATATTTAACGCTGTTTTGATATGCAATCTCAACTCTTAACCCGGCAAACGGGGGGATTCGATTCAGTCGAGCAACTGTTGGATGTTGTTAAGACCAGGATGATTGAGTCTATTGGTGTCAACACATCACGAATTGCCAAAAAACTGGCGGGTGCCGTAGATGCAGCTGCGTACCACCTGAATGCTGGGGGGCAAAGGATATGAGCCAGGATAGCGCTTCAGGCGGGGCCTGCGATGCGATTGAGCGTTGCAAATGCGGTGACCATTGCAACAACTGTAGAGCTACTGCATGACGCTTCTTTGGTGCATGACGATGTTCAAAACGGCGATGCATTGCGGCGCGGTCAAAAAGCGGTTTGGTTTCATTTTGGAGTGAACGCGGCTATTTGTACCAGGGATTTAATGCTGTCTGGCGCTTTGCTGAGTTTGCCGATTGAGCTGGTGCTCTTGGACTCAGGCTACGACGACTACTTGCCCAATGCCTTGCGTGCAGCTGAAGCGTTTGCCCAATGACGCAGGGGCGCTTTTCACTGATTCCGCGTACCGCCTTCGCACGCGATTATTCGAACAAAATTTGATGTCTTGATAAGCGATAATTAATCGATTGAATACAGATCTTGCCCCTCACACTAGCCAGCTCAATGGCGTTTCACCTGCAAGTAACACAGCCATTGTGGTGGGCGGTGGGTTTGGTGGTCTGGCTAGTGCACTTCGCCTGGCGGCACGTGGTGTGCGCACCACTGTGGTAGACCGCTTGGCTGGTCCAGGTGGCCGTGCGGTGGAATTTGCACGTCAAACCCACGGTCTGCACTTTCGTTACGATGCTGGCCCAACGGTGCTCACAGCACCGATCTTGTTTGAAGAGTTGTTTGCCTTGTTTGGCGAGAAACTGGCAGACCATGTGGATTTGTTGCCCGTAACGCCCTGGTACCAAATGCGTTTTGCCGATGGCACGCAGTTCAACTATGGTGGCACAACGGAGCAAATTCAGGCAGAAATTGCCCGCTTCAGCGTGGCAGATGCGCAGTCTTACCCAGCTTATCTTGCATATTCAGAAAAGCTGTTTGAAAAAGGCTATGAAGAGCTAGGTACACAGGCTTTTTTGGGTTGGGTTTCTATGGCAAAAACCTTGCCCGCCATGATGCGGCTGCGCGCAGACAGGTCGGTCTATGACTTGACTGCGCGCTTTTTCAAAGACGACCGCATTCGCCGCGCCTTCAGCATCCAGCCGCTCTTGGTGGGTGGCAACCCGTTTGACACCACCAGTATCTACAGCCTTATTCACTATCTGGAACGCAAGTGGGGGGTGTGGTTTGTACGCGGTGGCATGGCGCGGTTGGTGGACGCGCTGGTGGCATTGGGCACGCGCCACGGAGTGCAATTTGTGTGGAATGCAGAAGTGGCGGCTATTGACGTTAAAGATGGTCTGGCCCAAGGCGTGACTTTGCGCAATGGCAGGCAATTACACGCCAATACCGTAGTCTGTAATGCAGACCCTGGCCATGTGCTAAGCCAATTGCTGCCAGCACCCTACCGCAAGGCAGACATTACACTACGCAAGCAATATTCCATGGGTCTTTTTGTCTGGTACTTCAGCACCAACAAACAATACCTTGATGTGCCACACCACACCATTTTGTTTGGCAAGACCTACAAAGAGGTGTTACACAAAATATTCAATGCCCGCGAACTGCCAGACGACCTGAGTATTTACCTGCACCGCCCCAGCGCGACAGACCCAGCCTGCGCTCCGGTGGGCCATGATAGTTTTTACGCTTTGGTACCTGTACCCAACTTGAGGGCTGATATTGACTGGGCCAGCGTTGCAGGGACTTTCAAAGCCAGTTTGCTTGCGTGTTTGCAAGAGCGCATTCTGCCGGGTTTAGACCAATGCATCGTGGATGAGTCACACGTGACGCCGCAGTATTTTTCTCAAGAGCTCATGTCTCCATGGGGTTCTGGTTTTTCCATCACTCCCACACTCATGCAGTCCGCAGGCTTTCGCTTTCCCAACCGTTCGCCTGACCTTGCCAACCTGTATTTCACGGGTGCAGGCACCCACCCTGGCGCGGGCGTGCCGGGTGTGGTGACATCGGCCAAGGTGATGGAGCGGCTCATGTTTGGGGCTGTGCAGTGAGTGCCTTGCACCTGAGCACCCTGCAGGCAGCCCAGTTGGACCCACAGGCCGTGATGGACGAGCATGCCAAGTCTTTCTCTTGGGCAGCACGGTTTTTGTCTGCTGACGTGCGCCGCGATGCTGCACACCTGTATGCCTTTGCGCGCTTGGCCGATGATTTGGCTGATGAAGATAGCATGGGCGCTTTCTCGCAGCGCATGGCGCAGTTGCAAGTAATGCGAGGAGAACTGTGGACACCATTCCTGGGCGCGAAAAATCCATCGCTAGCGGCCACGGTCGGTCAGCTCATGCGCAGGCACGGCGTCAACCCAGCTGTATCGCACCACTTTATGGACAGTTTGCTGGCTGATGCCGGCCCGCGCCAAATACAAACTACAGAAGATTTGCTACATTTTGCCTACGGTGTTGCAGGCACAGTGGGCCAGATGATGCGGCCGATTCTGGGTGCACCCGTCGAGGCAGAAGCCAGCGCCTTGGCATTGGGTGTAGCCATGCAACTGACCAATATCGCACGCGACGTCCTGGAAGACGCAGCGCGTGGCCGCTGCTACCTGCCAGAAAAATGGGGTGTGAATTTGAATGTTGTACATGATTTTCGCCGTAATGCCAGCGCCGAATATGCGTTCTCTGCTATCAAAAACATACTGCAACTGGCTGAAGATTTTTATGCCTATGCAGGCGCTGGGTTGGCGCTGATTCCGCCGCACAATCGGCGCGCCATTCGCATTGCAGCTGTCTTGTACCGTGGCATTGGCCACAAGATACTGCGCCAGGGTCCTGCACGCTACTGGCAAGCGCGCACGTCGCTCAGTCGCTTGGAAAAATCCACTCTCATCGCCCGATGCTACCTTGGCGCAGCAACTTTGTCACAAGTTGCCCCGCGCGACGTGATGCAGGTTGACCTGCGCCACCTGCAAGGCACTCCCGGTTTTCCCGGCTGAGCCATGTCTGCCGTCTGGGACATGGTGATCGTAGGCGGCGGCCTGAGTGGTTTGGCGCTGGCTGCACAACTGTCCGAGCCCGTATTTGCAAAACTGCGCGTACTGGTGCTAGAAGCGCGTACAGACTATGTGCGCGACCGCACCTGGAGCTATTGGCGGCCTGGCGCAGAACCTGCGCACGCCTACGCCCACCTGGAACGCACCTGCTGGAACGCTTGGCGCGTGGGGCTGGGCACGCGTCTTGCCACACACCGTAGCAATACGATTAGCTATTGCACGCTGGACGCTGATGCGTTTTACCAAGAGGCACTGCACAAGGTGCGCGCGTGTCAGCATATCGAGCTACGCTTTGCAGTTGCTGTGGACCAAGTGCAAGAAGGCGCATTGCCCACCGTTCGTACTTCTGCTGGCGAAATAATCACTGCAGCATGGGTGTGCGACACACGGCCAGCCACATCGTTTAACTATGACGGTTTGGTGCAGCAATTTGCTGGCTGGGAAGTGCACACGCAGCATGACGCGTTTGACGCCAGCACGGTGGAGTTGATGCGTTTTGAACCCAGTGCGTTGGGGCTGCATTTTTTGTATGTGCTGCCCTACAGCACACGCAACGCCCTGATAGAAACAACCTGGGTATGCCCTGCAAGCCACAAGCCTGATTACGAGGCAGAGCTACAGCAATATCTGCAAAACACCTTGGGTAGTCACCCATTTGAAGTGACTTACCGCGAGAAAGGTGTGCTGCCTTTGCAGACTAAACCGCAGTTGCGCGGCCAGCGTGTGTTGCCCATCGGCAGCAGTGCAGGCGCATTGCGGCCCTCTACGGGCTATGCGTTTATCGACATCTTGCAGCATACACAGCGCATCGCCCAGTCTTTGGCGCAAACCATCCAAAACAGCCCGCTACAAAGTTGGCAGCCACCTCAGTTTGTAAGGTCTGTACCAGACGACTGGATGGATCGCGTCTTTCTGGATGTATTACAAAGTGACTGGAGTAGAGCACCCGAATACTTCTTGCAAATGTTTGAAAACGTAGATGCTGTAACGTTGGTAGCATTTTTAACTGGCAAGGCTACCCTGTTGCAACGCATTGCAGTAGCACAAGCGCTACCCAAAAGCCCCTTCATCGCCGCTGCACTGCGCCAAATACGCAAACCATAAGCCATGCAAAACAAGTTACCAACTAGCCCGCACAGCATGCTGTTGGCGCTAGCTTGCGCCATGGCCCTGGCGGTGCTGGCCTATGCAGACCAGCGCTTGAGCAATATGGGCTGGTGGCTGTTTGTTGCTCTGGCGCTTAGCATAGGCATGTTCCACGGTGCGCTGGACGCACTGCTGCTGCTGCGCGAATTCAGTCCCTCACAAAAGGGCAGTGCACTGCTTTTTAAAACGATGTTCTTGTACCTGTTTACTGTTGTAGCGGTTGGTGCGGTGCTGTCGCAATCACTAACGCTTGCATTACTGGCTTTGCTCGCCATGTCCATCTGGCATTTTGGTGAGCCCTATGGTCGCTGGCCTTCGCGTAAATGGGCTGCGCGTCTGACGGTAGGCGGCGCTAGCGTCATGTTGCCTGTACTGCTGTCACCTGTTGCAATGCATGCCTTGCTCGGCCAGTTGTTTGGCAGTGATGCGCCGCTGGTATGGCTAGTTTGGCAAGGCTTGGCCTGGGCCTGGCTGGCATTTAGCCTGGTGCAGTTGCTGCTGATGTGGCGCGGCCAATTACCAGGCGCTATGGCGGCTGCGGTAGAAGTAGCGGCAGTCGCTGTGCTCAATGCACTGCTGTCCCCTCTCACTACTTTTGCACTGTATTTTGGCGTGTACCACAGCGCTTCGCACGTACTGCGTGTGTTGCGCACACAAACTGCTACTGGCAAACGCGCCTTGGCCCAGCCCCTGCTGTGGGTGACTGTGGTGGCTACTGCGTTGTTGATGTTTCTGCTTGGGTGGTATTTGCTACCTGTACTGCAAAGCGTAGACATCCTGCAAACCAAAGTCTTGCACTGGCTCATAGTCATGCTAGCCGCCGCTACCTTGCCGCATCTGCTTTTGGTGAGCCGCTGTGCACCTTGGTTGCAAACCAGGCCATAAACTCAACCTGGGCTCTGGTAGGATGACACAAGCCTGCAACACGTGCGCAATCCATGATCATCACCAGTCTGCTCGACACCGACCTGTATAAATTCACCATGATGCAGGTCGTGCTGCACCAGTTTCCGGGTGCGCAGGTCGAATACAAGTTCAAATGCCGCAACCCGGGTGTCAATCTGGCACCCTTTGTAGATGAAATCAACAACGAGATTCGTGCCCTGTGCACGCTGCAGTTTAAAGACGACGAGCTGGCGTATCTGCGCTCCATGCGCTTCATCAAAAGCGACTTTGTGGACTTTTTAGGCCTGTTTAAGCTGAACGAAAAATACATCAGCGTTACGGCTTTGCCCAATGGCGAGCTGGACATCTGCATTCAAGGCCCGTGGTTGCACACCATTTTGTTTGAGATACCGGTGCTGGCCATTGTGAACGAGGTGTACTTTCGCAACACGTGCACAACGCCGCAACTAGACGCGGGCCGCCAACGCCTGAACGACAAAATTGCCCTGCTACACGGCGACGGTTTGGCCGAGCTGAAAATTGCCGACTACGGCACCCGCCGCCGCTTTTCTAAAGCCTGGCACCAAGAAGTGCTGCAAGTGCTCATCGCTAAGCTGGGCACTACGGCCACCGGCCAGTTTGCAGGCACCAGCAATGTGCTGTTTGCCCAGCAACTGGGCTTAACGCCCTTGGGCACCATGGCGCACGAATACCTGCAAGCGGCGCAGGCACTGGGCCCGCGCCTGCGCGACAGCCAGATTTTTGCCTTTGAAAGCTGGGCCAAAGAATACCGGGGCGACCTGGGCATAGCCCTGTCAGACGTGTACGGCATGAGCGCCTTTTTGCGCGACTTTGACATGTATTTTTGCAAGCTGTTTGACGGTGCCCGCCACGACAGCGGCGACCCATTCGCCTGGGGCGAACGCCTGATTGCGCATTACCAAAACAACCGCGTAGACCCCAAAAGCAAGGTGCTGATTTTTAGCGACGGCCTCACCGTGCCGCGCACCATCGAGCTGTACCAGCGCTTTCGGGGCCGCTGCAACCTGGCTTTTGGCATAGGCACCAATTTGACCAACGACCTGGGCGACCCCCCCGCCCACGTCCCCCTACAAATCGTCATCAAACTCACCCGCTGCAACGGCCAACCCGTAGCCAAGCTCAGCGACACACCGTCCAAGAACATGTGCGACGACGAGAAGTACCTGGCCTATTTGCGCCAGGTGTTTGAGATTGCGGGTTAGGGATGATGTTTAGCCAGTGAGTCTGGCTTGAATTGTTTTGGGGTTTTGCCGGGTGTCGAGAATTGCTAATACTGTGGCTGTATTGCTGGCAACCACATAGTAAATTGCAAACGGAAACCGTACAGACAGTGTGCGGTAGATGCCGGGGTATGCCTTGGCGTGAATACCGGCAAACACCGTCAAGCTGTGGATGTCACCATACAGGCTGTCGAGAAAGTAGTTGCCCAAGTCTGCTTGCTGCGCTTCGTAAAACCAATAGCCATTGAGTAAATCGTCTTCGGCCTGAGCTGTCAGGTCGATGCTAAAACCGGTAGCCACAGCCTAACGCTTTGCATGCTGAATGCGCTTTTGAATTCGCAGTTTAGAGTTTTCCAGGCTATGCACGGAGGTTACACCAGCGCGAAGTTCTTTGGCGCGTGCTAGGACGATTTTTTTATGCCAATCGGGCGCAATATCTTGCTGCTTAGCGTCGAGTGTTAAAGAACTCCACAACAATTCCATCGCTTGCAAGCGTTGGGGTAGTGGCAGGGCAATGAGATCAGTGGTCTGCATATTCTTGACTCCTAAGTGTTGTAGATGGTAACAAATTCACTCTTTCAGGCCAGCAAGACTAAACTTGCTGACTGGAGTAACCTAGATCCAACGCCTTTCCGCTCTACTGGAACAATCCAATACTGTACTAATCTAGCGTTAACGGTGTTCATGATATTTAACTTCTAGATTAACCTGCTGGCGCGGCTTTATCGTGCCTGTACGGTTTGAATGATGGTCATGCCACTTAATCGTAAGTTCCGTGGACTGTATCGTCTAATATGTGAAGTACCGTACAGGCGAGTTTAAAGCACTCTACAGTTCTTTCTATTGGCAGTTCAATAGCTCCGCCGTGCGCAAAACTGTTTCGAGCCTTGACCAATTCTGTGAGCGCACCTTTCAGCGAAGGCTGGTCAGACAAAGCCATCTTTTCGTCGAATCTTGACCTCCATTTTTCGTCGAATTCACTCAACATGCTTTGGATCATGTCTAGCTTCGGGTTACAGCTTGAGTTTCTAATCTTTTTCGCGATGAAGGTCTTGAGTTGAGCATGACTATCACGATCAACCCGATCCGCAATGATTTGCTTAAAGGCGCTCTCGATACTCCCGGTAGCACGGATTACAGCGTATTTTTTGATATATGGGGTAGGCGTTGCGGCATCGCCAATACCCGTGAGAAGCGCAGTAATAGTTGTTAGCTCACCGTCGCACTCAGATAGAAGAGTCTCAACATCATGATTGTTCATCAGGCTGCCCCATTGAGAGCAGCATACATATCGTTAGCACGTTTTCTGATATTCGCGCTACGCATTGTTTCTTGCGACAGTATTTTCTGATACTCAGGATTTTGGAGGGCCTTGATTTTACGTGCCCGATATTCATCAGGAGTTACGCGAGGAGCGCCATCCTGAATCAATTTCCACGACGAAATCATAATCGCGTCAAATACGGTAGAGCTCAAGTTTGCTAATAGCTTGGTTGGATCGCTAGGCGAGATATTGTGATAGGCGCTAGACCCAAAATTTTCGTAAATAAATTCAATAGTTCGTTCAAATTTTTCCCTAAGGATTTTTATCTCAGCGTCGCTGTTGTGCTCCCCCATGAAGTTGTTGAGATATTTCTTCAGAGATATGTTGTATGGGGCTTTTTCTGATTCAAGAATAAATACATCGGATAGTGCAAAAAATCTAAGAATTAGCTCTAAATCTCGCATACGACTGTCGCGCCTTTCTTCGCCCCACAAGTGTCGCCATTTATTGTTGGTATTTAGTTCGAACAAAAGGGAGTTCAATGTGCCTTGATAAACGCAATTGCGAATTTCTTGCGGCAGCAAGGAGCGGCCGCTTGTATTTATGCGCTCAAAAATTTGATACAGGCTAGTATCGCCAGGCGATGGGTGCTGTTGCATGAATATGATTGCGTGAATCGTGGTGTTTCGTATCTTTCTTTTTTCTTCCTCGCCGAGTTGGGCAAAATTTTTCCCACGCCAACGCTCATGTATTCGCTTGCTATTGGATAGAGAAAACTGAGAATTGTCGTCAGAGAAAACTCCTTTTACAAAATCCCTGACCGTCATCAGTCGTTGATAACCATCAATGATCAAAAGCTTTTCATCTTTTGTCTTTGCAAGAAAGATACTTGGGACTGGCAACCCCAATAGGACAGAATCAATAAATCTGGATGCCTCAACACGATCCCATACGTAGTGCCGTTGAAGTTCAGGCTTAACTAGCTCGTTGTCGTCATACCTCGCGATTAGCTCTCGAAACGACAGATCCGCTCCCCATGAGGAAATTTTAAATAGATCATCATCGCTATAAGCGTCGTCAACTTCTTCAGCAGGCTTGTCGATATTGACGATTTCTTCTTCGGTCATAGCAAAACTCTCCTTGAATCATTGAGGAATATTCCCAAAGGGCGTAACGTAATATCTACCGCAGACGCTCCAACATAATCTGGCGGCTGCGGTGTATATTGAATTGAACAAACGAGCAAAGTGGCTCGCACACTGGTTTTGCAACCGACATACTGTAAATATTACCAGATATGGTCAAGGCATAAAACCCGGCAAGCCTTTCGTTCGCTTTTTTTGTTTTTGCGCAGATGCGCGACAGGCGCAAGTGCTTGTAATTGCAACCTAAATGCGTGATGGGTGGGTAGCGCTTTTTTACCTGTCAAATACGGATCTTGTCAGCGTGGAATATGCGTGAGCAGCTATTGAATTCATAGTAAAAGCACACTGCTGGCTGGGTTGGATAACGATCCAGGCCCAAGAACCCCACCTCAGGCTATAATCAAAGGCTTCGCAAGATTTCGGTCTTTCGAAGACCCAAGCACGGCACGGGGCGTTCACCTGTGCCGCAAGTTGATAAACCATCGAGTTTCAAGGAACCATTATGTTGACAGCAACCACAGCGGCCGTCGTGAAAGACAATGCCCGCAAGCCAGGCGATACAGGTAGCCCAGAGGTGCAAGTTGCACTGCTGACAGCCCGTATCAACGAGCTGGCTCCCCACTTTAAAGAGCATGCCAAAGACCACCACGGTCGTCGCGGCTTGCTGCGTATGGTGAACTCGCGTAAAAGCCTGTTGACTTACCTCAAACACAAAGACGCTACGCGTTACACCGCCTTGATCCAGAAACTGGGCCTGCGCAAGTAATTGCCGGTTTTGAACCTGACTTGAATGAAAGCGCCTGAGTTAGTTCACTAGCTCAGGCGTTTTTTACTGCGGAGCAGGCAAATCAGAGCACTAAGCTGTGTCATTCCAAAGAAATTGATGCTAACTGAAACCCCGTTGAAGGGTTGTCAGTCTCTTTGGAATGGCATCGTGCCCCGATTTTCCCCCTTCGACTCCCCAGGTGCAGAGTTTGCACCTTTTGACAGTAAAAATAGCCACTAGCCAGCGTAGATATTGCGCGAGCAGCTATTAAATTAATAGTAAACAGGAGTCACCATGAGCATTTTTAACAAAGTTACCAAGACCTTCCAATGGGGCAAGCACACCGTCACCATGGAAACGGGTGAAGTCGCGCGCCAGGCAGGCGGTGCGGTCAAGCTGGACATGGACGGCACCGTGGTGCTGGCCACCGTGGTCGGTTCTAAAACCGCCAAAGCTGGGCAAGACTTCTTCCCGCTCACGGTCGATTACATCGAAAAAACTTACGCTGCAGGCAAGATTCCCGGCAGCTTTTTCAAGCGCGAAGCCAAGCCCAGCGAATTTGAAACCCTGACCAGCCGTTTGATCGACCGCCCGATTCGCCCGCTGTTCCCCGAAGGTTTTTTCAACGAAGTGCAGGTGGTTATCCACACCCTGTCGCTCAACCCTGAAGTCGAAGGCGACATTCCTGCCCTCATCGCTACGTCTGCCGCGCTGGCTATCAGCGGCATTCCGTTCAGCGGCCCCATTGGCGCGGCGCGCGTGGGCTATGTGAACGGCGAATACGTGCTCAACCCCAGCAATGCCGAGCTGGCCAACAGCCAGATGGACTTGATCGTGGCAGGCACCGAAGCCGCCGTGTTGATGGTGGAATCTGAAGCCAAGCAGTTGTCTGAAGACATCATGCTGGGCGGTATTGTGTTTGGCCACAACGCGGGTAACCAGGCGGTTGCCGCCATTCACGACCTGGTGCGTGACGCAGGCAAGCCCATGTGGGACTGGAAAGCCCCCGCCAAAGACGAGCCTTTGATTGCCAAAGTAGGCGTTTTGGCTGCCGACAAAATGGCTGCCGCCTACCAGTTGCGCAACAAGCAAGCCCGCACCCAGGCTACCCGCGAAGTGACCGCGCTGACCAAGGCCGGTTTGACCGAGCAGGGCGTGGCGTTTGACGGCGTGGCCGTGGACAACATGCTGTTCGACATAGAAGCCAAAATCGTTCGTGGCCAAATTTTGGCAGGTGAGCCGCGCATTGACGGCCGCGACACACGCACCGTGCGCCCGATTGAAATTCGCAATTCTGTACTGCCCCGCACCCACGGTTCTGCCCTGTTCACCCGTGGCGAAACGCAGGCTTTGGTGGTCACCACCCTGGGCACCGAGCGTGATGCACAGCGCATTGACGCATTGAGCGGTGAGTACCAAGACACGTTTATCTTCCACTACAACATGCCTCCGTTTGCTACCGGCGAATGTGGCCGCATGGGCAGCACAAAGCGCCGCGAAATCGGCCACGGTCGTTTGGCCAAGCGTGCCTTGATTGCCGTGTTGCCCACCAAAGAAGAGTTTCCGTACACCGTGCGTGTGGTGAGCGAGATTACCGAGTCCAACGGTTCCAGCTCTATGGCGTCGGTCTGCGGCGGTTGCCTGTCGATGATGGACGCTGGCGTGCCCCTGAAGGCGCACGTGGCCGGTATCGCCATGGGTTTGATCAAAGACGGCGGCAAGTTTGCCGTATTGACCGACATTTTGGGTGATGAAGACCACCTGGGCGACATGGACTTCAAAGTGGCAGGCACCACCAATGGCATTACCGCACTGCAAATGGACATCAAAATCCAGGGCATTACCAAAGAAATCATGCAAGTGGCATTGGCGCAAGCCAAAGAAGCGCGCATGCACATTTTGGGCAAAATGCAAACGGCGATGGGCGAAGCCAAGACCGAGGTGAGCAACTTTGCACCCAAGATGTTCACCATGAAGATCAACCCCGACAAGATTTGTGACGTGATTGGCAAGGGCGGCGCGGTGATTCGCGCGCTGACCGAAGAGACCGGCACGCAGATCAATATCGACGAAGACGGCACCATCACCATTGCGTCAACCGACAGCGCCAAGGCAGACGAAGCCAAGCGCCGCATTGAGCAGATCACGGCAGAAGTCGAAATCGGCAAGATTTACGAGGGCCCCGTGACCAAGATTTTGGACTTCGGCGCACTCATCAACTTGCTGCCTGGCAAAGACGGTTTGCTGCACATCAGCCAGATCAGCCACGAGCGCATCAACAAGGTGAGCGACGTATTGGCAGAAGGCCAGATCGTCAGGGTCAAGGTCATGGAAACTGACGAAAAAGGCCGCGTGAAGCTGTCGATGCGCGCGCTGCAAGAGCGCCCAGCGATGGACCAGCAGCAGCAGTAAAAACGGCTACCAGCAGAAATTTGACACAAAACAGCTACTATTAATTTAGTAGCTGCTTGCGCATATTCCACGCTGGCCTAGCACGTATTTAACGTAGTTTTAGCATTCAAAAAGTATGAAAGCAGTAGAAATCACCAGCTTTGGCGCACCAGACGTGCTGCGCATGGGCACGCGTCCAGACGCAGTGGCGGGCGCGGGCGAGGTGTTGATTCAGGTGACGGCGTCGGGCATCAACCGGCCAGACGTCTTGCAGCGCACGGGTGGCTACCCTGTGCCGCCGGGCGCGTCGGATATTCCAGGCCTGGAAGTAGCAGGCACGATTGTGAGCGGTGACGCTGCGGCCATGCAGGTGGCGGGTTTGAAAGTCGGCGACCGGGTGTGCGCGCTGGTAGCGGGCGGCGGATATGCCGAGCTGTGCGTTGCGCCGGTGGGTCAGTGCTTGCCAGTGCCCAAGGGTTTGACGGATATTGAAGCGGCTTCGTTGCCTGAAACATTTTTCACGGTCTACAGCAATGTGTTTGACCGCGGCGCGTTACAGGCGGGCGAGACGTTTTTGGTGCAAGGCGGCACCAGCGGTATTGGCGTCACAGCCATTCAAATGGCAAAGGCTCTTGGAGATGGCGTGAACGCGCCTGCGACGCGGGTCATCGCCACGGCTGGCAGCGACGAAAAATGCGCCGCGTGCATTCAGCTGGGTGCCGACCACGCCATCAATTACAAAACGCAAGACTTTGTGCAAGAAGTGCTGCGGATCACAAGCTGCGCAACTAGCTCTGGTGCAGTTGCAGGGCAGGGCGCGCCAGCAGCCCATGTGCTGCCCAACGCGCCTGTCAGCGGCGGGGTATTGTCTAGCCCACCGACGGGCGGTGTGAATGTGATTCTGGACATGGTCGCTGGCAGCTACGTTGCCCGCGAAATTGAATGTTTGGCCGAAGACGGCCGCCTGGTCATCATCGCGGTGCAGGGCGGTTTGAAGGCCGAATTCAACGCAGGTCTGGTGTTGCGCCGCCGCCTGCAGATCACGGGTTCTACCCTGCGCCCGCGCTCTGTCGCTTTCAAAAGCAAAATTGCGCAAGACCTGAAACGCGTGGTCTGGCCGCTGATTGAGGCGGGCAAGATCAAAACCGTCATCCACAGCGTGTTTGCCCCGCAAGACGCGGCCCAAGCCCATGCGCTGATGGAAACAAACCAGCATATTGGCAAAATCATGCTCGACTGGAGCAAAGCATGAAGAAATTGATTGCAGGCAACTGGAAGATGAATGGCAGTTTGGCTGCCAACCAGGTTTTGATGGCCGACCTGTTGGCAGGTTTGCTGGGCCACACCGGCTGCGATGTGGCCATTTGCGCACCTGCACCGTATCTGGCCCAGCTGTCTGTGCTGTTGTCACCCACCTTTTCGCCAGATGCCAGCACCAATAGTGCGCGAGCAGCTATCGAATTAGGAGCGCAAGACGTTTCACAACACGCCAGCGGTGCCTACACAGGCGAAGTATCTGGTGCCATGTTGCGCGAATTTGGCGTGCGTTACGCCATCGTCGGCCATTCCGAGCGCCGCCAGTTCCACGGCGAGACGGACGCTGTAGTGTCGCTTAAAGCCAAAGCCGCGCTGTCCGCAGGTGTGACCCCCATTGTGTGCGTGGGCGAAACCCTGGCAGAGCGCGAAGCGGGCAAAACCGAAGAAGTGGTCAAGCGCCAATTGGCTGCGGTCATTCACGACAACGGCCATTGCATCAGCGAAATTGTGCTGGCCTATGAGCCTGTGTGGGCGATTGGCACCGGCAAAACTGCCTCGCCCGAGATGGCGCAGACCGTGCATGCGGTGCTGCGTGCGCAGCTCAAAGCCGCTACAGCCAACCCACAACGCGTGAAGATTTTGTATGGTGGCAGCATGAACGCTGCCAATGCGGCTTTGCTATTGGCCCAGACGGACATTGATGGCGGATTGATTGGCGGGGCGTCTTTGAAGGCCTCGGATTTTTTAAGAATTATTGCTGCTACAAGTGCATAAATGTGCTTGTAGCCAGCGTAGAATATGCGCAAGCAGCTATTAAATTAGGAGTAAGTAATGCAAGTTTTAGGTACTATTTTGTTGGCCCTGCAAATGTTGTCGGCCATCGTCATGATCGGTTTGATCCTGGTGCAACACGGCAAGGGTGCCGACATGGGCGCTGCTTTTGGTTCGGGTTCTGCAGGCAGCCTGTTCGGCGCCAGCGGCAGCGCCAACTTCATGTCGCGTGCCACCGGTATTTTGGCAGCGGTGTTCTTCGTGTGCACGCTGGCATTGGCCTACTTTAGCGGCGTGCGCCCCACCGGTGGTTCGGGTTCAGTGTTGGAAAAAGCGGTTATCACCGCTCCCGCTGGCGGCGCATCTGTTCCTGTGCTGCCAGCCTCGCCTGTAGCATCTGGCGCAGCTGCCATCCCTACGGGTTCCAGCGCAGCGCCGGCAGCGGTAACTACAGTCAGCCCGGCCACAGCAGTCTCTGGCGCTGCGGCACCTGTGCCCACCAAGTAAGCTCCCAATCAGCCTGCAACATCAGCTCGTAATACCTGCGCGCAATACCAGCGCGCCGTGCTTGCGAATTTGCAGGCGAGTCAGCCTGAAAGCCACTGGTTTTCAGGGTAAACTCTAGGTTGAATGCAACGCTATTCCTCATGCGTTGCCAGAGCTAAAAATAGTCAGCGGTCGTGGTGAAATTGGTAGACACGCTATCTTGAGGGGGTAGTGGCGAAAGCTGTGCGAGTTCGAGTCTCGCCGACCGCACCAAATTAAAATGCTTCGTGACGCGATGAACCTAGAACAATACCTGCCGATCCTGTTGTTTATCTTGGTCGGTGTCGGTGTCGGCATCGTTCCCCAAGTGTTGGGCTACATTCTTGGCCCCCGCCGCCCCGACGCGGCCAAAGACTCTCCTTACGAGTGTGGCTTTGAAGCCTTTGAAGACGCACGAATGAAGTTTGACGTACGCTACTACCTCGTAGCTATTTTATTTATTTTGTTCGACTTGGAAATCGCCTTTCTTTTCCCCTGGGGTGTTGCACTCAAAGAGATTGGCATCGTCGGGTTTTGGGCGATGATGATTTTCCTGTCCATTCTGGTCGTAGGCTTTATCTACGAATGGAAAAAGGGCGCCCTGGATTGGGAATAATCGGGAATAAACAGGCAATATTGAGGCACATGACACCATGATTGAAGGCGTATTCGAAAAAGGCTTTGCCACCACCACCTATGACTCGGTGGTGAACTGGGCCAAAACGGGCTCGCTGTGGCCCATGTCGTTTGGCCTGGCCTGCTGCGCGGTCGAGATGATGCACGCAGGCGCTGCGCGTTATGACCTGGACCGTTTTGGTATCGTGTTTCGCCCCAGCCCGCGCCAGGCCGACCTGATGATTGTGGCTGGTACGCTGTGCAACAAAATGGCACCCGCCTTGCGTAGGGTGTATGACCAGATGAGCGAACCGCGCTGGGTGCTGTCCATGGGGTCGTGTGCCAACGGTGGCGGCTATTACCACTACAGCTATTCGGTGGTACGCGGTTGCGACCGCATTGTGCCGGTTGACGTGTACGTGCCCGGCTGCCCACCTACGGCAGAAGCTTTACTCTACGGCATCATCCAGTTGCAGCAAAAAATTCGCCGCACACAGACGATCGCGCGCGTTTAAGCAAGGTACACCTGATGACTGCATTTGCTGTATCTCCCGACACGACCAAGGCTGCTGTTGAAGCGGCACTCGGCTCCAAAATCAAACGTATCAGCATAGACTTGGGCGAAGTCAAAGTCCTGGTGTCTGCCGCAGATTACCTGCAAGCTGCCAAAATTTTGCGCGATGCCGATGGTTGCAAATTTGAGCAGCTCATGGATTTGTGTGGTGTGGACTATTCCGAATACAAAGACGGAGCGTATGACGGCCCGCGCTATTGCGTCGTATCCCACTTGCTGTCGGTGTCGCTCAACCAGCGCGTGCGCCTCAAGGTGTTTGCACCCGACGACGACTTGCCCATGGTGGCGTCTGTCAACGACGTGTGGAGCTCGGTTAACTGGTTTGAACGCGAAGCCTTCGACTTGTTCGGCATCGTGTTTGAAGGCCATAACGACTTGCGCCGCATCTTGACGGACTACGGCTTCATAGGTCACCCTTTCCGCAAGGACTTTCCGACCCACGGCCACGTGGAGATGCGCTATGACAGCGAGAAAAAGCGTGTGATCTACCAGCCCGTGTCGATTGAACTGCGAGAAATTACCCCGCGCGTGATTCGAGAGGACAACTACGGCGGTATCAAGCCCGCTGGAGTGTAAACATGTCAGATATTAAAAACTATACACTCAACTTTGGCCCGCAACACCCTGCCGCGCATGGCGTGCTGCGCTTGGTACTGGAGCTGGACGGCGAAGTGATTCAGCGCGCAGACCCCCACATTGGCCTGCTGCACCGCGCTACTGAAAAGCTGGCTGAGAGCAAAACCTACATCCAGTCGCTGCCTTATATGGACCGGCTGGACTATGTGTCGATGATGTGCAACGAGCACGCCTACTGCCTGGCCATTGAAAAGATGATGGGCATTGACGTGCCCGTGCGTGCGCAGTACATCCGCGTCATGTTCTCCGAGATCACCCGTTTGCTGAACCACTTGTTGTGGATCGGTGCCCACGGCCTGGACTGCGGCGCGATGACAATTTTCTTGTACGCCTTTCGCGAACGTGAAGACTTGTTTGACCTGTACGAAGCCGTCAGCGGCGCGCGCATGCACGCGGCCTACTTCCGCCCAGGGGGTGTGTACCGCGACCTGCCAGACAGCATGCCGCAGTACAAGGTCAGCAAGATCAAGAACGCTAAGGCACTGGCCAAGTTGAACGAAGGCCGTCAGGGTTCGATGCTTGACTTTGTCGACGACTTTACTAAGCGCTTTCCCAATTATTTGGCCGAATACCATACGCTGTTGACCGACAACCGCATCTGGAAGCAGCGCACCGTGGGTATTGGTGTTGTAACGCCAGAACGCGCCTTGAATCTCGGCTTCACCGGAGCCATGCTGCGCGGCTCAGGCATTGCCTGGGACTTGCGCAAGCAGCAGCCTTACGACGTGTACAGCGACATGGATTTTGACATTCCTGTAGGTAAAACCGGCGACTGTTATGACCGTTACTTGGTGCGCATGGAAGAGATGAAGCAGTCCAACCGCATCATCAAGCAGTGCGTCGACTGGTTGCGCGTCAACCCTGGCCCAGTGATTACCGACAACCATAAAGTGGCTGCACCGGACCGCGAAAGCATGAAGTCCAACATGGAAGAGCTGATCCACCACTTCAAGCTTTTCACTGAAGGTTTTCACGTGCCACAAGGCGAGGCGTATTCCGCAGTGGAGCACCCCAAGGGCGAATTTGGCATTTACATGGTGAGCGATGGTGCCAACAAGCCCTATCGCCTGAAGATTCGCGCCCCTGGTTTTGCGCATTTGGCTGCTCTGGACGAAATGACCCGTGGTCACATGATTGCCGACGCCGTTGCAGTGATCGGCACGATGGATATTGTGTTTGGAGAAATTGACCGATGAAGTTGTCTGCCGATACCCTCAAACGTTTCGACAAGGAAGTCGCCAAATATTCTGCCGACCACAAAGAGTCTGCCGTCATGGCCTGCCTGACTATTGTGCAGCAAGAGCAGAGTTGGGTGAGCGCCGATGCTGAAAAGCAGATTGGCGACTATCTGGGCATGCCTGCCATTGCCGTGCGCGAAGTCACCACGTTTTACAACATGTACAACCAGACTCCGGTGGGCAAGTACAAGCTGAACGTTTGCACTAACTTGCCCTGCCAGTTGCGCGACGGCCAAAAAGCCTTGAACCATTTGTGCAGCAAGCTGGGTGTAGAAATGGGTAGCACCACCGCGGATGGCATGTTTACGGTGCAACAGAGCGAATGCTTGGGCGCCTGCGCAGATTCTCCGGTAATCCTGGTGAATGACCGCAGCATGTGCAGCTTTATGACCAATGACAAGCTGGACCAATTGATCGACGGACTACGGAGCGCCACAGCATGAACGCAGCACAAGTACTCGCACAATTTCAGGCTACAGGTGTGCAAACCTGTTTCCATGGTCGTCACATCGAGCCGCAAATCTACAAAGACTTGAACGGTTCCAACTGGCGTTTGAAAGACTACATCGCGCGCGGTGGTTATTCGGCGCTCAAGAAAATTTTGGGCAAGGATGGCACTGCTGCCAATGCCGACGGTGAACGTCAAGAAGGCGACGTTGCCGCCCTAAGCATGACGCAAGACCAGGTGATTGCTACCGTCAAAGAGTCCGCCTTGCGTGGCCGTGGCGGTGCAGGTTTTCCTACCGGCCTTAAGTGGAGCTTCATGCCGCGCCAGTTCCCCGGTCAAAAATATCTGGTGTGCAATTCTGACGAAGGCGAACCGGGTACTTGCAAAGACCGCGACATTCTGGAATTCAACCCCCACATCGTCATCGAAGGCATGGCGATTGCTGCCTACGCTATGGGCATCACCGTGGGCTACAACTATATCCACGGAGAAATCTTCCAGACCTATGACCGCTTTGAAGAAGCGCTGGAAGAGGCGCGCGCCGCAGGCCTGTTGGGCGACAAGATTTTGGGTAGCAATTTCAGCTTTCAGTTGCATGCATTTCATGGCTTTGGTGCCTACATTTGCGGCGAAGAAACTGCCTTGCTCGAATCGCTCGAAGGCAAAAAAGGCCAACCGCGTTTTAAGCCACCGTTTCCGGCCAGCTTTGGCATGTATGGCAAGCCCACGACGATCAACAACACCGAAACATTTGCTGCGGTGCCGTGGATCATCAACAACGGCGGCGCTGCCTACCTGGCTATCGGCAAACCCAACAACGGTGGAACCAAGATTTACTCGGTGTCTGGCGACGTAGAGTTGCCCGGCAACTACGAAGTGCCTTTGGGCACACCGTTTTCCAAACTGCTCGAACTCGCGGGTGGCGTGCGCAAAGGCCGCACACTCAAGGCGGTGATCCCCGGTGGTTCGTCTTCTCCTGTGTTGCCCGCCAATATCATGATGGAATGCACGATGGACTACGACTCTATCGCCAAGGCGGGCTCCATGCTCGGCTCTGGTGCGGTTATCGTGATGGACGACACACGCTGCATGGTTGAATCACTCAAGCGTTTGAGTTACTTTTACATGCACGAATCCTGCGGCCAATGCACACCTTGCCGCGAAGGCACAGGCTGGCTCTGGCGCATGGTGGATCGCATCCATACTGGCAAGGGCAGGCCAGAGGATATTGATTTGCTGAACTCTGTGGCCGACAACATCCAGGGCCGCACCATCTGCGCATTGGGTGACGCAGCTGCCATGCCGGTGCGCGCGATGATCAAGCATTACAAGCATGAGTTCCAGGCCATGATTGATGCAGCGCAAAGCAAAACGGCTGTTGCAGCTTGACCCAGCATAACCACCAAAAAAAGCATATGGTTGAAATTGAATTAGACGGTCAAAAAGTAGAAGTCGCTGAAGGCAGTATGGTGATGCATGCTGCCGACAAAGCTGGCACCTACATCCCCCATTTTTGTTACCACAAAAAACTTTCCATCGCTGCCAACTGCCGCATGTGTTTGGTCGATGTGGAGAAGATGCCCAAGCCCATGCCAGCGTGCGCCACACCCGTGAGCCAAGGCATGATCGTGCGCACCAAGAGCGACAAAGCCATCAAGGCTCAACAATCCGTGATGGAGTTTTTGCTGATCAACCACCCGCTAGATTGCCCCATATGCGACCAGGGCGGTGAATGCCAGTTGCAAGACGTGGCGGTCGGTTACGGCGGCAGCGGTTCGCGCTACGAAGAAGAAAAGCGCGTGGTCTTTCACAAAGACGTAGGCCCGCTGATCAGCATGCAAGAAATGTCGCGCTGCATTCACTGCACACGCTGCGTGCGCTTTGGTCAGGAAGTTGCTGGCATTATGGAACTGGGCATGATTCACCGTGGTGAGCATGCAGAAATTACCACGGTAGTGGGTGACACGGTGGACAGCGAACTGTCTGGCAACATGATCGACATTTGCCCGGTGGGCGCGCTGACCAGCAAGCCTTTTCGCTACAGCGCCCGCACGTGGGAGCTGGGTCGACGCAAGTCGGTGAGCCCGCACGATTCGACAGGTGCCAACCTGATCGTTCAGGTTAAAGCAAATAAAGTGATGCGCGTCGTTCCGCTGGAGAATGAGGCAGTGAACGAATGCTGGATTGCCGACCGTGACCGCTTTAGTTACGAAGCCCTGAATGGCCCCGATCGTTTGACCAACCCCATGCTCAAGCAGGGTGGCGTGTGGAAAGATGTGGACTGGCAAACCGCGCTGGAATACGTGGCCAATGGTTTGAAGCACATCAAGGCTGACCACAGCCCAGCGAGCATTGGCGCACTGGTCAGCCCGCACAGCACGGTGGAAGAGCTGTACCTGGCTACTGCCCTGGTGCGCGGCTTGGGTAGCGACAATATTGACTACCGCTTGCGCAATGCTGAATTTGTCAAGCCCGAAGGCGTGCGTTATTTGGGCACGTCGATTGCATCTTTGTCTACCATGCAACGTGCCTTGGTAGTGGGCAGCAATCTGCGCAAGGACCACCCTTTGTTTGCACAACGAATTCGCCAGGCAGTCCGCAAGGGATGTGCGCTGGCAGCTATTAATTCTGTAGCATATGACTGGGCTATACCGGTAGCAAACGCCATCACTGTGCCAGCCTCGCAATGGGCGCAAGCTCTGGCTGATGTAGCTGCAGCGGTGGCTATTGAGAAGGGCGTTACTGCACCTGCGGCTGGAAACGCCACAGAGCCTGCCAAAGCCATTGCCAAGTCCCTGATCGGCGGTGAGCGCAAAGCCATTTTGTTGGGCAACGCTGCCGCACACCATGCCAACGCATCGACACTTTTGGCCCTGGCCAACTGGATTGGCGCGCAGACTGGAGCAGCGGTTGGTTACCTCACCGAGGCTGCCAACACGGTGGGTGCGCAACTGGTAGGTGCCTTGCCGCAAAAAGATGGCAAGAATGCCGCACAAATGCTTGCAGGTGGTTTGCGCGCATCCATCTTGCTGAATACCGAACCGAAGTTTGACGGTGCTACGGGTGCTGACATCAAGGCCGACATGGTCGTGACCTTGAGCCCGTTCAAAGCCAATATGGATTGCAGCGATGTGCTGTTGCCAATAGCGCCGTTTACAGAGACTGCGGGCACCTTCATCAACGCCGAGGGCAGGGTGCAGAGTTTTCATGGTGTTGTCAAGCCATTGGGTGAAGCGCGCCCTGCATGGAAAGTGCTGCGCGTACTGGGCAATATGCTGGGCTTGCAGGGCTTTGACTTTGAATCTTCGCAAGATGTATTGGCCAAAGTCATGCCTGCAGACGCTGCTGCGATACCTGCAGACAAACTCTGCAATGCCACGCAAGCTGTTATTCGTCTGGATGTGAAGGCGAACGAACCAGTCAGTGCAACCATTTACCAATTGGATGGCATAGTGCGACGTGCACCAGCATTGCAAGTAACCCGCGATGCGCTGCAATCGGGTGTGAGCGCAGCAGGCTTGCATGCTGTAGTGGTTAATGATGAGGTGGCAGCATGATTGACGCATTGCATGGCTTTGGCCAGGGGCTGATTGCTGCGCCTTGGTGGGGCACGATGGCTTGGCCCATTGCCTGGAATTTGATCAAAATTATTTGCGTAGTGTTGCCCATTATGGGCCTGGTGGCTTATCTGACCTTGTGGGAACGCAAGGCCATTGGCTGGATGCAGATTCGCATGGGCCCCAATCGCGTAGGCCCTTTTGGTTTGCTGCAACCGATTGCGGATGCACTCAAGCTGCTGACCAAGGAAATTATTGTTCCAACCGCAGCCAACAAAAGTCTGTTTTTCATTGGCCCCATCATGACCATCATGCCGGCGCTGGCTGCGTGGGCTGTGGTTCCGTTTGGTCCCGAAGTGGCCTTGTCCAATATCAACGCTGGCTTGCTGTTCATCATGGCCATCACCTCGATGGAAGTGTATGGCGTGATCATTGCAGGCTGGGCGTCCAACTCCAAGTACGCGTTCCTCGGTGCCTTGCGTGCGTCAGCGCAGATGGTGAGTTACGAAATCGCTATGGGTTTTTGTCTGGTAGTGGTTTTGATGGTGTCTGCCTCGCTGAACATGACAGACATCGTGACTGGCCAAGGCAAGGGTTACTTTGCATCCATGGGCTTGAGTTTCCTGTCTTGGAACTGGCTGCCATTGCTGCAGATCTTCGTGGTCTACATTATTTCGGGCATTGCAGAAACCAACCGCCACCCGTTTGACGTGGTGGAAGGTGAATCTGAAATCGTCGCTGGCCACATGGTGGAATATTCGGGCATGGCATTCGCCATGTTCTTCCTGGCCGAATATGCGAACATGATTTTGATATCGGCTATGGCTGCCATCATGTTTTTGGGTGGCTGGGCTGCACCTATCAGCTTCTCTGCTATAGGCATTAGCACGCCGCAATTTATTACCGACACAGTCTGGCTGTGGAACTGGTTCTGGATTTTTGCCAAAACTTTTGTTGTCGTCACACTCTTCATCTGGGTGCGCGCTACCTTCCCACGCTTTCGTTATGACCAGATCATGCGTTTGGGCTGGAAGATCTTCATCCCCATCACGCTCATCTGGTTGGTGGTAGTGGGCGGCTGGATGCAAACATCCTGGAATATTTGGAAATAAGGAAGCATCGCTATGACTACACTTGCTCCCGCGTCTCCCTCGGCTTTCTCCCTGAAAGACTTTCTCTCCAGCTTCATGCTGATTGAGCTGTTCAAAGGTTTTGCGCTAACGGGTAAACATGCCTTTCGTCGCAAAATCACGGTGCAATTTCCGGAAGAAAAAACGCCGCAATCGCCACGCTTTCGCGGCCTGCATGCGCTGCGCCGTTACGAGAATGGCGAAGAGCGCTGCATCGCCTGCAAGTTATGCGAGGCAGTCTGCCCCGCCATGGCCATTACCATCGAAAGCGAAGTACGCGACGATGGAAGCCGTCGCACCACCCGCTACGACATCGATTTGACCAAGTGCATCTTCTGCGGCTTTTGCGAAGAAAGCTGCCCGGTCGATTCGATTGTTGAAACTCACATTCTGGAATACCACGGCGAAAAACGTGGCGATTTGTACTTCACCAAAGATATGCTGCTGGCTGTGGGTGACCGCTATGAAAAAGAAATTGCTGCCAACCGCGCGGCAGATGCCAAGTACCGCTAACCAATTTGACCCACAAGAATAATTTCAGCATGGATATCAAAACAGGTTTCTTCTATCTCTTCTCGGTGGTGCTGCTACTGGCCGCTTTCAAAGTCATCACATCACGCAACCCGGTCTACGCTGCACTTTACCTAGTGTTGGCGTTTTTCCAAGCTGCTGCAATTTGGGTGCTGCTCAAGGCAGAGTTTTTAGCCATTGCGCTCGTGCTGGTCTATGTGGGTGCTGTGATGGTACTTTTCCTTTTCGTGGTGATGATGCTGGATGTCAATACCGACAGTATCCGACAAGGCTTTTGGAAGGCGTTTCCCTTAGCTGCCACGGTGGGTGTATTGATTGCACTGGAAATGGCTGCAGTACTGATAGGTGGTTTTCGCGTTTCAGACGCTCCGGCCATGGCCAATATTCCTGGGGCAACTGAGGTGGCGGCATCTGCTACAGCACAAGTCTCCAATACCAAAGAGTTGGGCAAACTGCTTTACACACAGTACCTGTACCCACTGGAAATTGCAGCCGTGTTATTACTGGTGGCCATTATTGCGGCCATTGCCTTGACTTTGCGTGAACGCAAAGATAGCAAGCATGTGAACCCGTCCGAGCAGGTGCGTGTAAAAGCGCAAGACCGGTTGCAGGTTGTCAAACTGAATGCTACAAAAAATGTAGCTACTCGCGCAGCTTCTACGCTGGCTATCGACCAAAAAGACTCGCAAACTATGCCTACAGCATCTTCAGGAGTCAAAGTATGACCTTGACCCTTGGACACTACCTTTCACTGGGCGCGATGCTGTTTGCATTGTCTGTCATTGGTATTTTTTTGAACCGTAAAAATCTGATTGTCTTGCTGATGGCCATTGAGCTCATGCTGCTGGCAGTCAACATGAACTTTGTGGCTTTCTCACATTACCTGGGCGACATGCACGGCCAGGTGTTTGTGTTCTTTATATTGACGGTAGCCGCGGCTGAATCCGCTATCGGTCTGGCTATCTTGGTGCTACTCTTTCGTAACAAGTCCTCCATCAGCGTGGATGAACTGAATTCGCTCAAAGGATAAGAATAATATGAGCGCAACTTTATCTGCAACGACGTTGCTGGCTGTACCTCTGGCGCCCCTGGTCGGCTCTTTGTTGGCGGGTGTGTTGGGGACAAAATTTGGCGGTAACTGGATCGGTCGCCGAGCCAGCCACTTCTTGACCATTTTGGGTGTTTTTGTCGCTTTCATCATTTCTTGCAAAACTCTTTTGGTGGTGGTGGATGGCGCTCGTTTTAATGAGACCATTTACGAATGGATGGTGATCGGTGGCCTGAAGATGGAGGTGGGTTTCCTGATCGACGGCCTCACCGCCATGATGATGTGTGTGGTGACTTTCGTCTCCCTGATGGTACACATTTACACCATTGGCTACATGGAAGAAGACGAAGGCTATAACCGTTTCTTTGCCTACATCTCGCTCTTTACCTTTTCGATGTTGATGCTGGTGATGAGCAACAACATGTTGCAACTGTTCTTCGGCTGGGAGGCCGTTGGCCTGGTGTCTTACTTGCTGATTGGCTTTTGGTACAACAAACCCACCGCCATTTTTGCGAATATGAAAGCCTTCTTGGTCAACCGTGTAGGTGACTTCGGTTTTATCTTGGGTATTGGTTTGATTGTTGCCTTTGCCGGCACCTTGAACTACAGCGAAGCCTTTGCCAAGGGCGCAGAACTGGCCAAGCTGACCTTACCCGGCACCGAGTGGATACTGATCACGGTGATTTGCATTTGCCTCTTCATTGGTGCCATGGGCAAGAGCGCCCAATTTCCCCTGCATGTGTGGTTGCCAGACTCCATGGAAGGCCCTACACCCATCTCGGCGCTGATCCACGCCGCGACTATGGTGACGGCAGGTATCTTCATGGTGGCACGCATGTCGCCGTTGTTTGAACTGTCTGACACCGCGTTGAGCTTCATCATGGTCATCGGTGCCATCACAGCCTTATTCATGGGCTTTTTGGGCATCATCCAGAACGACATTAAACGCGTGGTGGCCTATTCCACACTCTCGCAGTTGGGCTATATGACAGTGGCGCTCGGGGCGTCAGCCTACTCGGTTGCAGTTTTCCATCTAATGACCCACGCCTTCTTCAAAGCGCTATTGTTCCTGGGTGCAGGCTCCGTCATTATGGGGTGCCACCACAATCAAGACATTCGCTATATGGGCGGCCTGCGCAAATATATGCCCATCACGTGGATCACGTCCTTGCTTGGTTCTTTGGCCTTGATCGGCACACCACTTTTCGCGGGTTTCTACTCCAAAGACAGCATTATTGAAGCGGTGCATGAGAGCCATCTGTTTGGTGCGCACTTTGCGTATTACGCCGTATTGGCCGGAGTGTTCATCACCGCTTTCTACTCCTTCCGCATGTATTTTCTGGTCTTCCACGGTCATGAACGGTTTGACCAAAACCCGGACGCGCACCACGGTGCGCATGGCGACCATGGCCACCATGACGCTCACGCGCATCCGCACGAGTCGCCCTGGGTGGTAACCGTGCCATTGATTCTGCTGGCCATTCCGTCGGTCGTTATCGGCTTTATGGCTATCCAGCCCATGTTGTTTGGTGATTTCTTCAAGGACTCGATATCGGTCAACTTGGCGTCTCACCCCGCCATGGAAGAACTGGCCAAACTTTTCCATGGCCCGTTGGAAATGGCGCTGCATGGTTTGACCGCTGCGCCGTTCTGGTTGGCACTCTCTGGCGTTGCATTGTCGTACTACATGTACATGGTGAACCCTGCTTTGCCCACTGCCATTAAACGCACCTTCATGCCCATCCATACTTTGCTGGAAAACAAGTACTACATGGACTGGTTCAACGAAAACGTATTGGCGCGCGGTGCACGCATGCTGGGCATAGGCTTGTGGAAGGGCGGTGACCAAGCCCTGATTGACGGTGCTATGGTGAACGGCTCCTGGAAGTTGGTGGGGTTGTTCTCTGGTGTAGTGCGTCGCTTGCAAACCGGCTATATCTACCACTACGCCTTGGCCATGATTTTGGGTATTTTTGCGTTGATGACGTATTTCATCAGCTGGCCGATGTTGGTTCAGTGGTTAGCGAAGTAGGAGAAGAATAAAAATGGGACTCCTCAGTCTTGCTATCTGGCTGCCAATTTCTTTTGGCGCCGCGCTATTGGCCTTTGGCCGTGATGATCAGGCCCGCACGGTGCGCTGGGTCGCCCTGGTCGGTGCTATCGCCAGCTTCTTGGTGACTCTGCCTTTGTACGGCAGCTTCAAGCTGGGCACATCGGCTATGCAGTTTGTCGAAAAAGCGCCCTGGATTGAGCGCTTCAACGTTAACTACCACTTGGGTGTAGACGGCATTTCCTTCTGGTTTGTTTTGCTTACCGCGTTTATCAATGTGGTTGTCGTTATTTCAGCATGGGAAGCAATCACAGAACGCGTCAACCAGTACATGGGTGCCTTCCTGATCTTGAGTGGTTTGATGATTGGCGTGTTTTGCGCGCTCGATGGTATTTTGTTCTACGTTTTCTTTGAGGCCACCTTGATACCGATGTACCTCATCATCGGTATTTGGGGCGGACCAAACAAGATCTACGCAGCATTCAAATTCTTCTTGTACACCCTGCTCGGTTCATTGCTCACACTGATCGCGTTGATTTTCTTGTACACCAAATCGGGTGGCAGCTTTGACATCCTGACTTGGCATAAACTGCCACTCAGCAGTACTGCGCAAACGCTGGTCTTTTTTGCCTTCTTTGCAGCTTTCGCGGTCAAAGTACCTATGTGGCCGGTGCACACCTGGTTGCCTGACGTGCACGTAGAGGCGCCTACGGGTGGCTCTGCAGTTCTGGCTGCCATCATGCTCAAGCTGGGTGCCTATGGCTTTCTGCGATTCTCACTGCCGATTGCACCAGACGCTTCGCATGAATTCGCATGGCTGATCATCGCTTTGTCATTGACAGCAGTAGTTTATGTGGGCCTGGTTGCCATGGTGCAGCAAGATATGAAGAAGCTGGTGGCGTACTCGTCGGTAGCGCACATGGGTTTTGTTACGCTGGGCTTCTTTATCTTCAACGACCTGGGCGTAGCCGGCGGCATTGTGCAAATGATCGCCCACGGTTTCGTTTCTGCTGCCATGTTCCTGTGCATTGGTGTGCTCTATGACCGCGTGCATTCTCGCGAGATTGCCAGCTATGGTGGGGTGGTAAACACCATGCCCAAGTTTGCAGCTTTTGGTTTGTTTTTTGCGATGGCCAATTGTGGTTTGCCGGGTACAGCGGGCTTCGTGGGCGAATGGATGGTGATTTTGGGCGGCGTTAAATTTAACTTCTGGATCGGTCTGGCTGCTGCTTCAGCGCTGATTTTTGGTGCAGCCTACACGTTATGGATGTTCAAGCGCGTTTATCTGGGCCCCGTCGCCAACGACGATGTCAAAGCCTTGACAGACATCAACGGGCGTGAGTTTTTAATGCTGGCTTTGTTGGCCGCTGCCACGTTGTGGATGGGCGTATACCCCAAACCCTTTACCGATGTTATGAACAATTCAGTAGCTGACTTGCTCAAGCATGTGGCTATTTCCAAGCTTTGAATCCACTGAAACGAGACCTGAGATGATTGATAAAACCAGTTGGATTGCGATTTACCCCGAGGTGGTATTGCTGGTCATGGCCTGCACTATTTTGCTGCTCGACCTGTTTGTGAAAAGCCCGCGCCGCACGGTCACATATGTGATGACACTAATGACGCTGGGTGTCGTCGCGGTGCTCAACGGCCTATATGCCACGGGTGGTGAAACCTTGTACGGTTTTGGCAAGATGGTGGTGAGCGACCCGATGGGCCATTGGCTCAAGTGCTTTGCTGCGATTGCAGTGGCCGTAACCATGGTCTATAGCCGTCCTTATGCCGCAGATCGCGGCATGTTGCGCGGTGGTGAAATGTTCACCTTGAATATGTTTGCTCTCTTGGGCATGTCCGTCATGATCTCGGGCAATAACTTTCTGGTGATCTATCTTGGTCTGGAGTTATTGACACTGTCCAGCTATGCACTGGTCGCCTTGCGCCGTGACCATGCAGATTCGACCGAAGCCGCCATGAAGTACTTTGTGCTAGGCGCGTTGGCTAGCGGCTTCTTGCTTTACGGCCTGTCAATGATGTATGGCGCTACGGGTTCTCTGGACATCAGTTTCGTTTATAAGGCAATTAATAGCGGACAAATCAGACCACAAGTTCTTGTGTTCGGCCTGGTTTTTGTCGTGGCTGGGCTGGCATTCAAGCTCGGTGTAGTGCCTTTCCATATGTGGGTGCCTGACGTGTACCAGGGCGCACCTACTGCAGTGACGCTGATGGTGGCCGGAGCCCCCAAACTGGCTGCGTTCGCCATTTGTATTCGTTTACTGGTAGAAGGTATGCAGAGCTTGGCTGTGCAATGGCAGCAAATGCTGATGTTCCTGGCTATAGCCTCTCTCTTGGTGGGTAACTTTGCAGCCATCGCACAAAAAAATATCAAGCGTATGCTGGCTTTTTCGACCATCTCGCAAATGGGTTTTTTATTGCTCGGTTTGATTGCAGGTGTAGTCAACGGCAATACCCATGGCGCCGCGGCCGCCTACAGCGCGTCCATGTTCTACGCTGTTACCTATGTGTTGACAACCTTGGCCACTTTCGGCGTCATCATGCTGTTGGCACGCGAAGGTTTTGAGAGTGAAGAAATTGCTGACTTTGCCGGGCTAAACCAGCGTAGCCCTTTGTATGCAGCCATCATGGCAATTTGCCTGTTCTCTATGGCGGGTATTCCACCCATGGTCGGCTTTTTTGCCAAACTTAGCGTTTTGCAACCTCTGATTGATTCGCGCCAACCCATGTTGATTGGCTTGGCGGTGTACGCAGTTATCATGTCTTTGGTGGGTGCGTTCTATTATTTGCGCGTCGTCAAGGTAATGTATTTTGATGCGCCATTGACCGCCAGCACAGTCGTTGCCACTACCGATGTGCGTGTGGTGCTCACCATCAATGGCGCGCTGGTGCTACTGCTGGGCTTGTTCCCCAGCGGCTTGATGACGCTTTGTTGGCAAGCCATCGTCAAGACTTTGAACACCTAGGTTTTGCATTGCTTAGCCTGCAACTAAAATCTCTGCTGCGCCATTCATGACTATGGGACAAAGTGCTTCAGTCTGGTTAGTGATTATTGCTGCCGTCATCGCAGCCAATGTGCCTTTTTTTAACCAACGCTTGATGGCGGTTGTGCGTTTACCAGCAGAAAAATCACTGGCGTTGCGTTTACTGGAGCTGCTGCTTTGGTATTTGATTGTGGGTGGAGTCGGGTTGCTACTGGAAAAACGACTCGGCCAAATTGCACCGCAGGGCTGGGAGTTTTATGCTATCACGGGCGCGTTATTCATCACGCTGGCATTTCCAGGTTTTATCTGGCGGTATTTGTTAAAGCACCGCTAGCATGCAGCATTTAACCGAAACTCTGGTCAGCAGCGAACTGCTTTTCAAAGGCAGGTTTTTGTATGCCAAACGCGACACGGTCGCCTTGCCAGACGGCAAGCACGCTAGCCGGGAATACGTGGTGCACCCTGGTGCCGTGGTGGTTGTGCCCCTGCTTGACGATGGACAGGTGGTGCTGGAGAGACAGTTTCGTTACCCTATTGGAGAGGTGATGATTGAGTTTCCTGCAGGCAAGTTGGATCCAGACGAAGACCCATTGCTGTGCGGCTTGCGCGAGTTGCAAGAAGAAACTGGCTATACCTGTACGCAATGGGCTTATGCTGGCAAGATGCATTTGGCAATCGCGTATTCTACTGAGGTGATCCATATCTATTTCGTGCGCGGTTTGCATGCCGGAGAACGTCAGCTCGACACTGGTGAGTTTTTAGACGTATTTACTGCACCTGCGCAGCAGTTGCTGGACTGGTGTGCTGACGGTACGGTAACAGACGCCAAAACGCTGGCCTGTGCCGTGCATTTGGCTAACCACTTGAGTGGCAAGCGGCCCATGGCCTGGCAAAGTGTGCCGCGTCTGGCACGCTCTGCAGATGCGCAGTAAGCCCAAGCTGGTTCAAGCAACACGCACCATGAAAGTACTTGATCTGCAATGCGAGCTGGGCCATACCTTTGAGGGATGGTTTGGTTCGGAAGAAGACTTCCAGAGCCAACTGTCACGCGGATTGGTGGAATGCCCGCTGTGTGGCGCAAGTACTGTCAGCAAGAAATTGTCTGCACCACGCCTGAATCTGGGCACTAGACGTGACACGGTAGCACCACTGCCAGACGAAGAGGTTGCTACAAATTCAGTAGCTGCTCGCGCATATTCTACGCTGGCTACAAGGCAAAATGACCATCCAATGGTTGCTGACACGAACACTGTGGTGCAAAACCCCCAATTGCAAGCAGCCTGGATGCAGATGGCGCGTAAAGTATTGGCACAAACAGAAGACGTGGGTACCCAGTTTGCCGAAGAGGCTCGCAAAATCCATTATGGTGAAGCCAAAGAACGCGGTATTCGCGGCCAAGCCTCGCGAGATGAAACGCTGGAGCTATTGGATGAAGGCATCAACGTCATGCCTTTGCCATTTCCCAAGGCCTTGAAAGAGCCGCTACAGTAAGGCCGCGTTCTGGCGTTAGCTGGTGCAAGTCTGGTTTAGCTTTTCAAGTCGAATTGCAGCGCAGCCAGCTTGGCATATGCGCCACCAGCTCCTGATAGTGTAGCGTGGCTACCCACTTCTACAATTTTCCCGTGCTCCAGAACCACAATACGGTTGGCTTTTTGCACGGTGGCCAGTCGGTGCGCAATGACGAGCGTTGTGCGATTGCGCATGGCCCGCTCCAGCGCGGCTTGTACCATGCGCTCGCTCTCGGCATCCAGCGCGCTGGTGGCCTCGTCCAGCAGCAAGATGGGGGCGTTTTTTAGGATAGCCCGAGCAATCGCAATGCGCTGGCGCTGTCCACCAGACAAACGTACGCCGCGCTCACCCAGGTACGTTTGATAACCCTCGGGCAGGGCGCTGATAAAGTCATCTGCAAATGCATCGCGTGCAGCTACGCGCACCTCGTCGTCCGTCGCGTCTGGTCTGCCGTACCTGATGTTCTCCATGGCAGACGTGCTGAACATCACAGCATCTTGGGGCACGATGGCGATGCGCTCACGCAAGTCTGCCAAGGCCATGTCCTTGATGGGCAAGCCACCCAGTTCGATGCTGCCAGACTGCGGATCGTAAAAGCGCAGCAGTAGCTGGAAGACCGTGGTCTTGCCAGCGCCACTGGAGCCTACCAGTGCAACCGTCTCGCCCACGGCCACGCTCAGGTCAATTTCAGACAGTGCAAGCATCTGTGGTCGCGATGGGTAAGAAAACTCTATCGCTATTAATTTAATAGCTGCTTGCGCATATTCTGCGCTGGCGACTGGCAGTTTCGATGCTTTTGTACGGTCTAAAGGCGTTGAAGAAGCCACTGGAGCAGACGTTTGCACAATAGGCGATACCGCATGCAGCAACTCCATCAGCCGCTCCGTGGCACCGGCTGCGCGCAGCAAGTCGCCATACACCTCACCCAGCACCGCAAAGGCGCTGGCCAGAATGATGACGTACACCACCGTTTGTCCCAAATGCCCGGCGGTAACGCTGCCTTGCATTACCGCCTGGGTACCTTGGTACAGGCCCCAGAGCAGCGCTGCACTGGTGGCAATGATGATAAAAGCGACCAGTGCGGATCGCGCCTTGGTGCGCCTTATGGCCACCGCAAAAGCATTGTGTGTAGATGCGTTGAACCTGGCTGATTCGCGGTTTTCTGCCGTGTAGCTTTGCACGACCGGAATGGCGTTGAGTACCTCGGCTGCAATGGCACTGCTATCGGCCACACGGTCTTGGCTGGCGCGCGAGAGCTTGCGTACACGGCGGCCAAACCACAGCGAGGGTAGAACGATCAGCACCAACACGATCAGCACCTGGGTCATGACCCGCGGGTTGGTCCACACCAGCATCGCCAGCGCGCCCATACCCATCACCGTGTTGCGCAACCCCATAGAGAGCGATGACCCCACAACAGACTGCACCAGCGTGGTGTCGGTAGTGAGTCGTGACAACACTTCACCCGTTTGGGTAGATTCAAAAAACTGCGGACTCATGCGCAGCACATGGTTGTAGACGGCGTTGCGCAAGTCGGCAGTGACCCGCTCGCCCAACCAGCTTACTGTGTAAAAACGCGCAGCACTGAATATACCCAGCGCTACCGACACCATGAAAAGTTCAAAGAAATGCCCACGCAGTGCCAGCAGTTGCGCGCCTTTGTCGGCATTGCTCCCCCCCGAAACATTGGATACCAGGCCGCCGTCGATCAAGGCCCGCAAAGCCAGCGGAAACGCCAGCGTTGCACAGGCAGCCAGAACCAAAAACAATATGGCCAGGGCTATATAGCTTCGGTAGGGACGCAAAAAAGGTATCAACCCAGAAAGGGATTTGGGATTGCCCTTGGGTTTGTCAGAGTTGGAGGCCATTGCACAATGCTTTCTGAAGAAGCCTCAAACTGTGCCACAGTTTGCACCTTTTTTGCTCTACGCAAGGTAAATGCCAGTAATGAGAGTTGGCGGAGGCAGAGATTACAGCTGCGTCGCGCCTGACGGTGCTCAGTGGGGCTTGTAGCTAGCCAGTGTAGCCGACGCAAAATTGACCATATAGAGAAAGTTGTGCCGACCCAAAAGTCACAACCGGAGAAACGGCTAAATCTTGAAAAAACCGATCCCTGTGCTGCCTTTGCCCACTTCGTCTTCGGTCGCTTCGCGCATGGCCTCCACTTTCAGGTGCAAGCGTAGTGCAATGCCAGCAAGGGGGTGGTTGCCATCCAGAATCAGATGCTCTGGGTATACCTCGGTCACGGTGTAAAGCAAGTCTTTGGGCGCGCCTGGGTTACAGCCGGCCGGCAGGCCTTCAAAGCTCATGCCGACCTCGGTGTTTTTGGGGAACTTGCTGAGCGGCTCAAAAAAAATCAGCTTGTCGATAAAGTCGCCAAAAGCATCTTCTGGTTCGATATGCAAGTCCAGGGTGTCACCTTTTTCATGGCCTTGTAGTGCTTCGTCGATTTTTTTCAGCAAATCGCCACCACCCACAAAAAATTCAACCGGTTCCTCTAAAACGTCCAGTTCCTCGCCCAAGGTGTCTTTGAGCGTCCACGTCAGAGCCACGACGCATTGGGGGGTGATGTATTGCAAAGCTGTATTCATAAGGCAGAATTGTCCCATGAATGTACAAAATCCTCTCGCCCTGCTGGGCAATTTGTCTCCAGAGCAGTTCATGCGCCAGTATTGGCAAAAAAAGCCTTTACTGGTGCGTGGTGCCATTACCAATTTTGAGCCTTTACTGAGCCGTGAAGCGCTGTTTTCTTTAGCGGCTGACGAGACGGTAGAGTCGCGTTTGATCGAACAAAAAAAGGGTGCATGGAGCTTTAAACATGGCCCCATTGCCAAGCCACCACCTTTGAAGCGCCCAGAATGGACGCTGTTGGTGCAAGGTGTAGACATGTTGCACGACACTGTGCATGGCTTGCTACAGCAGTTTCGTTTTGTACCAGATGCGCGGCTGGACGATCTGATGATCAGCTACGCCAGCCGGGGCGGTGGTGTGGGCCCGCATTTTGATAGCTACGATGTGTTTTTGCTGCAAGCCAGTGGCCGCCGCCGCTGGCGTATTGGAGCGCAAAAAGATCTGAGTTTGCGAGATGATGTGGCTTTAAAAATTCTTGCTAACTTCAAGCCCACGCAAGAATTTGACCTGGAGCCCGGTGACATGCTGTACCTGCCACCGCGTTACGCGCATGAGGGTGTGGCGCTGGACAATGACTGCCAAACCTATTCCATCGGCTTTCGCGCTCCCAGTGCGGAGGAATTGGCGCGCGAGCTGATGCATCGCCTGGCAGACGAGATAGAAGCCCCAGCCCTGTATGCAGACCGTGCGCAGGCTGCTACCGCGCAGCCTGGCTTGATACCTCCAGATTTGCAGGACTTTGCCTCCAAGGCCGTTGCACTGGCATTAAAAGAAGGCACGTTGATGCAGCAAATTTTGGGTGAGTATTTGACAGAACCCAAGCAAACCGTGTACTTCGACGCTGGCAAGATACCCAAAAAATTCCAAGCCGTACGACTGGATCGTCGCAGCCGTATGATGTATGACGCGAAACATGTTTACTTGAATGGCGACAGCTGGAAAGTTGCGGGCACTGATGCCAGACTATTGAAAAAGCTGGCCGATACCCGTAACCTGAACGCTACAGATTTAATAGCTGCTAGCGCAGCATTGACGCTGGCATTAGGCCAATTTATACAGCAAGGATGGCTCCATGCTACCAACTGAAGGCGCTTTTACTGGGCGCAATGATTTTCAGCAAATCATTCGCGACGCATTGGCTACTGCAGTGCAAGAGGGCTGGCAGCACATCACCCTGGCAGATGCCAGTTTTGAAGACTGGCCGCTAGGCGAACGCGTCGTCGTCGAGTCTTTAAATGCGTGGAGCAAAACTGGTCGTACCTGTACCTTGCTGGCCAAACGTTACGACACACTGATGGTCAAACACCCGCGCTTTGTAACCTGGCGTGGACGCTGGAGCCACATCATCGAAGCCCGCGGTGTACCGCATGCCGATGCGCAAGATTTTCCCAGCGCCCTCTATTCACCCGGCTGGGTCATGCAGCGGCTGGACTTGGTGCGGAGCACCGGCATATGCAGCATCGGCGCTCAGCGCCGCTTGGCATTGAGCGAATTACTGCGTGAATGGCAGGGTAAAAGCAGCCCAGCTTTTCCTGCCACTATCTTGGGTTTGTAATCGCTCAAGCTGTCATTGCTCTGGGCAGCGCAACCTGTGCGTACCTGAGCGTGGGCGACCCCATCTCACAAGTCTGGTCGCCAGCGGGCGTGAGTCTGGCATTACACTTCGTACTTGAATCCGCCGTGGAATATGCGCGAGCAGCTACTAAATAAATAGCATGTCAAACCAGGTTACGCATTGCCGTGGCTGCCTCGCGCAGCACGCCCAGCACGCGCTGCACGGCCGCTTCGGTGGTTTCGTTAGCTATAGGCATTGTCACACTCAAGGCGCCCGCCACCACGCCTCGCGCATCGCGCAGGGGCACGGCTACGCCCCGGTAGCCCAGCTCCAGTTGCTGCTCCGACACGGCCCAGTCTTCTGCGCGAATATGGGTAAATTGCTTCAAAAGCTGCACCTTATTGGTCATCGTGTACTGGGAAAACGTGCGCAACGTAGTAACCGCCAGCCACTGCGCATAGCTGGGCTGCTCGCGCAGAGCCAGCAGCAGCATGCCGCCAGCGGTCAGATAGGCGGGTACACGGGCGCCCAGCAAGTAGCCGGTGTTCAAAAACCGGCTGCCGCCATTGCGCGCAACGTACACCACGTCGTCGCCCTCCAGCATGCTCAGGTAGGCACTTTCTTGGGTGCCTGCGGTTACCCGTTGCAAAAACGGCTGCACGATGCGCGCCAGCCGGTTCGACTCCAAAAAGCCCTGGCCCAGGCGCAGCACGCGCGGGGTGAGCCAAAAAAGCTTGCCATCGGTCGCCACGTAGCCCAGATGCACCAGAGTCAGCAAGTGGCGCCGCGCTGCGGTGCGCGTCATGCCGACCAGTTCGCCCATTTGCGTAGCGCTCATGCGCGGGTGGGTGTCGCCAAAGGCTTCCAAAATACCCAAGCCCTTGTCCAACCCGGCTATCCAGTCGCTACGGGCCAGAGTAGATGGCGTCTCGGTTTGGCTTGTGGGCTGGGTGCGGGCTGGGCTGGGCATGGGTTGTGTGCGGTTTCGCCATTTAAGCAAAACCCTCGCTTGGTTCGATAATCGCACACAATTGTACGACTATCGTACAAAATCAAAACACCCACCAAGTGCAAGCCCGACAATTTATCCATTAATAGGAGTCACTAATGAATTTCAAATATGCTACAAAAATAATAGCTGCTTGCGCAGTATCTACGCTGGCATTTGGCGCTTTTGCTCAAAATACGATCAAGATCGCCAATATTGTGGAGCTCTCCGGTGGCGGCGCCACTTCGGGCACGGCATTCAAGAACGGCGTAGAGCTGGCGGTCAAAGAGATCAATGCCGCAGGCGGTATCTTGGGTAAAAAGATCGAAACCACGACGAACGACACGCAAAGCAACCCTGGCGTGGCCAAGGGCTTGACACAAAAAGCCATTGACTCGGACGTGTTCGCCATTTTTGGCCCCGTGTTCTCTGGCTCCATCATGGTCAGCATGGCCGAGAGCCGCCGCGCCGAGATTCCAAACTTTACCGGCGGTGAGGCTGCTGCCATTACCCTGCAAGGTAACCCTTATATCTTTCGCACCAGCTTCACACAAGCTACGGCCATGCCCAAGGTGGCTAAATACATCACCACCAAGTCCAAAAACCTGGCGGTGATTTATGTGAACAACGACTTTGGCAAGGGCGGTCTGGACGCCATCAAGAAAGCCCTGGCGGGCAGCGGCACCAATATTGCTGCTGAAATTTCTACCGACCCTGGCCAGATTGACTTTTCTGCCGCCGTGCTCAAGGCTAAGCAAAGCAATGCCGACGCAGTGTTTGCCTATTCGAACGAAGAAGAGTCCGCCCGCATCTTGCGCGAACTGCGCAAGCAAGGCTGGGACAAGCCCATGATTGGCGAAACCACACTGACAGGCCAAAAAGTGATTGAACTGGCCGGTGATTCTGCCAACGGCGCCGTGGCGCACGTGGGTTTGACGGTGGATGCACCGATCCCCGAAATGCTCAAGTTCAAGGCCAAGTTTTACCAGGACTACAAATACATTTCTGACCACAACGGCATCAAGGGCTATACCGGCATCTACATCCTCAAAGCCGCTATCGAAAAAGTGGGCAAGCTAGACCGCAAAGCCGTTGCAGCAGCCATGAAAGGCCTGGAGATCAAGGCATCGCGCTATCCTGGCGTCATCATGGACGTGAAGTTTGACGACAAGGGCGACCTGGACCGCGACAGCTTCTTGGTACAAGTGAAAAATGGCAGGCAAGAAGTGATTTCCACCCTGCCTCCACTTGGCAAAAAATAAGCAGATGCATCTGTAGTCAGAAAGCGCCATTACGGCGCTTTCTTTTTTTGAATTTTCTTTTTCTGTATTTCAGCGTATCCTGACAAGCCGAATGACTGATTTTTTTCAACTCTTTTTCTCTGGCTTGGCTACCGGCAGTATTTATGGCCTGGCAGCGCTGGGCTTTACCTTGCTGTGGCAAGCCGCAGGCACCATCAATTTTTCGCAGGGCGAATTCGTCATGCTCCCGGCCTTTGGCATGCTGGCTTTTATGGGCCTGGGCGTGCCGTTATTGCCCGCCTTGCTGCTCACCTGTATCGTCGCTACGGCAGTACTGGGCTGGGCGTTTAAGCGTAGCGTGGTCGATCCCCTGTTCAAGTTTGGCATGATGCCGATCGTGGTGGCTACCATCGGCCTGGCCATGGTGATGCGCAACGGCATGCGCGCGGGCTACAGCGCCGAGGCGCATCCTTTTCCTTCCATCTTTGGCGACAAACTCTTTCATGTAGCTGGTGTTGCAGTGAGCGTGGGCGACGTGGGCGTTTTGGTATCTGCCCTTATTCTGGTTTTTGCCGTGCAAGCCTTTTTGGCCAAAACCGTGACGGGCCGCGCCATGCAGGCCGTGGCGCAAAACACCGAAAGCGCCAGCGTGCTGGGCATCAATGTACCGCGCATGATCATGTATACCTTTGGCATCAATGCTGTGCTGGCCTGTTTTGCCGCGCTTTTGGTCACGCCTTCGTATCTGGCCAAGTTTGACATGGGCGAGTCGCTGGGCACCAAGGCGTTTTTTGCCGCCATCATTGGAGGTTTCAACAATTCACGCGGCGCCTTGCTGGGCGGTTTGATTGTGGGTGTGAGCGAGAACCTGGCCGAACGTTATATCTCGGGTGCCTATAAAGACGCCGTGGCGTTGATTATTTTCATGGTGGTGATTTTGTTTAAACCGCAAGGCCTCTTGGGCAAAAAAGAGGAGCGCAAGGTATGAGCGGCGCCAAATCCCTCAAACCAGTCACTATATTTTTGATAGCTGCTTGCGCAGTACTGGTGCTGGCATTGCCGCAGTTTCTCAAGAATTACGGCATTTATATGCTGACCTACTGGCTCATTTTTGTGATTGCGACCATGGGGCTTAATTTAACCGTGGGCTACGCCGGGCAAAAGTCTTTGGGGCATGCAGCCTTCTTTGGCATTGGTGCTTACACCGTGGCTATCTTGCTCAAGGCGGGCTTTAGTTGGTGGCTGGGCATGCCAGCGGCCATTGGTCTGTGCTTTGTGGTGGGCTTGATTGTCGGTTTTCCGGCGTTGCGGGTGCAAACCATTTATCTGGCCTTTGCCACGCTAGGCTTCAATACCGCTGCCTGGCTGGTCATGCGCAATGAAGAATGGCTCACCGGCGGCACCTTTGGCATTAACGGCATCGCCCGGCCTGCGCTTTTTGGCTACAGCATGAATGCTAATTTGAGCTACTACTATTTTGTCTTGGCCTGTGCCGTAGTGCTCATCGGTCTGTTGTGGGGCTTGCTGCGTTCCCCCTGGGGCAAGGCATTTACGGCGCTGCGCGACAACGCCATTCGCGCCGAAAGTCTGGGCATCAACACTCGGCGCTACACCTTGCTGTCCTTTGCCATTGGCGCTGCCTATGCGGGCGCTGCAGGCGTGCTGTTTGCGTCTTTGGTGGAGTTTATTGAACCCGCGCCTTTTGCCGTGGGCGCGTCCATCATGATGTATTTGATGGTGGTAGTGGGTGGGCCTGGCTACTTTTGGGGGCCGCTAGTTGGTGCAGCCGTAGGCGTGGTGGTGCCAGACTGGATTCGTGATGTCGCGCCCATCTTGTCTAACTGGTATTTGCCCATTTTTGGTGCTGTGGTTGTGGGGATGATGATTTGGCTGCCAGACGGCTTGTTGAGTCTGCCCGATAGATTGAAAGAGAAGGAAAAATCGCGCAAAGCCAGCGCAGAACGTGCGCAAGCAGCTACTAAAAGTATAGCAAATAACGCTGCCACACAAGCAAGTGGAGGCAGCGTATGAGCCTCTTGAAAGTGACTAATCTTAAAAAAGCCTATGGTGCCATTCAGGCTGTGGGTGGTGTGAGCTTTAGCGTAGAGCCAGGCGAAATATTTGGCGTGATCGGGCCCAACGGTTCGGGCAAAACCACCTTGTTCAATTCCATGCTGGGGCAAATCACGCCAGACGAAGGCAAGATTGAACTAAACGACCAGGACGTCAGTGGTTTGGGGCCTTTGGAGCTGTCCAAACGCGGCGTTGGGCGCACCTTTCAAACCCTGCAAGTGTTTGGCAAGATGACGGTGCGTGACAACCTGATTGTTGCTGCGCAAGAGCATCATGGCAGCATGTTTAGCCGCATGTTTGCGCCCAGTGACTCTAGCTTGGGTGCCAAAGCCGACGCATTGATCGAGCGCTTTCGCATCAGCCATGTGGCCGACCTGAAAGCGGGCACGCTGAGTTACGGCCAGCAAAAGCTGGTGGACATCGCCATGGCGTTTATGAGCGAGCCTGACCTGGTGCTGTTGGACGAACCCTGCGCGGGTGTCAACCCGTCTCTGGTGGGCGGCATTTCTGCCTTGCTGAAAGACTTGAACCAGCGCCCTGCGTCGGGCAAGAAAAGTAGCTTCGTCGTTATCGAACACAACATGGACTTTGTGATGGACCTGTGCCACCGCATCATGGTGATGGTGGAAGGCAAGGTGTTAGCCATTGGCACTCCGGCGCAAATTCGTGGCAACAGGCAGGTGCTGGACGCCTACCTGGGTGATTGAGGATAGAGAAAAATGAACATGGACCCACAAGACGTGTGCATCGAATTTAACGACGTGGTAGCAGGCTACAAGGACTTCATGATCCTGAACAACCTGAACCTGAAAATCCGCCGCCAGGCTATCACCTTGCTGATTGGCCCCAACGGTGCAGGCAAATCCACAGTACTCAAAACCCTGTTTGGTTTGCTCAAACCAAGGCAAGGCAAGGTATTGTTTAACGGCGTAGACATTTCTGGTGCTACGCAAAAGGCATTGCTGGCGCAAGGCATTGCCTTTGTGCCGCAGGGGCGCAACCTGTTTGGCCAGTTGACCGTGTGGCAAAACCTCGAATTGGGCGGCATCACCCTGGGCACCAAGACCACGCATGAGCGCATCCCGCAAGTGCTGGAGCTCTTTCCGCGATTGAAGGAGCGTTTGCATTCTCAAGCATCCGCCTTGAGCGGCGGCGAGCAAAAGCAGCTAGAAATTGGCCGTGCTTTGCTGTTGCGCCCCAAAGTGCTGTTGATTGACGAACCATCCATCGGCCTGTCACCAATAGTCGTAGCTGATGTATTCAAGCTGCTGCGCAAACTGGTAGAGCAGGGCGCCACCGTTTTGATGGTGGAACAAAACGTGAAAAGCGCGTTGAAAATTTCTGATGAAACCGTAGCGCTTGAATCTGGCCGCTGCGTGCTGCACAAGAAAGCCAGTGAACTGCTGGCTGACCCCCATATAGAACGTTTGTTTTTGGGTGGTGGCCATGCGGCCGCTATGGGTGGCGCACCGGTTGAGGCCATGCGCTAATTCGGTCCCCCTGCGGTCAAGCGACGCTTTTTATCGCGCTGCCATCGTCGAAAGAAAACTTAGCGCCCCAAAGCCGCCTTCACCTCAGCCCCCAGCTCAATCACCGACATAGCGTAGTAGCTGCTCCAGTTATACCGAGTGATTGCATAAAAATTCTCTGTGCCCGCCACATATTGGGGAGCCAAACCGCCTTTGGAAACATCGCCGTTGAGCAGTTCAATCAATGCCAACGGGCCTTTGAACTCCAACGCGTCACCTGTTAACACAGCGCCCTTGGCCTGAAAACTGTCCACGCTAAAGCTGGGCAAAATGTCGGGTGCCATCAGCGCGTCCATGTCCAGCTTGCTGCGGTCAAACGACACCGCAAAGTGTGTGGGCATGCCTGGTTGCCAGTTGAAGGCTTTGAAGTAATTGGCTACCGAGCCAATCGCGTCGGCGCTGGAATTGAATAGATCTACCTTGCCGTCACCATCAAAGTCCACCGCGTACTTGACCCAACTGCTGGGCATGAACTGGCCCAGACCCATCGCACCTGCGTAGCTGCCCCTGTAGTCCAGCGGGTCGGTGCCGGTGCGGTTGGCTAAAGACAGCAATTGCTCCAGCTCGTCCTTGAAAAACTGCGTGCGGTCGCGCTTGTCGGTTTTGGGAAAGTCAAACGCCAGTGTGCTCAAAGCGTCCATCACGCGAAACGTACCTACGTCGCGGCCATAGATGGTTTCTACACCGATGATGCCGACAATAATTTCTGCAGGCACGCCGTATTCCTTCTCGGCTCGCTCCAGCGCAGCGGCGTTCTGCCGCCAAAAGCGCACGCCTGCTTGTATGCGTACGGCGTCAATAAACCGGCTGCGGTACACGCGCCAGTTTTTGACGAAGGTGGTGGTGGGCGGGCGCATCAGACGCGCAACGGCGGGGACGAAGTGGGACTGGCCGATGGCTTGGCGCACCCATTCACGGTCCAGATTACGCCGCTCGGCGACATCATCGGCAAACTGCATGGCTTCTTCTTTACTGGCATAGGCTTCGCCCATCGCCTGGCTGATAGTGGGTTTTTTAAGTGGTTTTTGGGCTATAGCCAGCGTAGATACTGCGCAAGCAGCTACAAAAAATGTAGCAACAATCAGTTTTGATTTTAGCTTGAACCGAAATGGAGAGGGTTGCGTCATGGGGCTGTGCGGGTCACTGGCAAAAAAGTTAGTCTGTTCAAGCTTTGATACTTGGCAACGGTTTGAGTTGCTTAAATTGTCCACGAAGTGTAGCCAAGCTGGGGCTGGTTTGCGCCTTTGGTGCATAGCGCAATGCTTCCAAACGTAGCAACCAGTCGTGCAAGCTGTTGGCGGTGTCGCCCCACAGGGCGCGGGCGCGGTGCGCCAGTTCGCGCGGCGGTGTAGCTTCAGTGCTGGGCAAACCGGCTACAGCCAGTGTTTTGCGCGCTTTGTAGAGTAGCCGCAGCCACGGGTCATGCTGGCTACGTGCGTACAGCGTCCACGCTGCACCCACCAGGCTGACTGCGACGATGATACCGATGAGCAGGTAGCTTAAATCTTGCCAACTGGGCGATTCAAAGCCGATGTTTTTCAAGAGGTCTAGCTGCTTGCTTTGGCTGTAGTTCAGCACCCATTGGTTCCAGCCGTTGTTGACAGCCTCCCAGCCAGCACGCAGCTGTGCAATCAGGCTGGGGCTGAGCACCGTGCCAAATGCATTGGCCACCACACCGCGCGGTGCTACCAGCCGGTCAAACGTACCTGTGCGGCCTGGGGCGACGGCACTGGTGGGGTCTACTCGCAGCCAGCCTGTGCCAGGTTGCCACACCTCGGCCCAGGCGTGCGCGTCGCTTTGGCGCACGGTCCAAAAACCGTCTACGCTATTCATCTCGCCGCCCTGGTAGCCGGTGACGATGCGTGCAGGCACGTCCAGCGCGCGCATCAGGATGACGAAGCTGGATGCGATGTGTTCGCAAAAACCTTCTTTCTTGTCAAACCAGAATTCGTCTGCCGTGTGCTGGCCATACACGCCGGGTTCCAGTGTGTAGGTGTAGCCGCCAGTGCGTAAGCGGGTCAATACTTCGGGCACTAAAACGGATGCGTCTGCTTGTGCAAAGCGTGGGTCGCGCCGCATGTCGGCAGCCAGTTGCAAAGTGCGCGGGTTAAAGCTGGCGGGCAATTCTATAAAATCTTGCAGACCAATAGTAGTTTTTACAGGGCCGTGGCTGAACGCTATGCTGCTCTCAGCTTTGTAGCGAATAATGTCGGTGATCGGTTTGTCCGTCAGCCACATCAGTTCGCTGGTCATCGTTGTTTCATAGCCAGGCACTACGGGTTTGCTGGACGCAGCTTCCAGAACAAAAATCCATGGGCGGTTGGTTGGGTCTAGTGTGACTTGGTACTTGATAGGCGTGCTTGTCGTTTTTAAATCAGGCGGTACAAAAAAACGGCGCGACAGTTGCGATGTGCTGGGCCGCCACTCTCGCCCATCAAAGCTGGCAAACACGGGGCCGCGAAAGTACATGTCTCTTTGTTCGGGCGGTTGGCCTTCAAACTTGATGCGCATGGCAATCGAATCGTCTAGCGCTAGCTTGGCAATGGTGCCTACCTGCATGCTGTTAGACAGACCACTACGTCCCGTCATACCGTCACTCGGAATGCCCCACAGCGGCGCCAGCCGTGGGAATAGCATAAACAACACCGCCATGATCGGTGCACCCAACAGCACCATCTTGCCTGCAACCTTGGCGGGTTGAATAAGCGGTGGTTTGCCCACCTGCATGTGCGCGTTGACCAGCGCTGTCAGCAAGCCCATCAGCGCTATCAACATCGCAGCAGCAGTCAGCAGAGACTGCGAAAAAAAGAAGTTGGTGAGCATGGTGAAAAAACCCAAAAAGAAAATGACGAAGGCATCTCTCCTGGCTCTCAGTTCCAGTGTTTTGAGTGTGAGCAATACCACAATCAGTGTGACGCCTGCATCGCGGCCCAGCAAGGTTTTGTGGGTGAAGATGGTGGCGGCAATGGCTACCGCCAGCAAGCCCAGCCGCCACCAGGCATTGGGTAGCGGTGCACTGTCAAAGGCCAGCTTGCCGCGCCACAGCAGCACGCCACCCGCCAGCAAGCTGCACCATAAAGGCAAGGCGCTGATTTGCGGCAAGACGACCCAAGCAATCACCAGCAGCAAAAACAGCGTATCGCGTGCGTCGCGGGGCAGGTTGTTTAGCTGGTTCATGATGCTTGAGCATCTGTTGAGTGGGCGGATTGCTTCAGCATAAGGCCAGCGCCTCCAGGCATTGCCGTTTGTGCCCCTCACCCTGGCCCGGCTTTATCTCGCGGTTAGGCAAGCGCAAGCCGTAATCTAGGCCTTGGTCTTGCGCCGTGATGACCCACGCCGTCAGGCGGCTGAGTTTATGTTCTGTATCGGCATGGCCACAGCTGGCAAAGTCCAGCCACAGCTCATGCCGCTGCGCTTGCTGCGTGTCGCGGCTGACGAGTTCGCCCGACCCGCTGGCAAAGCTTTTGGCAGCCTTCTTCCACACCACCAGTTTGAGCGGGTCGCCCCGTCTGTATGCACGCACGCCGTCAAATTCACCCGTGTTTTGCGCATGGCGGGCCATAGCACCGCCTGCGCGCGGCTCGCCAGGGGGCAGAGGCGGGGCATGCGCCTCGGGTGCGGGGTACACCAGCACCTGCGCCTTGGGCCGCCACACCGTCCATACCCGAAACGTACCCAGCGGAAAGCGCGTCTCCGCTGTCAAAGTGGGCAGGTGGTGCAAACCACGCTGCGCGGGCTTAAAGCCTACCTGCACCACGGCGCTGCCCTGCGCAGGCACATCCGTCCAGGCCCAATGCGGGTTGTCCAGCAGGCTCATGCCAATGCTGTGCCGAATGCTGCTGCGTTCATGGCTCAATTGGATGCAAAAAGGTGCAGTAGCCCCCGCAAATTGTGCGCCAGGCGCTACCAAATGCATAGTAAGACCGCGCAAGTTGCCATGGCACACATGCATGCCCACCACCGCGGCGCCCGCCAGCATAAAGGTCAGCAGATAACCTAAATTGAGCTGGTAATTGATCGACGCGACCAGCAGCACCAATAACGTTAACGCCAACATCCAGCCGGGGCGTGTAGGCAGGATGTACACGTTGCGCTGCGTGAGCAGCATGGTGTCAGTGAGCGGCAGCCTGCTTTGCCACCATTGGCGAAAGCGGGTGCGGATGAGCGAGATCACGACGTGCCTCTCAAGCCAACCCCACCGCCTGCACCATCGCCCGCACCTGCTCCACTGCACCTCGCCCTGCATCTGCCACCGGAATCATCCGGTGCGCAATGGTTTGCGGCAAGATAGCTTGCACGTCGTCAGGTGCTACGTAGTCCCGCCCGGCCAGCAAGGCCTGCGCCTTGGCTGCGCGTATCAGCGCTATACCAGCGCGGGGCGACAGGCCTTGCAAAAACCAGCGCCCATTGCGTGTAGCGGCTATCAGGTCTTGCACATAGTTCAATAGCGGGTCGGCGGCGTGGATTTTTTGTACGGCTTGCTGTGCTGCCAGCAACGCGGCTTGGTTAAATACGGCAGGCAGTGCATCTACCAAGCCGCGCCGTTCTACGCCTGCCAGCAGTTGCCGCTCTGCCGCGCGGTCGGGGTAACCCAGGCTGATGCGCATTAAAAAACGGTCAAGCTGGCTTTCGGGCAGAGCGTAGGTGCCAAGCTGGTCGTGGGGGTTTTGTGTGGCGATGACGAAAAACGGTTCAGGTAGAGGGCGGGTTTGGCCTTCGGCGGTGACCTGTTTTTCTTCCATCGCCTCCAGCAGCGCAGACTGGGTTTTGGGGCTGGCGCGGTTGATTTCGTCGGCCAGCAGCACCTGCGCAAACAGGGGGCCGGGGTGAAAGACAAAGCTGCCTTGGCCGTCGCCGTTTTTGCGTTCGTACACCGACACACCCGTCAAGTCGCTGGGCATCAAGTCTGCCGTAAATTGCACGCGAGAAAATTGCAAACCAAAGCTGCGCGACAGGGCGTGTGCCAGCGTGGTTTTGCCTACGCCAGGCACGTCTTCTATCAGCAAGTGGCCACCAGCCAGCAAGCACACCACGCAGTCTTGCACCTGGGTAGGTTTACCCACGATCACCGTGTTAAGCTGTGCCAGAAGTTGTTGAAGTAACTGATTTATTTGTGGGATATCCATAGATTAACGATACCCGAAAATCAACACCGTGGAACAGACACAGGTTATGACTACTGGTTTTTACACCCACCGCGAATGCCATCTCCACGAGATAGGCGACGGCCACCCTGAATGCCCCGAGCGGCTAGACGCGATCAATGACCGCTTGATTGCCAGCGGCTTAAGCGACTTTTTGACCCCTAAGCAAGCCCCGCTGGCTAGCCCAAGCGACATAGAGCTGGCGCATTCGCGCATGCATGTGGCTGCGCTGCAAGGTTTAGGCACACGATTGAATGAAGAGATGGCCGCAGGCGGAAGTGCCCATCTGCAGATTGACCCTGATACTGCCATCAACCAGCATACCTACCAGGCAGCCTTGCGCGCTGCGGGTGCTGCTGTAGCCGCCACCGACGCTGTGATGGCGGGCGAACTGGCTAACGCGTTTTGCTCCATTCGCCCCCCTGGTCACCATGCCTGCCGTGACAAAGCCATGGGTTTTTGCTTTTTTAACAATGTGGCCATCGCCGCCAAATATGCACTCGAACGCCATGGCTTGAAGCGAGTGGCTGTGGTGGACTTTGACGTACACCACGGCAACGGCACCGAAGATATTTTGACGGGCGATGCCCGCACACTGATGGTGGGGATTTTTCAAGACCCGTTGTACCCCTACAGCGGTAAAGACAGCAAAGCCACCAATATGTTGAATCTGCCTGTACCCGCCTACACACAAGGCAAGGCTGTGCGAGAGATGTTTGTACACGTGTTGTTGCCACGACTGGATGCTTTCCAACCCGAGATGATTTTTATCAGCGCGGGCTTTGACGCACACCGCGAAGACGAGTTGGGTCAACTAGGATTGGTAGAGCAAGACTACGTGTGGATGACCGAGCAGATCATGCAAATAGCCAAGCGGCATGCCAACGGCCGCATAGTGAGTTGCCTGGAGGGTGGCTATGCACTGGGTGCACTGGGCCGCTGTGTGGAAGCGCACATCAGGGTGTTGGCTGGTGTATGATTTAACTTCTGAATGCTACAAAAAAAGTAGCTGCTCGCGCATATTCCACGCTGGCTTTGATAGGTTTTTATATGAAAAATGATACTGATATACTGCTGCACATACGCGATGCACGCGGTGTACACACACTCACACTCAACACACCTGCCAACTTTAACGCGCTGGGCGGTGAGATGATTGCCGCCATGCAAAAAGCATTAGACCAGGTTGCCGCAGACCCAGCATCACGCGCCGTGGTGATCGCCGCCAACGGCAAAGCCTTTTGCCCAGGCCATAACCTGAAAGACATGTCTGCCAACCCCAGTCTGGACTTTTACCAAACCCTGTTTGCGCAGTGCAGCAAGATGATGCTGAGCATCGCACATTTGCCAGTGCCTGTGATAGCCCGCGTGCAAGGCATGGCCACTGCAGCGGGTTGCCAATTGGTGGCGCAGTGCGACCTGGCTGTAGCGTCGCCGGTTGCACAGTTTGCCACCAGCGGCATCAACTACGGTTTGTTTTGCTCTACGCCGTCTGTGCCGCTAGTGCGCACGGTGTCTGCCAAGCAGGCGATGCACATGCTGGTAACGGGCGACTTTATCGACGCTACAACTGCACTGCAATACGGTTTGATCAATGCAATAGCGGCAGATTATTCTGCGCCATCGCTGGATGCGCAAGTACAGCGCCTGCTACACAGCATTTGTGCCAAACCGCGCTTGGCATTGCAAATGGGCAAAGAGCTTTTTTACTGTCAGCAAGGCATGGGCCTGGATGCTGCCTACCAGCTAGCCGGGCAAACCATGGCGACCAACATGATGGACGAGTCTGCACAAGAAGGCGTGCGAGCCTTTGTAGAAAAGCGAAAACCTGTCTGGAAGTAAACACAATGGAAATTACATGGGTAATTTAGAAGAACTGCTGCACGACATTGCGCAGCCAGACATTTGGCAGGAATTTTTGGGGCTTGGCCTTGCCTTGGTGCTTGCTTATGCACTGGCCTGGCTAGTGCGGGGCCGCTTGCTGAAGGCAAGCAGATACCCGCTGGGAGAGTCCGTCTGGTTTGGCGAACGCCTGGTAGATGGGTTGATGTTTCCGTTGATTGCGCTGGTGTTTACCTATGCTGCCAACCGCATGGTGTTGCAGTGGCAGCACTTGTCGGTGCTCAAGATCGCAGTACCGATTTTGATGGCCCTGGTGGCCATTCGCTTTTTGGCGCGCACCATGACGCTGAGCTTTCCGCAATCCAAATTGGCACGCATGGGTGAGCAGTTTTTCTCGTGGATAGCATGGATTTTGGCTATTTTGTGGATTGCAGACTTGCTGCCCCAAGTGCTCGCCGAGTTTGAAGACATTCAGTTCGCAGTTGGCAAACGCCGCGTCAGCTTGCGCGGCATTATCGAAGCCACGCTAACTGCGGGCTTGGTCATCGTCGTCACGTTGTGGATATCGTCCACCATCGAACGGCGTGTGCTGCGAGAGGCGATCAGCGATTTGTCGATGCGCAAAATCACGGGTAACGCCGTACGCGCCGTCTTGTTGCTGCTGGGTTTGTTGTTTGCGCTGTCCGCCATCGGTGTAGATTTAACGGCACTGTCGGTATTGGGCGGTGCAGTGGGTGTGGGCCTTGGTTTTGGCTTGCAAAAGTTGGCGTCCAACTATGTCAGCGGTTTTGTCATTTTGTTTGAACGCTCCATGCGGATTGGCGATAACGTGAAGGTAGACGGTTTTGAAGGCATTGTGGCCGACATCAAAACCCGCTACACCCTGATTCGCGCCGTGAACGGGCGTGAAGCGGTGATCCCCAATGAAAAACTGATCACCGAGCGGGTAGAAAACCTGTCTTTGGCAGACCCCAAAGTCTTGATTGTGAGCAACATCACGGTGGGCTATGCGAGTGAGGTGGAGAAAGTTCAAGGCATTCTGATTGAATCTGCAAAGCGCTGCCAACGCGTCTTGAAAGACCCAGAACCCGTAGCGCACCTGGCGCATTTTGCACCTGACGGGCTGGAGTTTAGTTTGTGCTTCTGGATCAGTGACCCGGAGAACGGGCAGCTCAACGTGCGCAGCGAGATCAACATTGCCATCTTGCATGCACTGCGGGCAGCGAGGATCGAGATTCCGTATCCGCAGCGGGTGGTGCACTCTGCTTAGTTTCGGTTGAACTGCCCGCTACTGGCGCACAGATGGGTTCACTAAAAATCTTTGTAATGCTATTTATTTAGTAGCTGCTCACGCATATTCTACGCTGGCTGAGCAGGTTTTTTATGATGGAAACTATTTCATCAGCGAAGGTAAAAACAAGCTCAACTGTGGAAACGCAATCAATAGTCCAAGCACCAAAATCATGACCGCCACAAACGGCCAGCAACCGCGAAAAATCGCTCCCAAACCTACACCGGGCAGCAGTGCATTGAGCACAAACAAATTCATGCCCACAGGCGGCGATATCAAACCGATCTGCACAATCATCACGATCAGCACGCCAAACCACACAGGGTCAAAACCTAAAGCAGTGACGATGGGGAAGAATAGCGGAATGGTCAGCAGCACCATGGTCAGCTCTTCCATGACGGTGCCCAACACCACGTAAATGAACATCATGGCGGTGATGACCATGATGGGCGACAGGCCCAGGTGCGTAATCCATTCTTTCAAGTCTCCCGGCATGGTGGTGAAGTTGACAAAGTTGGCGAAGATGGTGGCCGCTATCAACAGGGTGAACAGCATGGCCGTGGTGCGAGCAGATTCGACCAGTACCTGGTACAAAATGGCCCAGGTTAAACGGCGACGTGCCAGTGCAAACAAGAAGGCGCCAGCCGCACCAAAGCCAGCACCCTCAGTGGCTGTGAATATGCCGCCGTAGATGCCGCCTAACACCACAATGACCAGCAAAATTACGCCCCAAATGCCGCGCAATGCCTTCCAGCGGTTGGGCCAGGATGTACGCTCGCCGGCTGGCGCGTGCGATGGGTCGCGCGCGGTCATCACTGCAATGCCGCCCATCATCAAGAGGGCCGTCAATATGCCGGGAATGACGCCCGCCGCAAACAGCTTGCCAATATTTGTCTCAGTGATGATGCCGTAGATCACCATGATGGTGGATGGCGGAATCATGATGCCCAGCGTGCCGCCAGCGGCCATCACACCAGTAGACAAACTATCGCTGTAGCCCATTTTTTTCATACTCGGATACGCCACCTTGCTCATGGTGGCTGCCGTGGCAATGGACGATCCACAGATAGCGCCAAAGCCTGCGCAGGCAGCAACCGTAGCGTGCGCAAGGCCACCCCGAAAATGGCCGATAAAGGCATAGGCTGCTGCAAACAGTTCATGCGCCAAACCCGCGCGTGCCACAAAGTTACCCATCAAAATAAACAAGGGAATAACCGACAGCGTGTAGGCAAAACCTGTCTCGTGTACCACTTGTGCGACGCTGGCCAATGCGGGCATCCAGCCGCGAGTCATGCCAATGCCCACCATGCCTACAATGCCCATGGCAAAGGCCAAAGGCACGCGTAGCAAGGCTAGAGCGAAGATGGCGGCAAAGCCTAGTAAAGATTCAATCACAGTGCTACCCCTTCGCCTTCTTGTAATTGTTGGGGTGGTTGGGTAATCAGGCCTAGGTGTACCAAGCCGGTAATGCCGCACAAGATCGACATGCCGTAAATGAAAGGGGCTTTGGCAAATTTGAGTTGAGCCGTTGTCTCGCCGTTCTCTGCAAACTGGTTGCCAGTTTTCCACATCAAATAGGCCAAGCCCAGCATCAGTGCCGCGCAGATCACATGCACCAGCATGCCTTGTGCTTTGAGCAGCCAGGCTGGTAAATAACTGTCCAGTGAATCAAACAACACATGTTCTCCACGCGCTGACACCAGAGGTAGCCCAGCAAATATAACTACCACCATGAGCAGTTCGGTCAGCTCCAGCGAGCCGGGAATGGATTGAGACACCAACTTGCGCCCCAACACATCAAAAAATGTGAGCGCCATGATGGCGAAAAGTGCACTGGCGCATAGTAAGCCGCACAAGGTTTCAAAGAGTTTTTTCATCGCTTGATTTTGTCGTCGTTCTTCAGCTTGCACAAAAAAGCGGCCTCATGGGGTGAGGCCGCGTATGCCGACTGTCGGTAAATGAAAAACTTACTTTTCTGCTTTGGTAATTTCCGCACGAAACTCGGCCAATACAGCTTTGGCATTGGACAAGCCTTTGGCACTTGCATCGGTGATCCATTTGGTTTCTAGCGATGCAGTTTTGGCTTTTACGTCAGCTACAAAGCTGGCATCTGCTTTGGTCACTTGCACACCGTTGGCTTGCATTAACCCCAGTGCGCGGCGGTCTGCTTTATCCCAGCCACGGCCAAAAATGCGGGCGGCTATTTCTCCACTCACGGCATCTACGGCTTTCTTTTCTTCTGGTGTCAGCTTGTCGTATTGCGCCAGGTTCATTGCAAAGGCAAAGCTGGTGTTATACAGGCCACCCGGAAAGGTGGTGGCGTATTTGATAATCTTGTCGATCTTGAATGACTCGGTGGATTCGGCAGGAAACAAGGTGCCATCCATCACACCACCCGACAATAGCTCATACGAATCGGGCGCTGGCTTGAGCGTGACGTTCATGTTCAATGTCTTGCTGATCTCATTGACCATGCCGCCGCCCACGCGAAACTTCAGGCCGTTCAGATCTTCGGTTTTGGTAATGGCACGCTTGGTGTTAAAAACGATGCCGGGGCCATGGGTGAAGAAGGTAATCACCTTCAGGCCAGCGTGTTCATCCTGAAATTGCGGGTTCTTCATGGCGATTTTGTTAAAGGCAACCGAGATGGCTTCTGAGTTGTTGCCCAGGAACGGAAACTCTGCCATTTGCGTGTACGTATAGCGGCCAGGCGTGTAACCGTGTACCGAATACGATACGTCTACCAGGCCGTTTTTGATGGCATCAAAAGTGCCGGGAGGGGCGGACACTGAGCGCGGCAAGATATTGCACTTCATCTTGCCCGTAGTGTTTTTTTCGAGTAAATCGCACCATTCTTTTTGCGCCATGCTCAGCGTGTGGGTGGGGCCAACCCAAGACGACGCTGTGAGGACAGTTTGAGAAAAGGCTAAACCAGTGCCGGTCAGGGCAATGAGAGACAGGGCAATGCGATGCAGCTTCATAAGATTCCTCACAAAAAATATTGCAATACAACTTTAACGGTTGCACCCGCAAGACGCTGTAATGGCTTACCCCGATTAGCCGACCGAGCGGTTGGTTAATTGTCGCTACATGGACAGGGTTTTGGACTGCAACCTCTAAGCACTCTCCGCTGGCTGTCTATAATACGAAAAAGAACGATCGTGCTTTTTCTGTCTGGCATTGTCAGCGGATGTCACTGTAGCCATGGGCGTAATGCGGTGCAGCATACAATCTTTTAGATTACGTAAACGTCAATAGTTTTAGTTGCCAATTTATTCTGGAGAAGATGTACATGAAGGTTTTAGTCGCCGTCAAACGGGTAGTGGATTACAACGTCAAGGTTCGCGTCAAGTCGGACAACACGGGCGTAGACATTGCCAATGTCAAAATGAGCATGAATCCGTTTGACGAGATCGCCATTGAAGAAGCCATGCGCCTGAAAGAAAAAGGCATTGCGACAGAAATCATCGCCGTGTCTTGCGGTGTGGCCCAGTGCGCGGAGACCATTCGTACTGCCATGGCCATTGGCGCAGACCGTGGCATTCTGGTCGAAACTGCTGAAGAATTGCAACCACTGGCCGTGGCCAAATTGCTCAAAGCCCTGGTAGACAAGGAGCAACCCGGCTTGGTGATTTTGGGCAAGCAAGCGATTGACGACGACTGTAACCAGACTGGCCAAATGTTGGCTGCGCTGGGTGATATGCCGCAGGCTACGTTTGCCAATAAGGTAGAAATTGCTGACGGCAAAGCCACCGTGACGCGTGAAGTAGACGGTGGCCTAGAGACGTTGATTATCAGTATGCCAGCCGTCATCACCACCGACCTGCGCCTGAATGAGCCGCGTTATGTGACCCTGCCAAACATCATGAAGGCCAAGAAAAAGCAGCTTGACGTGTTCAAGCCGGAAGACCTGGGTGTAGATGTCAAAGCGCACATCAAGATTTTGAAAGTTGTGGAACCTGCCAAACGCAGTGCAGGCATCAAGGTGCCAGACGTGGACACCCTGATTGATAAACTGAAAAATACAGCAAAGGTAATCTGATCATGGCATCTCTCGTTATTGCAGAACACGACAACGCGTCCATCAAAGGCGCAACCCTTAACACCGTTACCGCAGCGATTGCCTGCGGTGGTGATGTGCATGTACTGGTAGCAGGCTGCAATGCGGGCCCGGCGGCAGCGGCTGCTGCGCAAATTGCAGGCGTGTCCAAAGTGATTCACGCCGAAGGCGCGCACTTTGCACATGGTCTGGCTGAGAACATGGCCGCGCAGGTGTTGGCCATTGCATCCGCCTACAGCCATATCGTTTTTCCTGCGACAGCGTCAGGCAAAAACATTGCGCCACGCGTGGCTGCCAAACTGGACGTAGGACAAATTAGCGATGTGACCAAGGTGGATTCACCCGATACGTTTGAGCGCCCTATCTATGCAGGCAATGCCATTGCAACGGTACAAAGTGCGGACGCAATCAAGGTAATTACCGTGCGTACAACAGGTTTTGACCCTGCAGCCAGCGCAAATAGTGCGCAAGCAGCTATTGAAGTTATAGCAAGTGTGGCTGATAGTGGAAAAAGTACATTCAAAGGCAGCGAAATAGCCAAGCTGGACCGCCCTGAATTGACCGCAGCCAAAATCATTGTGAGTGGTGGCCGTGCTTTGGGCAGTGCAGAAAAGTTCAATGAAGTGATGACGCCACTGGCAGACAAACTGGGCGCTGCCATGGGCGCGTCGCGCGCTGCCGTAGACGCAGGCTACGCGCCGAACGACTGGCAAGTGGGTCAAACGGGCAAGATCGTCGCACCACAGTTGTATGTGGCGGTGGGCATCAGCGGAGCTATTCAGCACTTGGCTGGCATGAAGGACAGCAAAGTGATTGTGGCGATCAACAAGGATGCGGAGGCACCGATTTTCAGCGTGGCTGATTTTGGGTTGGAAGCGGATTTGTTTGTGGCCGTGCCGGAGTTGGTTGGCAAACTGTAAGTACGGAAAACAGTTTTTGAACGCAGAGGACGCGAAGGATTCGCAGAAGACGCAAAAAATACCCAGAATTTTTTTTTCATTTTTTCTTCATTTCTTCTTCTTCTGCGCTCTCTGCGAATCCTTCGCGTCCTCTGCGTTCAAAAAATCTCTTCAAATTCCATAGTTATTGAGACACAAACATGACCTACAAAGCCCCCCTAAAAGACATGCTGTTTGCGATCAAGCATATCGCCAACATTGACGCTGTTGCGCAAATTCCCGGCTTTGAAGAGGCGGGCTTTGATACCGCGCAAGCCGTGCTGGAAGAATGTGCCAAATTCAACGAAGGCGTGTTGGCCCCGCTGAACTGGGAGGGTGACAAGAACCCCAGCAGTTTTAAAGACGGCAAAGTAACTACGACACCTGGTTTTAAAGATGCGTTCAAGCAGTTTGCCGAGGGCGGCTGGCAAGGCTTGCAACATCCGGCTGACTTTGGTGGGCAGGGCTTGCCCAAAACCATTGGGGCGGCCTGCATTGAAATGATCAACAGCGCCAACATGAGTTTTGCACTGTGCCCATTGCTCAGCGATGGCGCAATTGAAGCCTTGCTGACAGCGGGCAGCGACGAGCTGAAGGCCACTTATCTGGAGAATTTGGTCAGTGGCAAATGGACGGGCACGATGAACCTGACCGAACCGCAAGCAGGCAGCGATTTGGCGATGGTACGCACACGCGCCGAGCCGCAGGCCGATGCTACGTACAAAATATTTGGCACCAAAATTTATATCACCTACGGTGAGCACGATATGGCTGAGAATATTGTGCACTTGGTACTTGCGCGGGTGCAAGGTGCGCCTGAAGGCGTGAAGGGTATCTCTCTCTTCGTCGTGCCTAAATTCATGGTGCAAAAAGATGGCTCTCTGGGCGCACGCAACGACGTGCATTGCGTGAGCATTGAACACAAAATGGGCATCAAGGCCAGCCCTACGGCCGTACTGCAATACGGCGACAACGGTGGCGCTGTTGGCTACCTGGTTGGCCAGGAAAACCGTGGCCTGGAGTACATGTTCATCATGATGAACGCGGCGCGCTACGCTGTGGGCGTGCAAGGCATTGCCATTGCAGAACGCGCCTACCAAAAGGCCGTGGGTTATGCCAAAGACCGTGTGCAAAGCCGTCCGGTAGATGGCTCCATTGCCGCCAGCGCGCCCATCATCCACCACCCCGATGTGAAGCGCATGCTGATGACCATGCGTGCCTACACTGAAGGGTGCCGCGCCATGGCTGCAGGTGCTGCCGCTGCGTATGACGCTGCGCACCACCACCCGGATGCACAGGTGCGTAAACAGAACGCCGCGTTTTATGAATTCATGGTGCCACTGGTTAAAGGCTATAGCACCGAGATGAGTCTGGAAGTGACCAGCCTGGGCGTGCAAGTGCACGGCGGCATGGGCTTTATTGAAGAGACGGGTGCCGCGCAGTATTACCGCGACGCAAGAATTTTGACAATCTACGAAGGTACGACCGCCATTCAAGCCAACGACCTGGTGGGGCGTAAAACAGCACGTGATGGTGGCGTGACCGCCAAAGCTATCGTGGCGCAAATTGAGCAGACAGAAGCCCTATTGGCCAAGCGCGACAGTGTTGCAGCCAAGGCAGTGCTCAAGCGTTTGACGGCTGCGCGTAAAGTGCTGATCGACGTGATTGAATTTATCGCAGGTGGCTTGACAAAGGCACCCGAGGGTGCCGCAAAAACATCACCCAATGTGGTATTTGCAGGAAGCGTGCCTTACCTCATGCTCGCAGGCAATGTGTTTGCAGGTTGGCAAATGGCCAGATCTTTACTGGCTGCCGAAGATGAACTGGCTGCAGGCAACGACGTAGCCTTTATGCAAGCCAAGATCACCACCGCCCACTTTTATGCAGACCATCTGCTGGCCAAAGCGCCTGGCATGCGCGACAGCATTGTGGAAGGGGCTTCTAGTGTGACTGAGTTGGCGCTAGAAGCGTTTTAATACCGAATACCTTTTTGAACGCAGAGGACGCGAAGGATTCGCAGAAGACGCAAAAAATACCAAAACCAAATCTACTCCGTGTAAGGCAATTAGATTTTTCTGATTCATGTTCAAATTTTTTATTATTTTTGTTTGTTCTTTCTTCTGTCTTCTTTTGCGACCTTTGCGAATCCTTCGCGCCCTCTGCGTTCAAAATCTTAACTCTTCATGTTTTGAAATATTCACCACTTACCATCCGGAGACAACATGTCCAAACTCCCCCCAGTCCTGCAAAACCTGTCTTTCCCCGTTATCGGCTCGCCGCTATTCATCATCAGCAACCCCAAAACGGTGATTGAGCAGTGCAAGGCAGGTGTGATCGGGTCCATGCCTGCGCTTAACGCGCGTCCGGCTGCGCAACTGGAAGACTGGCTGGCCGAGATTACCGAGGCTTTGGCAGCCCACGACAAAGCCAACCCGAATAACAAGGCCGCGCCTTTTGCCATCAACCAGATCGTGCACAAAAGCAATGACCGTTTGGAGCACGACATGCAGGTGTGCGAAAAGTTCAAGGTGCCCATCGTCATCACCAGCCTGGGCGCGCGTGAAGACGTGAACCAGGGCGTGAAAGCCTGGGGCGGTATTACCCTGCATGACATTATCAGCAACGTGTTTGCACACAAGGCAATTGAAAAGGGCGCTACGGGTTTGATAGCTGTAGCGGCCGGTGCAGGCGGCCACGCCAGCGTGAAGAGCCCGTTTGCAATGATTCAGGAAATTCGTGAATGGTTTGATGGCCCGCTGGTTTTGTCAGGCTCCATCGCTTCTGGTGGCGCAGTCCTGGCCGCCCAAGCCATGGGCGCAGACCTGGCCTACATCGGCTCGGCTTTTATCGCCACCACCGAGGCGCGTGCGGCCGATGGCTACAAGCAGATGATCACCCAGAGCAATTCAGACGATATTGTCTACAGCAACTTCTACACGGGCATTCACGGTAACTATCTCAAAGGCAGTATTCGCAATGCAGGTATGGATCCGGATAATTTGCCCGAAAGCGATCCGAGCAAGATGAACTTTGGTGGCGGCGAAAACTCAGCCAAAGCCTGGAAAGACATTTGGGGTTGCGGCCAGGGTATTGGAGCCATCAAAGAAGTCATGTCTACAGCCGATATGGTGGCACGCTTCAAGCGCGAATACGCTGAAGCTAGGGCTCGCGTCTGCAGCTAATTCTGCTACAAAAATAAGAGCTGCTCACGCATATTCCGCGCTGGCTACAGCCGAATTAACAGGGTAAAAACATGGCTGACCCAATAATACCGCTACTGCTGGATGAAATAGGCTTTACCGCCATCCGCGCACAAGGCGCGGGTGGACAAAACGTCAACAAAGTGTCTAGCGCAGTACATCTGCGCTTTTCCATTCCCAACTCATCGCTGCCCGACATCATCAAAGAGCGCTTGCTTGCCTTGAGTGACCATCGCATCACCGCTGATGGCGATGTGGTCATCAAAGCGCAAACCACCCGCAGCCAGGATCAAAACAAAGCCGATGCTATTGAGCGACTGCAAGCGCTGGTAGACAGCGTGGCCGTGCCACCGAAAGCGCGCAAAGCCACCAAACCCACCAAGAGTTCGCAACGCAAGCGGGTGGACGAAAAAGTGTCGCGCGGTGACGTGAAAAAACTGCGCGGACGGGTATCTGGCAGCGAATAAAACCGCTGAATCTTAAGGTCAATACACAGGCTGGTGCGCTTGAATGCACTCGCGCACGGCGGCAGTTACCGTAAAGCCCGTTCCGTATTGGCTGGCGAGTTGGTCTGCGCGTTTGCAGAAAGCTTGTGCACCCATGCTGTAAATAAACTGCATCGCACCACCTGTCCAGGCCGGAAAGCCGATGCCGAAGATGGAGCCGATGTTGGCGTCATGCACACTGGTCAGCACGCCTTCTTGCAGGCAACGTGCCGTCTCTATTGCCTGCCGATATAGCAAGCGGTCTTTGATGTCTTGTAGGTCATAGGCCAAACCGGGTTTTTCAAACAAATGTTTCAGCGCGGGCCACAGGGTTTTTTTGGCGTCTGGCGGATAGTCATAAAACCCGCCACCAGCCGAGCGGCCAGCGCGTTTGAGCTCTTTGACCATGCGCTCTACCAACATATCGCCAGCAGCAGGAACCAAGGTTTTTCCTTCTGCGGCAAAGTCTGCACGGGTTTGGTCCAGCACATGCACGCTCAGGCTGAGGGATGTCTCGTCCAGCACGGCCAGTGGCCCCACGGGCATGCCGCATTGAATGCCCGCGTTTTCAATCACCGCAGCGGGAACACCTTCGCCCAGCATGGCCGCACCTTCCATCACAAAAGTGCCAAAGGTGCGGCTGGTGTAAAAGCCGCGCGAGTCATTCACCACAACGGGAATTTTGCCAATGGCTTGCACATAGTCGTACGCACGGGCCACGGTTTCGTCGTCGGTCTTTTTGCCGCGAATAATCTCCACCAGCTTCATTTTGTCCACGGGGCTGAAGAAGTGAATGCCTATGAATTTTTCTGGTTTGCTACTGGCAGCAGCCAAACCAGAGATGGGCAAGGTGGAGGTGTTGCTCGCGAAAAAGCCGCCCGCAACCAGCATCGGTTCAGCCTCGTGCGTCACTTTGGCCTTGAGTTCGCGGTTCTCAAACACAGCTTCAATGATCAGGTCGCAGCCTTGCAGGTCAATGGCTTTGTCGGTGGCGGTAATGCGTGCCAGTAGCGCAGATTGGTCCCGCGCATCCATGCGACCCTTGTCCACACGCTGCTGGGTTAACTTGGCGCTGTAGGCCTTGCCAAGTTCTGCCTTCTCCAGAGAAACATCTTTCAGCACGGTGGCAATGCCGCGAACAGCCTGCGCGTAGGCAATGCCTGCACCCATCATGCCAGCACCCAACAGCCCCACTTTTTGCGGCTTATAGCGTGCAATATCTTTGGGCCGTGACAGCCCGCTTTTGATCGCGTTCATGTTGAAGAAGAACGTGTTGATCATGTTCTTGGCCACGGGGCTCACGATCAACTTGGCCAAGTAACGGCTCTCAATGCGCAATGCGGTGTCAAAGTCCACCAAGGCACCTTCGGCCATGGCGGCCAGCGCGTATTCGGGGGCTGGGTAAAGGCCGCGCGATGTTTTCTTCATCATGGCTGGGGCTACGGTCAACATGCCTGCAATCTTGGGGTTGGCTGGTGTGCCGCCGGGCATTTTGTAGTCTGTGGCGTCCCACGGTTGTTGTGACTGGGGTGTAGCAGCGATAAAAGCCAGTGCGGCCGGGCGCAGGTCTGCGGCGCCTGGTACCAGTTGATGCACCAGGCCCAAGTCCAGCGCCTCACGCGGGTTGAATAGCTTGCTTTCCAGAATATAAGGCTGTGCACCCATCAAACCTAAAAGCCGCGTCATTTTGGTAATGCCGGTAGCGCCGGGTATCAAACCCAAAGTGATCTCTGGCAAGCCCAGTTGAATTTTCTTATCGTCAACTGCGATGCGGCAATGGCCCACCAAGGCCACCTCCCAGCCACCACCCAATGCTGCACCATTGATACAGCTCACAACAGGTTTGCCCAATGTTTCCAACGTGCGAAAGCATTTTTTGGTTTGCTCTATCTCTGCAAATACGCGCAATGCATCATGGGCCTGCAAGCGCATCTTTCCCTTCAGATCTGCTCCTGCAAAGAACGTAGTTTTGTTGGACGCGAGGATGATGCCGTGAATGGCGTCGTTGTCTTTGACGACTTGCGCTGTGACTTCGACCAGATCGCTTTGCCAATGTGCACACATGGTGTTGACGGGTGATCCTGGCTCATCAAAAGTGATGGTCGCTATGCCATCAATAAGCTCGTACTGAATGGTTTTCATTAAATTCTCTCTACGATGGTAGCAATGCCCATGCCGCCACCCACACACAGCGTGGCCAGGCCATAGCGTAGTTTGCGCCTATGCAGCTCGTCAATCAGGGTGTTCAAGATCATTGCGCCTGTGGCGCCCAGCGGGTGGCCCATGGCAATCGCACCTCCGTTGACGTTGACTTTATCGTGAGGCACGTTCAGCTCTTTCATAAAGCGCATGGGCACGGCGGCGAAAGCCTCGTTCACTTCAAACAGGTCAATCTGCTCAATCGTCATGCCCGCTTTGGCCAGAACCTTGCGCGCTGCGGGCATGGGGCCAGTGAGCATGATGGTGGGGTCAGCACCGCTCAGGGCAGCGGCCACGATGCGTGCGCGGGGCGTAAAGCCGTGGGTTTTACCTGCGGCTTCACTGCCGATCAAAATGGCCGCTGCACCATCGACAATACCCGACGAATTGCCGGCGTGGTGCACATGGTGAATGCGTTCAACTTGTGGGTAACGCGTCAGTGCCACCTGGTCAAAACCCATGCTGCCCAATTGGTCAAACGCGGGCTTGAGCGAGGCCAGGCCTTGCATTGTGGTGTGTGGTTTGATGAACTCGTCATGGTCCAAAATAGTTTGATCCAAAAAATCTTTCACAGGCACGACAGAGCCTGCAAAAAAGCCACCTTCGCGTGCTTTGGCGGCGCGCTTTTGGCTCTCTAGCGCAAAGGCGTCTACATCTGCACGGCTAAAGCCTTCTATCGTGGCGATTAAATCTGCGCTAATGCCTTGGGGCACAAACAGCGTCGCGCTATTAGTCTCAGGGTCTTGCGCCCAGGCACCGCCGTCTGAGCCAATCGGCACGCGGCTCATGCTTTCTACGCCGCCGGCTACTACCAGGTCTTCCCAACCAGAACGCACTTTTTGTGCGGCCATGTTGACGGCCTCTAACCCCGAAGCGCAAAAGCGGTTCAGCTGCACACCCGAACAGCGAAAGTCCCAACCCGCCTTGAGCGCGGCCACCTTGGCAATGACCGAGCCTTGTTCGCCAATGGGTGACACCACGCCCATCACCACATCGTCTACCTGGGCGGTGTCAAAGTCGTTGCGTCGCTGTAATTCATGCAGCACACCAGCCAGCAAATTGACGGGTTTAACTTCATGCAAACTGCCGTCTTTTTTACCCTTGCCACGGGGGGTGCGAATGGCGTCATATACAAAGGCTTCAGTCATGGTTTATCTCCATAGTGCGAGGCTGCGTTTCAGTATATTCTTGAAAGCTAAATTCGTATCGACCCCTTGGAGACAATCATGATTGAACGCAGCTTGTTTAGTACCGACCATGAAGCTTTTCGTGATAGCTTTCGCCGCTTTATGGACAAAGAAATTGCGCCTTTTCATGAGGCCTGGGAAGAGCAGGGTTATGTAGACCGCAGCGTATGGAACAAAGCTGGCGAAAACGGATTTTTGTGCATGACCATGCCGCAAGAATACGGCGGTAGCGGCGCGGACAAACTGTATTCCGTCATTCAGATGGAAGAGCTGAGCCGCGCTGGTTTTAGCGGTATTGGTTACGGCTTGCACAGCGAAATTGTGGCTCCTTATATTTTGCATTACGGCACAAAAGAGCAAAAGCAAAAATATTTGCCGCAACTTGCCAGCGGTGCCATGGTTGGCGCTATTGCCATGAGTGAGCCTGCAGCTGGCAGTGATTTGCAGGGCGTGAAAGCCACAGCCATTTGGCAACCAGGCCCCTGCGGTAGCGAAGCCGACGGTTGTTATCTATTAAACGGTAGCAAAACATTTATCACCAATGGCTGGCATGCCGATCTGGTGGTCGTCGTAGCTAAAACCAACCCTGCGGCGGGAGCCAAAGGCACCAGCTTGCTTCTGGTCGAGCGCAGCATGTCCGGTTTTACCAGAGGTAAACGGCTGAAAAAACTCGGCCTGAAGGCACAAGACACGTCAGAGTTATTCTTTGACAATGTGCATGTGCCAGCACAAAACCTGCTAGGCGGCGAAACGCAAGAAAATCGTGGTTTTATTTGCCTGATGGAGCAATTGCCCTGGGAGCGCCTGCAAATCGCCATTGGTGCGGTTGCCGCTGCGCAGGCAGCCATTGACTGGACGGTGGCGTATGTGAAAGAACGCAAAGTGTTTGGGCAAGCCGTAGCCAGCTACCAAAACACCCGCTACAAACTGGCTGAGACGCAAACGGAAGTACAGGTGGCGCGGGTGTTTGTGGATAAATGCACCGAGATGGTGTTGCAAGACAAGCTGGACACTGCCACGGCCAGCATGGCCAAGTACTGGTGTAGCGACTTGCAATGCAAAGTGATGGACGAATGCGTGCAGTTGTTTGGCGGCTATGGCTATATGTGGGAATACCCCATTACCCGCGCCTATGCAGACGCCCGCGTGCAACGCATTTACGGTGGCACAAACGAGATTATGAAAGAGGTGATCTCGCGGGGCATGGGCTTGGGTGGCCGATAATCAAGCTTGGCGCGTTAAGGTATCGGGTTGTAGTGAGCTGACCAAGATCGCTAGGATCATGGCAGAAAGTTCTTGTGTTGATCATTTACTATGTTTTTGATAGCTGCTCGCGCACTATCCATGCTGGCATTTCAGGGTTTTTATTGTTAAATGCGATATTTGCTGTCTATTTTTGCTCTTTACCATGCCGCTGCGTTGTGCGCTTACGCGCAAGACACACCGGTAGAAATTCACGACCGTATTGCTGCAAGCAGCGACCTGAAACACAATCGCATAGCGTTGACGCTGGACCTGTGCTCTGGCCAGTTTGACGAAGACCTGCTGCTATTTTTGACGCGCAACCGCATCCCGGCTACCGTATTTGTTACCAAAAAATGGCTCGACAAGAACCCGCGCGGAACCGGCATGCTCAAAGCCAACCTGGATTTATTCGACATTGAAGACCACGGCGAAAACCATATCCCTGCCGTGATTGGCGCTGGGCGTAGGGTGTATGGCATTGCCGGTGAGCCTGACTTGTTGCACCTACGCCGCGAAGTAGAGGAGGGTGCGCGCGCCATAGAGCGTGCAATAGGCGTTGCGCCACACTGGTATCGGGGTGCTACGGCTGCGTACGACCAGCAAGCCGCAGACGAAATTCGCCGCCTGGGCTACAAGATTGCGGGCTTTTCTGTCAACGCAGACGCTGGGGCCAGTCTTTCCTACGCCGCTGTGCTAGCCCATCTGCGCCACGTCAAGGGCGGCGACGTGATCATTGCCCATATGAACAAACCCAAGTCGCAAACCGCCGAGGCAATGTCTGTAGGATTGTTGGAGTTGCTCAAGCGAGGCCTAGTGTTTGTGCGGCTGGACGAGGTGGATTTGGAGGTCATTCCATCCAAGCCTTAAATTCTGGGTTTATCTTCAAGCGTTTATCCCAGATTGACCATGTAAGGCTTGCTAAAGAAACTTCCAATTTAGCAATTGGAACCAGTCCTAGTCCTAATTTGGAACTCTCAGCAATGCTTTATTGGTTCCACTACGCAAGCCTGCCGTCTTACGGGCTGTCCGCTGATCGTGATGCCCTGGCTACCCATGGGCGAACGCGCCGCTACAGCCCTGGCTGGCGCGCCATGGGCCAGCGCCTGGAAAAACTGGGCGACGCGGTGCGCAGTCATGGTCTGCGTTTGGCATACCATAACCACGAATCGTGCCTTTATGACGGCACATGTGGCGTGATCTGTGCCCCACAATAAGCTAGACCGATATGAATTCCATTTCAAAGTTACTTGATGCATCTCAACATGAATACTCCCATCATTGATATTGAATCACTGCTTGACCAACTGACGCTGGAAGAACAAGTCAGCCTGTTGGCGGGTGCTGATTTTTGGACCACTGTTTCCATTCCCCGCTTGGGCATTGCGTCGGTCAAGGTAAGTGATGGCCCCAATGGCGCACGCGGAGGTATCTTCAAGGACGGTCCCAGCACGGCTTGTTTTCCTGTCGGCATTGCGCTGGCTTCGACCTGGAACCCGGCACTGGTGCAACAAACAGGTGCAGCACTTGGTGTCGAGGCCAAGCTCAAAGGGGCCCGAGTGCTGCTGGCTCCCACCATCAACTTGCACCGTACCGTGCTCAATGGCCGCAACTTTGAATGCTATTCCGAAGACCCATGGCTATCCTCCGAAATGGCTGTTGCCTACGTGCGCGGTTTGCAATCCACGGGTGTTGGCGCTGCTGTAAAACATTTTGTGGGCAATGACAGCGAATACCAGCGCATGTCCATCAGCTGTGAAATTCCTGAGCGTGCGCTGCGTGAACTGTACTTACTCCCCTTCGAGCGCGCCGTGAAAGAGGCAGGCGTGATGGCGGTCATGACTGGCTATAACCGGATCGACAGCATCTACATGGCCGACCACCATCGCTTTGTGAACGATATTTTGCGCAAGCAGTGGGGCTTTGATGGTCTGGTCATGACTGACTGGTTTGCACACCACGATACGGTCAAGAGCGTTCAGGCGGGAGCCGATCTGGAGATGCCTGGCCCCACCCGACAGCGTGGTACCAAGCTGGTTACGGCCGTTCAAGACGGACGCGTAGCACCCGCTGCAATACGCGCCTGCGCTCGGCGCGTATTGCAATTGGCCCAGCGCCTGGGTAGTTTTAGCGACCCACAGCTCGTAGCAGAGCGTGCCGACGATCTGCCAGCACATCGCGCTTTGATCCGCAAGCTTGGATCTGAAGGTTCGGTATTGCTGAAAAACGATGCAGGCGCACTACCACTAGCTGTGCGTGCAGGGCAAACGATAGCCTTGATCGGACGCGCTGCCACTGTGCCGCAGATTATGGGCGGGGGCAGTGCTACGGTGAATGCGCACTATCGCGTGGCTGCGGCTGATGCTTTGAAGCAAGCCTTGCCTGGCGTGACCTTTACCCAACACCAAGGTGCCGATCTGCATCGGTATATACCGGTGCTGTCCAGCCCCATCACGATTGAACTATTTAACTCCACCGATTTGAGCGGGCCGGTGGTGGCCACGCAGACCTCACCAAATTCAGAAGTGATGTGGATGGAGTCGATTCCCGCTGGTATCAACCGCGAAGCGTTTTCGGCACGAATCCGCATTCCCTATGTGGCGACCGTGACAGGTGCGTATGCGTTCTCGCTCGTCTCGGCGGGTGTGAGCCGCGCCTTTATCAATGGCGACTTGGCTATTGACGCCTGGACACAGTGGCAGCGCGGGGACACTTATTTCACTTGGGGCTGCAACGAAGTTATCCACCACCGTTCGCTTCGTGCCGGTGAAGCGATTGAACTGGTGGTCGAATACTGTGCAGTCACACCAGACAAAGAAAACAGCTTCCGAGCGCTACGTATAGGCGCCAGCCGCATTCTGGATGACACCGATATCGAAGCCGCTGTCACGGCGGCCAAGTCTGCAGACATCGCCATCGTATTTGCTGGTCTCAATGCCGAATGGGACAACGAAGGGCTGGATCGTCCCAACATGGACTTGCCCCATCGACAGAATGAATTGATCGAACGTGTAGTGGCTGCCAACCCGCGAACCGTCGTGGTGTTGCAAACGGGCTCACCGGTTGGTTTGCCGTGGCTGAACAGGGTACCTGCGGTGCTACAGGCCTGGTACCCTGGCCAAGAATGCGGTAACGCCATTGCCGATGTGTTGCTAGGCCGCGCCGACCCCGGTGGCCGCCTGCCCCAAACCTGGCCTTTGCGCCTGGAAGACACCGTAGGGTACGGTGACCCGCTGCAATACCCTGGAGTCGATGGTCATGTGCACTACAACGAAGGCGTCTTTATCGGTTACCGGCACTACCAGCAGCGAGCACTGCCCGTGCAGTTCCCGTTCGGCTACGGGTTGTCCTACGCCCGCTTTGCTCTGAGTGAAATTCAGCAAGCTACAGCATCCATACAGTCAGGTGGGCATTGCAGCGTGGATGTGGAAGTAAGCAACCTGAGTGATCGCGCAGGCCAGACAGTGGTGCAGCTGTATGTGCATCACAACAACTCCCAGATTGCGCGGCCAAAAAGGGAGTTGAAAGCCTTTGTGAAACTGGATCTGGCAGCTGGCGAAAAAGCCACGGCCACAATGCTGCTGTGCATGCGTTCGTTCGCCTATTTTGACGAAGCGCAAGCTGCCTGGGTTGCCCGCAAAGGCAGCTACCAACTAGAGATTGGATTTAATGCAGAGGACTTGCCGCTTGCCACGACGGTCATGTTGCAAGATGACTGGATAGAAGCTTTGTCACCAGGTGCGCCAGGTTAATTCAGTGAGCCTGACATTTTTTATAACAATGCGAGAGCAATCAAAGAGCATATGAAGACTCCGATTTCATTAATGTGGCAACTGGGTGTGAATATGCCCATTCACCAGCGCGTATTTGCAAGTTTTTTCCTGTATTCCTTTTGCCTGGGCGGCTTCTTTCCGCGTTTGGCTGAGATTCAACGCAGCATGGCCGTGGGAGAAGGCGCGCTGGGCTTGGCATTGATCGGTGTGGCGGCGGGCACCTTTGTGTCGTTGACCTTTGGTGCGTCGTGGATTGCCAAGACCGGGCATCGTCACATACTGTTGTTTTTGCTTCCGGTGTTACCCGTGTTTTATGCGCTGGCATCGGTGGCCAGCACCCCGCTATGGATGTTCATCTGTCTGTTTCCTGCTGGTTTGATGCTGGGTGCAATTGAGGTCGTGGTCAATCTGGAAGCAGATCGCGCTGAGCATGCAACGGGACGACGCATCATGAACCGATCCCATGCATTCTGGAGCCTGGGCTTCTTCGCGGCAGCGGCGCTGGGTGCCTTGATGGCTTTTCTGGGCATCAGCCCGCTGGCGCATCTGCTGTCAGTTGTTGCGATGTCGTGTGTGTTGACGGTACTGCTACTAGGCAAGTTTGAAGCAGCGCCGCAACGCGAAGCCGACCATGCGCATGCTGACGCAAAACCAGCCAGGTTTGCAATCCCTTCCCTTGCAATCTTGTTGCTGGTGTTGGTAACATTTCCTGCCTTGGTGCTCGAAGGTGCGGGTTTTGACTGGTCTGCCATATACATGCGCGACATCTACAACGCGACACCGTTTTACGGTGGATTAGCCGTTGCTACAGGAGCAGCGGCGCAGGCGTTAACGCGCTATCTGGCAGACTCTTTGGTAGAGCGCCATAGCCCCGTGACAGTGGCGCGCTGGTTATTGGGTGTGCTGACGCTGGGTGACCTGCTGGTGTTTTACCCGGTCGCCCCCGCGCTTTCTTTACTGGGTTTTGCTTTGTTGGGTGTTGGCAGTAGTGCGATTTTTCCGTTGGCCATGTCGGCTGCAGCCCAACGCACGGATCGTCCTTCCCATGTGAATGTGGCCGCTTTGGCACAAACAGCGTTCGTGTCCTTTTTGCTGGCCCCGCCATTGCTAGGTTTTGTGGCCCAGCATTTTGGTATCCAATGGGCTTTTGGTGTGGCACTGCCCTTGATTATTGTGGGCCTGTGCCTCACACCGGTTCTTGGCTCTGCGCACAAGTCTGCGGTTCCAGTCTGAAAGCGGGTTACTCTGACTATCACAATTTGAGTAGATCATGATGCAAGCATGGATGCACAATGTTCCTCAAGCCATTGTTCTGGCTGAAGCAGAACTTAAATCAAAAGTGACGCACTTGCCAGCGGACATCACTTGACGCGCGAAATTCCGTCACCAGCGGTGGCCAGCGTCTTCAGAATCTTCCAGGGCTGGACTGCCCTGTAGCGACATGGCCTGGATGCTGCTACGTGCTTTGCTGGATAGGTTCTGCTCCTCGTTGCGAAAAGAACGTACGGTTTCTCGCCAAGCAGGCCGAGGCTTTCTTGGCAGGAAAAAACGGTCCTGATTTTGCTGAGGAAGACTATGAAGTGGATTTTGCCGACCATGCCACTGTGGCAGACCTGAGCGACTTGGGGCAGCGGCAAATGGGCCTGAACCCTTGGGCTTCAATATGAGGTAACACCGCTGCGCAAATAAAAACGCCCCGGCCAAGCGGAGCGTGAATGATATGGGGTGGCTGATGGGGCTCGAACCCACGACAACAGGAATCACAATCCTGATTTTTTAGTATTTGTCAGTGTTGATATATTCGCTACAATCTATATAAATCAACAACTTAGAGTAAGTATGCTGGATAAAAATACAGCCTAAGTGTTGATTGAAATAGCGCAATATTCGGAAAATTCTCTTACATCCGCCGTTACATCCTGGCGGATGTAACGTTTTGAGGGGTCAACATGGCAAAGATTGTTTTTACGGCTGGCCGGGTATCGGGGCATAAATGCGAGGCCTGCAAAGAACAAGCCTTTTTATGGGACTTGACCGCGCCGGGGCTGGGCCTGCGCGCAACGCCAGCAGGAAAGCCCGCCTATGTGTTCCAAAGCGTGTACAACGGCAAGACCATCCGCCTAACCATTGGAAGCCCTGACGCATGGCGCATTGAACAGGCCCGCGACAAGGCTAAAGCCCTGCAACGCCTGGTTGACGATGGCAAAGACCCGCGCGACCTGAAACGCGATGCACTTGCAGACAAGGCTGCCGAAATGGTTGAAGCCGCCGCAAAAGCGGAATCGGCCAAAGTTGCAGCCCAGACAGTGGGCGAAGTCTGGAACGCCTACATTGAACAGCGCCGCCTGTTCTGGGGTGACCTGCATTACCGTGACCATATCGACAAGGCCAAGGCCGGGGGCTTGCCGTCTGGCCGCCGTGGTGGTGGCAAGCAACTGACCCAGCCGGGGCCGCTGGCTGCATTGATGCCGCTGGCATTGAAAAACCTAGACCAAGCGACCATAGAGGCGTGGGCTGCCAATGAAGGCAAAACCCGCGCATCGTCTGCCCGGCTTGCATGGCGACTGCTGACGGTTTTTTTAACATGGTGCGCTGAACAACCCGCCTATGCCGCCCTGGTGCCTGCCAAGAACCCCGCTAAGACAAAGAAGGCCCGTGAAGCATTGGGCAAGGCCGGGACTAAATCGGACGTGCTGCAACGTGCGCAATTGGCCGCCTGGTTTGCCGCTGTGCAACAGATTCAAAACCCCGCTATCGCTGCCTGCCTGCAAATAATGCTGCTGACTGGTGCCAGACCGGGCGAAGTGCTGGCGCTGCGCTGGGATGATGTCAACACCCAATGGAAGGGCATTCAGATACGCGACAAGGTGGAAGGCACCCGGGAGATTCCCGCAACGCCGTACATGCTGCACCTGCTGGCCAGTCTGCCCCGCCGCAATGCATGGGTTTTTTCCAGCCCCACCAGTGCGACCGGATGCCTGACAGAGCCCAATACACCCCACACACGAGCCTGCAAAGCTGCCGGGCTGGAAGGGCTGACGCTGCATGGCCTGCGCCGTTCCTTTGCCAGCCTGACCGAATGGCTAGAAGTGCCTGCGGGTGTGGTGGCACAGATTCAAGGCCACAAGCCCAGCGCCACGGCTGAAAAGCACTACAAGGTACGTCCGCTCGAATTGCTGCGGGTACACCATGAGCGCATCGAGGCGTGGATTTTGGAGCAGGCCGGGATTGTGTTGGATGCCAAGCCGGGGCTGGTGGCCTTCGGGTACTTGCCGCATGATTGCAAGCTGTAACGTTACACGATACAATACCGCATGATTAAGACATTCCGGCACAAGGGCCTGAAAGCCTTTTTCGACAGTGGGCGCATGGCAGGCATTCAAGCCAACCATGCCCCACGATTGGCCGCCATGCTGCGCCGTTTGAACGAAACGACCAACGCCCAAGGGATGAACCTGCCGGGCTGGAAGTTGCACCCGTTGAAAGGGCGCGACCTGAAAGGACATTTTTCAGTTTGGGTGAATGGCAATTGGCGCATGACGTTCACGTTTGATGGCACTGACGCTGTGCTGGTGGACTATCAGGACTATCACTGAACAACTGGAGTAATGAAGATGGCACGCATGTTTAACCCCCCACATCCTGGCTTGACCCTGCGCGATGATGTTGTGTCTGCACTAGGGCTATCGGTGACCCAGGCTGCAGAGCAGCTTGACGTTTCCCGCGTGACGCTGTCCCGTGTGTTGAATGGCCGGGCCGCTATTTCCCCTGAAATGGCCCTGCGCATAGAGGCATGGCTAGGTGTAGAGCGTGGAGGCGAGGCCCGCCTATGGCTGGCAGAGCAAAGCGCGTATGACGTGTGGCAGGCTGCGCAACGGTTTAAGACAGCGCCCATGCAAGTTCAGCCAGCGCCATCTATGGCGGCCTGATTTTGTTTTGCCCCAGCTAGGTTTAGCGGCTGAAAAGCGAATTACCTTCATTCGCCTGCTGGGGCTTCTATTTGAGGGTTGCACACATTGAAGGGGTGCGCGAATGACAATAAATCCAGATGATGCAAAGGACAGACTAGAAAGCCTGGCCGACTCATTGGAGGGTTTGACCTTTCCAACTTCCACGCTGCGGATTGGTGATGCACAGTGGCTCGCCGCTGGCATTCGTGACTATCTCGCTGGTACGCATAAAAGCCTTGATTCCGCGCTCGGACTAATTCCACCAAGAGGCAAACCTACCCAGCAAAGAAGGCACGAGCTTATATGCACGGTTTGGGCTCAGATGCGAAATCTCACAGCCGAGAAAATTGCCGAAGAGGTTTCCAGACGTTACCCTGCGACATTCCCTAATCCGTTGGACGAAAAACAAATTAGGCGCGCCGTGGGCAGCGTCTCATGTGACCTATCAAAGCTGACCCCTACGGCCATAACTGCATTAGGAGAGGAGATTGCAAGGCGAATTAGTTAAAAAACGGACGGACATTAATCAGGTTATTTATGTCCGTGACTGCGACCTTATAACTACCTATATTAACCACAACAGGTCTACGCAGTGATGCGCCGCTTGTGCCCCTAGTCATTCGGACTAGCGGCTGGTTCAGTAACCCTAACGCCGAGAGGCGCAGGAGATGCAGATATGTTATCTACGACCCGACCGCTGGAATCTACCCAGCACAGTACCGAAACCCCATCGCCTAATGCTGCAAAGTCGGCGAATTGGGAGCCTCAATATCCACCGTTGGAGCAGGTTACAAAGCCTGCTGTTACTACCCCAGAGGTGGCGTATTACACCAATCAGGCGCAACAAACCTGGCGTTCCCACGCGTGCAATGAAACCTTCCCGGACGGCTTGAGGCCGATTCGAATTGGAAACCGGTTGAACTGGCCTACTGCTGGACTCAAAAAACTGATGCGGGTGCCAGCATGACCCCCGCCCACAAAAGCGAATGCCCGTGTGGTGCCGGGCACTACGCACAAAACCAAAGCGCTAACGACCTTGATTGTCCCACGGCACAGCGTCAGCGTAAAGACGAATCGACCGTGATTGCACGTCTGGCACTGGCTGGGCATGTGGTGCACCGTGGCAACTGCAACGACTACACCGTGTGCAATTACGGCAATGCGCAATATTGCCAAGACCTTAGCGAACTGACTGCATTTGCAGCCCGTCTGGGGGTGCGCAATGTCTGAACAACTTTCATTCTTGCCGCCGCCGCCATTCGCCCCGCAATGGCCTTCCCGTGGCACCCTTGCCGACCGTGCCTTAAAGATGTTTTTTGATGGCCGCATGATTGACCATCCGGACTTTGAAAATAGTACGCAATCCTGGCGGTTGGGTGCCGTAGTTTTCACCTTGCGCACACTCGGATGGCCCATTGAAACAATCGAGATACCCAGCCCCACGAAGCAAACACCAGACCGGGTTATCGCGCTGTATCACTTGCCTACGAAGTTTGTCGCCGAAGCCCTAGCGCTGAACGGGGGTGGCACATGATGGCCGATAACACGAAAGCAACAGACGCACTGAACAGCATTCCCGCACATCTGCCCCGTGATGAATGGATACGCGCTGGAATGGGTACCCATGCTGCCGGGCTTGACTTTGAAGCATTCAACGACTGGAGCGCCCGTGCCGATAACTACGATGCACGCGCCGCCCGTGATGTGTGGCATTCATTCAAGGAGGGCAAAGGCATAGGCGCGGGTACGCTGTACCGCATGGCTGCTGAACATGGATGGCGCATGGGTGAAGGCAAGCCTCAGCAAAGGCAAACGCAAGCCATTACACACTCCGTAGAGCCGCCGCGCAAGCCCGCCAAGGGAATGAACCCTGTTGAGCTGTGGAGCCGCTGCGAAGCTGCAACCAATGCCCACCCCTACATCGTGGCAAAACGGGCCACTGGTGTGCCTTTGGATGGCTTGCGCGTGCTACCTGCTAATGATGGCCTGCGCATAGGTGGCGTGAGCATGGCCGGGGCTTTGGTGGTGCCTGCCTATTCGCCTGATGGTGAATTGCAATCGTTGCAACTGATACCGCCAGCCGCTAAAAAAATGAACCTGCCGGGTTGTCCTATCGGTGGCACATTGTTTACCGTGGGCACTTTTGAGCCGGGGGCTGTGGCGTATTTAGCGGAAGGTATCGGGCAAGCATGGGCCTGCTGGCAAGCAACCGGAGCCGTCGCCGTGGTGTGCTTTGGGGCTGGCAATATGGGCAAGGTTGCCGCCGCCCTGCGAGAGCGTGACCCCGCCGCGCGCCTAGTGCTGGTGGCGGATGTGGGCAAAGAATTGGACGCTGACAAGATAGCGCGCCAGCATGGGTGTGCTGTGGCCTACATGCCCGAAGGCGAAGCGAGCAACTTTGACGCGAACGACCTTGCACAGCGCGATGGTGTGGATGTCCTGGGAGTTTTGCTAGAGGCTGCAACCGCGCCAGCATTACCGCCGCCCATACTTAAACCCGTGAGCGTGGGGGATGTGCTGACCAACCCAGCCCCGCCGCCTGCATTTGTATGGGACGGGTATCTTCCCCGTGGCGTAGTTTCTTTGATGGGTGCGCATGGTGGGACGGGCAAAAGCACCATTACTCTGATGCTGGCCGTATCTGCCGCCCTGGGCCGCCCGCTATTCGGGGTTGACACTGCGCAATGCAAAACCCTGTTTGTGAGCCTAGAAGATGGCGCGCATATTGTGAGGCACCGCCTTGCTGGTATCTGTCGTCATTGGGCAATTGACCCGGTGGCGTTGGATGGAAAGCTGCACATTGTGGATGGCACCGAACATCCCGAATTGTTTTGCGCTGATAACCGAGGGGCTGGTGTGACAACCGCAACACACTTTGAATTGTGCAGGCTGGTGCAATCTGAGAGGGTGGGGCTGGTGGTGGTGGACAACGCATCGGATGCCTACGGGGGTGACGAAATCAACCGCAGGCAAGTGCGCGCTTTTATGCGTGCTTTGGCTGGTATTGCACGGCTGACTGATTGCGCCGTTTTCTTGCTGGCGCATGTGGACAAGAACACAAGCCGCAACCGCAAGGCCGAAGGGGGCGAAGGCTATTCGGGTTCTACCGCATGGCACAACAGCGCCCGAAGCCGCCTCTTTATGACCCGTGCCGAAGATGGCACCTTGACGCTGGAGCACCAGAAAAGCAACCTGAGCACAACACGGGAACCGCTGGCGCTGGTGTGGCCTGATGGTGGATTGCCGCAACTGGTGGCCGCTAGTGGCACGGGTGATGGAAGCGACCCGCATGCACTCCCCATGGAACGCATGGAAGGCCGCGAACAGGATGTACGCGCAATCAAGCTGCTGGCGATGGTTGCAGAGTTTGAGACCCGCGAACAGTATTGCAGTCCGATTGCTACTGCACGCAACAACGTGCACGCTATGCTGAAAAGCGAACCCGCTTACCAACGCCTGAAATTAAATGCGGATGGTTGCAAGCGCATCGTCAATCAGTGCCAGCGTGCCGGGTGGATTGAATCGCTGGATTATCGGACACATGACCGCAAAACCCGTTCACGGTGGACACTGACACCAACAGGCCGGGCAACGGCTGGACTTCTTGCTGTGGTTGCGCCTTGCGCGCCTTCCTGTGTAGGGGGTGTGGGGGAAGGGAGCGCACACCTTGGAACGGAGGAAAACGCAGCGCCCAGAACTGATGGGTCAATCGAAAACGAACATAGGAAACACAGCCATGCCGAAGACTGACCGCCTGCGAATTGACTACATGCCTTGCCAAGCCGCCATAGATGCCCTACACGCAACGCAAGTGATGTTTCCCAAGGCCACCACCCAAGCATTGATAGACAGGATGGTTATCACGGGCTTGTCTGCGCTGGTGCATGGCACGTGGCAACCGCCTGCCCTTTGGGGAAAGCGTGACCGCTGGAAGTTACCCGAAGACCTGCGGGAGCATGTTCCGGGTGAAGGCCTCTAAAGTAGAGCGAAGTACAAAGCGACTTCCGGAATAGGTGCCATTAAATAACGGGCGAATACCGCAGGCCCTCAGGGAGTCAAATACCTTTTTTCCAATCGCACCAATGAATTACCTCCAAAAACAATTCATTCGCAAACAGTTTGCCACGCAAAGCCTGTCCAACGCGTGTTGCAAGTCTTCCGTATATTCAACTGCTGCTGAAAATACTGACTCCTTTGCTGCTGCTGGTTCGCAAGGTTCTGCATTACGTTTGCCCAAGCAGCACTTTGCTGCGCCTGCTGTGCTTTGGTGAGCTGCTGCGTATTGGCTTCAACTGCAATTTCAGCTTGACGCCGCAGGGTGTCAAATTGATTTTTATCAACCGAGCCCGCCTCATACGCATTTGCAGCGTCTATCATGTTTGAGGTAACCTGCATCAAAAACGGTGTGTTATCAAAACTCGTAGCGCGCAGCCGCTCGTAAAGCCCTTTGTAGTAATCTGACCAAGGCAAATTGCCCGCCCGTGCTTCTTTTATTGCGGGTTCGGCCCAACTCCGTAAATCTGTCGAAGCCTTATCTGGCGCTGACGCGCACCCCAATAAGCCCGCCACCAAAATAACTCCGACTATCAACAATTGCCGCATAGAAGCTCCTGCTCGTAAGTGCTAAGACCCGTACAAATTCCACTTGCCGAGTGTAGCAATCACAGGTCGAGTCGGCTGGGTTTTCTTTTGGCTGATTTAGGGCCATAATTTTGAAAACCGTCTTACATCAACCGTTACATCGAACGACAAAGAAAAAAGCCCGCTATATTTTGAATAGCAGGCTTTCCTTTATTTACTTGGGGTGGCTGATGGGGCTCGAACCCACGACAACAGGAATCACAATCCTGGACTCTACCAACTGAGCTACAGCCACCGTAAAGCAAAGATTATAACGCCTTGCTGGGAGGTTAGTTCACCATAACCAGCTTGCCTTTGACGCCGCGTGAGCCCATGTGGGCGTAGGCGGCTTTGAGTTCTGCCATGGGCATGGTGCGGTCGATGACGGGTTTGATTTTGCCAGCGCCGTGCCACTGTGCCAGCTCGCCCATCATGGCGGCGTTGGCCTTGGGTTCGCGCTTGGCAAAGTCGCCCCAAAACACGCCGACGATGGACGCGCCTTTGAGCAAAGCCAGGTTCAAGGGCAGGGTGGGAATAGGGCCGCTGGCAAAGCCGACGACCAAATAACGGCCGCGCCAGCCGATACTGCGGAAGGCGGGTTCGGCAAAATCGCCACCCACGGGGTCGTAAATCACGTCCGGTCCGTTCTTTTTGCTGCCGGGGCCAGCCAGCTCAGCAGTGGCAGCTTTGATGGCTTCGCGCAGGTCTTGCGTGCTGTAGTTGATAGTGGCATCTGCTCCCACGGTTTTGCATAGTGCGCATTTGTCGTCGGTAGAGGCTGCAGCAATCACTTTCGCTCCGGCAGTCTTGGCAATTTGAATAGCCGCCGTGCCCACGCCACCGGCTGCGCCCAGAACCAAAACGATGTCTCCCGCTTTGAGTTGTGCGCGGTCCATCAGTGCATGGTAGCTGGTGGCATAAATCATGATGAAGGCGGCAGCATCTACATAGCCAAAACCTTTTGGAAGCGGCATACACAATGCGGCGGGCGCTATGGTATGCGTAGCAAAACCACCTGTACCAGACAAGCAGGCAACCGATTGACCTACTTGCAGATGCGTAACACCCTCACCCACGGCCTGCACGACGCCTGCGTATTCAGACCCTGGCACGAAGGGCAGAGGTGGTTTGATTTGGTACTTGTTTTGTACGATCAAGATGTCAGGAAAGTTCAGGCTGGCGGCTTTGATCTCGATCAGCACTTCACCCGCTTTGGGCGTGGGTGTGGGCAAGTCTTTCCAGCTCAGGGCGTCGATGCCGGTGGGGTTTTCACAAAGCCAGGCTTGCATGGTGGTGTCTTTCAAAAAGGGGTAGTAAAAATGGGCAGCAAAAATGGCTAGCTTAAGGTTTGCTTTGCATCATAGTAGTGCAGTGGTGTAAACACACTTTAATTTGTCCCTAAAGCGACGGTTTATCCACCTCACCGCCTACAATTTGGCTCTATGAAAATACTGCTTTCTAACGACGATGGCTACCAAGCCCCTGGCATTGTGGCGCTGTACGAGGCGCTAAAGACCATTGCCCAGGTGGATGTGATCGCCCCTGAACACAATAACAGTGCCAAATCAAACGCGCTGACGCTGAACGCCCCGTTGTATGTGCATCACGCGCACAACGGGTTCAAATACGTCAATGGCACCCCCGCAGACTGCGTGCATATCGCCTTGACAGGCTACCTGGGCTACAAGCCTGATTTGGTGGTTTCTGGCATCAACAATGGTGCCAATATGGGGGACGACACCATTTACAGCGGCACGGTGGGTGCGGCGATGGAAGGCTATTTGTTTGGCATTCCAGCGCTGGCGTTTTCGCAGGTAGACAAGGGCTGGGCCCATGTGGACGCAGCAGCGGCCAAAGCCTGCGAACTGGTGCAACATTTTTCCAGACTGAACACGGCGGGTGGTAAACCCTGGCTGCTCAACATCAATATACCCAACCGCCCGGTAGCCGACATGTTGAGCACAAAAATCTGCCGCCTGGGCCGTCGCCATGCCGCAGAACCTGTCATCAAACAAACCAGCCCGCGCGGCGAGACGATGTACTGGATAGGCGCTGCTGGCGCGGCTATGGACGAAGGCGCGGGTACAGACTTTGAAGCTGCGCGCCAGGGCCACATTACCATCACCCCGCTGCAGGTGGATTTGACCGACCATGCCCGTTTGGGCTACTGGCAGCAAAGCATGAGCGTGCCAGACCACCAGGCTGCTTTCGCCCCCACGCTGGCTGCACCTTTGCTATGAACCCGCCTGCGCGTCGCCCCAGCTTTCCGGCGCGAATGCCCAGTGCGCCATCTTCGCCGGTTCCACTTCCCACGTCGGGTGCTACAAATTTAGTAGCTGCCCACGCATATTCCACAATGGTAACGGGCTTAAATAGCAGTAAAAAACCGGTACCCAAGCCAGTTAAACCGTTAAAGACGGCATCCAGTGCGCCGCCCAGCGGATTGGGCATGGAGTCTGGCACTGTGCGCCAGCGCATGGTGCAGTACCTGGCCAAACAGGGCATTACAGACGCCGCCGTGCTGGCAGCCATGAACGCAGTAGAACGCCACTGTTTTGTAGACACCGCCCTGGTAGGACAGGCCTATGAAGACACCAGCTTGCCCATTGGCCTGGGACAAACAATTTCCAAACCCAATGTGGTGGCGCGCATGCTGGCGCTGCTGCGCGAGGGGCGCGCCATGAATGCCCACGGCAAAATGGGCCGCGTGCTGGAGATTGGCACGGGCTGTGGCTACCAGGCCGCCGTGCTGGCGCAACTATGTACCGAGGTCTACAGCATGGAACGCCTGCGCGGGCTGCATGACAAGGCACGCAAGAATCTGCGCCCATTCAAAATCGCGCATTTGCATTTGCTGTTGGCAGACGGCATGTTGGGTTATGCCAAAGGCGGGCCCTATGCGGGCATCATCGCCGCAGCGGGCGGTGAAGCGGTGCCACAGGCCTGGGTAGACCAGCTGGCCGTGGGCGGACGCATCGTGGCGCCGACCGTAGTGGCCAATGGCAGTCAGGCACTGGTGATACTGGATAAAACCCCAACAGGTGTAACACACGCAGTTCTTGAGGCTGTGCACTTTGTACCTCTAAAATCAGGTGTACTATGAATAACTGCAAAAGCAGATTGGGAATGGAATGTTACAGAGATTAACCACCGCTACTTTGGGTAAAAAGTCGTGGCAACACCTGGCAGTTTGCCTGGTGGCTATTACTGCGCTGAATGGTTGCACCAGCACCTCGCTCAACCGTGCGCCCGTCGAAGACCGTGGCAACCCTGTAAGCACGCCTACTGCCGCAGTGCCTGCCAGCACGACCAATGGTGCCGTTGTTACAACCACCAAGCCACTACCCGGCATAGAAAACACAGGTAAACCGGGCTATTACACCGTTCGCCCAGGTGACACCATGATCCGCATTGGCCTGGAAACCGGCCAAAACTGGCGCGACCTGGCCCGCTGGAACAACATGGACAACCCCAATATCATTGAGGTGGGGCAAGTCATGCGCGTCATACCGCCTGGTACGGCCGATGTACCTGCAAGTACCACGACCACCGTAGCCACTCCCAAGCCAGTCACGCCCCAGTCTACGGTAACGGCCACCACGCTGCCGCCGCTAGGCACCCGCACGGCCAATGCACCCGCATCTGCACCCGTGGCTGTGCCTGCTCCCCCCGTGGCAGCTGCACCGTTGCCACCGGCGTCATCGCCTAGCGACGACGATATAGCCTGGATATGGCCCACATCAGGCGCAGTATTGGCGGGGTTTGACGAAGCTAAAAACAAAGGCCTGGACATTGCGGGCAAGCTGGGTGACCCGGTATTGGCTGCGGGTGATGGCCGCGTTGTCTACGCCGGTGCCGGCCTGCGTGGCTATGGCAACCTGGTCATCTTGAAGCACAACAACACCTTTTTAACGGCGTATGCGCACAACCAGACCCTGCTGGTGAAAGAGGACCAAACCGTACGCAAAGGCCAAAAAATTGCCGAAATGGGCCAAAGCGACGCCGACCGCGTGAAGCTGCATTTTGAAATTCGCCGCCAAGGCAAGCCTGTCGATCCGTCTCGTTACCTGCCCAGCAGATAAACATACAGGCAACAACATGAAAAAACGCATCGCCCCCCCACAGCAGGTTGGTGATGCGCAAACAGCCAGCGACGAGCTGACGGCTGAGCACAGCAATACCGCTGACGCCAGTGCAGCAGACTCGGGCGACATTCTCAGCCGCTACTTGAGCGAGATTCGCCGCACACCCCTCTTTACTGCAGAAGAAGAATACGCCATGGCCGTACGCGCCGCCGCTGGCGACTTTGCAGCCCGCCAGTCGATGGTGGAACACAATCTGCGCCTGGTGGTCAGCATTGCCAAGGCCTATATGGGCCGTGGCGTTCCGCTTGCAGACTTGATCGAAGAAGGCAACCTGGGCCTGATGCAGGCGGTAGAAAAGTTTGACCCATCGTTGGGCTTTCGCTTTTCTACCTACGCCACCTGGTGGATACGCCAGTCGGTGGAGCGCGCACCCATGACCCAGGGTCGCACCATACGGCTGCCCGTGCATGTGGCGCGTGAGTTGTACCAGGTGTTGCGGGTTCAGCGCGACCTACAGTCTGCTACACATTTAGTAGCTGGCCGCGCATATTCCACGCTGGAAAATGGCAGTATTGGCTCTAAAGATATAGCCGCAGTGCTGCAACGCGAGGTAGCGGACGTAGAACGCCTTTTAAAACTGGCCGAACATACCCAGTCTTTAGATGCACAACTATCCCATGACGGCAGCAGCGATGTAACTGGCAGCTTGCTCGACAGCGTGGCCGACGACGAAACCACCACGCCCAGCGCCATCACGCATTCACGCGAAGTGCAGCATCTGCTAGACGCATGGCTAGGCGTGCTCAACCCGCATGAAAAAGAAGTGCTGGAAGGCCGCTTTGGCCTGCACCAGCATGATGAAGAAACACTAGACACCTTAAGCGGCCGCCTGGGCCTGACCCGCGAGCGTGTGCGCCAGATTCAAAACGAAGCCATAGGCAAGCTCAAACGCGGCATGGAGAAAAGCGGCGCCGGACGCGACGCGATGCTGTAAGCACGTCTGTGCCCGCTATTGCATACAGTACGATAGGCAGCATGACATTCCCCGTACTTGTATTTGACATCGAATCCATCCCCGACATCGTCGGCCTGCGCGCCTTGGGCCACGGCAGCGCCGGGCAATCAGACACCGAGGTGTATGACGCTTGGGCAGCTGAGCGCAAAGCGCACAACAAATCTGACTTCATGCCACTGCACCTGCAACGCGTGCTGTGCATCAGCGCCGTGTTTCGTAATGCCGAAGGTTTGAAAATTCATTCGCTGGTAGACAAAGACGGTCAGTCAGAAGGCAAAATCATTCAGCAGTTTTTCAACATCATTGAAAAGCATGTGCCGCAATTGGTGAGCTGGAACGGTGGCGGTTTTGACCTGCCCGTGCTGCATTACCGTGGCCTGCGCCACGGCGTGGTGGCCGACAAGTATTGGGATATGGGTGAGGGGGGCGACGGCTATTCCAGCAAAGAGTTCAAGTGGAACAACTACATCGGCCGCTACCACATGCGCCACCTGGACTTGATGGACTTGCTCGCCATGTACCAACCCAAGTCCAATGCCCCGCTAGACGCCATAGCCAAGCTATGCGGCTTCCCCGGCAAACTGGGCATGGATGGCAGCCAGGTCTACGCGCAATACCTGGCAGGCAAAACCGACGACATTCGCCGATACTGCGAAACCGATGTGATGAACACCTACCTGGTCTATTGCCGCTTTCAAAAAATGCGCGGCGGGTTGCTAGAGAAAGAATACGATACTGAGATTGAGCATGTGAAAGAGGTGCTGGGCAATCTGGCGCCTACGGAGGCGCATTGGGATGAGTATTTGAAGGCATGGGGTTAGGGCTATGCTTCAGAGAGTCTTTCCGTCGCAAGATGGTCTAAATGGTCTCAGGAATATTCAAAATACTTGTTGAATGATGTCCAAAATTACCGACGATCACATTATTTATTGCGTGTGTACTGGATGCAGAATCAGAGAAAAACTCAGTTGGTAGAATTTTGCGCAGCATGCTGTTGCCAATATGTAATTCACGGGCAAGTACAGCAGTTGTGATTCCGAAGTTTTGCTTCAGTATTTCTAATGAGTTCGGTAAGAGTTCTGCTTTCTCAACTAAAAAATCTACATCTTCAGTTTCTTGTTTCCTTTGTCCTCGGCCGTACAAGCCAGACAGTAGTGCGTGTTTGTAAACTGCATCCGAGATTAGCGCCAATTGTTTGGCGCGATAAAGGATGGCCGCCTTACTTACCTTCCATCTGTATTTCAGTTCGACGATTGCTTTCCAGTTTATTTGACCTTGGCCTCTAAGTGCCGGAAATTCTCGTGCGAATGTTGACCTAGGCATTAAAAGAGCACTAGCAAATCTGTTGGCCTCAGATTCAGTTGCAGGGTCACCAGTTTGTTTTCCTAAATGCATAACAAAGTGTCCGCATTCATGGCCGTGATCAAAGCGCACACGGCATGCAGACTCTGCCTTGTTGATTACAACGATAGGGCGAGAAGACAAAATTGAAAGCGCATCAATACTTTGACTGCTGCTAAAACTTGTTACTACCGCGCCAGCGTTTTCCATTAATCTGACGCAATTAGATATTGGGCCCATTCCAAGTCCCCAATGAACTCTGCACTTTTCAGCCGCTCTCTCAATTTCTTCAGCTGTAACACACTCAAACGAGGGGAAGTTGTATTTCGGCAAAGTCAATCGTTTTTCAATAGCGCCAAAAAAGCGACTAAAGAGCTCCACTTTAGCGATTGCACTATTTTTATCAGAACTCTTTGTTGTTGCTAGTTTTCTAAAATGAAAGGCGCTGTCATCAATCTCTCTCCCTGAAGATTGGTAGAAAAAATCCGGGGAAACATCAAGTTGATCACCTAAGCGATCAACCATGGCTATGGAGGGAGAATCAACGCCAGTTTCAAGACGTGCCAGATATTGGCGTGATACATCTAACAATTCTCCGAGTTCAGCAAGTGAAAAATCTTGTGCTAAACGGGCAATTCTTAAGTTGATTGGACTGAAAGTTGCATTCATTAATTTACGTGGAACCTGTTTTGCTGCCAATATCCTCGTCCCCGTCGTTTTTGCGTGGTATTCCAATTTGCGCAGATTTTTGTTCTACGGCTTCAGGAAGATCGCGCAACAATTGCGACAGTATTGCTACTCGACCATAACGCCATTCACAAACTGGTTCCTCCAATGAATTGAATCCGATAAAATAAATTTCTAGCGAGTCTTCTTCTTGAATTGGTGCTTCCACTATAAAGCGAAACATCACTGGTTCAAGTTCGTCAGGAGCGAAAAGTTGATCTGCATCGTTGCGACGCCAAAATCCTTTCTTTTTTGGATTTACATGATCGTCACTAAAAAAACGAAACGGAACACCATCTATTTCCAGAGTTATGTCCATTCCGATATTTGTCAATTTAAGCCACGGATTGTTGCTGCTCGATTGAGCTAAATTTTTTAAACGATTTCTTGCACGGCCAAAGAATGCTGTCCCTCGTGTATAACCGCAGTCATCTGTGGTTGATAGCTGTGAAATGACTCCGTAGTAGATATCCCAAAGATTTTGAGAAATTGTTTCTAAACGATCTTGCGAAAGAGCTGGTTTATATTGGCTTGGATGAGTTGACAGCATTTTGTTAAAAAAATTAGTTTTGACAACCTGAATTTTGCAATATTTATGAAATTTGTCAACCAATTTTGCAAATAAATATGTAAATAATCACAGTTAAAATTATTTACAAATGAAAACCGTTGAGTTTGCCTGTCAGTCACACCCGTAACGCCCCCGCATACCCCGTCATTTCCAGATACCCACGCCCGACGTGGTTGCCGTTGCTGTCGAACAGGTCGCTCAAACCTTCCCAATAGACTGCACCGGTGCTGCCGCGGCTGTCCAGTTCCTGGTTGGCGATGACGGCTTTGACGGTGTAGTAGTCGGCGCTGGTGCGTACCAGCCATTCGATGGGGTAGGTGGCGCCGGTGAGGGGGCTTTTCCAGGGTTTAAGGGCTTGGAACTTCACTTCGTTGGGGTTGGCTATGAACACACGGCCTGTCGCACCAGCGCTGGAGGGTGCGCGGTAGGAGCCGCCCGTCCATAGTGCGGTGCCGTCTTTTTTGCGCAGCTGAAAAGCGGTGAGCGCATTGCCGTCAAACAGGTTCATGCCGATCCAGTCCCAGCCTACGGCGTCGGGGTGCAGCAGTTCCTGGCTCCATTCGTGGTCTAGCCACGCGCTGGCACTGTCTTTAGCTTCGTTGATGGCGAATTTTTGGCCTTGCAAGCTGATGCTGCCCGTAGCGCGCAGTTGCGGGTGGCTGTAGTAGTAGCTGGCTTGTTTTTCTTCGGGGCCTTTGCGGGACAGGCCGCTGTCGCCTTGCAGCAGCAAGGGCTGGCTGGGGCTGAACTGCAAGTCGAGCGTGAAGTCTTTGCCCAACACTTTTGCGCTGTAGCCGCCGTGCGCTGCGTGACGCTGCAGCGCCCATTGGCGTAGCGTGACCTGTGTGTCTGCCTCACTGGCCTGTGCAATGCCAAAGCCTACGCGGGCGATTTGCTGGTCGTGCCAGAGCTTTTTGCCTTGCACGTCGGTGACGGCGGCGTGGGCGAACAACAACTGCTTGGCGGCAAACTGGGACTGCATGCCTTGCGCAGGTTCTACCCGACTGCGAAAAAAGGTGACCTGAAAACCAAATGTGCGGCTGCCAGATGTGGCACTGCCGGTGATGTACCACCATTCGGTGCGAAAGTCGGGGTGCGCGCCGTGGTCGCGGGGAAAAACGAGGGTGCGTGCGGGCAGCGCGTGTGTGAGGGGAAGGTACAGCCCAGCAGCCCCCGCAATACCTGTTCGCAGCACAGAACGCTTGGATAAATTCGGTACGCGCGTTGCAAGACTTGGCGCAATTGGATCCACGTTATGCGCAGGAGCTGGGAATATTCGCATGAGCGCAGAGGGGGTGTGCATTACCAATCCTCCTTCACGGCCATCACCGCGTCTTTGCCCGCAGCCGCTCGCCCAGCCAGCCACGCAGTCACCGTGCCCGCTGCCACCACGGCTGCGCACAGTGCAGCCAAACGCAGCCAGGGAATGTGCATGTCCATCGTCCAGTGAAAACTTTGCGGATTGACGACGTTGACTAAAACGTAGGCGACGACCAGGCCCAGGGTGCAGCCTGCTATAGAACCAATAGCTGTCCACGCAGTACCTTCGCTGGCTACCACGCTTAATATCTGTTTTTTGGTTAATCCCAGGTGCGCCAGTAGGCCAAATTCTTTGCGCCGCGCCAGCACCTGGGCGCTAAAGCTGGCCGCTACGCCAAACAGGCCAATAGCAATGGCCACGGCTTGCAGCCAGTAAGTGACGGCAAAGCTGCGGTCGAAGATTTTGAGGGAAATGTCGCGAATTTCGGTGGCGCTGGAAAATTCAAGAAGTTTGCTCATATCGGGCGATGCGCTTGTTGTTGGCGCGGTGCTCGCGTCTTTTCCAGCATCTGCCTCCTTGCGCAATTGCGTGGCAATGGCATCGCGTATCGCGTCCTGCACGGTTGCACTGGTTGCCCCGTCCTTCAACCAAATTGCCAAGTCGTTCAAGCGCGTGTCGCCGGTGATGCGCGCATAGGCGCCTTGGTCGATGGCAATAGCACCAAACTGGCGTGCATAGTCGCGCCAAACGCCCGCTACGTAGTAACCCGGCTCTGCTGATGGAGTTGAATTTGCTACAAAATTAGTAGCTGCTTGCGCAGTATTTACGCTGGCATTGGGCATATTTAGCTGGAAAACCTGGCCCAGGCGGGCCTGGTGTAAGTCCACCATCGGTTCGCTCACATAAATCGGCACGGCACCTTTTGGCACACTGGCTGCGGGCGGCACGGGGCCGCTGACCAGGGGGAAGTTTTTGGCAGGATCATCCATCCAGCGCGCAATGATGGCGACAGCGGGATGGTTGGGTTTAAGCAAAATGCTGCTGACGCGTTGGCCTTCTACCCGCGCCACGCCTGGCACCGCCTTGATGGCTTGCACCATAGCCGGGTTGAAGTTGAGCACCTGCCCAGCCGCCACATTGCCGGCAGTGCGCACATACAGCGGTGCGGGCAGCACCACGTCTAGCCACTGCATGACTGAATTGCGAAAGCTGGCCACCATCACAGTCAGCGCCACAGCCAGGCTCAGTGCCGCTACCACGCCACTCACGGCCACAGCCGCCGTCTCGCGCACGCGGCGGGCACGCTCTACGGCCAAGAGGGGCAGGGCGCGGGTGGCCACCAGCGGGGCCAAGCGGTCATAGGTCAACGCCACCAGCCAAGGTAGCAGGCCAATGCCGCCAACCAGCAGCAGCCCAATGGACAAAAAAGCAGCCAAGGGTATGCCAAAAACGGCTGGGACCAGCGTGAAAAATGCGCCAGAAGCTATAAAAAACAGAGCAAATACAAAACCCCTGCCTTGCTTGGCCGAGCTGCCTAAACCTTTGAGCGTTTGCGCCAGCGGCAGACTGTACGCCGCCCGCGCAGGCCACCATGCACCCACCATGGCGGCAGCGACACCCAGCGCGCCATAGATAAGCGCTGCCAGCCCGTTCCACTGCAAGGGAGGCGCTACGCCAGAAAAATAGCCACCGCCCAGGTCGCCACCCAGCATGCTCAGCGCCAACGCAGCCAAAGCGCTACCCAGCGCGATGCCAGCCGCGCTACCCAAGGTGCCCAAAAACGCAGCTTCACACAGCACCAGTTGCATACGGCCCCGCGCCGTCAGCCCCAGCACCCCCAGCAAGGCAAACTGCTGCGCCCGTTTGGCCACGCTAAGCGATAGCACCGAAAAGACGAGAAAAGCCCCGGTAAACAATGCCACCAGTGCCAGCACCGTCATGTTCACGCGGTAGGCGCGTGACAGGTTGCTGATGCGCTCGGTGGCGTCGTCTGGGCTTTGGGCTTGTACGTTGGCGGGCAGTTGCAGGTCTTTGACCAAAGTTTCACGACTCGTGCCCGCTGCCAGGCGCACGTCAATGCGGCTTACTTGGCCTTGCAGGCCAAACAGGTCTTGCGCTGCGCCAATGTCCATCACCGCCAAGGCAGCGCCGCCCGCTGCCACCGTGCCTGCCACCGTGAGTGACGCGCTTTGCAGACTGCGCAAGATGCGGATGTGCTGTGTTTCCCAAGCATCAGGCAAAGCCGCTTGCGCAGCAGCGTTGAGAAAGACTGTACCTGGCGAGAAGATGGCGAAGCGGTTGGCAAAAGCCAGCGCGTCTGCAGTAGCGTCTGCGTCGCTACTGCCCTTGGGGTCAGGGTCTTTGCTCTTGTTGCCAGCTTGTGCAGGCAGGGGCATGAGCGACGGTGCTACGCCTGCGACCACCAAAGCGTCCACGCCCATCACCTTGATTGACTTTTTGTTGCCCTGTGCGTCCAGTGCATAGGTGGGCACCTCCAGCACGGGGCTGGCCAGTGCCACGCCGGGGTGATTGGCTACGCGAGCGTAGAGTGCCTCGTTTATGCCGCCGCTGGTGGCGCGAATCTCCAGGTCAGGTTGGCCGTTGACGGCGCGTACTGCGCTGGAAAATTCGCTCAAGGCGCTGGCGTTGATCAGATGAACCGCAAAAGCCAGCGCCACGCCTAGCATCACGGCAACCACCGCTGCCAGATTACGCCACGGGTGGTGCCAATTTTCTTGCCAGCTGAAAGTGCGAAGCAGGCGACTTAACATGGGGTGTGCATGGCTAGGCCACGATGCCGTCGGCACGCAAATGCAGCACACGGTCGGCCCGCTGGGCTGCGGTTTCTGAATGGGTAACGAGCACCAGAGACGCACCGCTTTCGCGTGTTTGCGCGGCCAGTACGTCCATCACTCGGGCGGCGGTGGTGGGGTCCAGGTTGCCTGTGGGTTCATCGGCCAGCACCAGAGGCGGGCGGTGCACCAGGGCACGTGCAATGGCCACGCGCTGCAACTGGCCGCCAGACAATTGCTGGGGCAGGCGTGGGCCCATGCCTTGCAAGCCCACTGCCGCCAGCATGTGCGCCACGCGGGTGTGGATGTCGGCCTTGCTTGCGCCCAGCAGCATCATGGGCAGACCGATGTTTTGCGCCACATCCAAATGCGGCAACACGTGAAAGGCCTGAAAAACAAAACCCACGCTGCTTCTGCGCCATACGGCCAGTTGCTCAGCGTTCATGCCGTCCAGCAAGCTGCTGTTTACGTCTATGCTGCCCGCGTCCCAAGTGTCCAGCCCGGCCATGCAGTTGAGCAAGGTTGATTTGCCCACGCCCGATTCGCCCACTATGGCGACAAATTCGCCTGTAGCCACGCTGAGCGACACGTTTTGAAAGATCGCTACGTCGTCGTAGTGTTTGGCCAAGCCAGTGATAGTTAGTGCCATGAAGCGGGTAGGGAGTAAATAGAGTTGGAATGGTGAGTCAGGTCGCTAGCCATGAATTTACCAATTCCAGCACGGCTTGCGCAGCCTGGGGTTGATCGCAAGCGACGATGTGCCGGTCCGGCATGCTGCGCAACCAGGTGATTTGCCGCTTGGCGAGCTGGCGTGTGGCGAAGATACAGCGGTCTAGCAGTTCCTTTTCAGAGATCGCGGTCTGGTGCCCCGCGTGGCGCGCATCCAGATATTCCCAGGTTTGCCGGTAACCCACGCAGCGCATGGATGTCATGTCCACGCTCAAGTTGCCGCGTGCACGCAAGGCTTGCACCTCATCAACCAAACCACTGCGCAACATGACTTGCAAGCGCTGCGCAATACGCTCGTGCAACCAGGCGCGGTCAAGCGGTTCGAGCGAGATGAGAGGAGTGCGTGAAGCCGTATTTGCTATTAACTTAGTAGCTGCTTGCGCATATTCCACGCTGGCATTTGGCACTTTTGATTGGTGAAATGATGATAAAGGCCGCCCCGAACTGCGAAACACCTCCAGCGCACGCTGTATGCGTTGCGAGTCGTTCGGGTTCAGCCGCGCCGCCGTCACTGCGTCCACCGCAGCCAGCTTGGCATGCAGCGCAGGCCAGCCTTGGGTGGCAGCCTCCAGGTCAATCTGCGCACGCACCGCCAGGTTAGCCGGTGGCATGTCGTCCAGGCCTTGCAACAGCGCTTTGAAGTACAGCATGGTGCCGCCCACCAGCAAGGGCAGCTTGCCCCGTGCGCGTATCTCGCCAATCAAACGCTTGGCGTCGATTGCAAACTGCGCCGCACTGTAGCTGTGCAGCGGGTCTAAGATATTGATGAGATGGTGCGGCACGGCGGCCATCTCAGCGGCTGTAGGTTTTGCCGTGCCAATGTCCATGCCGCGAAACACCAGCGCAGAGTCCACGCTGATAATCTCTACCGCATGGTGCTGCGCGATCAGCATAGACGCCGCACTTTTGCCGCTGGCTGTGGGGCCAGCCAGGCAAATGTAATCAGGTTTTAACGGGTTCACCATAGCGCTGCACCAAAACCCAAGCCGTTAACACAATACACCCTGCCCAAAACGCCACGCCATATGCCAATGGCCGCACGCTGCCGTCCATATGCGTGCCAATCCAGCCGCCCATCGCAAAGGCGGCCACCATCATGCAAAACCCCGCCAATGCCGCCGCTGCGCCTGCCGCCTGCGGAAACGGCCCCGCGCTGCCAGACTGCCCACACGACTGGTGCACGCCGTGCCCCAGCATAAACACATAAAACGGCAGCATGATGGCCCACACCGTGTGCACGCCCGCCCAGGCCAGTGATGCTATCGACACGCCTGCAACCAGGGTCAGCACGCCCCCCACACGCACGGTGCGCACCACCCCCCAGCGCACCAGCATACGCCGGCACATAAAAGTGCCAATGATGTAGGACAGCGACATGCTGAACATGACCAAACCGTACTGCGTTTTACTCAGGCCCAGCACCTTGATAAACACAAAAGACGACGTAGCCAGGAACGTGAACAAGCCACCATAGGATGTGGTCGCCAGCATGGCGTATGCCCAAAATGTGGAGTTGCTGGCAATCATCTTCCAGGTGCCCAGCATTCTGGCGGGTTGCAAGGCTTGTGGATTGGGCGAGGGTAGTGTCTCTTTAAACTTCAGCACCACCAGCACCAGGGTGAAAACGGCAAACACTGCCAGCGACAGCAAGGCAAAACGCCAGCCCAGCCAATCGCTCAATGCACCGCCCAGCGGCGCGCTCAGGCAGGCAATCACACCCAAACCGCTCAAACCCTTGCTCATAAACTTTGCGCCATCAATAGGTGCATACAAGTCACGCACCATCGCACGTGCACAGGTCACCGCACCGCCCATGGCCGCACCTTGCACCATGCGCCAGCCAATCAATGACTCGATATTCGCAGCAAATACGCTGCCCAACGATGCAGCCGCATACGCAGCCATGCCTGCAATCAGCACAGGCCTGCGACCATATTTGTCAGACAAAGGGCCCCACACCAATTGCGACACACCAAAGGCTAGCAATAACGCGGTCAGGGTGAGTTGGGCTTGCGACATGCTGGCCCCAAAACCTTCGGTAATGGCGGGCAGAGCCGGTAAATACAGGTCGGTGGTGATGGGCTGAATGCCCAGAAAAAGGCTTAAAAATAAAACAACTAAATTCGAGTGCATAGATTTGAAGCGTAACACGCCTAAACTGTAGCCCATGAACCATCCTGTATTTGCTGCATTGCTGCCTGTCGTTATTTTGATTGCTATTGGTTTTATAGCTGGTCGCGCAGGTTTTATAAAGGCTGCGTCGGTAAAAGACCTCAGCAATCTGGCGTTCAACGTGTTTTTGCCACCGTTGTTGTTTCGCACCATGGCCAATATGCATGTAGACAATTTGCAGCTCAAACCGCTGGTGGCGTACCTGGGTGCCATGGCAGTTTTGTATGGCATCGTATTGGCGATGGCGGGCGTGAACCGTCGCGGTGCCGTGCTGGGCCTGGCCGCCACGTATGGCAACACGGTGATGATCGGTATTGCACTGATTGGCTTTGCTTATGGCGAACAGGGCTTGGCGATTTTGCTCAGCCTGGTGTCGGTGCATGCACTGATCATGCTCACTGCTGCGTCGGTTATTTTGGAATTGGTGGTGGCGCGAGAAAATCGCCTTGCGCTGCCGCTGGATGCGCAGCCGCATGTATTGCAAACCGCCTTACTGGCCTTGCGCAATGCTCTGCTGCAGCCCGTCACCATTCCCATCATCGCCGGGCTGCTGTACGCGCAAACCGGCTGGGGCATTCCTACAGTCATAGACAAACCGCTGCACATGCTGGGCACCGCCTTTAGCCCCCTGGCTGTGGTGCTGGTGGGTATCACCCTGGCCAGCACGCCTGTGGGTACCCATTTGCGCACGGCGCTGGGCTTGTCCTTGCTCAAGAATTTCGGTCATCCGGTATTGGTGGTACTGAATGGCATGCTTTTAGGTCTGCACGGACTACCGCTTACCGTCATGGCGGTTACCGCTGCGCTGCCAATGGGGGCTAACGTATTCTTGTTTGCACAGCGTTACGACGCCGCTCAAGACCTGGTCACGGCGAGTGTTGCGGTGTCATCGCTGATGGCCCTGGCATCGGTGGCTTTAGTGCTGTGGTTGGTGCCTTTGATCGCCTAGACGACTTGCTGCACAATGCTTGCATGCAACCCACACGCTCACCATTACAGGCTCAAATTGTTCAATGGCGCGTAACGCCCGGTACGATGGTGCAAGCTGGGGACGTGCTGGTCATTCTGGAAGCGATGAAGATGGAGCACGAATTGCGAGCCAGCGCAGATGGACGTATACGCGAAATTTTGTACGCGACAGGTGAAACAGTCAACGAGGGGGACGTGCTGTGCATGTCAGAACCCATGTCTGACTTGATACGCTCCAGCTCCTCGGTGTGGGGTGCTGCTACAGACTTGACTTCTGCTCCCGTCAATACGGTTCAAACTGCCCAGCCGCCACGTGCTGATCTGCAAAGTGTGATCAACCGCCACGCATCCACACTGGATAACGCGCGCCCGCAAGCTGTCGATAAGCGTCACGCTTTGGGTCTGCGCACCGCGCGAGAGAACGTGGCCGATTTGTGTGATGCAGGCAGCTTTATCGAATACGGAGCCTTGGCCGTGGCCGCGCAGCGCAGTAGGCGCAGCGAAGAAGATTTGATAACCAACACGCCCGCCGATGGCATGGTGACCGGCATTGGCAATATCAACGGCGCATTGTTTGGAGCAGAAAAGTCCAAAGCCGTGGTGATGGCTTATGACGCTACCGTACTGGCAGGCACCCAGGGCATGCGCAACCACCAAAAGACCGACCGACTGCTGGGCATTGCACTGCAAAACAAACTGCCTGTGGTGCTGTTTGCCGAAGGCGGTGGCGGCAGGCCGGGCGACACCGACATGCCGATCGTTGCAGGCCTGCATGTCACCACCTTTGCCAGCTATGCGCGGCTGAGTGGCCAGGTGCCCGTGGTGGGCATAGTGGCTGGGCGCTGCTTTGCAGGCAATGCGGCTTTGCTGGGCTGCAGCGACGTGATTATTGGCACCCACAGCAGCAACATCGGCATGGGCGGTCCGGCCATGGTGGAGGGTGGTGGACTGGGCGTTTTTCAGCCCGAAGATATCGGCCCTTCCACTACGCAGTACCACAATGGGGTGCTGGATATTTTGGTAGAAACCGAGGCGCAGGCGGTGGCAATTGCCAAGCAATACCTGTCGTTTTTTCAGGGGCGCGTGAAAGACTTTACCGTACCAGCTACCCAACTCTTGCGCGATGTCGTGCCCCAGAACCGCCTGCGTGTGTACGACACGCGCGATGCCATGGTAGGCGTTGCCGACGTGGGCTCGCTCTTGCACTTGCGCACCGGCTTTGGCATAGGTATCCACACGGCATTGGCGCGTATTGCCGGGCGGCCCATGGGTATCTTGGCCAATAACCCGAACCACCTGGGTGGTGCCATAGATGCAGACGCGGCTGATAAAGCCGTTCGCTTTATGCAGCAGTGCAACGCGCATGGTTTGCCCATCGTCAGCCTGGTAGACACACCGGGCTTTATGGTGGGGCCTGACACCGAAGCCACGGCCCAGGTGCGCCGTGCAAGTGCCATGTTTATAGCTGCTGCTCAGCTAAAAGTACCATACATGAGTGTGGTGCTGCGCAAAGGCTATGGCCTCGGCGCTATGGCAATGACGGCGGGTGGTTTTCATTCACCCATCTTTACGGCAGCATGGCCCACTGGGGAGTTTGGCGCGATGGGTTTGGAGGGCGCTGTGCGCCTGGGCTACAGGCGTGAGCTAGAGGCCGTGCCCAAAGGCCCCGAGCGCCAGGCTTTATTCGACAAACTATTGGGCCAACAATATGACAATGGCAGTGCCATCAATATGGCCACTACGCTGGAGATAGACGCGGTGATTGACCCCGCGCTGACCCGCGACTGGGTGCTGTCGGCCCTGGATGCCAGCACTCACCACAGGTCTACCAACTGACCTGCCACCAGCTGCAAGCCACGGCCGGCCATGGCGCGTGCCTCGGCCTCGTCGTGGGTCACCAGCAAGGTGGCCATGCCTGCAGTTTTTATCCGTTGATAAAACTCATCGCGTAGTGCGCTACGCAGCTGTGCATCCAGAGCAGAAAACGGTTCGTCCAACAGCAGCGCGCGCGGTGCGGTGATCAAAGCCCGTGCAAGCGCCACGCGCTGCTGCTCCCCACCCGACAGCAGCCAGGTTTTGGCATGGGCATGGCTTGCCAAACTGAAGAGGGCGAGCATGTCTTGCGCACGCTTGCGCGCTAGTGGTTTGGCCATGCCTTGCTCTACCAAGCCAAAGGCCACATTGTCCAGCACGTTCAAATGCGGGAACAGCGCAAAGTCTTGAAACATCAATGCAAAACCGCGTTGCTCTGGAGGTGTTGCGCTGATGTCCCGCCCGTCCATCCACACACTGCCAGCGTCGGGTTTTTCCAGACCCGCAGTAATGCGCAGCAAAGTGCTTTTGCCACTGCCCGATGGGCCCAGCAAGGCGACAATCTCGCCCGGCGCTACGCGCAGGCTGATGTCTTTGGCCAGCATGCGGTCACCCCATTTTTTACTGATGTTTTTGAGTTCAAGCATGGTGAGACATTACTCTGATTGAGTATGAATTTAAAGAATCCGCTACATATTGCATAGCTAGCTACACAATCAATACGGTGGCATGCAGTACTTTTTACAGCTGATTCAGCCGTAAAGTGTATCAGTCGCAAGAAGCACCCGATACCTACGAAGTAGATTAGCTTGGTCTTACAGGCACCCGAGGGGCCTGAGATTTGACATGCAAAGGGCGCAATGCAAAGCCTTCGCGCAGTTGTACACTGCGTACACGCAACTGTTGTACAAAGCGTTGGCTGTCACGCCCTGCCGCTTCAAACGCAGCATCTTTAATTTGCCATATCTCTTGCAGTACAGCGTCCGGTTGTTTCATGGTCATTGCAATTCTCCTTCGGTCAATTCATCGGGGTGGCAATGCGGCAGCTGGGATAGCCCAGGTCGCTCAGCGCAGCCTCGATACGGCTGCGTGCCCAGACACTGGCAATATGCCGAAAATTCCAACTGCCGATCACTCAATCTGGTGGCTAGCGGCAATCCCGATATGCAAAGCATCGGCATAGGCCGCAGCCGGCATGGCGTCACGTGCCACCAGGGCATCGGCCACGGCCTGCGCGTCGTCATCGACCGGCAAGACCAGCAAGTCATTCATCCTAGCGTGTCTGGCCAAAGCGGCTCCTGCATCCCCAGCAGCAGCTTCGGATAAAACCAGATCAGACACCACGAGTTCATAGCGATCTTGCGATTCCCATAGTTCCAAGGAGCTTTGCTGGCGCGCAGCGATGCTCAAATCGCGGCTGGGCCGGGCTGTCAAATAGCTGATGACCGAGGTTTCGACATAAACACGAAATTTCATATTCTCATTGTAGGCGCTGGGTAGCCAGACTGCGGAGAGTATTGACACCAGCTTCAACATACCACGCGAGATCCTCTTTGGCTCCCTGGTCAACAGCAACGCCCCCGTCAGCTCCACCGTCGCCAGCCGCACCCTCACATTCGTTTACGGCCCCGAACACCAGCGCCTGCGCCAA
>JAYVTG010000118.1:0-49963 GCA_043774625.1 Polaromonas sp. | reverse complement strand
GCCCAGTTGAGGATAGTCAAAGCGCTTGAGCACGCGGCTAATGTGTTCGTAACGCTGGGTGTCACCACCGGGTATGCCTGTGAAACTGACTTCAGGGGTTGCCGCCAAAAATTGCTGCAGTTGCGCAATGCTGCGCAGTTTTGTTTCGTCCATGTTGATCACCATCCTTGGGATGATCAAGCCGAACAGCAAAAACCTACAATTCAGCGTTTCAGGCTCACTTCTGGGTGGAAATACGCGCACCGTTCAGGCTCATACCTCGTTGGACAAGGCTCCGATTTGACAGCAACCGTGAGTCGGGCTATAATCAGAGGCTCTGCGTAATCCGCGTAGAGTATTTTTAACAGTTTTCCACACCAAAACTTAGCCGCCAATTGCAGTGGCCGAGGTGGAAACTACGGAGAAAACTATGAGTCTAAGCACCCGTTTGGGTTTGCTTGGTCGCAAAGTTGGTATGATGCGTGTGTTCACGGATGATGGGGATTCAGTTCCTGTCACTGTGGTCGATGTGTCTAACAACCGTGTGACGCAAGTTAAGACCCCAGAAAATGATGGCTACGTTGCCCTACAGGTAACATTTGGCGCACGCCGTGCATCGCGTGTGTCTAAGCCCATCGCAGGCCATTTGGCCAAAGCTGGCGTAGAAGCCGGCGAAATAACGCAAGAGTTCCGCGTGACTGCTGATGTCGCTGCACAGCATGCAGCTGGCAGTGTGGTCCCCGTGAGCGCCGTGTTTACGGCAGGCCAACTGGTCGATGTGCAAGGTACATCCATTGGTAAGGGCTTTCAGGGCACTATCAAGCGTCACAATTTCAAGTCGCAGCGCGCGTCGCACGGTAACAGCCGTTCGCACAACGTACCCGGCTCGATCTCGATGGCGCAAGATCCTGGTCGCGTTTTCCCTGGCAAGCGTATGTCTGGCCATATGGGCGACGTTACCAAATCCATTCAAAACCTCGACGTGATCCGTATCGACGAAGCCCGCCAGTTATTGCTCATCAAAGGCGCAATTCCTGGTTCTAAGGGCGGTTTCGTGACCGTGCGTCATGCCGTCAAGGCAAAACCCGAAGCGAAAGGTGCTAAATAATGCAACTCGAACTTCTCAACGCCCAAGGCTTGGCGGCATCAAAAGTAGATGCCCCAGAAACCGTATTTGGCCGTGACTACAACGAATCCTTGATTCACCAGATCGTCGTGGCTTTTCAAGCCAATGCACGCCAAGGTACACGCGCCCAAAAAGACCGTGAGCAGGTCAAGCACTCGACCAAAAAACCTTTTAAACAAAAAGGTACTGGTCGCGCTCGTGCAGGTATGACATCTTCCCCGCTGTGGCGTGGAGGTGGTCGTATTTTCCCGAACATGCCGGACGAAAACTTCACTCAAAAAATCAATAAGAAGATGTACCGCGCCGGCATGGCCAGCATCTTCTCCCAGTTGGCTCGTGAAGGCCGTATCGCTGTGGTCGAATCCATGAAAGTGGACAGCCCCAAGACCAAGGCATTTGCTGCCCAGCTCAAAGCCATGAATCTGCAATCCGTCATGGTGATTGCCGACGAAGTTGACGAAAACCTGTACCTGGCATCGCGCAACTTGCCCAACGTACTCGTCGTTGAGCCGCGTTATGCAGACCCGCTGTCCCTGGTGCACTACAAGAAAGTCTTGGTCACCAAGGCTGCTGTAGAAAAACTCAAGGAGATGTTCGCATGAGCGCCTCTATCATGAAATTTGACGAAGGCCGTTTGATGCAGGTCCTGGTAGCGCCCCTGGTGTCTGAAAAGGCCACCATGATCGCTGACAAGTCCAATACCGTGACCTTCAAAGTTTTGCAAGACGCCACCAAGCCAGAGATCAAGGCTGCTGTGGAGCTAATGTTCAAAGTCGAAGTCAAAGGTATTTCGACAGTCAACATCAAAGGCAAAACTAAGCGTTTTGGCAAGTCCACCGGCCGTCGTGACAACCTGCGTAAAGCATATGTCACGCTCAAGCCCGGACAAGAGTTGAACATTGGCGGGGAGGCTGCGTAATCATGGCTGTCATTAAAATGAAACCAACCTCACCAGGTCGTCGTGGCGTGGTGAAAGTAACGCGTGACCACCTGTACAAAGGTGCTCCGCACGCAGCGTTGTTAGAGCCGCAAATTCAAAAAGCGGGTCGCAACAACAACGGTCACGTGACCACTCGCCACAAAGGCGGCGGTCACAAACACCACTACCGCGTGGTGGACTTCAAGCGTAACCACAAGGACGGTATTCCGGCCAAAGTGGAGCGTATCGAGTACGACCCCAACCGCACTGCACACATTGCATTGCTTTGCTACGCTGACGGCGAGCGCACCTACATCATTGCCCCGCGTGGCGTTGAAGTCGGTGCTACGCTGATGAGTGGCTCTGAGGCGCCCATCCGTGCTGGAAACTGTCTGCCTATTCGCAACGTTCCTGTGGGTTCAACCATTCACTGCGTTGAAATGCAAATTGGCAAGGGTGCACAAATCGTGCGTTCAGCTGGTGGCTCTGCTACTTTGCTGGCTCGCGAGGGCATCTACGCTCAGGTGCGTTTGCGCTCGGGCGAAGTTCGCAAGATCCACGTTGACTGCCGCGCTACCATTGGCGAAGTGGCCAACGAAGAGCACAGTCTGCGTCGTCTGGGTAAAGCCGGTGTCAAGCGCTGGATGGGTATTCGCCCAACCGTGCGCGGTGTTGCCATGAACCCGGTAGACCACCCACACGGCGGCGGCGAAGGCCGCACCGGAGAAGGTCGTCATGCAGTCGATCCATGGGGTAACCTGACCAAAGGTTACCGTACCCGTAACAACAAACGCACGCAAGTCATGATCGTCTCGCGTCGCAAGAAATAAGGGGGCACTGTAATGACACGTTCTCTCAAAAAAGGCCCATTCGTTGACCATCACCTGATGGCCAAGGTTGAAAAGGCTGTCGCTATCAAAGACAAAAAGCCAGTGAAAACCTGGTCGCGCCGCTCGATGATTCTTCCAGAATTCATTGGCCTGACGATCGGTGTTCACAATGGCAAGCAGCACATTCCCGTGTACGTGACAGACCAGATGGTTGGCCACAAGCTCGGTGAATTTGCCCTGACACGCACTTTTAAAGGCCACCCGGCCGATAAAAAAGTGGTGAAGAAGTAAGGAGCCGCACATGGAAACAAAAGCAACTCTGCGCGGTGTGCGCCTCTCGGTCGATAAAGGCCGTTTGGTAGCTGACCTGATTCGCGGCAAAAAAGTAGACCAGGCTTTGAACGTCTTGGAATTCACGCAGAAAAAAGCTGCCGTGATCATCAAGAAGGTTCTAGAGTCTGCTATTGCCAACGCTGAACACAACGACGGCGCTGACATCGACGAACTGAAGGTGAAAACCATCTACGTTGAGCAAGGCACCACACTCAAGCGCTTTACTGCCAACGCCAAGGGGCGTGGTAACCGTATCAGCAAGCCTACCTGCCACGTGTACGTGACAGTCGGCAACTGAAAGGACTGAAATACTATGGGACAAAAAATCCACCCAACCGGTTTCCGTCTGTCGGTGAGCCGTAATTGGTCTAGCCGCTGGTACGCCAGCAACAGCGATTTCGCTGGCATGCTTGCTGAAGACATCAAGGTACGCGAATACCTCAAAGCTAAACTCAAAAACGCGGCAGTGTCGCGCGTTTTGATCGAGCGCCCTGCCAAAAATGCCCGCATCACAATTTTCTCGGCGCGTCCGGGCGTGGTGATCGGCAAAAAAGGCGAGGACATCGAAAACTTGAAGCGCGACCTGGCTGCCAAGTTGGGCGTGCCAGTGGCAGTCAACATCGAAGAAGTGCGCAAGCCCGAGATCGATGCCAAACTGATCGCTGACAGCATCACCCAGCAGCTGGAAAAGCGCATTATGTTCCGCCGTGCCATGAAGCGCGCCATGCAAAACGCCATGCGTTTGGGCGCCTTGGGCATCAAGATCATGAGCTCTGGCCGTTTGAACGGTATTGAAATTGCTCGTTGTGAGTGGTACCGCGAAGGTCGCGTGCCTCTTCACACCTTGCGCGCCGATATCGACTATGGCACTTCTGAAGCCAGCACTACTTACGGCATTATTGGCGTGAAGGTCTGGGTTTATAAGGGTGACACATTGGGTCGCAACGATCTGCCTGCAGTGGAAACACCGCGTCCAGAAGAAGAGCGTCGCCCACGTGGTCCACGTCGTGATGGCCCAGGCCGTCCAGGCGGTGACCGTCCTCAAGGTGATCGTCCACCAGCACGTACCGGCGCACGCCGCCCTGCTGGCACGAACACTGCTCCGGCTGATGGCAGCGACAAGCCTGCTGAAGCCGTAACAACTACCGTTAAGCGCGTACGTAAAGTGGTCGCGCCCGCTGCCGCACCAGCGGACGGTAAAGGAGAATAACTATGCTGCAACCCGCTCGCCGGAAATACCGCAAAGAGCAAAAAGGCCGTAACACTGGCGTCGCTACACGGGGTAACTCCGTAGCTTTCGGTGATTTCGGTCTGAAGTCTACTGACCGTGGCCGCCTCACAGCGCGCCAAATCGAAGCTGCACGTCGCGCGATTTCGCGTCACGTCAAACGCGGTGGTCGTATCTGGATCCGCGTCTTCCCGGACAAGCCCATTTCCCACAAGCCTGCTGAAGTGCGTATGGGTAACGGCAAAGGTAACCCAGAGTACTACGTGGCTGAAATTCAGCCCGGTAAAGTGCTGTACGAAATCGTGGGCGTGCCAGAAGAACTGGCCCGCGAAGCGTTCACCCTGGCTGCTGCAAAGCTGCCCCTGCGCACCACGTTTGTGGCACGCATGCTTGGCCAATAATTCAGGAGATTGAAGAAATGAAAGCTGCTGAACTGCGCCAAAAGGACGTTGCTGGCCTGCAAACCGAAGTCAAAGAGCTACAAAAAGCCCACTTTGGCCTGCGTATGCAAAAAGCCACACAACAATTGAACGACACCACGCAATTACGTATTACACGCCGCTCTATTGCACGTGCCAAAACCATTCTTGCCCAAAAGCAAGTTGCTAAATAATTAAGGAGCAAACATGACTGAAGCTAAACCTTCTCTAAAGCGCACCTTGATTGGCAAGGTAGTGAGCGACAAGCGCACCAAAACCGTGACGGTTTTGATCGAGCGTCGCGTCAAGCACGAGCTGTACGGAAAAATCGTTGGTAAGTCGAGCAAGTACCACGCCCATGACGAAAAGGGTGAGTACAAAATGGGCGACACCATCGAGATCACCGAAAGCCGTCCGATCTCTAAAACCAAGAACTGGGTTGTCACCCGCTTGGTACAGAAAGCCGAACTGGTCTAATTCTCCGGTTGCAATTCCCTGTAAAGCCCGCTTGGTTCGCCATGCGGGCTTTTTATTTGCCAAAAGCAAACTTGCTCTGTAACAGCGATAATCAAGTGGTCTCATCAACTACCAGGAGAAATCAACATGATCAAAATCGGCGACACATTACCAGCAAGTACTTTGATGGAGTTTTTAGAAGTCGAAGGCGACGGCTGCAGCATTGGCCCTAACCCGGTAGACGTGGCCAAAGCCACCGCTGGCAAGACCATTGCCCTGTTTGCCTTGCCAGGCGCGTTTACACCTACATGCTCGGCTAAACACGTACCCAGCTATGTCGAAAAATTCAGCGAATTCAAAGCTGCTGGCGTGGACGAAATCTGGTGTGTCAGCGTGAACGATGCTTTTGTAATGGGTGCCTGGGCGCGTGACCAAAAAACTGGCACTAAAGTCCGCATGCTGGCCGATGGTGACGCTGCCTTTGCCAAGGCTACCGGCTTGACCCTGGATCTTTCCGGCAAGGGTCTGGGCTTGCGTTCCAACCGTTATTCCATGTTGGTCAAAGACGGCAAAGTCAGTACTCTGAACATTGAAGGCCCCGGCAAATTTGAAGTGAGCGACGGCGCTACCCTGCTCGCTCAGGCCAAGGCCTAAAGCGGGCGCCACTTCTTGGTGGCAAATAGGTTGCTATTAATTAAATAGCTGCTCACGCATATCCCACGCTGGAATATGCGTTTTTTTGTGAGGAAAACGTGATGAAGCACATACAACACGCTGTCCGGGCGGCGCTGTTAAGCGCATTGTTGGCGCTGATGGCGGGTTGCCAGTCCGTGCAAACCACACAGCCTGGCACCGTAGGCGTGACGCGCAGCCAGCAAATGTCGGTGAGCCGTGAAGCGGTAGATGCGCAGTCTGCACAGGCCTATGCCAAGATGATGGGCGAAGCTAATGCCAAAGGCGAGCTGAACCGTGACCAGGCCATGCTGGCGCGCGTGCGTGCAATTGCCAACCGGCTGATCCCACAGGCAGCGGTGTTTCGCCCCGATGCGACCGGCTGGAAATGGGAAACCAACCTGCTACAAAGCGACCAGGTGAATGCTTTTTGCATGGCGGGCGGCAAGATTGCCGTGTATTCAGCCCTCATCACCAAGCTGCAACTCACCGACGACGAGCTGGCGGCGGTGATGGGCCACGAGATGGCGCATGCCTTACGCGAGCATGTGCGAGAGCAGATTTCCGAGCAGCAGGGCTTGGGTGCTCTGGCCATGATTGCAGGCATTGCCTCGGGTAGCCAGGGTGTGCAAACCGTGACTGGGCAAGCTTTGCAGGTGGGCGTGGGCCTTAAGCATAGCCGCCGCGCTGAGCGCGAGGCGGACGACATGGGCTTGGAGCTGGCAGCCCGCGCAGGTTATGACCCCCGTGCTGCTGTGAGCTTGTGGACCAAGATGAACAAGCTGGGGGGTGGTCGTCCGCCCGAATTTTTAAGCACCCACCCATCGCCCGAAACCAGACAGCAAGACCTGGCGCAAGTGGCTAACGTGGTGATGCCGCTGTACCAGAAAGCGCCCAAAAACTAAAGCAGGCAAAGCATGTGGTGCCGGGTGAGAGCTACCATGCACAGCCATCAAGGCGCGTCATCCTGGTTGGGTGGCTCGCCTTTTTTGCGGCCCGAAAACATGGTCCACCAGACGATCAGCACCAATAGTAACAACGCTCCCAGCGCTTCAAGCACAATGAGGACCATGAGACAACTCCTAATAACGATTCAACTCAGATTTTTATTTCCGATTTTGATTGTAGGGGCCTTGCTTGGTTGCGTCAGCACGCCCGCACCCAGCCCCCCAGCCAAGCCCAGTGAGCTACCCACGGCACCTCCTGGCACGTCTAGTCCGCCCAGCACAGGCTTGCCCACAGATAGCGCCCCGCTGGGGGTGCCTATCGTGCAGGTCAAAAGCCTTTGGCGTCCGGTGCGCTGGGCCGAACTGCCCGGCTGGGGAGAAGACCAGTTACACGAGGCCTGGAACGCATGGCTCAAAAGCTGCGAACGCAGCACCACGGCACTGGCCAGCCTGTGCCCCGACGTGCGCCGCCTGTCCATTGCCACGGCCAGCGAGCAAATGGCCTGGATGATGACCCGTTTGCAGCCCTACAAGGTTGAGCCCCTGACCGCTGGTAACGGCACCCCAGTTGCAACTGGCGCTACTGTTACTGCTGCAGGTAATGGCGACGGCTTGCTGACCGCATATTACGAACCCCTGTTTGCGGGTAGTCGTAACCCCAGCGCCAGCTTTGGCGTTCCCTTGTACCGCCCGCCTGCCAGTCTGGGCACTCGCAAGCCCTGGTTCAGCCGCCAGGAGATGGATACCCTGCCCGAGGCACGCGCAGCTTTGCAAGGCCGTGCCATTGTCTACCTGGCCGACCCGGTAGATGCGCTGGTGTTACAAATTCAAGGCTCAGGCCGTGTACGCGTCACCGAGCCTGACGGCAGCCAAAAAACGGTGCGCATCGCCTACGCGGCCACCAACGACCAGCCTTATAAATCAGTAGGCCGCTGGCTGCTGGACCAGGGAGCCATCAAAGACGCGTCGTGGCCGGGCATCAAGGCCTGGATTGTTGCCAACCCCAAACGGGTGAACGAGATGCTGTGGAGCAACCCGCGCGTGGTGTTCTTTCGTGAAGAGCCGCTGCCCGAGCAAGACGCGTCACTGGGCCCCAAAGGTGCGCAGGGCGTGGCGCTCACTCCAGGCCGGTCTATCGCTGTAGATGCTGGCAGCATTCCATATGGCGCGCCCGTCTGGTTGGCCAGCAATGGTCCGCAGACGCAATTGCAGCGCCTGGTATTGGCACAGGACACGGGCAGCGCCATACTGGGTGCAGTGCGGGCAGACTACTTTACCGGCTGGGGCACAGAGGCGGGCGATCTGGCGGGGCGTATCAAGCAGTCGCTCAGGCTGTGGGTGCTGTGGCCCAAGCCGTGATGCCCACAGGTACTACAAGACGAACGGCGCATTGGATAGAAGTAGACAACGGAACGGCACCATCAACAGAATTTGTATGCTAAATATGCCTAAAGCCAGCGTAGAATGTGCGCGAGCAGCTATTAAAAAAATAGCAAACTCATTTATGCAAAAAGGCCGGAATGACACCATCACATTGGCTGGAGTGTTGTTACTTGCGGCTTTGCTGGGTGCCTGCGCAGCTGAACAAAGTGCAAAGTCCGACCTCCTGCCTTTGTACCGTTGTGAATACGGTATCGAATTCACTGCCAAATTTGTTGACGATGCCGTGACGCTGCAAAGCGCCAGCGGTTACGACGTGCTGTATCGGGACAGCACGTCAGCCAGCGACGCCAAAAACCCCAACGAATACAGCAACGTCCGCATGATTGCGCAGTTCAAAATGGGCGCATCTGGCCGTGAGGCGCTGTTGCGCTATCCATCATTACCATTGGTAGCGCGCTGTGTGCGTGGCGACTAAATTCATAGCCCGATAATTCCGCCATCGTTTTTGGTGATCATCACCGTGGCAGAGCGTGGTCGTGCAGCCGCACCGCCAAGACCATAGGCTGGTACGCCCTTGCCGTTACCTGGCCAGTTGCTTTCAAACGGGCCCGCCTGGGATGTGGCCGTTACTGCAACAGTGCCAGCGCCATTGGTGGCGTTGCCCGTGTTTTCGCCTGGGTGCTGGATATTGATAAACAGTGCCTTGCCGTCCGGTGATTCAGCCAACCCGGTCACTTCTGAACCTTTTGGGGCTGTCATGAAGCGTTTGAACTGTGTGGCTGGTAGCTTTTTGCCCATACGGGTAGTGATGGTCACGTCAGTAGTAATTGCAGCATTCGGACTACCATTGGCTTTGTTTATCACGTCCACCGGGCCACCATCGCCCATGGTGCCCGGAATCGCGGCCAGCAACATGCAGTTGGTCACATCGGTATAAGTGTTGTCGTCAGTCTCTATCCACAAAATGCCGCTGGCGCGTGAGAACCAGCAGCCATCGGGTTTGGAGAAGTCGTTGAAATCTGTCAAACCCGACAAGTTGACGTTCTTTTGCCAGTTCACGTCGTCCTGGCCCGCGTCGGCCTTGGCCTGTGCGCCAAACATAAAAATGTCCCAGTTAAATGTCGTCGCACCGGCTTCGTTGCCGGTTTCGCGCATGCGCATGATGTGGCCGTTGACGTTACCTTTTTGGGTGGCTACGCTTGCATTGGTTTGGGTTTTGTTGTCCAGCCAGTAGCGTGGGTTAGCCGCATCCAAAGCGGGGTTGGGGCTGTTGTTGCCGCTCACGCCCGTGTTACCGCGGTCGGGGTTTTCGGTTAGGGTGGCATATACCTCGCCATTGGTCGGGTTTACCGCTGTCCATTCAGGGCGGTCCATCTTGGTCGCACCCGCAGCATCTGCCGCAATGCGTGTATTTACCATGATGTCGGCGTTATCGGCAAACGCGTAGGTTGCATAGGTGGCGATGGCGGTATTGCTCAGGTCGAGCTTGAGCCAGGTGCCCGTGCCGTCGGCATTGAATTTGGCCGCATACAGGGTGCCGTTGTCCAGGTATTTGTTGCCTGCAGTCAAGCCGCCAGTTGCATCTGCAGCTGCCCACACTGCGGCAGATACAAACTTGTAGATATATTCGCCGCGCGAGTCGTCACCCATGTAAAACGCCAGGGGTTTGCCAACCACAGGGTTGCTGGGCCAGGCACCTTCATGCGCAAAACGACCCAATGCCGTGCGTTTGACGGGCTTGGAAGTATTGTCGTAGGGGTCGATTTCTACTGTCCAACCATAAGTGTTGGCCGCATTGCGAAAGTCATCCGTACCGTCAATGGATACGCCAGTTTTGGAGGCATCCCAGCGGCTAAATTCTGTGCTGGTGGCAACTGCTGGCACCACGCTGGTCCAGCGATTGTTTCCGCCGTTACCCTGATTTAAGCCTACACGTTTGAAAGCGGTAATTTCTTTGGCGGTACGACTAGTATCGTCAGTAGCCGCGCGCTTGAAGTAGCCCGCCCAGTTTTCTTCACAGGTCAGATAGGTGCCCCACGGGGTGTAGCCGCTGGCACAATTGTTGATGGTGCCGCGTGTTTCAGTTCCACCCACCGAATACGAGGTTTTAACGTAGCTGGTGCCCCGCACAGGCCCGTTGATGTCCATGGGGGTACTGGCGGTAATACGTCGGTTAAGCAAAGACGATTTGTTAACCGTAAATTTGCCGGTCGTTTTGTTGATTTCGACAATCGATACCCCGTGTGCTTGAATTTCCTTGATGGCTTCTGCTTCGGGCCTCGCAAGGGTGGCAGTGGTACCCGCATTGGTCTGCCCGGTGGCGTGCATAAACTGTACCGTGCCCGCAATGTTTTCGTGGTTCATGACCAAGAGAGCCCGGGTATTGCTGCCAGTGTCTTTGCCATTGCCTGTAGCAGCCAAACCAAAATAATGCATGCCGTCATGGTGGTCGCCACTGCGCAGCGAAAACGTGTCGTCTGTGCCGTCGTTTTTATAGTCCGTTATGGTGGTGCTGATGGCATCGCCTGTGGAATAAATAACCGTAGCGGTATAGCCTGCTGCCAGTACAAGCTGGTCGGCCAAGTCTTTGCCCAGTGCAGTAAAACCCAAGGCTTTTTCAGCGGGTATTGGGGGTGCGGGTGCAGCTGGTGGCGCAACTGCGGGGCTGTCACTGCCGCCGCAACCGGTCAAGCCTAAACCCGCAGCAGCCAGTGCACCCACGCCACCACGCAGCATATGCCTGCGGTGCAAACGCGCTGCCATCACCTCATGCAGGCTGGCATTTTGGCTGGGATTATTGTCCAGATCATCGGGATCGATGGGCGAGTGGTTGATGCTGCTTTGGCTGTTCGATAGCATGGCGATGCTCCTTGTTAAAAAAACAAGCATAGAAATGTCTCGTGACGGCATTGCGTCAGAGAAATGACAAATTGGTGAATAGCCAAAGCGATAGGCTCAGCGCAAGGGCAAAACAACCAAAAAATTTGCCCAATCGGCAGGCATACATTTTGATTGCCTAAAGGCAAAATAAACAGAAAATAGCTCAATTGCAAGCGTGTATATTGCGCAAGCAGCTATTAAAATAATAGCAATTAAATTACCCTTCTTGGCAAATCCATGCGTCGATAGGTCTTGGTCGTGCGATATGCAACGCGTTTATATTCTGGTGGGTAGCGGGCTCAACCAGGGTGTATTGTTGCTGTAGTCATACTGTCATGCCATCGTCACATAATATTAGCAACATGAGGAAATGATCACCATGCGCGTAGTCCTGCATACAAAACAAGACACTTTCTCCATCAGGCTGTGGACGGCCTGGCTGTTTTTCCTCAGCCTTTGCGTCAGCCAATCGGGGTGGGCGCAGGTACATAGCCATCCACACCTGCACCCCATGGCAAACACGCAGATTGCTTCAAACACCCAAGCTCTGCAGTCCGACGTACCACCCGCGCCCGACTTGCGTTTTCGCGATATGTTTCGCATGCCGATTGGCCCAGCCGGATTGGAGCCGTCTGACACTTTGCGCGCGCTGCAGGGCCAGCGGGTGCGCATTACTGGTTACATGGTGGCGCAAGAGAATCAGCCCGTGGGCAAATTCTTCCTCACACCTGTACCGCTGCGTATGAGTGAGCATGCCGATGGCGATGCCGACGATTTAACGCCCAACACGGTTGTGGTGTTTATGCCTACAGCCGAGGAGACGTTGCCGTTGCCGCACACCTCAGGACTGTTGCAGCTCACGGGCACGTTGCAATACGGTCGCCACACGCTGGACGATGGCCGTGTTGTTTGGCTACGTTTGATACTGGAGCCGCGTCCCAAAGGGTTGTAGCCATCCTTCATTCTGTCGAATTTTCGTAAATCCCTGCTTGAACCGTTTGGAGAAATTGTATGCCGTTACCTATTAATCTTTCTGTCACAAACAAGCCTGCCCTGGTACGCGCGCTGTCTGCTGTTGCAGTGTTGGGAACTTTTGGCGTGTCCCATGCTGCACCAACGGTCTCGCGTCTCACGCCGCCCAGCGAGCTTTTTACTAGCGGGCAAGCAGCCCCGGTGATTGCCCGGTTTTTGCCGGGGCAGCGTTTTGACCTGCAGGCCACTTTGCGGCCAGACGATACAGGCAAGAGCATTACCAGTGCCGTGTTTGCCATTGACGGTAAACCCGTAACCGCCAGCGTTGCTATGCGCAATTGCGCAGAAGGCTGTCTGAAAGACGTGCCCAAAAACTCTGCACTGGCCACAGTACGCGCTGTGTCGGTAGACTCTGCGGGCATGCACGAATTTACAGTGACTGCTACGCAAAGCGATGGTCAAACCGTGCAAGCACGCGGTAATTTTGAAGTGATTCCATTTCAGGCGGGTGGTCAGAAAGTCAAGAACATCATCATCTTGCTGGGCGATGGCATGGGCGCAGCGCAGCGCACGGCAGCGCGCATCGTGCAAGGCGGCTATGCGCAGGGCAAAACCATCAAACCGTTGGCCATGGACACCTTCCCCGTCACCGGCATGGTCAAAACATCATCACTCAATTCCATCGTGACCGACTCCTCTCCGGGCATGACTGCCTATGTGTCGGGCAACAAAAATAGCAACAACGAAGAGGGCGTGTTCCCGGACGACACAACCGACCCGTTTGACAACCCGCGCATCGAATACCTGCACCGCACTCAGGGCAAAGCGCTGGGCGTGGTTACCACGGCTGACGTGTTTGACGCGACACCCGCCGGCAACGCGGTACATACCAGCAACCGGGGCGCAGGCACAGGCATTGTGGACCAGTTCCTTGATGACCGCAGTTTGACGGGCCTGTCTGTGTTGATGGGTGGTGGTCGCAAATGGTTTTTGCCTGCCAGCACTCCTGGTTCAGGCCGTACAGACAATAACGACTACGCTTTTTCTGACACCGATGCCCACACGTCTGAAATCGTCAAACGCTGGGGTGCAGCACCTGGCGCAAAGGACGCACAGCGTGACTTGATTACAGACTTTCAAAAATCAGGCTTCAAATACGCTTCCAGCAAGACGGAGTTGGATACGGTTGATGGTCAGACCAGCAAGCTGCTGGGCTTGTTCAGCTTATCGAACATGAACGTGGCGCTGGACAAGATTGACGGGCGGCGCGGTAAAAAGGGGGTAGTTGATGATTATGGTTTTCCTGACCAGCCCATGCTGGATGAAATGGCCGCCAAGGCCATCCAGGTGCTCAAAAAGTCTGACAAAGGCTTTGTGTTGATGATCGAAGGTGCGTCCATCGACAAGCAAGCCCATGCCATGGACACCGAGCGCTGGATACTGGACACCATTGAGTTTGACCGCGCGGTAAAAGTAGCGCAGGACTTTGCCAAAGAGCAGGGCGACACCATCGTTATCGTGACGGCTGACCACGAATGCTCGGGCGCTGCATTGATTGGTGGCTCGCGCGTCACTGACGTGAAGTTGCAAGAACTGATTGCTGGCAAAGATGGCCAGGGCGGCGGCAAAGAAGGCGTTCGCAACCCGGTAGTGGGCATATATGAACAGGCAGGATTTCCGCGTTACAGCATATCGCCAGACGGCTACCCTGCCACCACCAATATCGACTACCGTATTTTGGTGGGTTATGGCGGCAATGCTGACCGCTATGAAGACTGGCGCACCAATGAGCGTCCCGTGCAAGACGGCCAACAACCGTTTGTAAAAAAAGAGCCGCTGTCTACCTACCCGGCCAGTCCTTTGGATCGTGACAAGGCAGGCAACTTTTTGATCACTGGCCAGGTGCCCGGCGAATCTGCCGTGCACACCGCGACAGACATTCCACTGTCCGCCTTCGGCCCCGGAGCCTACAGCTTTACGGGCGTGAACGACAACACCGACATCTTCTTCAAATTGGTGCAACTGAGTGTGGGTGGTGTGGTGTTGCCCAAAGAGTTTATGGACAGCCAGATTGCGGACACGGCAGGCAAAACGGCTGCCCAGAAGAAAAAATAATCTCACCAGTCCGCCACACAGCGATTAGGCCTTCAAGTAAGCCATTTTTAGCAAAATTCTTTCTTGAATTGACCGTTCGGTCGTAAAACTAGCAAACACTTATCCCGTCTTGCGGCATACACTTACCGCTTGCATAGATGCAAGCATCTAGGTAATCTTGTACTGCTGGCGGTGGCTATGGGCTACTTGTCCGGCGTCGGCCATAAGGACATTAAGCCCATGAACGCCCCACTACCCGAACACATCCGCAAGGCGCTGGAAACCGTCACCCTGGACGATAAATATTCGCTGGACTACGGGCGTGCGTTTATGAGCGGCGTGCAAGCCCTGGTCAAGCTACCTATGTTGCAGCGGCTGCGCGACCAGCAGGTGGGTAAAAACACTGCGGGGTTTGTGTCAGGGTATCGTGGTTCGCCGCTGGGCGGTTACGACCAGGCCTTGTGGGGCGCTGCCAAATACCTCAAGGCGCAAAACATCGTCTTTCAACCCGGTGTCAACGAAGAGCTGGCTGCCACGGCTCTGTGGGGGACCCAGCAGTTGGGCTTTGCGCCACCAGGCACTAACAAATTTGATGGCGTGTTTGGCATTTGGTACGGCAAGGGGCCGGGTGTTGACCGCACGAGCGATGTGTTCAAACACGCCAACATGGCGGGCACCACGCCCTGGGGCGGCGTGATTGCCGTGGCGGGTGATGACCACGTGGCCAAAAGCTCCACAGCGGCGCACCAGTCTGACCATATCTTCAAAGCCTGCGGTCTGCCCGTGTTCTTTCCGGCCAGTGTGCAGGAGATTTTGGACTTGGGCATCCACGCCTTCGCCATGAGCCGTTACGCGGGTGTGTGGGCGGGCATGAAGACGATTCAGGAGATTGTAGAAAGCAGCGCCACGGCCATGATCGACCCCGACCGTGTGCAGATCAAGCTGCCGACTGATTTTGTGATGCCACCCGGCGGCGTACACATCCGCTGGCCCGACGCAGCGCTGGACCAGGAGCAGCGATTGTTCGACACCAAGTGGTACGCTGCGCTGGCCTATGTGCGCGCCAACCGCTTGAACCACAACGTGATTGAAGGCAAAAATGACCGCCTGGGTCTGATCGCCAGCGGCAAGGCCTACAACGACACCCGCCAGGCTCTCTTGGACCTGAGCTTGGACGACACCACCTGCCAGCGCATTGGCATTCGCTTGCACAAGGTAGGCGTAGTGTGGCCGCTGGAGGCGCAACTGACGCGCGAATTTGCGACGGGATTGAAAGAGATTCTGGTCGTAGAAGAAAAGCGCCAGGTCATTGAATACCAGTTGAAAGAAGAGCTGTACAACTGGCGCAGTGACGTGCGGCCCATGATCGTGGGCAAGTTTGACGACTCAAACGACCACGAAGGCGGCGAATGGAGCAACCCCAATCCGACGGCCAATACGCTGCTGCGCGCGAATGCTGATTTGAACCCTGCCATCATCGCCAAAGCCATTGCCAAGCGTTTGAAAAAACTGGGTGTAGATGGCGAGATTGCTGCGCGTCTGGATGCACGGCTGGCGGTGATTGCCGCCAAAGAACAAGCGATGCACGCTATTGAACTGGGTGGTGTGGCAGGCGCAGACCGCCAGCCCTGGTTTTGCTCGGGTTGCCCGCACAACACCAGCACCAAAGTGCCCGAAGGCTCGCGCGCGATGGCGGGCATTGGCTGCCACTTCATGGCCATCTGGATGGACCGCGCCACGGTGGGATTTACCCAAATGGGCGGCGAAGGTGTGCCCTGGGTGGGACAGCAACCGTTTAGCACCGACCAGCATATGTTTGCCAACCTAGGCGACGGTACCTACTTTCACAGCGGCTTGCTGGCGGTGCGACAGTCGATAGCGGCTGGAGTGAATATTACCTACAAGATTTTGTACAACGACGCTGTCGCCATGACAGGCGGCCAGCAGATTGGCGAGCGGCCCGAGGGGCACAGCGTGGTGCAGATAGCCCAAAGCATGCGTGCAGAAGGCGCTATGAAAATCGTAGTGGTGACGGACGAACCAGAGAAATACGATGGTGTGAAATTAGAAAGCTCAGGAGCGCAAACCGGCCGGTTTCCGAATGGCGTACAGGTTTTTCACCGCGATGAGCTAGAGCGTATCCAAAAAGAATTCAGAGAAATAAAAGGCACCACCGTCATCATCTACGACCAAACCTGCGCCACTGAAAAACGCCGCCGCCGCAAGCGCGGCAAGATGCCAGACCCTGCCGTACGCGTAGTCATCAACGAGGCGGTGTGCGAAGGCTGTGGCGACTGCAGCGTGCAAAGCAACTGCATGAGCGTGGAACCGCTGGAGACTGAATTTGGCCGCAAGCGCACCATCAACCAAAGCACCTGCAACAAAGACCTGAGCTGTGTGAAAGGCTTTTGCCCCAGCTTTGTAACTGTGGAAGGCGGGCAGCTCAAGAAAAAGTCAAAAACCGATGCAAAGCTTAGCCCGTTTGATGCAGCCAACTTTGGCGGTGCAGCCTTGCCAGAACCCGCATTACCCAGCACCCAAACCCCCTACGGCATGGTCGTAGCTGGCGTGGGCGGCACAGGCGTCATCACCATCGGGCAGCTATTGGGCATGGCCGCTCATATGGAAGGCAAGGGCATCGTCACGCAAGACGCTGCGGGCCTGGCGCAAAAGGGGGGAGCCACCTGGAGCCACATCTTTATTGCCGACCGCCAGCAAGACATTCGCACTACGCGCGTCAGCATGGCTGACGCGAACCTCATTCTCGGCTGCGACCCGATTGTGGCCGCTGGCAAAGAAACCTTGCTGCGCATGCGCGAAGGCAAAACCCACGTAGCACTCAACGCCCACAGCACGCCCACAGCGGCTTTTGTAAAAAATGCCGACTGGCAAAACCCGGCCGAGCAATGTGTGGCGCAAATTACCCAAGCGGTGGGTACAGCAGGCGTGGGCGCGTTCAACGCCGACGCGGTAGCCACCAAATTGATGGGCGACAGCATCTTCATCAACCCCATGATTTTGGGCTATGCCTGGCAAAAAGGCTGGGTGCCGCTGGAGCTGGATTCGATCATGCGGGCTATGGAGCTGAACAACGTCGCTATTGAGCAAAACAAGCAAGCCTTCACCTGGGGTCGCCGCGCTGCGCACGACTGGACGGGTGTGGAGCGATTGCTCACTCCTGCGCAAGTGGTTGCCATGCCTGCCAAGCGTGACCCGCTGCAAACGCTGGTGGCCAAGCGCGTCGACTACTTGACCGCCTACCAAAACGCTGCCTACGCTGCCGATTACGCGGCTTTTGTTGCCAAAGTCAAAGCCGCAGAAACGGCACGTTCTGTGAACCAGAACGCGAATCTTCCGCTTAGCGAAGCAGTCGCCAAATACCTGTTCAAACTCATGGCCTACAAGGACGAATACGAAGTCGCCCGGCTGCACACCGACACCACGTTTTTGGACAAAATCGCAGCCCAGTTTGAGGGTGACTACACACTGAACTACCACCTGGCCCCGCCCTTGATGGCCAAAAAGAACAATAAAGGCGAGCTGGTGAAGAAGAAATACGGCCCGTCGATGCTTACCGGCTTCAAGTTACTGGCCAAGCTCAAAAGCCTGCGCGGCACGGCCTTGGACGTATTTGCTTACACCGAAGAGCGCAAAACCGAGCGGGCACTCATCAGTGAATACAAGCAAGGCATAGAAGACGTGCTGCGCCAGCTGAATGATGGCAACCTGGCCACCGCGCTAGAAATAGCCCGCATCCCTGAGCAAATCAAGGGGTTTGGTCATGTCAAAGCGCGTAACCTGGCAGCAGCGCGACAGCGCTGGGTGGAGTTATCGGCACGAATGCAGCAAGCCGTGGAAACCAGACTGGCCGCCTAGTTACTACAAAACTCGTGGTTTCCAGCGTCAAATATGCGTAAGCAGCTACGAAATATATAGCAACTATAGTTTTATCCACCCAAACCCACCAACCACCACACCACGCCCGCACACAGCCCAAACACCAGCGCCGCCACAGCGCGAGAGGCTGCGTCGTCGCGTGACGGCTGAACGGCTACCGCTAGTTGTTTGTCGCCCTGCACCATCGGCAGCAGCAAATTTTCCTTTTTCTTGTACAGATAATAAAAAATCGCTGCCACATGCAACCCGACCAGGATGTACAAAACCGTGGCCCCCACCTCCTTGTGGTACCAGGTAGCCTGGCTGACGCGGGCGTTGGAGATAAATTTGCTGAAGGGCCCCTGAAAAGCAATGTCATCATCGCTGAACAGCCCACTGGCTACCTGTAGCAACAACACGCCCAGCAGCGCAAAAACAGACCCGGCACCCAAGGGGTTGTGCCCCACTGAATGCTCGGGTTTGCCCAGACCTTTTGCATAGGCAATGATCGTACTGGGCGCATAGATAAAGTTGGCAAAGCGCGACCAGCGCCCGCCAATCAGGCCCCAAACAATTCGAAACAAAAGCAAGGTCAGCACTGCATAGCCACAGCGAGCATGCCAGTTCATCCAGTTACCACCCAATTTCACGGTGATGACCAGGCCGATAAAGCAGGCCAGCAAAGACCAGTGGAAGATGCGGGTAGGCAAGTCCCAAACTCGGGTGGCACGGGTATTGCGGCTGGTGGTGGGCGGCATGGCGGTTCCTCTGCGTCAGTTTGAATAGGCTATAAAGAAAGTGCGGCGAGTGTGTTGCGCGACTTTACTTGAATCAGCTGTGACGATGCAAGACAAGAGCGTGACAAGTGAAAAATTTCAAAAATAGTGAAAACCCTTGGGCTTGTAGTCGCATCAGTAGGAACTTGGCAAAACTTTTACACTCACACCGCTTCGATTCAACTTTTTATCAACCCCAATACCTGAGGAGCTTGTATGAAACTTCGCCATGCACTGAGTTTGTCGATCGCAACCGCTACGCTGGCAGCAGCATTGCCCGCTGTTGCCCAGCAATTTGCCAAGCCTGAAGACGCCGTTAAATACCGCCAAAGCGCGTTCACCGTCATGGCGACACATTTTGGCCGCGTAGGTGCCATGGCCAATGGCAAGGCTCCGTTTGACGCCAAAGTGGCGCAAGACAGCATGGCAATAGTGGAAATGATGTCCAAGTTGCCCTACGCCGGGTTTGGCCCAGGTACTGAGGGCGGCAAGGCCAAGACCATCATTTGGTCGGACAACGCCAAGTTCGTCAAGGCTGCAGAAAATATGCAGAGCGAAGTGGCCAAGCTCAATGCAGCTGCCAAAACCGGCAGCCTGGACGCCATTAAGACCTCTTTCGGTGCAGCAGGTGCCAGCTGCAAGGCTTGCCACGACGACTTTAAAGACAAGTAATCTGGCCTAATTTTTCCCCCTGACAGCTATCAATTAAATAGCTGCTTACGCACACCAGCCGCTGGCTAGTGTGCTTTTTTCATTCCTAAACGCTGGGTTTAAACCGTCTCGGCCAGTAATTGGCCAATCAACTGGTGCAGGGCCACAAAGTCGGGCGCACCCACATAACGCTTCACAATCTGCCCGCGCTTGTTGACCAGATATGTGGTGGGCGTCAACTGCACATCACCCCAGGCCCTGGCCACAGCGCCCGTGTTGTCAATCGCCACTTTAAACGGCAGCGCACGGGTTTGCGCATAATTAACGACATAGCTGGGCGGGTCATAGCTCATGGCCACAGCCACGGTGTCAAAGCCCTTGGGGGCAAACTCTTTGTAGGTGGCAATGACCTGCGGCATCTCGGCAATGCAGGTGGTGCAACTGGTGGCCCAAAAGTTCACCAGAGTCACTTTACCCTTCATGCTGTCCGTGCTGATGGTGCTGCCGTCCAGCAACACCATCGTGGTTTGTGGGGCTGGGCCCGTGAAGTCCGACACATTGCTGCAGCCTGCCATGCTGCCTATGGCCATCAAGATTGCCAAAGCAGTGCCAACTGGGGCAAGATAGGGGTTACAACGGGTTTTCATGACTTGTATCTTATTCCAAAGGAGTTTTTTATGCGCCGTAGACAATTTAACCAGGCCAGCACTTCAGCACTGGCCTTGCTCATCACCGCCACCTACCAACACGCCTACGCCATCTCGCTGGGCGACCTGACCAATGCCGACGCCAGCGCCGGTGTCAAAGCCGCGCTGGAAAAAGGCGCGCTGGCCGCCATTGGCATTCTGGGCAAACAGGATGGATTCCTGGGCAACGATAAAGTTCGTATTCCTTTGCCCGGTTATTTGGACGATGCGGGTAATTTGATGAAAAAACTGGGGCAAGGCAAACGCGTTGACGAGTTGATCAATGCCATGAACCGGGGTGCCGAGCAAGCCATTCCCATGGCCAAAACGCTGCTGGTGTCTACCGTTAAAAATATGAATGTGACAGACGCCAAAAACATTTTGACTGGCGGCGACACCTCGGTCACCCAGTTCTTCACCGAGAAAACCCGTGACCCGCTGAACACGCAGTTCTTGCCTATTGTGACCAAGGCTACCGAAAAAGTGCAGTTGGCCGACAAATACAACAGCATGGCCGGTAAAGCCATGAGCTTTGGCCTGGTGAAAAAAGAAGATGCCAACATTCAGCAATACGTGACCGGCAAGGCGCTGGACGGTTTGTATTTTGTGATCGGTGAAGAAGAAAAGAAAATTCGCCAGGATCCGGTAGGCACAGGCAGCCAAATTCTCTCCAAGGTTTTTGGAATTTTGAAGTGAATATGGCTATAGCCAGCGCAAAATATGCGTAAGCAGCTATGAAAAAGATAGTAAATACTTACCCTTTGTTGTTGGCTGCCAGTGCAATGTGGTTGCTGGCTTCGTGTGCCACGCAGCAGGGCAGTTTGCCAGCAGCGCCTGTCGGCCCGGTCAAAATCACCATCTTGCACACCAATGACCACCATGGCCGCTTTTGGAAAAACAACGACGGTGAATACGGCATGGCAGCGCGTAAAACGGTGATTGATACGATCCGCGCCGAGGTCAAGGCAGCTGGCGGTCACAGCCTGCTGCTGGACGGTGGCGACGTGAATACGGGCGTGCCCGAGTCCGATACGCAAGACGCCGAACCTGATTTCAAAGGCATGAACCTGCTGGGCTATGACGCCATGGCTGTGGGCAACCACGAGTTTGACAAACCCAACAGCGTGCTGGCCAAGCAGCGCGCGTGGATTAAGTTTCCTATGCTGGCGGCCAATATTTACAAAGACGGCAAACGCATGTTCAGCCCCTACCAGGTGTTTGACGTAGGTGGCGTGAAGGTGGGTGTGATGGGGCTGACCACCGACGACACGGCCAAGATGGTAGACCCGAACAATATTGTGGGCACAGAATTTCGCAAACCCGCGCGCGAGGCGGAGACGCTGATGCCCGAACTCAAAAACAAGGCTCATGTGGTCATAGCGGCTACGCACATGGGACATTACCCCAACGGGCAACGCGGCGTCAATGCCGAGGGCGATGTAGAAATGGCGCGCGAGGTGAAAGGCTTTGACCTGATCGTCGGTGGCCACAGCCAAAACCCCGTATGCATGATTACCGAGCTGACGCGCAACGACGCGTATGAGCCCGGCGGCCCCTGCAAACCCGACCAGAAAAATGGTGCGTGGATTGTGCAGGCGCACGAGTGGGGCAAATATGTGGGCCGTGCAGATTTTGAATACACGCGGGGTGAGTTCAAGCTGCTCAAGTACCAACTCATCCCGGTGAACCTGAAAAAGACCGTGAAGGGCGCTGATGGCAAAGACGGCAAAGTGTTTTACACCACCGAGATCAAGGAAGACCCGGCCACGCTGGAATTTTTGAAACCCTACCAGGACAAAGGCCGCGCTGCGCTGGATGTGGTGGTGGGCGAGTCAGACGGCAAGCTGGAAGGCGAGCGCACCATCGTACGCGCCAAACCTACCAACCTGGGCAGCTTTATTGCCAGCGTGATGCAGCAGCGCACCAAGGCCGATGTAGGCATCATGAACGCAGGGGGTGTGCGTGACTCGCTGCCCGCTGGCAAGCTCACCTACAAAGACGTGCTCAAGGTACAGCCCTTTGGCAATATGCTGGCCTATGTGGAACTGAACGGCAAAGAGCTGATGGATTATTTGAACGCAGCCGCCAAAATGACCGCAGGCTCAGGCGCTTTTGCGCATTTTTCCGGCATTCAAATGGTGATGGAAGGTGGTGCAGTGCTTGACGCCAAAATCAAGGGCGTAGCCATAGACCCCGCCAAAACTTACCGCCTGGCACTCAACAGCTTTCAAGCTAGCGGTGGCGACGGCTACCCCAAACTCTCGGGCCATCCAGGCTATGTCAACACAGGCTTTGTCGATGCGGATGTGATGCGTGAATATCTGGCCAGGCAAAGCATCAAGTCTGCAGACTTTGAACCTGGTAATTTGGTGGTGCGCAAATAAAGCGGACGCAAATAAAACAGACGCAGAAAAGGCCCCAAGCTTTGCAGCTGGGGCCTTTGTTCTGGTGGAACACTTTAACAAATCGTTCAAGACTACCTGCGCTCAGTCGCCTTGAACCCATTCATTTAGTCCGCAAAGTGTGGTGGGTACTCGGCCCAGGCTGGTACCGTTGAACGGACTTTGGCAGCGTTTTGGCGTGTGATGTCTGGATTGATATTCTTGCCTTTGATGCCGTTGACTGTTTCTGTCGTCATGGCAAACTGCAACGTTGCATAGGCCACCGCGTCCGAATTTACATCCAATGCAAACAGACTTCCGCTTCGGCGGTTGTTTTCAGACCTTCAGCACCCGTGAACAAGCCGCCTGCAGCAATGCCAGCGCGAATGAAAGGCCCGTAGTCAGAGCGCCCATCAAAGTCCGTTCCTTTGAAGGATACGCCACGCTTGCCATAGAAAGCTTCAAACGTTTTTTCTATACCAAACGAGCCTTCAGGCCCAGGCCCTGCGCCCACACCATCGGAGTTATCGCCATCGTAGGTGAAGAACACATTGTCTGGATTGCCTTGTGGTGTTTCAGCAATGATGTTGCTGGTAGTCGCGCTGCCCCTAAAGGTGCTTGCGTTCACACTCAGTACCAAGCCAGGAATGGCAGCCAGTTGTTGCCCCACGGTTTGTAGCACAGCGGTCACTGCAAAGTTCAGCGTGAAGCCAGCACCCAGCGTTCCATTGAGAGGGCCAGCTATGTTGTTGTAAATTACGGCTGCCGAAGCGCCGGCCGCTTGCGCGTTGGTGGCCTTGGTTGCGAAGGTACAGGCACCCCGGCTGATCAGGGCGATATTGCCAGCAGGAAAGCCCGCAAAGTCTGCCGTGTTGCAACCTGTCACCGTAGGCAGCACACTCACCGTCGCTGTCACGCTACTGCTGCCAGAATACGACATGATGGTGGTAGTGATAGTTTGTGTAGGCGTGGGGCTGATACGGGTGAGGCTGGTGCCTGGAAACTCAATGAAGCTTTGAAACTGAAAGTTCTGCCTGGTCACGTTATAGCCCGCATCACGAAAGACCTTCTCAGCATAGTCGGCCGACTGATCAAAGCCTAGTGAGCCTGATACACGGGTGCCACCATTGGCCAGCCCAATATCGTGCAACTTGAGCTGGTGTTTGCGCACACCATCCAGTGTCACGCAGCCCAGCAGCTTTTTAAAGCTGTCGTTGTTGCGTTCTTTGCAGATCTTGCGTGTTTCTTCAGGCGCAAGGTCGTCCTCATTTTCCAGTTGTTGCATGATCGCTTGCTGCTCGGTAGGATTTACCGTCGCCTGACCGGTGTTACTGGCAGAGCTAGATTGCGGCGTATCTCCACCCCCGCCGCCGCAAGCCACCAGAATCAGCATCAGGGCAGACGCGGACAAGACGAACTTGGCTGGCGTTACCCTCCATAAAGACTTGTTCTTGAAAAGCATTTTTCTCTCCTAAAAGCAAAAAATGGTGCGTTGGGTTGGTGCCCCGCCGTGAAACGCATCAAGAAGCACGGGATATGCACCCCACGCTTCGTGTTGCAGGGAATCAACAATCTGATAAAACTATTACGCATTGATAAATATCATTACCAATTTTTCTGCCGTGCAACATTGCGGCTTCATTACTAACTTGACATTGGTAATCCGGTGTCGCCGGCAAAAAATGCTTGAACTGCGTAGAATCGGTTTTTTTTATGGATTCACTATGCAAGTAAGCCGCACCCCATGTTCTGCAGTCTTTTCAGCCTTTGTATCTGGTTTAGCTATCCACGCGTTTGTAGGTCTGGCAACCATTTCTGCAAGCACGCACGCTGCAGCGCCCATGGCCAAAGTTTCAGCGCCGGGGTTTTACCGCATGATGCTGGGCGACTTTGAAGTTACCGCCATTTCAGACGGCACCGTCGTGTTGCCCGTTAACCAGTTGCTCAGCAATATTGCGGCGGGCAAAGCGGACGAGGCACTGGCGCGCAATTATTTAAAGTCGCCAGTGGAAACCTCGGTTAATACCTATCTCATCAACACCGGAGACAAGCTGGTGCTGGTGGACAGCGGTGCTGGCAAACTGTTTGGCCCCACCCTGGGCAATATGCTGGCCAATATCAAGGCGGCAGGCTATCAGCCTGAACAGGTGGATGAAATTTACATCACGCACATGCACCCCGACCACGTGGGCGGTTTGATGACTGAAGGCAAAATTGCATTTCCTAACGCCACGGTTCGTGCCGACAAAAAAGACGCCGATTTTTGGCTGAGCAAAGAGAATATGGACAAAGCGCCCGAGGCCAATAAGGGCTTCTTTCAGGGTGCCATGGCATCGGTCAACCCTTATGTGCAAGCTGGAAAGTTCAAAGCCTTTGAAGGTAACACGGATTTAGTCAAAGGCATTAAAGCGGTCTCCAGCAATGGTCACACACCGGGGCACACCAGCTACGAGGTAGAAAGCAAAGGCCAAAAGCTGGTGCTGATGGGTGACCTGATGCATGTAGCTGCGGTGCAGTTTGATGACCCGTCAGTCACCATTGCTTTTGACACCAATACCAGTGATGCTGCCAAAGCGCGGCAAAAAACGTATGCCGACGCAGCCAAGGAGGGATTTATTTTGGGCGTGACCCATGTGTCATTCCCCGGCCTTGGCCGCGTTGCACCCAAGGCAACCGGGTACAGCTGGCTGCCGGTGAATTATTCAGTGGTCAAGTAAGTGCGGTAAGCACGACGATTCACACAAACGCTACGGCCGCCACAGGCGGCAGGTGTGCGGTAGTGAGCTGCCAAGCCTGGCCCGCGTTGTGGCTCATCCACAGACTGCCCGTGGTAGACGCCATGGCCAGGGTGTGGCGGTCTGGAGCCAAGGCCAGACCGTGGCGATACACCAGGTCGTAGGCATGGGTTTGCGGCAGGCCTTCGCGCATGACTTGCCACGTTTGCCCGCCATCGTCCGTGCGCAGCACGCACATGCGCGCGCCGGGGGCGTAGCGGTGCGAGTCGGCCTGTGCCGGCACATACCAGGCGCGCAAAGGGTTGACCGGGTCGGCCATGACCACAAAACCAAAGTCGCCAACCTGCGGCGCTGCAGGTAACTTGGTCCAGTTGAGGCCATGATCGGTGGAACGGTACATGCCAAAGTGCAGCTGCATCCACATCACGTCGGGCTGCGCGGAGCACAGGCTGATGCGGTGCGGGTCTTGGGTATTGGGGTCTTGCGCCAGTTCTGGCGGCATATAGGTAGCGACCATGCCCTTTCCAACAGACTGCCATGTGGCACCCGCATCATGCGTCGTCCACAAGCCGCCGCAAGAGATAGCCACGGTAACGTGGTTGGCGTCGCGCGGGTCAACCACCAGGGTGTGCGCGCCGGGGTAGTCATTGCCGCCGCCTACCCATTGTTTGCGTTTTTCGTCCAACCAAAAACTTTCGCACAATTGCCACGACTCGCCCGCATCGTCACTGCGAAATACGCCCGCTGGCATGCAGCCTGCCCACAGGCGGCCGGGTTGGTCGGCACTGCCAGCGGCCAAGGCCCAGAGCAGTTCCACCGACCAGGGTGTAGGGTCGTCTGCCCACAGCCCGGTAGTGGGCTTGGCAGGAAATGCAGGCGCAGGCAGTTCGCGCCATGACTTGCCTTGATCGTCGCTGCGGTGCAGCTTTACGCCAAAGTGCCCCAGGCGCAGCGCCGCATACCACGCACCCGTGCGCGGGTCGCACAGGGTTTGGGTCACAGGCTCACCTGCAAAGTGGTGTGCGGTGACTTCCCATCGGCTGGCGGATGGCTGCAATACAAACAGGCCCTTGCGGGTGCTGACCAATAGCTGTGCCATGTGGGCTCCTTGTTGTGGTGTTGCGTGGTTTGCATTAACCGCCGGTGAGGCATTGAATCACCAGCACCGTGTCACCCGCCTGCACGGGGCGCGCCAGATTGTTGCGCGGCAGATGCATGTCCAGGTTGATAAACACCGCGACATGTTTGCGGATATTGCCTTGGTCGTCCAGTACGTAACTGCGAAGACCCGGCTCTGCTTGCATTGCGCTACTCAGAACACCCCCCAAACTACCCGCACTCACCTGCTGAGCTGGGCAGGGTTTATGGCGTTGCAAGGAGGGGGAGAAGTTGACGGTTACCATGCACATACTTTAGCGTGAAATGGAGTATAAAAATTTATCTCAACAAAATGAGTAAAATATCTCAATAGATTGAGTAAATTTTATGAATACAGAAATCCGCCGTCAAGCATTGAGCATTTTTACAGCGCGTTTGCAGGAGCCACGCCGCTTTTTGCAGGTGGTGGCTGGGCCGCGCCAGGTGGGAAAAACCACGCTGGTGCGCCAAGCCTTGGCCTTGTTACCTGCCGCTATCGCCCAGCACAGCGTGAGCGCGGACAACCCTGGCCTGGCAGGCAGCAGCTGGCTTACCCGCCAGTGGGAAACGGCCCGTAACCTGGCTGCGCAGGCGGGTTGCTGCGTGCTGGTGCTTGACGAAGTGCAAAAGCTGCCAGGCTGGACGGAAGAAGTCAAACGCCTGTGGGACGAGGATACCCGCGCTGCGCGGGATGTGCGTGTGGTGGTGCTGGGGTCTGCGCCGCTGCTGATTGCACGTGGCCTGACGGAAAGCATGGCGGGTCGGTTTGAGATAACGCGCCTGGGCCATTGGCGCTACTGTGAGATGCGCGATGCTTTTGGCTTTAGTGTGGAGCAGTTTATTTACTACGGTGGCTACCCGGGTGCCGCAGGTTTGGTGGGTGATGAGCAGCGCTGGGCCGCGTATGTGCGCGATGCGCTGATTGAAACTACCATCAGCAAAGATGTGCTGTTGATGGCCCCGGTACAAAAGCCTGCCCTGCTGCGCCGCCTGTTTGACCTGGCCTGCCGCTACAGCGGACAAGAGCTCAGCTACCAAAAAATGATGGGGCAACTCAGTGATGCGGGCAACACCACCACGCTAGCGCATTATTTGCACTTGCTCGAAGGTGCAGGCATGGTCTGTGGCCTGCAAAAGTATGCAGGCCAAGCCGTGCGCCAGCGCGCGTCCAGCCCCAAACTGCAAGTGTTCAACACCGCGTTGATGGGCGCAATAGCTACCGCCGAAGGCTTTGGCCACACCCGCCTTCGCGCTACACCCGAGCTGTGGGGACGCATGGTGGAAAGCGCCGTGGGCGCAGAGCTGTTGGCACGCCATTTGGAGCACAGCAGCACACAACCGCTGATCTACTACTGGCGCAATGGCTCAGATGAAGTGGACTATGTGCTCAAGCACCAAGGCGAGCTGATGGCCTTTGAGGTCAAAAGCGGCCACAAAATTCGTACAGCGTCGGGCCTGGATGATTTCTGCGCGCAATATCCCGCCGCGAGACCACTGGTACTGGGTACGGATGGGTTGTCACTGGATGCATGGTTTGAGAGCCAGACTTGAGCCAAGACGTAACAGGGTAGTCTTTGTCTTTGGACTCAACGCACCCCCGCAAGCAGCGCCGCATTGCCCCCCGCCGCTGTGGTGTTCACCGTCACCGTCTGTTCGCTGCAAAAACGGACCAAGTAATGTGGGCCGCCCGCTTTGGGGCCGGTGCCGCTCAAACCTTGGCCGCCAAAGGGTTGCACGCCCACCACCGCGCCGATGGTGCTGCGGTTGATGTAGACATTGCCCACGTGCACGGCTTGCGCGATGGCCAGCGCGCGGGAGTCAATACGGGTCTGGATGCCGAAGGTCAGGCCATAGCCTAGGGCGTTGATTTGCTCAACTACCGCTTGCGGGTCGTCACTCCAGCGCACCACGTGCAGCACAGGGCCGAAGATTTCGGCTTGCATATCGCTGATAGATTGGATTTCAAAAATCTGCGGAAGAATGAGATTTGCTATATTTTTAATAGCTGCTTGCGCATTATCTACGCTGGCAATCCATGGTTTTTGCTCTTTATGCAGGCGCTGCAGGTGCATTTGGATGTTGTCAAACGCCTCGGTGTCAATCACGCGGGGTACGTCGGTCGCCAGGTCTGCACTGTCGCCGCAGACCAGTTCTTGCGTGGCACCCTGGATCATGTCCATCACGTTGTCGGCAATGGCTGTATGCACGCACAGCAGGCGCAGGGCCGAGCAGCGCTGGCCTGCGCTTTTGAAGGCGGACTGAATGACCGCGTCGCACACCTGCTCGGGCAGGGCGCTGCTATCGACCAGCATGGCATTGATGCCGCCAGTCTCGGCTATCAGCGGAAGGATGGGGCCGTCTTTGGCGGCCAGCGTTCGGTGGATGATTTTAGCCACCTGGGTGGAGCCTGTGAAGACCACGCCCGCTATGTTTTGCAGAGCTACCAGCGCAGCGCCTACGGTTTCTCCAGGGCCATGGCATAAGACGACGCAGCCTTGGGCGATGGCTTTGTCTAGGCCCGCCGCTTGCATGGCGGTGTGCAGCAACGCAATGGCTTCTTGCGCAATACCGGGCGTTTGCTCGGCCGGTTTGGCCAGCACCGTGTTGCCAGTCGCCAGCGCGGCGGCCACTTGCCCCATGAAGATGGCCAGCGGAAAGTTCCACGGGCTGATGCACACCCACACACCGCGCGGTTTCAGGGTCAGCGTATTGGTTTCACCCGTAACGCCTTGCGTTACCCCCGCAACGCCTTGCGTTACCCCCGTAACGCTTTGTGTTACCTCATTACACTGCCCCGGCATGGCCACGGGTTGCATGATGCGCTGCGCTTCATCGGCGTAGTAACGCAAAAAGTCCACGGCTTCGCGCACTTCGCTCACCGCATCGCCCCAGGTTTTAAAGGCTTCCTTGACCAGCAGGGCGCAGAATTTGGGGAGCTGATCTTGCAGTGCGTCTGCCGCGCTGCGCAGCACAGCCGCACGCTTCTCAACTGGCCGCTTGCTCCATATTTGATAGCTGCTTGCGCATATTTCATGCTGGCTACTGGCTGTTTTTTTATCCATTGAGGCGACAATAGGCACGCGCAGGCTTTGCACAGCTTGCAACAAAGGGGCAAGCTGCGCAGCGTCGGCCAAGTCCACGCCCATGCTATTTTTGCGCGGAGCAAGACGCGAGCCTGTAATGACGTTAGCAAATAGATTAACCGGCAAAGGCAGCGAAGGCACGGGCTCCAGACGCAGCGGCGAAACCAATAGCTCGCCCATGCCCACGGATTCGTCCGACAACTGGTGCACAAAGGACGAGTTGGCACCGTTTTCCAGCAGGCGGCGCACCAGGTAGGCCAACAGATCACGGTGCGAACCCACGGGTGCGTAGACGCGACAGTGGATCAACGGGTTCTTCAAAACCTCGCGGTACACGCCTTCGCCCATGCCGTGCAAGCGCTGTAGTTCAAATTGCGGGGTGACGAACCCGACGCCGGGCCGCCCCAAGGCGGGTTGCGCCCCCTCGGGGGGCAGCGCACCATGCGCAGCAGGGAGCGTGGGGGCACGTAACGCCATTTGCATGATCGCCGCAATCGTGCCCGCGTTATGGGTGGCAAATTGTGGGTAAATCGCATCGGGCACGGCCAGCAGGGCGCGGGCGCAGGCCAGGTAGCTTACGTCGGTGTGGTGTTTGTGGGTAAACACGGGGTAATGCGCCAGGCCCAGCTCCTGCGCACGCTTGATCTCGGCGTCCCAATACGCACCTTTCACCAAGCGGCACATGAATTTGAGCTGGTGTTTGCGTGCCAGCATGGTGATGTGGTCGATCAAATCCAGCGCACGGCTCTGGTACGCCTGCATGGCCAGACCGAAGCCCTGCCACTGCGGGTAGTGCGCGGCAATCCGAGTGGCAAAGGCTTCAAATACATCTAACGACAGCTCTAGCCGATCCACTTCTTCTGCATCCACCGTCAAATTGATATTTGCCTTGGCCGCCAGTTCGCACAGGCTCCACACGCGTGGCACCAGCTCGGCCATCACGCGTGCATGCTGCGTGTACTCGTACCGTGGATGCAGGGCGCTGAGCTTGATGGAGATGCCGTCCAGATGTGCGGGATGTAATAGATTTTCACCCTGTTTTATGCCGTTTGCCAGCGTAGAATATGCGCGAGCAGCTATTGATTTAATAGCGTTTGTATAACTTTCCAGGTAACGCAGTGCGTCTTTGTCGGTGCGCGCACCTTCGCCCAGCATGTCGTAACTAAAGCGCAGTTGGGGCTGTTGTTTACGCGCAGATTGGGCAACGTCCTGCGCCTCTTGTATCGTTTGCCCCAATACAAACTGCTTGCCCAGCAAACCCACGGCGCGCAGCGTGGCGGCCACCACCGTTCGCGCGCCCAGCTTGGCAAACAGGCCGCTCTTGCCTTCGTTTTCTGGCAAAAAATGCTTGCTCAAGCCAATCGCTGCAGACGACAAACGCGCCAGAGCCGAAGGCGATTTGCCCAAACCCTGCGAGTCGCCTGCGCCGTCAAAATCCGCGCGGCCCAGTTGGTCAGCCGTCAAGGCGATGGCTGTCTCGGCATCGGGTACGCGCAGCAGCGCCTCGGCCAGGCGCATCAAGGCCAGCCCCTCGGCGCTGGAAAGAGGGTATTCCTTGAGCAGGGTTTCCATCGCCCAAAACGGCGGCGGCTTGTCGCGCACGGCCTGCACCCAGGGGGCAGCCTGGGCGGCGGCGTTGGCCCAGTCCAGCGCGCCGTGCAGGCTGTGCAGCAGGGTGGAGACGGTGGCAGCTTCGGAGCGGTAGGGGGTAGGCAGGCGTGAATTCATAGTGTTGAAAGGCAATTTTTGGTGAATATCTGCATCGTGAATTAAATTAACAGCAATTACTCACTAAATAAACCAATAAAAATAGATAATTCACTACTTATGAATGAACCAACCCCATCCAATGACCAAAACATCGACAAAATCGACCGAAAAATCCTGCGTATCTTGCAGAGCGATGGTCGCATCAGCAACCTTAAACTGGCCGAGGCGGTAGCGCTCAGCCCCACCGCCGTGCTGGCGCGCACGCAGCGCTTGCAGCGCGATGGATTTATTTTGGGTTATGAAGCGCGGCTCAACCCGCTCAAGCTGGGTCGCGGCATGATGGTGTTTGTAGAAGTGCTGCTGGACCGCACCAGCGCCAATGTGTTCGACCAGTTCAAAGCCGCCGTGCAAGTGCAAGACGCTATTCTTGAATGCCATATGGTCGCCGGTGGTTTTGACTACCTCTTGAAAACCCGCATGCGCGACATGGCCGCCTACCGCGAATTTGCGGGCACGGTGCTGTGGCAACTACCCGGCGTGCGCGAGACGCGCACCTATGCCGTGATGGAAGAGGTCAAAGACAGCCGGCAGTTGGTGGTGTGAGGCAGTTGGAGAGGCAACATGCCAGTTGCCAATGTGCAATAGGTCGAAGCAACTGCGTCTCAAGCCTGTTTTGGATGAACCGTATAGCAAGACGTGAATAACAGCGTGCAGATGATGCCCAGCAAGCCACCCGAGAGCACGGCAGAAATGGTGTGGTCGTCTAGCACTACGCGTGAGAGCATGGTGAGCAACATGATGGGAATGACCAGGATGGCGTACTTCATGCCATAGCGGCGGCACACAAAAAAAGCGGCGCACGATGCCATGGACGAATGGCCCGAGGGCATGTTGTGCCTGGACTCGGTGCCGCTGGGTCGTTGCCCCAGACGGGTCTTGTCAATCATCCATTCATTGGTCAACCGCTTAAAGCCATGCGTGGTCAGGGTGGTGGATACCGCTACAAAACCCAATTGCATCATGCCCACCTTGTCTTTGAGCAGCAGGGGCAAAGCCACTTGCAATGCGGTAACGGCAAAGCGTCCATAGTCATCGGTCCAGCGGGCTACCGCCATGGTATCTGGCGATGGCGTTTCCAACTGCCGAACGCTGTGGTCGCTGGGGTACAAAGACACCAGGATGAAGATCATGGTGTAACACAGAATAATCTGCAGCGGTCTGCGCACGTCGTGGTAAGCGTATTTAGAAAGTTCGATGAATGTCATGGCTTACTGCTTTGGCAAGGCCTGAAAAATGTCCAACTCTTTTTTATAGATGCTGCTGTGCATGCCCAGCGCGCCCATCACGCTGTGAAACACGTTGTCGTGCGAGTACTGGCCTGCTGGCACCACAGCGCCAGTAGCCAAACCACGCTGGCGTTTGAATTCGTCCGAAGTCCACGCGATGAATGGAATGTCCATTTGCACGTCAGGTGCCACAGCAGCGGGTGTGCCATGCAGATACAGGCCGTTTTCGCCCAGCGACTCGCCGTGGTCTGATGCGTAGATCATCACGGCTGCTGTGTTTTTAAGAGTGCTGAGTTGTTGTATCAAGCTGGCGAGCACATGGTCGGTATACGCAATCGTGTTGTCGTAAGCGTTGACCAGCTCCTGGGTACTGCAAGAACTCAACTCGACGGATTTGCACGCTGGCTTGAAAATCTCAAACTCAGGCGGGTACTTGGTGTGGTATTGCGGCCCGTGGCTACCGGTCTGGTGCAGCACGATAAATGTTTTGGTGGATGTGGAATTGGCGATTTGCTGGTCCAGTTTGTGCAGCAGCACCTCGTCATAGTTCAAGCGTTCACAGTCTGCATCTTTGCAATCTTCTCGAATCTTGGCCGCTGTGAGAAAGCTGCCCACCTGCAGCCGTGGTTGGCCCCAATTGTTGCTGCGCCAACCGACATTGACACCGTGCCGCTGCAAATAGCTGGGCAAGGGTTCATAGTGGGTTGCAAAGTCTGCCTGCGCGCCCTGGTGCGACAACATGCAGCGAATCGACTCGGTGGTGTAGCTGGCGCAAGAGCGCGCGTGGGGCATCACCATTACCGGCAGGGTTGACAGGCGCGGGTTGGTGGGGCGGGGATATCCATAGACCGAAAAGTTTTTGGCGCGTGCAGATTCGCCAATGACCAGTACCACCACCACGCGCTGGTTATCAACAAAGCTGGCAGGTGGCAGCAACTCTTGCGTGGCAGAAGCCTCAGCCACATTGCTGTAATGCCGCGCTGAATTGACAACATACGACCACGGCAAAACAAGCCCGCCAAATTGGCGCATGTTTTTATCCAGCCACAGCCAGCTGCTGGCGTTGGCGTACAGCCAAACCACAGCGAGTACAACGATGGCCACCATAGACAAGCCCTGCTTGTACCAAGACGGCTTGATGATCTTGAGCCTGAACACCAGCAGGGCCGGCGCGATGCCTAGCAGCGCCACGTAAAGCAACAGCTTGGGGTGAAACAAGTCAGAAGCTTCAGCAACGTTGGTGTTGAAAATATTGCCCATCATGCTGCGGTCCAGCACCACACCAAAACTGTCAATGAAATACAGAGCAACAGAATTTAAAAGTGTGAGCGTGATGACCATCAGCTTGAGCAAGCGCGTGGATACCAAGGCGACCAAGGCAAAAATAGTGATCGTGGCGGCGAACTGCAAAACAAAAAGCGAAGCCAAAGCCAAGGAGCCGCTTAAGTCCAGCGCACTCAGCGTGGACAAGGCCAGGGCGTACAAAGGACGCTGAAAGAGCAGGGTATTGAGGAAGGCGGCGCTCAGCACAAAGCCAAGCAAGCCGCAATCAATGGTGTCTTTTAACCAGATGCGCCGCATCCAGGCTGGGGTGCTGGGCATTTTTTTGTAACAACGAAGTAGATAGACAGATGCAATTTTACATGGCTGCTGAAAACGCACCGCCTCAATACCCTCACCCAGCGTATAGCGCTGATCGCTAGGATAGACCACGTACAGGCGGACTAGCTGCAAGTTGATGGACTTGGCAATTGCGCGAAACTGCGCTGCCTCGGCAGCAAAGGCTTTGTCAGCGCCATCCAGCGTTTGTGGGGCGGCCATTTCAGAACCCAAAGCAATCAAACCACTGCGCACCTCAGGGTCAGTCAGTACCTGATTCAAAGCCTTGTACAAGGCTTGCACAACCGGCTCGGGCGTATCTTTTTTCACAAAATAACCGGTACCAATGGTGTACAAAAAACCCTTGAGCGCCTTGCTTTCATCGACGCTGGGCATTTGTGGCACCAGAGCCTGACGCTGCGGTGTGAGTGCCGCTACAAACTTGATCTTGTTTTGCTTGGCCAACTCGACCTGCGGCGCACCATAGGGCGAAATAAAAATGTCGATCTGGCTACCGAGCAAGTCTTTGATCACATCGGCCCCGCCCTTGTATGGCACATGGGTCATGGGTACGTTAAGAGTTTTGGACATTTGTTCGCCCAGCAGGTGATAGAACGAACCCGTGCCCACGCTGCCGTGGGTCATGGGGGCTTGCCCTCTTTGGCTGACTTGGCGGCGTAGGCGGCCAGTTCGTCTGCGGTATTGGCCGCAAAGTCAGGCCGCGCCATGATGGCCATGGGTGCCAAGGCAATGCGCTGCACTTGGCGAAAGTCTTCGGTTTTGAACTTGACCGATGCATTGGCCAGCGGAGCCAGAATCAGTTCGTTGGGGGAGCCTTGAAAAATATAGTACCCGTCGGACGGAGTGTTGAGCACTTTTTGCGCTGCAATGGCACCGCCAGCGCCGCCCAGATTTTCAACAATGACGGGCTGGCCCAACGCCTTGCCCAAGGCCACGTTCACTCGGCGCGCAATCATGTCAGACAAACCACCCGCCGGGTAAGGCACCATCAGTGTGACGAGTTTTGCCGGATAGCTTTGCGCCAGGGCAGCGCTGGCCAGTAGCAGAGGCGCAATGAATGCGGGGAGTTTTTTGAGCAGTTGCATGGTGGCTTCCAATAGATATAACGGACAACGCTATTGGAAGCGAGAAAGACGAAGCGAATCGCTGGTGTTTGTACTAAACCGGGTGTTTGTACTGAGGGTGTCGTTAACGGGAGAACTAAACCTGCCTCATCAAGGTGCTCTTGCCAAACAAGCTCTCCACCAGATCCACGGCTAGCTCTGCCGTGCGGTTGCGAATGTCAAACGCGGGGTTCAGTTCCACAATATCCAGTGAGCGCATGCGCCCCGTGTCGGCAATCATTTCCATGCACAACTGCGCCTCGCGGTACGTGGGCCCGCCGCGCACCGTGGTGCCCACACCGGGGGCTATTGTTGGGTCTAAAAAGTCCACATCTAGGCTCACATGCAAATGCGTGTGGGCGTCTACCAAAGCCAGCGCCAGTTCCATCGCATGGCGCATGCCCATCTCGTCGATGTAGCGCATGTCAAACACTTCAATGCCCATGTCGTGCACGAGTTTTTTCTCGCCTGCGTCCACACTGCGAATGCCGATCTGGCGAATCTCTTTGGCTTTTAAGGCGGGGTTGTCTTTGCTAAAACTGCCAATTTCTACCAGTTCAACAGGCCCGTGTCCGCACAGGCAGGCCACCGGCATGCCGTGGATGTTGCCGCTGGGCGTGAGGGTGGCGGTGTTGAAGTCCGCATGCGCGTCAAACCACAGCACGCGCAGTTTTTTACCTTGCGCCTTGCAGTATTTGGACACGGCGCTGATCGAGCCAATGGCCAAACTATGGTCGCCGCCCAGCATGATGGGCAGGCGCTTGTCTTGCAGTTCAGCGTACACCGCGTCGTGAAGCGTTCGGTTCCACTGCGCCACTTCTTGCAAATGTCGAAAGCCGTTGACCGCGCTTTGCCACGGGTTGACCGGGCCTTGCAGATTGCCGCAGTCGCGCACGTCGATGCCAAACAGCGCGATGGATGGTGCAATGCCAGCCACACGCAGCGCCTCGGGCCCCATGCTGGCACCGCGCGTGCCAGCGCCTATGTCGGTCGGCACGCCTATCAGGCTGACGGGGTGTGGCGTTTTGGCAGTAGCGGCAGTCATCATGCCGACACTATATCGGCTTGCGCTGTTTTTGTGGGCTTTTGCCTGCTGGGGGTAGTGGCGCTGGGGTGTGCACTGGCTGCGGGCTTGACGAGCTGGTACAAGTCTTTCGGGTCTTGCAATTGCGGGATCAAATCAATCGGCATGCCAGTGCCATGTGCCAAAGCCAGGTCGCGCACATAGCGCAGGGCAGAAAAATCTTCCAGCGCAAAACCTACCGAGTCAAACAGGGTGATTTGGCTTGCGTTGTCGCGGCCTGTGGCCTGGCCTGCCAAAACGCTCCACAACTCGGTCACGGCAAAGTCTGCACTCATTTGTTGCAAGTCACCCTCGATACGCGTTTGCAGCTCGTATTCCACAAACACTTTAGCTGCGCGCATCACGTCGGGGTGAATTTCCGTCTTGCCCGGGCAATCGCCGCCCACGGCGTTGATGTGCATGCCCGCCTCCAGCATGTCGGGCGTGATGATGGTGGCGTTGGTTTTGTCGGCTGTGATGGTGGTCACCATATCGGCCCCGCGCAGAGCGTCTGCCGTGCTGGTGCATACGGTAATTTTCAGGCCTTCAGCGTCAGGGTTGGTACGCAAATTACGTACGAGTTTGGCGGTAGCTTGCAGGTCTATGTCAAACAGGCGAATCTCTTCAATGCCGATTAGATGGTGAAAGGCTAGCGCCTGAAACTCACTTTGTGCGCCGTTGCCAATCAGGGCCATCACGCGGCTATCGGGCCGTGCCAATGCGCGGGCTGCTATTGCAGATGTAGCAGCAGTGCGCAAGGCGGTGGTCAAGGTCAGCTCACTGATGAGCAGCGGCATGCCCGTGGGCACGTCGGCCAGCACGCCAAACGCCATCACGGTGGGTAAACCCTGTGCCGTGTTTTGGGGGTGTCCGTTGACGTATTTGAAAGTGAAGGTTTTGTCGTCGGCAATCGGCATCAGCTCGATCACGCCGTGGGCTGAATGCGCGGCCACGCGGGCGCTTTTGTCAAAACTCTTCCAGCGCAAAAAGTCTTGCTGGATATAGGCGGCCATGCCCTGCAAAGCCTGGGGTAGCCCAACGGATGTGAGCAGTTGTGCGACATCGTGTGCGCTTAAAAATAGGGTGCTGAGCGTGGCAGAGGGCGGGCCGCGGGTCAGCGCGCTAACGAGGGCGTTGTTAGGAGCGTTTTGGGGAGCTTTTTCAATGGCGCGTAGCGTATTCATGGTAGCTTTTGAATGGTTAGACAGAGTCATCAAGCTAGTGTGCAAGGTTGGCAAGTCAATTGAAATAGCCAATATTGCTAGCATTTACATAAATATTTAGCAATTTGGCATAATAAATTGCCAAAATGACAAAATGGACGAAACCGACCACCAACTCATCTCCCTTCTGCGCCAGGACGCGCGCACCAGCATTGCCACGCTGGCCCACAAACTGGGCACGTCGCGCGGCACGGTGACCAACCGCATCGCCAAGCTGGAGGCCGCTGGCATCATCGTCGGCTACACCGTGCGCCTGCGCCCCGATGCGCAGCGCAACGAGATCAAGGCCTGGATGAGCATTGCCGTAGAAGGCAACCAAACCCGCGCCGTGATTGCCAGCCTGCTGGGCGAACCGGGCGTGGCCACCTTGCACGACACCAATGGCCGCTGGGACTTGTTGGCCGAGCTGCGGGCCGAGAATTTGCAGCAACTGGGCAAGGTGCTGGAACGTATCCGCTTGCTCAAAGGCATCAGCAATACCGAGACGAGCATCCATCTGGAGACGTATCGGCTGTCTTAGTAGCTATACCAACGAAAATCCGGCCCTGCCCCCAGCCGCATACAATCAAAGGTTACGCCTTATGTAACCCTTGTGGTTCACAAGGCGGCCCTTAAATAGCTTCTAGCTAACCGTTTGATATTTGGAGCCCCTACCGTGTTTATTTCTTCCGCCTTTGCCCAAACCGCCCCCGCAGCCGCAGTCGGTGGCACTGACATGATGTCTTCCCTGACCGGCATGCTGCCCCTGGCGCTCATGTTCGTGGTGCTGTACTTCGTCATGATTCGCCCCCAAATGAAGCGCCAAAAAGAAGCCAAGTCCATGATCGACGCGCTGGCCAAGGGCGACGAAGTGGCCACCGCAGGTGGCTTGATCGGCAAGGTCACCAAGCTGGGCGACAGCTACCTGAGCGTAGAACTGGCGCAAGGCGTCGAAGTGCAGGTGCAGCGCACAGCGGTAGTGCAAGTGCTGCCCAAGGGCACGGTCAAGTAAACAAGTTGTCTGCACTGCGTGTACAAACAGCTACGCCGCATGTGGCACAGAAAGTTAAACGGCGAGCCCACCAGCTCGCCGTAGTCGTTAAAGAATGAGCCGTTTTGGCAGCAAATTGAGCTGAGTTAAACCCTATGAATCGCTACGCATTATGGAAATATATCGTCATCGCGGCGGTGTTGGTCATCTCGGCCCTGTACACGCTGCCCAACTTTTTTGGCGAAGCCCCGGCTGTGCAAGTGTCCAGTGGCAAAGCCACCGTCAAGGTAGACAGCACCACGCAAGAACGGGTAAAAGAGGCGCTAGCCAGCGCCAACATTGCGCCAACAGCTATCACTTTGGATGCAAACTCGGTTAAAGCGCGCTTTGATGATGGCGAAACACAGCTCAAAGCGAAAGACGTTATTCAAAAAGCGCTCAACCCAGACCCCAGCAACCCGCCCTACGTTGTGGCGCTCAATTTGCTGTCGCGCTCTCCGGCCTGGCTGTCGGCTTTGCATGCCTTCCCCATGTATCTGGGCCTGGACTTGCGCGGCGGCGTGCACTTCATGCTGCAGGTGGACATGCAGGCGGCATTGACCAAAAAGGCCGAATCATTGTCTGGCGACATCCGCAGCACCCTGCGCGAGAAAAACGTGCGCCACATCGGCATTACACGCAACGGCCAGGCGATTGAAGTGAAATTTCGCGACACGGCCGCACTGGACGCAGCCAAACGTATTTTCGCCGACCAGTTTACCGACCTGCAAACGGTAGACGTACCCGACGGCACCGACTACAAGCTCACCGCCACCATCAAGCCCGAGGCCGCGCGCAAAGTGCAAGAGCAGGCCTTAAAGCAAAACATGACCACGCTGCACAACCGCATCAACGAGCTGGGCGTGTCTGAGCCGGTGATTCAGCAGCAAGGCCTGGACCGCATCGTCGTGCAACTGCCAGGCGTACAAGACACAGCCAAGGCCAAAGACATTCTGGGCCGCACCGCCACGCTGGAATTGCGCATGGTGGACGAGTCGTCTGAAGGCGTAGCTGCAGAGCGTGGTCAAGGCAGCGTGCCCTTTGGTGCAGAGCGTTATCTGGACAAAAACCAGCAAGCGGTGATCGTCAAAAAACAGGTGATTCTGACCGGTGAAAACCTGACCGATGCACAACCGGGTTTTGACAGCCAGACGCAGGAACCGACGGTCAACCTGTCGCTGGACGCAAAAGGCTCACGCATTTTCAAAGACGTAACCCGTGAGAGCATCGGCAAGCGCATGGCGATTATCTTGTTTGAAAAAGGCAAGGGCGAGGTGGTGACCGCCCCGGTGATCCGCAGCGAAATTGGTGGTGGCCGTGTGCAGATTTCGGGCCGCATGACCACCACAGAAGCCAACGACACGTCGCTCTTGCTGCGTGCAGGTTCACTCGCTGCACCGATGGAAATCGTAGAAGAGCGCACCATTGGCCCCAGCCTGGGTGCAGAAAACATTCAAAAAGGCTTCCAAAGTGTGACCTATGGGTTTTTGGTTATTTGCGCTTTCATGTGCATTTACTACATGGTCTTTGGCATGTTCTCCAGCCTGGCATTGGCGGTGAATTTATTCATGCTGGTGTCGGTGTTGTCCATGTTGCAAGCCACCCTCACACTGCCCGGCATGGCCGCTATGGCCCTGGCACTGGGTATGGCCATTGACTCAAACGTGCTGATCAACGAGCGGGTACGCGAAGAATTGCGTAACGGGGCATCACCACAGGCAGCCATCCATGCCGGTTACGACCGCGCATGGGCGACGATTTTGGATTCGAACATCACGACCTTGATTGCCGGTTTGGCCCTGTTGGCGTTTGGCTCTGGCCCCGTGCGGGGCTTTGCCATCGTGCACTGCATCGGCATTTTGACCAGCATGTTCTCGGCGGTGTTCTTCTCACGCGGTTTGGTCAACCTGCTCTATGGTCGGCAAAAGAAGCTCAAGAGCGTGTCCATTGGCACAGTGTGGAAGCCAGCGGGCGCGGCGGCGGGTGGGTCGATGGCATTGCCAGCTGATGGTGATCTAGAAGATGCTATTAAAACAGTAGCTGCTCGCGCAGATTCCACGCTGGCTAACAGCTCAAAACCCACTAAAAAATCGAAAAAATAAGGCACAAGCACCATGGAATTCTTCAAAATCCGCAAAGACATCCCCTTTATGCGCCATGCGTTGATTTTCAACGCCGTGTCTTTGATTACCTTTTTGGCAGCTGTCTTTTTCCTGTTCAGCCGTGGCCTGCATTTGTCGGTCGAATTCACTGGCGGCACCGTGATGGAGGTCAGCTACAGCCAACCCGCTGATCTGGAAAAAGTGCGCGCTGTGGTGGCCGCACAGGGCTTTACCGACGTGCAGGTGCAAAACTTTGGTAGCTCACGCGACGTGATGATCCGCCTGCCTGCGCAAAAAGGCGTTAGCTCGGCCCAGCAGAGCGACAAAGTACTGGCAGCCCTGAAAACCTCCGACAGTGGTGCTACCTTGCGCCGCACAGAATTCGTTGGCCCCCAGGTGGGCGAAGAACTGGCCACCGACGGCCTCAAAGCCCTGGCCATGGTAGTGGTGGGCATCATGCTGTATCTGGCCGTCCGCTTCGAATGGAAATACGCCGTATCGGCCATCGTTGCCAACTTGCACGACGTGATCATCATTTTGGGCTTTTTTGCCTTCTTCCAGTGGGAGTTTTCGCTCTCGGTGCTGGCCGCCGTGCTGGCCGTGCTCGGTTATTCGGTCAACGAATCGGTGGTGATTTTTGACCGAATCCGCGAGAATTTCCGCCGCTACCGCAAGATGGACACGGTGCAAATCATCGACAACGCCATCACATCAACAATTAGCCGCACCATCATCACCCACGGTTCCACGCAAATCATGGTGCTGTCCATGTTGTTGTTCGGTGGCCCTACCCTGTTTTATTTTGCGCTGGCGCTCACTATCGGCATCTTGTTCGGTATTTATTCCTCGGTCTTTGTGGCCGCCGCCATCGCCATGTGGCTGGGCATCAAACGGGAAGATTTGATCAAATCGGCGCAGAAAAAAGACGAAGACCCCAACGATCCGAACGCGGGCGCAACAGTCTAGGCTTTTTGGGGCAAACCATATGCCCCAAGATTGCCCAGGCTGGCTTTTTGCGGGTATAGTTTTGTAGTTTCCCTCTTATCACCAGCACTTTACGTCGAATAAGAAACTGCCTGTGGCTACGCTTCCTTCTTCCACCTCTCTGGCCAGCTCGGCGCTTGCACGAAGAGCCCGCGAGATTTTTGTCACCCACGCAACGCAAGTGCTGGGCGAGGTGGCGGTGTTGGTACGTACCAGCCTGAATGAAATGGTCGATCAAGCAGGCAATGCGCGCGAATCGCAAGACCGGCGGGATCTCTGGCTGGTTTACCAAAAGGCAGAGAGCGTTTGGCTAAGTGGTGTTGGTACAGCATGGAAAAGTGGTCTGCTGGCGGCTAGCCCCGCTCCTTCCCTGCGCGCGAGGCTGTCTACCGACAGTTTTGAGTTAATGGGCAATGACGTGATGGACAACAAAATCCTCTCGTCCCGCCTAGCTTTGCGCATTTTGGACAAGTCCAGTTCAGAGTTCAACGACTTGTCGCTGCGCGTGCGGCAACTGGAAAACTTGCCTGAAATCAACAAACAAGATATTTTGCGCCCGGAGACTTGTGCGGAACTGGTCGTTGAGCAATGGATGGCCGCAGGCATGAACCGCGAGGCATGGTTGATGGTGCAAGCCACGATCCACCACAACTTTGGTGCGCAGATGGTGGAGGCCTACCATGCTGCCAATGAATTCTTGATTGCCAACGGCATCATGGCCGAGATCGACTTGCGGCCCTTGGTCAAACGTACGCCAGGTAGCAGTGGAGCTGCGCCATTGACGCAGGGAGCCAAGCTGGAGCCGGGATCTACCGCAAGCAGGTCTGGTGCTGGCAACGCCTCTGGTTATAGTGGCGGTTCGGGGGGCGGTGGTGGCGCTGGTGGTAGTGGTTCGGGTGGTGGCGCTGGCGCAGGAGGCTCGGGTGGTGGCGCAGGAGGTTCAGGTTCGAGTGGTGGATCTGGTGCGGGCGGCTATGCCTCAGGTGGTGGCGGTGCTAACAGTTCAAGTACTGGCGGTGGCGGTGGTGCAGGTGGAGGTGGTGCAGGTGGAGGTGGTGGGGGCGGAGGCGCTCAAGCCTACGCTTCAGGGGGTTCTGGCTCCGCAGGTAACGCAGCAGCATCTGGTGGTGCCAAAACGTCCTCAGCCCAAGGCTACTCGCAAACTTACGGCGGGGGCGGGGGCGGCGCAAGCAATACTGGCGCGAGTGGTGCTGCAAACCAAGGCACGCCAGGGTCAGCTGCGGGCCGTTCTGCACCAAGCCGCTATGCACCCGATGCCCACGAAGAAACCCGCTTGATGACCTCGGCTACGCCTTTGGCACGCGCCAAGATGCGTGCCCAGGGCGTGATTGGGCAGCTCAAGCGCATGCTAGGCGACAAAGTGGTGGGGTTTGACGATACCCGTGGTGCTTCGCCATCACCACAATTAGCTGCCGCTTTAATGCCGCGCCCACCAGGCTATGAACAAACGCAGGTAGCCGACTATGCGGGCACAGGCCGCGGTGAGCCTGGTGCCATGGGGAGTGCTGGGGCTGGTTACATTCGTATTGCTGAGGGCATGCGCCCTGACCAGGTTGCAGGTGCATTGCGCGAGCAAACCAGCACCCTCAAAAAGGCCGCCAGCACTACCGCAGAAAAAGCAACCATTGAAATCGTCGCCCTGATGTTTCAAAGTATTTTGGCCGAAGACCGCATTCCCGCCGCTGTGCGTGTGTGGTTTGCACGCCTGCAAATGCCAGTATTGCGTTTAGCCCTGGCCGAGCCAGAATTTTTTGGCAGCTTGCAACACCCGGCCCGCCGGTTGATTGACCGCATGGGTTCGTGCGTGCTGGGTTTTGAGGCTGACGTGACCAGTGCTGCGCTAGAGGTTGAAATCAAGCGCGTGGTGCAGGTGATTGAGCAGTACCCCGAGACGGGGCGGCGTGTGTTTCAGTTGGTGTATGACGAGTTTGCCAAATTCCTGTCAAAGTTTTTGACTGAGCAAGGCAGCACGCAGCGCATCGTCAGCGTGGCCCAGCAGGTCGAACAAAAAGAAACCGCAGCCATTCAATACACCATCGAAATGCGCAAAATGCTGGGTGACATGCCTGTGCGCGATGAACTGCGCGAATTTCTGTTCAAGGTCTGGACCGAAGTTCTGGCTGTCTCTTCGATCAAGAGCAGTCCCACGCATGCTGACACCCAGGCACTGCGCAAGGTGGCAGCCGATCTGGTGTGGGCTGCCAGTGCCAAACCTGACCGCAACGACCGAGCCAAGGTGATTCAGGACCTGCCCAACCTGCTCAAACGCCTGCGTACAGGCATGGGAATGTTGGGTTTTGACCAGGCGCGGCAGGACGGGCAAATCAAAACCATCAGTGACACCCTGGCAGATGCTTTCATGTCTAAAACCGAAACTATTGATCCCAGACAAATTGAAGATATGGCCAAGCGGCTTAAAAATCTCGAAGACTATGTGTCTGATGATGACGTGGGTGACTTGCCACTCGACGCCGAAAGCATGGAACTGATGCTGGGTATTGATACCACGGGTATCGACATCATTACCTCGGGTGGCAGTGAGCCCACCGAAGCCATGCGGGCCTGGGCAATGGAACTGGATTTGGGTAACTGGTTTAACCTGGACCACAATGGCAAGACCGGGCGCATCCAGTACGCTTGGACCAGCAAACGCGGCCAGTTGCACCTGTTTGCCGGAGCCAATGGCCGCACCTATCTGTTCCAGATCCGCCGCCTGGCGTCTTATCTGCAGGCCGGATTGATCACGCCGGTAGAAGACGAAGCCCTGACCGTGCGCGCCACCCGCGATGCACTGACCAAGCTGGACGCCAACCCCGAACGCTTGCTGGCGGTGTAAGCTGCCAGCTTGAAATGGCGTTCAAGCCGCCAGATACCGCTGAAAAAGCCCACCGGGCAATCGAACCACCTGATTCTCCAGCTCCAGTTCCATCAAGCGCGCTTGCAGCGTGGCGGCGTTGATACCAGTGCGAGATATCAACGCGTCCAGGCTGACAGGGTCATGGCCCAGGGCACGTAGCAAACTGGTGGCGCTATCTTCGGATGCAGAGTTATTATTTTCATTTTCAGCATCAAAATCATTCAAAGCCAGCGTGGATTGTGCGCGAGCAGCTATCAATTTTGTAGTAACCGGATAACTTAACTCTTCCAGCACATCTTGCGCAGATTCCACCAGTTTGGCACCCTGCTTGATTAAATGGTGGCAGCCTTTGGACAGGGTGGAGTGGATAGAACCCGGAATGGCGAACACGTCTTTACCCTGCTCAGTCGCTAATCGCGCGGTGATCAGCGAGCCCGATTGCAGAGCGGCTTCTACCACCAGGGTGCCTTGGGTTAGTGCAGCAATGATGCGGTTGCGACTCGGAAAATTATGGTTCAAAGGCGGTGTACCTACCGAAAATTCACTCACGACGATGCCGTGCTGGCATATGCGGTGCGCCAGTTCGTAGTGCCTTTTGGGGTATACACGGTCCAGGCCTGTGCCGACCACGGCCACGGTGGAGCCTAGCGTTGCGTCGCCGCTGGCACTGGGCTCATCCCATGCGTCCAGCACGCCCCAATGCGCAGCGCCATCAATGCCCAGCGCCAGGCCGCTGACTACATGCAGCCCAGCCTGCGCCAGACTTTTGGCAAAACTGCGCGCATTGGTTTCGCCCTGGGGTGTGGGGTTGCGACTGCCGACAATGGCAATATCATTGGCTATAGTTTTTGCAGCCAATCTCGTGTACATGGCCTGGTTTCCCGTCACATACAGCATGAGGGGTGGGTCTTCCATCGCCAGTAAACCCTGCGGGTACAGCGCATCACCCAGGGTAACGATATGGCGCCACACCCCACTGCCGCCTTGCAACCAATCCAGCGTGGCTTGCGTTAGTTCGGGCAATCCGTCAGGTGTGCGGTGCAGGGCATTGGCCTGCGCTGGCGACACGATGTTGCGCAACGCGGTGACACTTTGGTCAAATACCTGTTGGGGCAGGCCAAAAGCTGCCAGCAGTTTGCGGGCGTGCAGATTGCCCACACCCTGTGTGCGGCTCAGCCGGAGCCAGGCCGCGAGTTCGTCGCTTTCCATGAAGAACAAAAACCTAGCGCGGGTTGACCAGGCGGTCGCCGATCTTCACACCATCGGTGATTTGCAATATCAACGCGTACGACAGCTTGTCGAAAGTGCGAAACACCATCACCAGGCCATTGCGCTCTTCAGGCAGTTTGATTTGCGGTTTGGCGGGGTCGGTGCGGTCTTGCAGCGTTTCGCCGTCTTTCTCGATAGCCAGCACATGGCCTATTTCCATGCCATCAGCCTTGCCCCGGTTAATGGCAACGACCTGATTTTGCGCTGCGTTCACCACTGCGCTGCCGTACACCGACACAATGCGACCGCCTTCGATCTTGACTTCAGGTGCGCGGGGGGTGTAAGTAGCGAATTCGCGCTTGGGCTCGGGCAGCAAGCGGTCACCAACACGCATTTCTTCTTTGCTGTTCACAATGTCGATGGTGGCAGGTACTATTTCCTGTACCGCTTTGCCGTCCTTGCCCACAGTATCCCGCACGCTCTCGCCGCGAATCAAATCAGCATTGCCTACGTACTGCGCCTCGTAGCCCAAAATCACACCGGTGACAGGGTCTTTCAACGGCTTGGCATTGCGAAACACGCGGTATTTGTCTGACGCATCGTTGGCCGTGCTCAAATCGCCCTGGACTTGTGACCGGGCGTAGGCACGGTCACCGCGTGACAGCAGTACCCGGTGTTCTTGCGTAGCCACAATGCGTGGCGCGCGCAGCAGGGTTGCTTCGTCAATGATGATCGGCTCTGCCAAAAACGGCTCGATCAGGTTGGGTGCCAGTGTGGGGATAGCACCATCACCCAGGTTGCTGATGCGTGTGCGGGGAGACACGCGCACGGTGTCGGTGGGCACTTGCCCGCTACCTGCGGTGCGCACACGCAAGGTCGCGCGGCCATTGCTTTTGTCCAGATACAACTGCTGGCTGGGGTAAATACGGTGTGGGTTGCGGATTTCGCTGAGGTTCATGCCCCACAGCTCGGGCCAGCGCCAGGGGCTTTTAAGAAATATGCGCGAAATAGCCCACAGGGTGTCGCCAGACTTGACGGTGTAGTTGTCGGGGGCATTGGGCGACAATTCGCTCAGGGCAATACCAGACTGGGCCACTTTCTCGGCCGTGGCTTTTTGGCCAGGCGTAGTGACAAATTGTGCCTGCGCCAGGCTGGCCGTGCCGCCCAAGGCTGCCGCCATAACCGCGCCCGCAGCCCAAGCTTGCGCAGTGCGTGCGCTCATAGGTACCAAATCAAACATGCAAACCTCTCGCTAACAATCTCACAAATTACACACAATTCTCGATTTAAGCCCTTGATTTGGCAAGGATAAATCGTTTTTTTGAGTCCTCAATCCGGCACTGGGCTTAAAAAATAGCGAAAATACATCAGTTTTGTTCTGTACTGCTGATTTTTGCCATGACCGCACCCACTCTTTTGCCCATTTTGCGCTACCCCGACCCGCGCTTACACAAAGTTGCCATGCCGGTAGCGGCTGTAGACGCGCGCATCCAGCAATTGGTAACCGACATGTTGGCCACTATGTATGACGCTAATGGCATCGGTCTGGCCGCCACCCAGGTGGATGTGCACGAGCGTGTGGTGGTCATTGACGTGAGCGATGAGCGTAACGATGCCTTGGTGCTCATCAATCCCGAAATACTGTGGCTGAGCCCCGACAAGCAAAAAGCCGACGAAGGCTGCCTGTCTGTACCTGATATTTATGACGGAGTAGAACGCAGCGTGGCGGTGAAAGTGCGTGCGCTGGACAGGGAAGGTAACAGCCGAGAAGTCGAAGCCGAGGGCTTGTTGGCAGTGTGCGTTCAGCACGAAATGGACCATCTCATGGGCATGGTCTTCGTTGAATACCTCAGCCCCTTAAAGCGCAACCGTATCAAGACCAAACTGCTCAAAGCCGAGCGCTTGGCCTGACGCGCCCCATCGGTCTTTGCCTCAACCCATGCGCGTTATTTTTGCTGGCACTCCGCAGTTTGCTAGCCAGGCCTTGCAAAGCTTGCTTGCGGCAGGCTTTGAGATTGCACTGGTATTGACACAACCCGACCGGCCAGCGGGGCGGGGCATGAAGTTGCAGGCTTCAGCCGTCAAGCAGTTGGCGCAAACGCATGGCATCACCGTCGCCCAGCCGCGCAGCTTGCGCCTGGACGGCAAATACCCAGACGATGCAGCGGCCGCGCGAGACGTCATCACGGCGGCCCAAGCAGATGTCATGGTCGTGGCCGCGTATGGCTTGATCTTGCCCCCCTGGGTGCTGGACACCCCACGCTATGGGTGTCTGAACATCCATGCCTCGCTGCTGCCGCGCTGGCGTGGCGCAGCACCGATTCACCGGGCGATAGAGGCCGGCGATGTACAAACAGGCATCACCATCATGCAGATGGACGCGGGGCTGGACACAGGCGATATGCTGCTGGTAGAAAAGCTGCCTATCGCGCAGCAAGGCCTGCAGCGCGACACCACCACCACGCTGCACGACAAGCTGGCTGTATTGGGTGGGCGCTGTATTGTGCAGGCGCTGGAACTCTTGGCAGGCGGTGGATTAAAACCAATACCGCAGCCCCTGGCAACCGACGACACGCAAGCCGCCGCGTTGGGCATAACCTACGCACACAAAATCGACAAGACCGAGGCGCGGATTGACTGGTCGCAAAGCGCTGAAAAAATAGAACGCAAAGTGCGTGCGCTAGACCCGTTTCCAGGTTGTACAGCGCAGGCGCAAGGCGAACTGGTAAAAATCATAAGCTGCGAAATTGATAGCTGCTCACGCACTATTGACGCTGGCAATGGCAGTATTTTGCAGGAAAATGCAAGTGGAATCACGGTGCAATGCGGTATAGGCGAACTCAAGCTGACCGAGCTGCAGCGCGCGGGCGGCAAGCGCTTGCCAGCAGCCGAGTTTTTACGCGGCTTTGCGTTGGCACCGGGGCAGCGCTTTGAGTGAACGTCACGACGCGCAAGACCCGGCGCATGACCAAATGCAAGACCAAATGCAAGATCAAACTGTGGGCCTGGCTGCGCACCACCATGCCGCGCACGATCACGCCGCGCTTTACCAGCACCCCGAATTTGCCCAGGGCGCGCGCGATGTCGTATCGGTCGCTCTGGGTATCGCCGCCTGGGGGCTGATGACCGGCGTAGCCATGATGAAGTCTGGCCTGAGCGTTATGGAATGTGTGAGCATGACGATCTTGGTGTTTGCAGGCAGCTCACAGCTGGCCAGCATGCCGCTCATCATTGCGGGCGCGCCTGTGTGGGTGGTGCTGGCAACAGGCTTTTGCGTGAATTTGCGCTTTGTGGTTTTCAGCATCCATTTGCGCCAGTATGTGATGCACCAGCCGCTGTGGCGCAGGCTGGTGAGCGGTTACTTTACGACAGACTTGAGTTATGTGATGTTTGTACAGCGCTACCAACAACCTGCGGATGCTACAAATTTGGTAGCTGTTCGCGCACAAGAGGCGTACCTTGCGGGCATGTGTGCGGTAAGCTGGTTTGCCTGGGTGGTGCCCAGTTTGCTGGGTATTGCGTTGGCCAACGTCATTCCACAGCACTGGGGTTTGGGTTTTGCAGGTATTTTGGCCCTGCTGGGCATTTGCTGTTCGCTGGCCAGCTCGCGCCTGCGTGTGGTGTCGGCTGGCGTGGCGGGCGGCGCTGCGGTGGTAGCGTTTGCGCTGCCGCTCAAGCTCAATATTTTGGTGGCCATTGGTGTTGCCGTGGTGGTGTGTTTGTCGCTGGAAAAGCTGCGCCCCAGCCCGCAAAAGGACGCCGCATGACGCCCGGCAGCACTGACCTGTGGACGATGCTGACCATCGTGGGCCTGGCCTGCGTGACCGTCATCACACGCTGCTTTTTCTTTATGTCTGAGCGCGACTGGAAGCTGCCGCACTGGGCACAGCGCGGCTTGCAATATGCGCCCATTGCGGCGCTGTGCGCCGTCGTGGTGCCCGAACTGGTCATGAGCCAGGGCGCCTTGATCAGCAGTCTGCAAGACGCACGGCTGTACGGCGGTGCTACAGGGGCGGCTGTGTTTTTTTGGCGAAAAAGCACACTGGGTTGCATCATCGGCGGCATGGCGGTGTATTTGCCGTTGCACTTGGCCCTGGGCTGGTAAGCAGCCAGCAGTATTTTCCAATTCAGGTATGAGCCTGAAGCCGGATTGATCTGGTGGCTTCTGCTGTCTTGACTTGATCGGGTTAAAAGTAAGAGTTTAAGGGGTTGG
>JAYVTG010000117.1:0-9033 GCA_043774625.1 Polaromonas sp. | reverse complement strand
TTGCCGCCCGTGGTGGTCTCGGGGCTGCCAAACATCACGCCAATCTTCATGCGGATCTGGTTGATGAAAATCACCATGCAATTGGCTTTTTTGATGGTGCCGGTCAGCTTGCGCAGGGCCTGGCTCATCAGGCGGGCTTGCAGGCCGGGCAGGCTGTCGCCCATTTCGCCTTCCAGCTCGGCCTTGGGGGTCAGGGCGGCTACCGAATCAATCACGATCAGGTCGACCGCGCCAGAACGGGTCAGGCTGTCCACAATTTCCAGCGCTTGTTCGCCGGTGTCGGGCTGGCTGATGAGCAGGTCTTGCAGGTTCACGCCGAGTTTTTGCGCGTACTGAATGTCCAGCGCGTGTTCAGCGTCTATAAAGGCGCACTGGCCGCCGATTTTTTGCATTTCGGCAATGACTTGCAGGGTCAGCGTGGTTTTGCCCGAACTTTCTGGGCCGTAAATTTCGATCACCCGGCCGCGCGGCAGGCCGCCTACGCCCAAGGCTACGTCCAGGCCCAGCGAGCCGGTAGACACGACCTGGATGTCTTCGATCACCTCGCCCTCGCCCAGGCGCATGATGGTGCCTTTGCCAAACTGCTTTTCAATTTGTGCCAGCGCAGCTTGCAGAGCCTTGGATTTCTCTGAATTGGCCACATTGGCGGATTCTATTTTTGAGCCTTTGACTTGAGCGTCCATGGGTAAAAGTCTTTCTATATCAATGGTTTAAGGTAAAACTGTGCGCTTGGTAATTTAAATAGACTGTGCGCATAACCAGTACTGTAATCAGCTTCTATCGGCAAGTAAATAGATATTTTAGTCAGTTTATATGACTAAAATAAACGTATGCTACCTATCCGCTCACCTGCCCCAGCGTCCACCAGAGCGCAAGCCAAAAAGCCTGCTGCTCCCGCAGTCAGTGCAGCCTGGCGACCCACACACCTGGGCTGGTTACTGGGTCAGTCCATGCGGCGTTTTGACGCCCGTGTGCTGACCTTGATGGCACACAACATCGACGTGCCGCTGGCGCTGTCGAACCTGGCTGCGCGGGGGCAGGTGAGCGCCGCGCACATCCACATCACGCGCCACCTGGCACCCGGCGGCTCGCGTTTGACCGAGCTGGCAGGCGCAGCAGGCATGACCAAACAGGCTATGGCCACGCTGGTGGCCCAGTGCGAGGCCTGGGGCATCGTACAGCGCGCACCAGACAGCCGTGACGCACGCGCACGCCAGGTGGTGTTTACCGAAACCGGCCTGCTGTGGCGCAGGGCGTTTGAAGACGCCGTGGCGCAGGCAGAAAGCGAGTTTCGCGCCGAGGTAGGCGACGACATTGCGCGCGTGGCGGCTTTTGGGCTGGAGGCCTATGCCAACAGCTATGGCGATGCGTAGTTTTGTTTGCGCTGCATACGCCGAAAAAGTCACTACCGCGTCATTCACAAGTTACCCTGTCGTAAGCGCCCACGCCCTACAATGGACGAAAAACTCAGGGTGCCGCAAAGCTAGATATAACGGAGACAGATGATGCGAATTTTGATTGCAGAAGATGACCAGGTATTGGCAGATGGCTTGCTGCGCACGCTGCGCAATTCGGGCGCAGCCGTAGACCACGTGACCGACGGTGCGCAGGCCGAAGCCGCGCTTTTGACCAATACAGAGCTGGACTTGTTGATTCTCGATTTGGGTCTGCCCAAAATGCATGGCCTGGAAGTACTGAAACGTTTGCGCAGCCGTGGCTCTGCCTTGCCGGTGTTGATATTGACCGCCGCCGACAGCGTGGAAGAGCGCGTCAAAGGCCTAGACCTGGGCGCTGACGACTACATGGCCAAGCCTTTCAGTCTGCAAGAACTGGAAGCCCGCGTGCGCGCCCTCACCCGCCGAAGCGTGGGCGCGGCCAGCACCCTCATCAAACACGGCCCGCTGGAATACGACCAGGCGGGACGTGTTGCCACCATGGACGGCAAAATGATCGAGCTGTCGGCCCGCGAACTGGGCCTTTTGGAAGTGCTGCTGCTGCGTTCGGGCCGACTGGTCAGCAAAGACCAGATGGTGGAGCGCCTGTGCGAATGGGGCGACGAAGTGAGCAACAACGCGATCGAGGTGTACATCCACCGCCTGCGCAAAAAGATCGAGAAAGGCCCAGTACGTATTGCCACGGTGCGGGGCTTGGGCTATTGCCTGGAAAAAATTCCAGCTTAGCTAAAACAATGGTTCGCGTACCGTGAAACTCTTCCAGCGCGAACAACGCAGCCTGTTTGGAGAGATTCTCGATTGGATGCTGACCCCGCTGCTGCTGCTGTGGCCCGCCACACTGGTGTTGACCTGGCTGGTTGCGCAAGGCATTGCCAACAAACCGTTTGACCGCGCGCTGGAATACAACGTGCAGGCACTGGCGCAGTTGGTCACCATGCAAAACGGCCGCGTGCAATTTAACCTGCCCGCCCCCGCGCGGGAGATTTTGCGCGCGGATGATGCCGACTTAGTCTATTACCAGGTGCTGGGCGCACGCGGCGAATTTGTCAGTGGCGAAAAAGATTTGCCCAGCCCCAACGATGAGGACAAGGCTGAGATTGGCAGTATCAAACTGCGCGATGACACCATGCGCGGACAGGACGTGCGCGTGGCTTACGTGTATGTGCGTGCAGACATTCCAGACAACAAACCCGTGCTGGTACAAGTGGCCGAAACGCGCGAGAAACGCTCCACCCTGGCCAGCGAGATCGTCAAGGGCGTGATGCTGCCGCAGTTTGTGGTGATGCCCCTGGCCGTGTTGCTGGTGTGGTTTGCACTGGTGCGCGGCATCAAACCGTTGAGCCAGCTGGAAGAACGCATACGCAAGCGCAAACCCGACGACCTGAGCCCGCTGGATCAAAGCGCCGTGCCCAGCGAAGTGCAGCCCTTGGTGTCCTCGGTCAACGATCTGCTGTCTCGCCTCAAACAATCTGTTGCCACGCAAAAACGCTTTTTGGCCGACGCCGCCCACCAGCTCAAAACCCCACTGGCCGGACTGCGCATGCAGGCCGACATGGCCCTGCGCGGCGGCACCAGCGAGGCTGACTTGAAGCATTCGCTGCAGCAAGTTAGCCGCTCCAGCGTGCGCGCCACCCACACCGTCAACCAGTTGTTGGCACTGGCACGTGCCGAGGCCAGCGGCCAGACATTGCAAAAGCACAGCTGCGACCTGGCTCTGTTGACCATCGACGTGGTGAAAGAATGCCTGCCCCGCGCGTTGGACAAACACATCGACCTGGGCTACGAAGGTGTAGATGCTGGCAGCAAAGAGGCATTCGTTTTGGGCAACCCGACACTGCTCAAAGAAATGATCCGCAACCTGGTGGACAACGCCATCAGCTACACGCCCAGCACGGCCGAGCGGCCCGGAGTCATCACGGCGCGTGTGCTGGCGGACACCTTCAGCACGGCACTGGTGCTACAGGTGGAAGACAACGGCCCCGGCATCAGCGAGACCGAGCGCGCACTGGTATTGCAGCCTTTTTACCGCACCCTGGGCAACGAGGCGGATGGATCGGGCCTGGGTTTGGCGATTGTGGCCGAGGTGGTTCAGCAGCATGAGGCCACCTTGTCGATGGAAGACACAGACCCCAAAGCCAGCATGCCGGGTGTGCGTTTTACGGTTCGAATGCAGAGCACACCTGGTGCATGACGCTATATATTTAGTAGCTGCTTGCGTATATTCTACGATGGCCATGGGCGGTTTTAGTAAACAGATTCCATACAACCCACTTGCAAAAGACTAGCCTGGCAAGAAAATATTCTCAAGAACCAAAGTGGCGCTACCCTGGTTTATACAAATTCAGCTGCAACCGCTCACGCTCAATCACACGCGCTACGGCGGGCACTGCTGCCATACGTTGTACATGCGCCCACGCAGCAGGGTAACCCGTGGGGTCAATGCCCGCGATCGAACCCCAGCGCATCAGCGTTAGCGTGTAGGCGTCCAGCGGGCCAAGTTTGTCACCCACCAGATACGAGCGACCCGCAGACTGCATGGCGCGGGCCAAACTCTCCAGGTCAGCCATATGCTGCGCGTACAGCACGGTGCTATGGCGCTTCAAGTCGTCGTGCAACTCGGGCTTGTCGGTAAACTTATGCGGCATAAAAATGTGGGTAAACGTCGGGTGCACCGTGTTGTTCATCCATGCCAGGGTCTCCAGCGTTTTGGCCTTGGCCAACGGCTCGCTGGGCAAATAACCCATGGCCGGAAACTTATCGTTCAAGTAGTTGATGATCGCCAAGATTTGGGTGATTGAGGTGCCGTCTTCCACCAGCACCGGCACCTGGCTGCGCGGGTTGATAGCCTTGTACGCATCGCCATATTGCTCGCCTTTGTGTAGCTTGACCATCACGGGTTCGAAAGGCTGTCCACTGGCTTCTAGCAGCACATGAGGCACAAAAGAACAGGCGCCAGGTGCGAAATATAGGGTAGTAATCATGATGGGTTCTTGGATACGTTGGAGGACAGGGTCTATGGAGGCGCGACATAATACAAGGCTGTACTGGATGATAGCGACCTTGAAATCGGCCTGGCATACCCCACATCAAGCTCTGCTTGACCTTTTTATCTTCATCTTTACGTTAATTTTTCTAAGCCATGACTAAAAAAACCCTCAGTTTCCAGGCCGAAGTGGCCCAGCTTTTGCACCTTGTCACCCATTCGCTGTACTCCAACAAAGAGATTTTTGTGCGCGAGCTGATCTCTAACGCGTCTGACGCCTGCGACAAGCTGCGCTACGAGGCGATCAACGATGCCAAACTGTACGAAGACGCGCCGGAATTGCAAGTGCGCATCAACTTTGACAAAGATGCCAAAACACTGACGATTACCGACAACGGCATTGGCCTGTCACAACAAGAAGCGATTGACAACCTGGGCACGATTGCCAAGAGCGGCACCAAGGACTTTATGAGCAAGCTGGCCGACGCGCAAAAGAGCGAAGCCAAAGACCAAGGTGCGCTTATTGGGCGGTTTGGCGTGGGCTTTTATTCAGGCTTTATCGTGGCCGACAAGATTACCGTGGAGTCGCGCCGCGCGGGTCTGGACGCGAAAGAAGGCGTGCGCTGGGTGAGCGGCGGCACGGGGGAGTTTGAGGTAGAAAACATCACCCGCACAGAGCGTGGCACCAGCATTACCCTGCATCTGCGCGACGACGCGCTGGACTACGCCAACGCCTACAAGATCAAAGGTATCGTCAGCAAATATTCTGACCACATCAGCCTGCCCATCATGATGGAAAAGGAAGAGTGGAAGGAAGGCGAGCCGCTGGACAAGGACGACCCCAGCAAGGGCACCACTGGTGGCGGTATGGTGAAAACCGGCGACTGGGAAAAGGTCAACGCTGCAGCCGCGCTGTGGGCGCGGCCCAAGAAAGACATTACCCAAGAACACTACGACGACTTTTACAAACAGATCAGCTACGACCAGGAAGCGCCGCTGGCGCACACGCACAACCGCGTGGAAGGCAGCACCGAATACACGCAGCTGTTGTACATCCCCGGCAAGGCACCGTTTGACTTGTGGAACCGCGAGAAAAAAGCAGGTATCAAGCTGTATGTAAAGCGCGTGTTCATCATGGACGATGCCGAGTCGCTGATGCCCACCTATCTGCGTTTTGTCAAAGGCATTGTGGACAGCGCCGATTTGCCGCTGAACGTGAGCCGCGAACTGCTGCAAGAAAGCCGCGATGTAAAGGCCATTCGCGAAGGCTGCATCAAGCGCGTGCTGGGCATGCTGGAAGATTTGGCGAAGTACGACAAGGCGCCCGTGTCATCTGGCGAAGTCACCGACGTGCTTTCTGTAGAAGATAAAGCCAAGGAAGGCCAGTACACCAAGTTTTACGCAGAGTTTGGCGCGGTGCTCAAAGAAGGCCTAGGCGAAGACTTTGCCAACAAGGACCGCCTGGCCAAACTGATGCGCTATGCGTCCACCAGCAGCGACACGGCCAGTGTGAGCCTGGCCGACTACAAAGTCCGCATGAAAGAAGGCCAGGACGCCATCTACTACATCACCGCCGACACGCTGGCAGCTGCTAAAAATAGCCCCCAAATCGAAGTGTTCAAAAAGAAAGGCATCGAAGTACTGTGCATGACCGACCGCGTGGACGAGTGGTCGCTGAACTACCTGCACGACTTTGACGGCACGCCCATGCAGTCGGTCGCCAAAGGCGCGGTGGACTTGGGCAAGCTGCAAGACGACGACGAGAAAAAAGCCGCCGAGGCCGCAGCAGAAGGCAGCAAGGAACTGGTGGCCAAGTTGAAAGAAGCCTTAAAGGGCAAGGCCGAAGACGTGCGCGTGACCACCCGCTTGGTAGACAGCCCTGCGTGTTTGGTGGTGCAAGACCACGGCATGAGCACACAGCTGGCACGCATGCTCAAGCAGGCGGGTCAGTCAGCGCCTGAGAGTAAGCCGATTCTGGAAATCAATGCCGAGCATGCTTTGATCAAGAAACTGGACACCGATGCGGTGCATTTCTTTGATCTGGCCCATATAGTCTTCGATCAGGCCTTACTGGCAGAAGGCGGCTTGCCAGACGACCCCGCAGCGTATGTCAAACGTGTGAACGCTCTTTTGGTGTAGGGTATTTTGGTGTAATTATGGAAATAAAATAGCTGCTAGTCAGCGTGGAATATGCGCAAGCAGCTACTAATTTTATAGCAAGTACTATTCCACCGTGATATTCGCCGCCTTGATCGCCTTGGCCCAAAAAGCGGTTTCGTCGGTCACCATTTTGCCCAGTGCCTCGGGGGGCAGGTAGCGCACCTCGATGCCTGCGGCGTCGGCGCGAGTTTTGGTTTCGGGTAGCTCCATTGCGCGTTTGACGTCGGCAGTCAGCTTGGCGATAACGGCGGGTGGCGTACCCGCGGGTGCGAACAAAGCCACCCAAGCTTCGAGCTGAAACTTGGGCATGCCTGCCTCGGTGGTGGTGGGCACATCAGGCAGGCCAGGGTGGCGCTTGGTGCCGGTTACCGCGTAGGCCTGTAGCTTGCCCGACTTGACGTGCTGCATGACCGAGGGCGGCGTGGTGATGAACACTTGCACCTGGCCAGCCAGCACGTCTTGAATGGCCTGGCCAGAACCCCGATAGGGGATGTGCGTCATGAAGCCGCCAATCTGCTGCTTGAAGATCTCGGTGCCGATGTGGGACAGCGAGCCATTGCCCTGGCTGGCGTAGTTCAGCTTGGCGGGGTGGGTTTTGATGTAACTGACAAACTCGTTCAGGTTTTTGGCAGGCACGGACGGGTGGGCGGCAATCACATTGGTGGCCACCGTCAGCAAGGCTACTGGCGTAAAGTCTTTGGCGGCCCAGGGCAGGCTGCTGGTTAAAGCCGGGTTGCCCACATGGTAGGCCGAATAAGAAATGAGCAGGTTATAGCCATCGGCCTTGGCTTTGGACACATAGCCATAAGCCACATTGCCACTGCCGCCCGCCTTGTTGTCAATCACCACGGGCTGGCCGATGATGCGCGACAGCGGCTCGTTGAGCAGGCGGGCCGACGTGTCTACCAAGCCACCTGGTGGGTTGGGCACGATGAGGGTGATAGGTTTGCTGGGGTAAGCGTCTTGCGCATAGGCGTGTGTGAAGGCACAGAGCATGAGGGTTGCAGCGGCGAACAAGTTGGCGCGCTGCGAGGCGGTTTTGGTGAGTGGGGCGTAGTAGGTGTTTTGCATGCCTCAATGTTAGCGGTTTGCCCAAGCGTTTCGGTTAGTAACTTTACCTAGAGGGCTGGGTCGCAGGAATCAACGTCTTCTTGCGCTGTCTGGCAGGCTGTGTGCGCGGATACCTTCGTGTCCTCCGCCAGGACCTGTAGCGCTTGCGCTGTCTGGCAGGCTGTGTGTGCGGATACCGTAGGTAAAAGGGGGAGCCAGGTACAAAAGCTGACAAGAAGCAAAGGTCTACACCCTGGCGGAGGACACGAAGGTATCCGCACACACAGCCTGCCAGACAGCGCAAGCGCTTGGCTCATTACGGACGCTTGAATGCCGAACGCGCCGCTTCCACCTTGGCGCGGTGTGTGCAACCTTCCAGGTGGTCATTCACTACGCCCATACTTTGCATGAACGCGTACATCGTCGTGGGCCCCACAAAGCTGAAGCCCAACTTCTTCAACGTTTTGCTCAGTTGCTGTGACTCTGGCCTTTGCGCCAAAGTCATCGCCACTGCCGGGGTGATTTTTGGGGGCCGCGTTTTGGCAGCAGGCTCATGGCTCCACACCAGCTTAGCCAGTGCGCCAGGGCCTTGCTTGTCGATCAGCTCGCACACCTTTTGCGCATTGTTGATGCTAGATGCGATTTTGCCGCGATGGCGGATGATGCCTGCGTCCAGCACCAGGCGCTCAATGTCCTTATCGGTAAACCTTGCTACCTTTTCAAAATCAAAACCTTTGAACACTTCACGAAAGCGGTCTCGCTTGCGCAGCACGGTGATCCACGACAGCCCCGACTGAAAACCCTCCAGTGTGATTTTTTCAAACAGGCGTTTTTCGTCCGCAACTGGCGCGCCCCATTCGTGGTCGTGGTAATGGATATAGTCGGCAAAGGCCTCGCCCTGGTTGCACCAGGAGCAGCGGTGCAGCCCGTCGGGGTGGGTGATGATGGAAAGTGGCATGCGTGCAGTGTACGCACAGCCAGGCAGAACACACAGCGTAGATTCTGATTTTCAAATGACTACATACATCGTTCACGCAAGCGACATACGCATTGACTCAGAGAAAAGTGTGAAGCCCGCCGATAGGCCGGATTTTGTGCATTGCAACTCTCTTGCGAAAGCCGCAACGTGACCGCCATTTATCTGGGCCGTGGCTCACGCACACGGCTCGGTGCTACCTACCCGTTGACAAGCTGCGAACCGCAACCTGCAAGCGGCAGCTTGCGCCACCACCCACCTGCCAACCTACTTGGTATTGCTGCGCGTAGAGATTGCCCGTTTCACCCACACCAAAGTGGCTCGTCTCTGTTGCTCTGATCCTCAGCTTATAGCTTGCGCTTTTCACTGGAGAGTCGTTAACTCCTACGCCGTCCTGTGCAGTCCGGACC
>JAYVTG010000116.1:0-33937 GCA_043774625.1 Polaromonas sp. | reverse complement strand
CTTTGCGAAAGGCCAGTGCCTCGGCCAGTTGATGCTCGGCTTGGAGCCTGCGACTCACGTCTTTGCCCAACAACACTAAAACGGTGACCAGTGCAATCGACATCAGTGTTACCAGGGCCGTCAGAACATTGGGAAACAGGTCAGGCGCTGCACGCCAACTGTCCATACGCAGCACCAGCGTATTGCCCGGAAGGTCCAGCAATTGCTGTGCGCTGAAAACTCTGCCACTGCGACGACTTAGGCCCAGAATGGCCAAGCGGGTGCCATCTGCTTCGATAAAAGACACCTCTTGCCCACGGCTAAGCTGCTTGCCAATCAGTTCAGCAAGAATACCCTGCATAGAATAACTTGCGATCACATAACCGCTGGCTTGCCCGTTCAAGGCGAGTGGCATGCACATCTCGATCAATTCCTGGCCCAGTCCGTCGGGTTGCGGCACAAAGTAACTGCTGGAATAAGCAGGGCCGCTTAAGTGACGCGCGACATCGCAAGCAATTTGCACTTCGCCTTGCGAATTAGCACGGCCCATACGCTGGAAAACGGGAGCGGAATAAGGGCTGTCTGCGCCGACCAATTCTTGTAATTGGTTGTTGCGCCATTCAATGCGCAAGAGTTCGCGGTGCTCGCGCAGAATGGCATTCGCCTCTTGCGCCCACACATCCGAAGCTACTGCTGCCGCGCCAGGCTTGATGTTGGCCAAGCTGGTTCCAGTAGCATTCTGCAAGGCTTGCAAGCTCTGAATATTGCGCGTAAGTGCGGCCCTGATATCGCCCACAGACTCACCCGCATCGCGCTCCAATCGACTTTGCGCTTGACTGATCTCGAAGCGACCTGCAAGCCACACCAAAATGACCAACAAGGCTGCCACCAGCAAGACCAAAAGTGCCCACAAAGTGCCGCGCCTGGATGGCCACCAACGCGGCCATGCGCGCGCACCATGCGCAGCCGTTTCCATTAAAGCGTAGGGCGCACAGCGCCCAGGGGTCTTCGGTGTGCAATCGCAGGCAGCTGATGGCGCAGCTCTTGCAGTTGCTCATACGATAGCTCTGCACACACCAGGCCTTCGTCTTGCGGGCATTGCTGCAACACCTGCCCCCAGCAATCTACCAACATGGTATGCCCCCAGGTGCGCCTGCCGTTGGCATGCATGCCCCCCTGTGCTGGAGCCATGACATAGGCCAGGTTTTCAATAGCGCGTGCGCGCAGCAAAACTTCCCAATGCGCCTGGCCAGTCGTGTGGGTAAATGCACTGGGCACTGCAATCAGGTCGGCGTTCAAGGCTTGGTACAGCGCAGCAAAACGCAGGTCGTAGCAAATACTCAAGCCCACGCGCCAGGTGTGGCCATCACGCGAAGCCAGCTCGCAACACACCGGCGTGTCACCAGGCTGCAATACACGGGCTTCGTCGTAGTGTTCATGTCCATTGTCGAAGTTGAATAGATGCATCTTGTCGTACCGTGCATGCAGCTTGCCTTGTGGGTCAAACAATAAACTGCTGTTGCGCACATGTGCAGGGTCATGGCTGGACAGCGGCAGGGTGCCGCCCAAAATCCACAGGCCATGACGGCGAGCGGCATCGGCCAAAAAGTCTTGTATGACACCGCTACCCAAGCGCTCTTGAACGGCTAGTTTGTCCGTATCGCGCCGCCCCATCAGGCAAAAATACTCAGGCAAACCGACCAGCTCTGCCCCCAGGGCTACAGCTTGCTCCAATAAGCGATCAGCCGCGCGCAGGTTGGTGTCCAGATCAATGTCTGAGACCATTTGAATGGCTGCAACTTTCATGCTTGACCTGCTAATGGATTGGTTTAACCGATTTTATGGCGAACCGTTTTCGCCGCTTGGCTTGGTCTGCGGTTTGGCGATACTGCGGTTTACTTTAGTAAAAGTAATATCGTCCCAGGTACCCCCCACACGAAATTCTTGCGTAGCAGCTTCAATAAACGGCCTGCGCAAAAAAAGTTGTGCTAAAAACGTGCCCAGCCCTACCGCCGGATTAATAACGGTTGCAATCAGGGACGCGGTACCCGCGTTGATCTCGGGCACGATCACGGTTTTGATATCAACCGTTTGCTTGGCAATATCGGAGCGCCCTTCCATCAAAACGGCAGCATTCACTCCTTTGGTCTGCAAGTTATTGGTCATGAGCACGCCTTGGTCAATCTGCACGTCACCCCGGATAAAGTCAAACGAAAAGCCTTCAGAAAACACGTCTCTGAAATCCAATGATAAGCGCCTGGGTAATGCCTGCAGGCTCAGCACACCCAGCAGTTTGGCAATACCTGGGTCTGCTTTTAAAAACTGACCTGATTCAATGTTGATATTGAAGTTGCCACCCATACTGGGATAGTCGAACAAGAAAGGTGAGCCCAGCCACGCAACCTGGCCTTCCATTTTTCCCTTGCCTTTGGCTACCACTTTCGGATAGCCCAGGCGATTGAGCAGAATACCCGAATCAACCACATCCAGCTTGAAGTTCATCAGCATGCGGCGGCGTTCGCCTGAGGCACCTTCCACAGCCACCCAGTTACCCGTGGCACTCAACTGTGCTTCAGGCAATGCAAGACTGAGCCTGTTAAGCCGCCATTCCCGTGTCCCGGCTTCGCGAGGCCCCAAACCTGCCCCACGGTTAACGGCTTCTACCTCTACACGGCCCAATTTTTTACCACGCAGTTCAAAGTCCTCCACAACAATGTCCAGAGCAGGAACCGATAAGTCTTTCTCATTGAGTGTGGCTTCAATTTCACTGGTCTGCGACTGCGCAAGGCTCAGGCGTGCAAGACGCGCATAGACCCGTCCTGGAATGTTGCCACTCGATTGGCGGTACTCCATGTAACCATTGAGCTCGCGCGCATCCAAGTTGGCACGCCAGGTCAGCCCGTCCCGTGAGCCACCTGCGACGACGTTGTGCAGGGTACGCCCTTGCATGCTGATTTCGTTTGCACGTATGGCCAGAATACTTGGCAGATAACCCGATGCTGGCGCGCCGGCAGAGCCGGTTGCAGCATTTTGCTTGGCCGTCAAATCCGTGCCTGCCACTTTGCCCAAGATCTTCTCCCAGGCATCTACGTCAATCTGCGTAAAGTTGATGTTGGCAGCCACCCCCTCTTCTGCGGCCGGTGTCGATTCGTTGGGCGCCAGCCCCACACTAATGCCCCCGCGCAGCACGCGTGGCTCTGCGCCAGAAACATCACGTACATACTGGATCGAGGCCACACTGCCTAGATCCACCAACAGCCTGTCTTGCAGTTTTTGACCGGCGGCGAGGGACTCGCGCACCAGGGTGTTTTCATAACGCAGGGGCAGAACAGAGTCTGCGGTTTTGTTCAAAGGCGCGGGCAAGTTCAGCACCATTCCCTGCAAATTGCTGGTAACCGCTATCTCAGGTACGCCACGGCGAAACGCCAGTGTGGCCGTATAGTTGGCACTGCCGGTCGCGCTTTGCGCCAGGCGCGAAACAAAACCCAGTTCTTTGGCCTGGCGAAGTCCCTCAGCAGTTGCATTGCCTTGGGCTTTGAAAATGAGACTTGCGTCAGTATTGGCAGGCCCGGTCTCACTGCTTGCGCCAGGGTTGGTACCGCCTTCCAGGCGCATGTCACCGCCCATAAAGCGGGTCTGCACGTCTTTGACCGCAAAGCCGGTTTCACTGAAGTTGATCACACCCTTGCTGCGCACAAGCAAGGGCGAGTCTGGTGTTATTTGCACATCACTGTTTGCCAATGTCACACTGCCTTGCACCTTGCTGCGCTCTATGCTGTATAGCGGTAAATTCATGCGCAGCTTGATGTCTGCGTCACCCGTAGCCGTGGTTTTGGCCAGTGCCTGGCTGGTAATGGCAGATAAAGGCGAGCCATTGACTACCGCCAGCACATCCGTTAAGGGGCCACGCGCATCTGTGCTGATTACCACCGTAGAGGAGCGTGCCAAGTCTGCAATGCGGGCATCGGTGTTGGAAAACTGCACATTGCCGTCATTACCAATGCGCCCTGTAGCGCCATTGACCGCCAGGGAGGTGCGATCAATGACCAACTCGCCATTAAGTTGCGACAGCACTGGCCAGGGTAACAGTTCCTTGGCTTGAATGTGTTTGGGGACATAGGCAAATGTGGCATTGCTGATTTGGGTCGAGATACGGAACTCTCCCAGCTTGGGGTCCAGAAAAGGTATATCGAACAAATCGCCCTTGACCTTGAATTTACCCGCACTGAGTTTGCCCTGTATCACGGCATCACGCACATAGTCACGCGCTTGTCTGGCCATGCCGGATGGCAGATAGCGGTACACCCGCGTTCCTTCGGCACGAGTGAGCGTCCCGTTCAGATCCAAAACGCCAGGAAAGCGCGACTTGGCACTGGACTTTTTGGGGTCCGCCGTATGCCAGTGCGCCTGGGCCTCGCCTTGCGCATCCGCATTGGCAAACTTGATGTTGGCCAGATCCACATCTATCTTATCGCCCTCTATCTTCCATTTGGCTTCGGTACTCATGCTGTCCAGCGGTATTACCGGGTCTTCGAAAGCACCGGGCAATTCGAGAGCACCCTTGTCAATGACCAGCCTGGCGTCGCCTGCGGACTGATTTAACTTGAAGTCGATAGTGGCACCGCGCACTCCAGGGCGTCCAGCGCCTGCACTGGCTTTGCTGACCACTGAACTTTCCAGGCTCTGGCTTGTTTGTTCTGCCTGCACGCTGAACCCAATAACTTTGCCACTGGCCTCATAACGGCTTGGCGCACGGATATCACCTTGCCAACTGGCCTGCACAGTCTCTACCAGGCCACTAGGGTTCAAGCTGCGAATCAGCGCGTGGGTTGCAGTGCCAATCGGCAAGCGATCGGTAATTTTTGCCAATGCTCCCAGGTCCAGTCGGTCCGCCTTGAGCTCTCCCTTGGCTTGTACCTGACCTTCATGCCCGGTCTGTAGAAATGCCACATTACCGCCTGGCCATTGCACACCATCTGCGGTACGAAAGGCCAGACCTTGGGTTGCAAAACTAAATCCTGTTGCCAGCTTCTGGCCACTTAATCGCCCTTGCATAGACGACATCGCTATGGGCTCCAGGTCTTTGGCCAAGCGTATATTGACATCTGCCAATGCCACATCCGCCGTAGCGCCTGTAATGGCACCCTGGCTCAGTGTTGACCACACACGCAGGGCACCGCGACCACGCTCCAGATGAATATCAAAGTTACCGTGGCGTTTTAGTTGAGAGGCATCCAGGCGCGGAAAATCTGCATACATTTCACCCTCCCAGTCGCGCCACTGACCTGGATGCCCACGCAGCAAGGGGCGCCGAAAGTCGCCTGCGACCGAAAAACGCGAGCCCCAAGCTACTGCGGGTGTGGCGTCAATACGCAAGACATGGGTGCGCCCAGGGTTACGCAAAACCAGATTCACCTGGCTCAAAGTCACAGGGGCCGCGTAGCGCTGCTCATCGGTCCAGCGCAATTGCCCACCAAGAATGACAAATTCGCGCTGCGAAAAAAACCAGTCGGCTGCGGGGCTGCTGTCCTGTTGCTGTGCATCGGGTTTTGAAAAATCAAGCCCGGCTACCAGTATGCGGCCATCAGTCGTGCGCCGAATATCCAACTCGGGCTGATCCAGCACCAATTGCTCAAAGTCCAGTCGCAGTAATGAACGCGGTGATAGTGCTGCTATCACCTTTTTTAGCACCAGGGCATCGCGGCCCGCACTGTCCAGCAAACGAAGGTTTTGCAGCTCAAAAGATGGCACCAGGGTGTTTGATTGGGCTGTGATGGCGTCGATACGTACGGGTACGCCCAGCGCCTGACTCAAGGCATTTTCCAGCCTCGGGCGAAATTCGTCGATTCGGGGGACAATCAAGCCATGCAAGATAGCCCACAGCAGTACCGATACCAGCGCACAGGCTACGACCAGCCACCACGCCGTACTCACTAGCGCGTGCGTCCAGCGTAACCACCTGGGCGGTATGCTCATCGTGGGGGAATGGGACGAGGAATTGGGCACGTGTGGACTAGAGGGTAACTACTACAGAATCAATGCAGGAGACAAGCAGAATTATGACCCGCAGCGAAGCCGTGCATAGCTTACCGTCATGTGAAATTTTGTGTAAGGGCACGGGTTTGGCCTTGTACAGCCGCTATGTTCAACGTATTCAACGTCGCTATGCCCATTTGGAGCACTTGCTGCAAGCGCAAGTTCCAGACAAAACCAGCATCGGCGATTGCTGCACACAATTACAACAACAAGGCTTTGAGCCGGGTGCCGCATGGCGCATTACCCGCGCACTGGTGATTGAACGACTGGTGGTGCTGGACTGCGAGCAAGATGCAGCTTTGGCTACCGTCACGCAGACCATGACAGATCTGGCCGAAGCGGCCTTGGAAGCAGCTTGCCAGCAAGTGCAAGCTGATCTGGACGCTGTGCACGGTGCCCCCATGACCTCGGGCACCACGCCCCAGCGCGCCGCCTTGTGGGTGGTGGGCATGGGCAAGTTGGGTGCCAGAGAACTGAACGTATCCAGCGACATAGACCTGATTTACGTCTATGACGACGACGGCGAGACCACCGGAACGCTGCAGGGGCGTGGGCGCATCAGCAACCATGAATATTTTGGCAAGCTGGTGCGCGGCGTGAACCAACTGCTGGCAGATGTGACCGAGCATGGCTTTGTGTTTCGCATTGACCTGGCCCTGCGGCCCAATGGCAATTCGGGTCCCAGTGCCGTGTCTTTAGGGGCGCTGGAAGAATATTTCATGGTGCAAGGGCGCGAATGGGAGCGCTTTGCCTGGCTTAAAAGCCGCGTAGTGGCTCCAGCTGCCAGCATGGCAAGCTCTGCGAAGGCCTTGCGCAGTGTGGTGTTGCCCTTTGTCTTCAGGCGTTACCTGGATTACAACGTGTTTGAGTCTTTGCGGGTGCTGCACAGGCAAATCCGCGAACACGCTAACCGCCGCTGTGCTGGCAGACCCGAGCGGGCTAATGACATCAAGCTGTCGCGTGGCGGTATCCGCGAGATTGAATTTACCGTGCAGTTGCTGCAAGTGGTGCGTGGTGGCCAGTTTCCTGAGCTGCGCACGCGCCCTACGCTAGACGCTTTGCAGCGCCTTCAAGCCGCCGGGTTGATGCCGCCAGCCACCACGCAAGCCATGGCTGGTGCCTATGTGTTTTTGCGCCGGGTGGAGCATCGCATCCAGTATCTGGACGACCAGCAAACCCATGTGCTACCCAGCGACGATGCGGACATTACCTGGATCGCACACACGATGGGTTTTGAAGACGCCAGTACATTCCTGATGGCACTGGACACCCACCGCGAAACGGTAGCCATGGAGTTTGACCGTCTGTTGGGTGGAACGGGTGACTGCAAGGGCTGTGGCCCCAACAAAACACCTACTGACGGTGACCTGCAAGCCATGATGGCGCAGTTACCCGAGCGGTTGCGTGAACGGGTGGTGCAATGGCAACAACACCCACGCGTGCTGGCACTGCAAGATGCGTCGCGCAACCGTCTGATTCGGTTGCTGCAGCGTACTGGCGAAATGGTCAGCGAAGGACAAGCCAGCGAAGAAGCCGCGCTGCGCCTGGCTGACTGGATGGAGCCTTTGTTGCGCCGTGAGAGTTATCTGGCATTGCTGATTGAACGCCCGCATGTGCATGCCCGCTTGCTGCGTATGCTGGGGGCGGCGCGCTGGCCTGCTCGCTACCTGATGAAACACCCCGGTGTGATTGACGAGCTGGCTGATGCAAGCTTGCTGGACCAGCGCTTTGATGCCAAACAGTTTTGCGGCGAACTCACGCAACGCGCACTGGCCCTGCAAAGCACCGCGCAAGACGACGACGAAAGCATGATGCTGCTGCTGCGCCGCGCACAGCGTGCAGAAATGTTCCGCATTTTGGTGCGCGATGTAGAGGGCCGTGCCACGGTGGAGCAGGTGGCCGATGAGCTGAGTGCGCTGGCTGATGCCGTGCTGGACATGACCACACGCTGGTGCTGGAGCCGCCTGAAAAACCGCCATATAGACGAACCGCAGTTTGCGGTGCTGGCCTACGGCAAGCTGGGAGGCAAGGAGCTGGGTTATGGCAGTGATCTGGACATTGTGTTTGTGTATGACGATGCGCACGAACAAGCCAGCACGGTGTACAGCGCATTTGTGCGCAAGATGATTTCCTGGCTGTCCACCAAGACGGCCGAAGGCGATTTGTATGAGATTGACACGGCTTTGCGTCCCAATGGCAATTCGGGTCTTTTGGTCAGCACCATGAACGCTTATACCGATTACCAGACGCAACGCGGCAGCAACACCGCCTGGGTATGGGAACACCAGGCCATGACGCGTGCACGCTGCGTGCTGGGCAGCGCTGCCGTGCGTGCGCGCTTTGATGCCGTACGGCTGACGGTGCTATGCGCTGCGCGCGACCCGCAGGCATTGGCTGAGCAAATCATCTCCATGCGCGAGCGTGTGCGCAGTGCCCACCGTTGCCCAGCCGACAAGTTTGACATCAAACACAGTGTGGGCGGCATGGTGGACGTGGAGTTTGCTGTGCAGTACCTGGTGCTCGCCCACGCCGCTGATCACCCCCCGTTGCGTGACAACGCAGGCAATATTGCTCTGCTGGAGCGTGCTGAGGTTTCTGGCTTGCTTCCCCCCGGCATTGGCCACCAGGCCACTGGCGCGTACCGGTCATTGCGGCATGCTCAGCACATGGCGCGCCTGGATGAGCAAACCACCCAGCTGGATGCCACAACCATGACGGCGGAAAAAGCTGCGGTTTTGGCCTTATGGAATGCCGTGTTTGGCCATGCTGCAAACTAAGGCCACGCTATGTGCGTGAACTTGTGGTGTGGGATGGCAAAGCAGCTAAACGACCGAGTAACTTCTTTAACGCTATTGAATTAGTAGCGCCTAGCGCACTGAATACGCTGGCTTCATGGGATTTTGCTTGCTCAATCAATGGTTTGACCAGTTTTTTGCCCGCCGGAGAAATTTGCACCAGCGTGCGCCGCTGGTCGTATGCATCGGACAGTAATTGCACGGTGCCCAGACTGGCCATGCGCTGCACCAGCTTGGTCACCGTAGGTTGCTTGGACAAAATATCTGCGGCCAGCGCGCTCACCGGCAAGGCAGGGCCGTCGTGCAAGGTGGCCAGCACCCGCCATTCAATACTGCTCAAACCCGCTTTGCGCACACATGTATCAAAGTCTTTGTATAGCGCATGGTTGGCCTGGCCGAGCAAATACCCCAGGTAGCCGTGGACAAAGCGTTCTGTCATAACGGATGTTCGGTATAGAACTTGCCACCGTGAAAAAGTAAGGGTGCTGCGCCTGCGCGGTGGTTGCAGCGTTCAACTTCGCCTACAAAAATAACATGGTCGCCCTCTTCGTAGCGGCTGCGGTTAAAGCATTCAAACTGCGCTACTGCGCCGTCCAGCAAAGGCGCGCCACTGACTCCCAGGGTATAGGTGGCCCCAGCCCAGCGGTCACCCTGCTTGCTGGCAAACTGCGAGGCAAGTGCTTGCTGGTCGGTGCCCAGAATGTTGATGGCGTAGTGGGAGCCCGTGCTCAACACGGCCATCGACACGGCGCTTTTGCTTAGGCTCCACAACACCAGGGGTGGGGCTATAGAAACCGAATTGAATGAGTTGGCAGTCAGGCCGACCAGATCACCCGCGGCGGTGCGCGCCGTGACGATGGTGACGCCCGTGGCAAACATGCCCAAGGCTGCACGGAAGTCAGCAGACGAAAAACAAGGCGGCGTTGCTTGCACTTTTGCAGAGGTCATGAACGTTGCACTTTCAATTACATGAATTTTCATGTATTATGAGCCAGGATCAGAAAAAACGCAGCCCTATGCTGCTGGAACCCCACTGGATTGACGCTTTTGAGCAGATATTACGCCGCTGCGCTGTGCGGCCAGGCGACACCGTAGCCATTTTGACCGAGACACAAAGCCGCCCCGTCTTGCCCGAACTGGCACGCCGCGGCCCGCGTTGGCGCAAAAAAGCTTTACCCTGACCCTGCCTACTCTTGCTGCAACGGGTGTGTCCATCATTCGCACCACGGGTGCCAGCACGGTGGTGCTGGACTGCACGGTAGAAGGCCTGATGCATGCGCCCGAGCTGCCCGCCATTTTGACAGCCGGTGCCCACGTGGTGTATGTGAGCAACGAACACCCCGAAGCCCTGTGCCGTCTGCTGCCCACCGATGCGTTGGAGCCGTTGGTCAAAGCGCACACCAAGCGTTTGCGCGCGGCCAAGTCCATGCATGTCACATCCGCAGCGGGCACAGATCTGCACATCAGCCTGGACGGCGCGGTAACGGGTGGCAATTGGGGCACCACATCGCGGCCGGGCACCATGACGCACTGGCCCGGTGGCCTGGTGCTGGCATTTCCGCGCGCGGGCAGCGTGAACGGCACACTGGTGCTGAACACGGGTGACGTGAACCTTACCTTCAAACAATTCATCCAGCAGCCTATTACGCTGACGATTGACAACGACTATGTCACCCACATTACAGGCGATGGCGTGGACGCGCAGCAGATGCGCGAATATCTGGCGGCGTGGGGCGATCGCGAAGCCTATGCCGTCAGCCACGTCGGCTACGGTTTGAACCCGCAGGCCCGCTTTGACAGCATGGCTCTGTTTGACAAAAGCGACTTCAAGGGCACCGAGCTTCGCGCAGTCGCAGGCAGCTTTTTGTACAGCACGGGTGCGAACGAAGTAGCCGGTCGTCACACGCTGGGGCATTTCGATTTGCCGCTCAAATCCTGCTCGATCGCGCTCGATGGTGCGCTGGCCATCGACCACGGTACCGTCATGCTCATATAACCAGAAAAATCGCCTGTTGCCAGCGTGGAATATGCGTGAACAGCTATTAATTTCGGAGCAATTATGCGTACCTCCCTGCACTTCACGCCCTGTGTCGGTGACGCAAACTTCACGCCGCTGTAGCCCAACTGCTCAACACCTCGCGCCAACTGGGCATAGACAAATTTGCCCCGCGCGCGGCGCAGTGGGACGACACTGCCAGCTTTCCGTTTGCCAACTACACCGACCTGCGCGAAGCAGGTATCTTGAAAATGTGTGTGCCACAAGACCACGGCGGCCTGGGCGCAGACTATGCCACTTACATGATGACCTCAGCCGAGATTGGCCGCTACTGCGGCGCGACCGCTCTCACACTCAACATGCACATCAGCTCCACCATGTGGACGGGCGTGCTGCTGGATGCGATGCGCTTGACCGAGTCGCAACGTGCTGAACACCACGCCCGTCGCACCCTACACTTTGCGCGCATCGTCAACAACGGCGCTTTGTACGCACAACCCTTCAGCGAAGGCACCGCCGCTGCCGCAGGTCGTGCGCCCTTTGGCACCAGCGCCCGCAAAACAGTGCAAGGCGGCGTCAGTGGCTGGCTCATCAATAGAAAAAAATCTGGGCGTCCCTGTCGGGCGTAGCCAACTACTACGGCATCTTGTGCACCGAAGACATTGCAGGTGTTGACCCCAACCCCAAAGACACGCTCTACATTGCCGTACCCGCCACCGCGCCAGGTCTTGCTATTAGCGGCGACTGGAACCCCATGGGCATGCGCGGCACCGTGAGCCGCAACCGCACGTTCACAGACGTGTTTGTGAGCGACGACGAACAGCTCATGCCGCGCGGCGTGTACTACCAGGCCGCGCAAACCTGGCCCGCCATGTTCTTCACCCTCGCGCCCACTTACCTGGGTATTGCCAATGCAGCGTATGACTTCACCGTCCAATATTTTCGTGGAGAACTCGAAGGCGAACCACCTGTGAAGCGCCGCCAATACCCCACCAAACAACTGGCGGTTGCGCAAATGCGCATCCAGCTAGAAAACATGAAAAGCATCTTCTGGCGCGCCATCACCGAAGCGCAGCCCAACCCGAGCAAAGATCAAAAAATGCGCCTGTATGCCGCGTATTACAGCGTGATGGAAGGCGCTAACGACATCGCCCGCCTGGCCATTCGCACCTGCGGTGGGCAAAGCATGATGAAGCATCTGCCGCTGGAGCGTCTGTACCGCGACAGCCGCTGCGGCGCTCTCATGCTGCCATGGACAGCCGAGCTGATTCAAGACCGCATGGGGCGAGAGACGCTGTACGAGGCGGGAGAAAGGGACGCGTGACAAGAGCTTCTAAAATAGGCCCATGCCTATGTTTATTCGTCCCTTTACACGCTACGGTAGCTTATTTCCCATATCTGTATTTGCTCTGTTTTTTATAGCTGCTCGCGCAGTATCGGCGGCGACTTGCGACGATTTTTCTCGTCAATTACCCAATGTATCACCGGCTTTGTGCAAAGCTGCCAAACTGCAAGACTCCAGTGCACGCTCGGTCAAGGGGCAACAACTGTGGGTGCGCGACATGCCCGTTGCAGCCCCCAAATTGCGCGTCCTGGTGGTGGGTGGCATCCATGGTGATGAACTGTCGTCTGCCGCATTGGCGCTGCACTGGATCTCGCTGGCGCAAGAAATTCCGGCTCAAACGCATTGGCGTTTTATTCCGCTACTCAACCCCGACGGTTTGCTGACCAGCCCCGCGCGGCGCACCAATGCCAACGGCGTAGACCTGAACCGTAACTTTCCCACACCCCACTGGGAAACCGAAGCGCCCATTTATTGGGAACAAAAAGTACGCCGCGACCCACGCCGCTGGCCTGGCCCCAAGCCCCTGAGTGAGCCTGAATCGCGGTTTTTGCATGACCAGATGGGCAGCTTCAAACCAGATTTGATCGTCAGCATCCACGCGCCGTATGGTGTGCTGGACTTTGACGGCCCCACCACACCGCCCACCAAGCTGGGGCGCTTGTACCTGGACCAGGTGGGCATCTTTCCGGGTAGTTTGGGCAATTACGGCGGCGTACATAAAGGCATGCCTGTCGTCACCATCGAACTACCCAGTGCGTTCAGAACCCCCCTGGCTGGCGAAATGCGCCAGATGTGGCTGGATTTGCTGCGTTGGCAAAGCGAGAAAATACTCACGGCCAAGCCTTGACTTTTTTGGATGTAGCCTCAAAGCCGTAGCAGTGAAAGTCCATCGCTGGCAACTCGCCGCTGATCAACTCTGCCATCGCCTTGCCCGACCCCGCACCATGCGTCCAGCCCAGCGTGCCATGACCCGTGTTGACCCACAGCTTGTCGATTTTTGTGCGACCAATAAAAGGAATATTGGTCGGTGTGGCAGGGCGCAGGCCCGTCCAAAAATTGGGCTTGCCGCCCTGCGCCGTGTTGCGTGTGTCGGCCACGCCGGGCAGCACGGCTTCTACGCGGTCTATCAAGATCTGGCAGCGCCTTTGCGCCAATGGAGTGTTCAGATTCAGGTCATAACCGCCCACCTCAATGGTGCCCGCCACACGGAGGGTGTCGCCCAAACGGCTGATCGCGATCTTCTTGTCATCGTCAATCGCCGACACGCGTGGCGCAGCGTCGGGCTTGAGCAAGGGCAATGTGGCGCTGTAGCCTTTGCCGGGGTAGACGGGAATGTTCACACCGACCGTGCGCAGCAGAGCGGCAGAATAGCTGCCACAAGCCACCACTACGGCGTCAGCGCGTAAATCGGCTGTAGCCCACGTCGATTGTGCGCAAACAGCTACTGATTCAATAGCATTTAGGCGCTTGTTCAGTCCAGTCACATCATGCTGGTACAAAAACTGTACGCCCCGCTTGACGCAGCGTTTGGCCAGCTCCTGGGTAAACATGCGCGCATCACCCGATTCGTCGCTTGGCGTGTAGGTGCCGCCCACAATAGGCACGGTAGCGTTTTGATACGCTGGCTCGATCTTGAACAGCTCGTCCGTGCTGACCACATTGCGTTGCACGCCGTACTTGCGCATCATGGCCGCCTCAGCACCCGCATCATCAAACGATTTTTGGTCGGTAAAGTAATGGGCGATGCCTTTTTCCAGCCGCTGGTATTCAATGCCGGTGCTGGCCACCACGTCTTTGAGCGCGGCGTGGCTGTAGCGGCCCAAGGCAACCAGTTGCTGCACATTACGTTCAAACGCGGCATCGTTGCACTGGGCCAAAAACTGCAGTCCCCAGCGGTATTGCAGCCAACCAGCGTCTTTGCCAAAGGGCCACTGCGGGCGAAACAACAAGGGCGCTTCGCTGCTGAACATCCATTTGAGCGCCTTCCAGGGGGCGTGCTTGTTGGCCCAGGGCTCGCAATAGCTGACCGATATTTGCCCAGCGTTGCCAAAGCTGGTTTCTTGCGCCGCGTCGGCTTGCCGGTCCACCACGATTACCTCGTGTCCACGCTCCAGCAAATGCCAAGCCGTGCTGACGCCAATAATCCCTGCACCCAAAACGATGACTTTCATGGTTTTAGTGTCTGCCATCTTGCACAAAATGAAAAGCAAAATTAAACTATTAGTGAAAACATCAGAATCTCTAATACTGCCATGAGCACCTTTGACCCCGACGCCCTTGAATGTTTGGCCGCCATTATTGAAGAGGGCGGCTTTGAGCGCGCCGCGCAACGCCTGTCTATCACCCAGTCTGCCGTGTCGCAGCGGCTTCGCGCCCTGGAAGCGCAGGTGGGCACGGTTTTGATTGTGCGCAGCCGCCCGCTCAAGGCTACGGCTGCCGGGCAACTGCTGCTGAAACACACCAAGCAAATGCGCCTGCTGCGCGCCGACGTCGAACGCGATTTGCGCGACCTGGCACCCAGCTCCGCGGGTGGGGCACGGGAAGAAGAGCGCATTTCGATCGCCATCAACGCCGACAGCATTGCCACCTGGGCGCTGGGTGCTGTGGGCGAGCTGGCGCGCATGGGCTTACCGCTGGAGATCATCACCGACGACCAGGACTTTACGCAGGAATGGCTGCGCGAAGGCCAGGTGCTGGGCTGTGTGACTACGCTGAAACAAGCCCTGCGTGGTTGCAAGGTGGTACCGCTTGGTGCTATGAAATATATAGCTGTTTGCGCAATATCTACGCTGACAACCACCCCTTTTGACGGGAAAAAGACGCTGGCAGCGCATAATTTTCGCGCTTTGCCATTTATTGCCTTTAACCGCAAAGACGACATGCAAACCGAGTTTGTGGCCAAGGCCTTTGGACTCAAACGCGTCACACTCAATCAACTGTTTGTACCCAGCTCGCAAGGCCAGGTCAGCGCGGTGCTGGATGGCTGGGGCGTGAGTGTGGTGCCTGCGCTGCTGGTGCAACCGTTGATTGACCAGGGCCGCTTGGTCAATATTGCACCCGACCATAGCTTGGCGGTGCAGTTGTATTGGCATTGCTGGAATTTGGAGTCAGAAGTGTTGGACAACCTGACTATGGCCTTGAAGAAGGCGGCGACTAAAGAGTTGGTGTGAGACTGGCACTTGCTGGGTAACGCAACGGGTTAGTACCCAAGCCCCGGGTTCCCCAACCATTTGTAGGCTTGGCGAGGCTTTCACGACTCCCGCGATTTATGCGTACCCGCATCATGAGCGGGATCGTGAAAGCCTCGCCAAGCCTGTACATGAGCGCAAGACTGAAATTACTTGGGCAACATCACGGTGTCGATCACGTGGATCACACCATTGCTGGCAACCACATCGGTGGCCACCACTTTAGCGTTGTCTACCGTTACACCGCCCATCGTGGCAATCGTCAACTCCTGGCCCTGTACCGATTTGACTTTGCCCGCTTTCACGTCAGCGGCCATGACTTTACCAGGCACTACGTGGTAGGTGAGCACCTTGGTCAGCGCAGCCTTGTCTTTGAGCAAAGCGTCCAGTGTGGCTTTAGGCACTTTGGCAAAGGCCTCGTCGGTGGGTGCAAACACTGTGAAGGGGCCTGGGCCTTTCAATGTGTCCACCAGGCCAGCGGCTTGCACCGCAGTGACCAGTGTTTTAAAGCTGCCCGCTTTGACAGCAACATCAACAATGTCTTGTGCGAAAGCAGAGACGGAAATACCTACGGTCAAAGCGATGGTGAGAATAGATTTTTTCATAAGAATACTCCATTAAGTTAACAAATAAGCCATGCCATCCAGCATGGCCGGGGGAACACAAATCAGTTGGGAATCAGGACTTGGTCGATCACGTGGATCACACCGTTGGTGGCCGCAACGTCTGTTTTGACAATGGCCGCTGGTTTGGAGCCTTTTTGGCTAGTGATAGTCAAATCGGCGTTCACAATAAAGGTAGCAGTAGCACCTGCAACCGTTGCAATGGGCTTGCCCACAAGGGGTACTACATCGGCTTTGAGCACTTTGCCAGACACCACGTGGTAAGTGAGGATCTTGGTTAGCGTGGCTTTGTTTTCTGGTTTCAACAAAGTATCCAGGGTTCCGGCTGGTAGCGCTGCAAAAGCTGCATTAGTGGGCGCGAAAACTGTAAATGGACCTGGGCCCTTTAAAGTATCCACCAGCCCAGCCGCCTTGATTGCTGCCACCAGCGTGGTGAACTCTGGACTTGAGTCAATAGCCATCTGAACAACATCTTTCGGCCCAGCGGCTGGTGCCGGGTCATCCGTGCCACCGCAAGCACTCAGCAATGCTGCCACACTCAGGGCTGCTGACAGTTTTAGGAATTGTCTTTTCATCGCATTCTCCGGTTGGTGCCAGTACCCAGTGGGGTTTGATTGGCAAGGTTTTAAAAACTAAGAAACTTGAATATATACTATTCATTCTAAATAAAACTAAATAGTAATATAAATACTAATAAGTTACACATTGATTCATTTGAACGGTTTACGACGATTTAGTACAATAGAGTTTGCATAGCAACCCGACCAAGGCAGTCCCATGGCACAGAGCGCAATACACCCACAGGCCCAAAGTGATACGAAGGCCCCGTCGCGCAAAACTTCGGTGCGTACCACGGCAAAACCAGTGGTAGCGCTGGCAGCGCACAAGCTTGGCAAGCCCAGCTTCAAGCAACAGATGCTGCTGGCGCGTGAAGAGGCCATCGTGGACGTGGTCAACCGCATGCTGGCCAACAAGGGTTTTGACGCCATGACGGTGGACGAGGTGGCAGCCGAAGTAGGCGTGGCAAAAGCATCGCTGTACAAGCATTTCCCCAGCAAGGAAGACCTGGCCACTGCCGCTATGGTGCGGGTTGTTGAGCGGGCTCGGGCCTATCTGGCTACCCTGCCTGCCCATGCCACTGCGCTAGACCAGCTCAAGGCGGTAGCCCGCTGGATGATGCGCCTGAAGCTGGCTGGTGAAATGCCCAACCTGCCCAGCCAAAACTCCAGCCTGCGTGCCACGCTGATGGCAAATAAGGGCTATATCGACGGGCTGATGGAGATCAGCGACACGTTGGGCGGCTGGATTGAAGCGGCGCAAAAAGCTGGCGTTATCAGCCCCACACTACCCGCAATCGTCGTGCTCTACACCCTGTATGCGCGCGCATGCGACCCGGTGCTGGAGTTTTTGAAAGTTGGCGGCCAGCACAGCAATGACGAGATCATTGAGCTGGTGATCAGCACGTGTTTTGACGGACTCAATAGCCGGGCTTAAATGCTGCTGGCAGTTTCTGTTTATTCGTAGTTGCTACAAATTTAGTAGCTGCTCGCGCATATCCGGCACTGGCAATCGGTGGTTTTTGCTCTCAAAGCGCAGCTTGCGCCGCATCACCCGCCAGCGCCTGTGCCGCCAAAGCCTTCAGCTTGCCAGTGTCGGCGCGCAGCACCTCTTGCTTGATCGCCACAATCTGCGCCGGGTGCATCGAAAAACTGCGCAGCCCCATGCCCAATAGCAGGCGGGTGTAGCTGGCGTCGCCGGCCATCTCGCCGCACACGCTCACGCTTTTGCCCTGCGCATTGCATTCGGCGATGGTGCTGGCAATCAACTGCAAGACCGCTGGATGCAACGGGTCGTACAAATGCGCCACAGACTCGTCTGCGCGGTCTATGGCTAAGGTGTATTGAATCAGGTCATTGGTGCCAATAGACAAAAAGTCAAAATACTGCAAGAAGCTTTTCGCCATCAACGCAGCAGCGGGGATCTCGATCATCGCGCCCACTTTGAGGTGGCCATAGGCTATGCCCAGATTGTCCAGCTCGCTACGGGCCAGGTCGAGCTGGCGCAGGGTTTGGCGAACCTCGCTGATGGCGCACAGCATGGGAATGAGCAAGTGCACGGGCCCGTGCGCTGCAGCGCGCAAAATGGCGCGTAACTGGGTGCGAAACATGGTCGGCTCGGACAAACTCCAGCGAATGGCGCGCAGGCCCAATGCAGGGCTCAGATGCGCACCACCGCGCTCGGCATGCGCGTCCAGCGGTTTGTCGGCACCTACGTCTACCGTGCGAATGGTCACCGGCAGGCCTTGCATGCCTTCGACGGCTTTTTTGTAGGCGGCGAATTGCTCTTCTTCGCCCGGCAGTTGGTTAGCGCGACCCATAAACAAAAATTCGCTGCGAAACAGACCCACGCCCACTGCGCCCGCCTTGACGGCATTTACCGCATCTTCGGGCAACTCAATATTGGCCAGCAGCTCTATTTTTTGCCCGTCCAGCGTGACAGCGGGCGTGTGCTTCAGGCGCGCCAGGCGCTCGCGCTCGACCTCGCCCTGGCGTTGTTTAAAACCGTATTCGGCCAGCACGATGGGCGACGGGTCTACCACCATCACGCCCGTGTCGCCGTCGATGATGACCCAGTCGTCTTGCCGCGCCAAGTGGCTGGCCATGCGCGCGCCTACTACGGCGGGAATGTCCATGCTACGCGCCACAATGGCGGTGTGCGATGTTTTGCCGCCCATGTCGGTCACAAAGCCGGCGAACACCGAGCTTTTGAACTGCAGCATGTCGGCGGGGCTCAGGTCATGCGCAATCAAAATCAGCGGCACGTCTACCGTGTCGTCCAGCAGCAGGTCTTGCTGGCGTTTTTGTTTGGGTGCGGGCGGCGCGGTAATGACCGATGCTGTCCCTTTCATGACGCGCAGCACGCGTTCTACCACCTGCTCCAAATCTGCTTTTCGTTCACGCAGATAAAAATCTTCCATCTCGTCAAACTGGCGCGAAACGGCCTCCAATTGCGTGGTGAGTGCCCACTCAGCGTTGTACAAACGGTCTTTTACCCAGTGCGTTACACCGTCTTGCAGGGTCTGGTCTTGCAGCAGCATCATGTGCACATCCAGGATGGCGGTCAGCTCGCTGGGCGCGTCTTTGGCTTCTTTGCCAGCCAGGCCATGCTGCAGTTTGATCAGCTCGTCCACCACCACGTTTTTGGCCAGGCGCACCCGCTCGAGTTCACTTTCTATTTGCTCAGGCTGGATGAAATAATGCGCCACATCCATCCGGCTGGACGCCACCAGCACGGCCCGCCCGATGGCAATGCCGCGCGAAACAGCCAGACCGTGGATACTGAAAGTCATAGCACCGGGCCGCCACCAGGCGTTAGCTGCCCCTGGGGGGCAAGCGACTTACGCAAAGTGAAAAGCGTGGGGGTCATTTACTCGCCTTCGCCAAATTTATCGTTGATCAAGGCGATCAACGCGTCCATGGCTTGCTGCTCGTCAGCCCCACTGGTCTCCACCATCACCTCGGTGCCAATGCCCGCTGCCAGCATCATCACGCCCATGATGGACTTAGCATTGATGCGACGTTCTCCGCGCGCCATCCACACCTCGCAGGCAAAGCTGCCTGCCAGTTTGGTGAGCTTGGCAGACGCGCGCGCGTGCAGCCCAAGTTTATTGCTGATGGTGATGGTGGTCTGGATCATGTTTTTTGGGGGCTTGGTTTTGAGGGGCGGTCACGGCCACTTGCATGACGCCTTGCGCGCCACCCGCCAGTGCGCGCTCTACCAGCGCGTCCAGGCTTTCATGGCGGTAGGTGATGGCACGCAGCAGCATGGGCAGGTTCACGCCGGTAATCAGCTTGGTGGTCACGCCATCAGTCAGCGCACGCGCTACGTTAGATGGCGTAGCACCAAAAATATCGGTCAAGATCAAAATGCCCGATGCATGGCGCTGTGACAGCATGGTGCGCGCCTGGGCCGATGTTTCTTCGGGCGGGGTATTGGGCTGCACGTCCAGCGCCACCACATAGGCGTCGCAGTCAGGAAACACATGCAGCGCGCAGGCGTGCAGGGCAGATGCCAAGGGTGCGTGGGCGATGATGACAATGTGGTTCACGGCGCAAGTGTAGTCAAGGATGGTGTTGTACCTGCATTATCCAAAACAAATCGCAGGTAAGCGGCCAATGCACACACGAAATACACGCCAAATGCTGCACTAAAAGCCTGTTCCACAGGCAAGCCATAGGCCTTGAAGGCATCAATCAGCAAACCAATGCCCCATTGCACCACAAACACGCCGCTGAAAATAACCAGGTTATAGGCACTGAGCGCCCGCCCCGCCAGATGCTGGGCAAAGGCCATGCCCATGGCTGGCTGGGCCAAGGACATGAAGCTCGAAAACATGCAAAATAGCGCCCACGCCCACCAATCTACTGCGCGGCCAGCTATGCAAATAATAGCAATAGTAAGCAAGGCTAGTGGCATGCCCCAGGTGATGAGCTGATCGGCATGCAGGCCACGGCGCGATAGTTTGGGGTTGACCACGCCCCAAGTCCAAAAGGTGCCCAGCATGCACATGTTGATCCAGAACAGCCCCGTAGCGGCCTGCGCAGGCGTGTAGCCGCTCACCTGCACCAGCCACGGCCCCGCCCACAGGGTTTGCATGGCCAGCAAGCCGCCGTAGCTAAAAAAACCCAGCCACAAGTGGCGGCGAAAGTAGGGGTGCCGCCAGATGCTGGCGTAGCCACCCTCACTGGTAACTGTTGCGGGTTGTGTCGTGTCTTGGTTCCACACGGGCAGCCGCCAGGCCAGCACCAGTGCTGCCAGCGCAATCAACCCCGCCAGCCCTGCAAACAAGGGCCGCCAACCCACCTGCGGCAATAGCCACTGCACCGGCAGGGTAGAGGCGACCATGCCCAGCGAGGCCGTCATAAGCATCCACGAATTGGCGCGTAACTGGGTCTCGGGTGCAAACCAGCGGCGGTAGCCCGTGAGCGGTGCCATCAGGCAGGCGCTGACCCCCACGCCGCACAACACACGCGCAGCCAGCAGACCGGCAAAGTTGGGAGCCCAGGCAAAGGCCAGGCAACCTAAAACCGCTACGCTTAAAAAACTCAAAATTACTTTCTTGGGGCCATGGCGGTCCAGCCACATGCCCAAAGGCAGTTGCGTCAAGGCAAAACCCAAAAAGTAACCACCAGCCAATAGCCCCAGGTCGGCAGAGGACAAAGCAAATTCTTTGCTCAAGGTGGGCGATAGGGTGGCGGTAATGGCGCGCACCAGGGCTGACAAAAAATAGGCTAGTGCAAAGGCTAAAAAGACCTGTACGGCCAATCTGCGCGGAAGGGTGCGGTCAGCGTTCATAGTTTGGCGGGCAACTTGAGCCCCGTCAGGAAAGTCTCGACCGCCTGGGCGCTCAAGGCACCGGGCCCGTCTTGCCCGGTTTTGGGGTTGCCATACACGGCCGCTTGCACCAGCAGATGGCCGTGCTGGGCGTAGTGGCTGTAGGTGGCTTTGCTGGCAGCGCGCAACTGTGCGGTTGCGGCGGCTACCTGGGTCACATCGCCCATATCCACCACCGCCACCGTAAACATGGCACCCCCGGCCTCGCAACCGGCCATGGTCATGGCGCGCGGGCTGCCGGCCAGCGGCACCATGCGCGTGCCACGATCGGGTTTGCAAGGCAGTAATGCAGTGATGGGCCACTCGTCAAAAGACACTTCGCGCCAGTTGAAGGTGGGAGTGCAGGCGGCCAAAAACAGCGCCAGTACTATGAATTTAATAGCTGCTCGCGCATATTCGACGCTGGCATTGGATGGTTTTGATGCTCTGAACATGCTGCTATTATCGCTGCATGTTTACTTGCAGGTTTTTGCACCCACTGCGCTTGCACAAATTGACTTGTCTGCGTGGTTTTTTTCTGGTTGCGGAGCGTGCATGTGGGGCTGGGAGCGTTAGCGCTGTCAGGCACTGTGCGTGGGCAGATACCTTCGTGTCCTGCGCGCTATGGCATGGAGCGTTTGTGCTTTCAGGCACTGTGGCTGCGCGGATACCTTCGTGTCCTCCGCCAGGGTATGGGCTTTGGCTACTTGTCGGCTTTTGTACCTGGCTCCCCCTTTTACCTACAGTATCCGCGCAGCCACAGTGCCTGAAAGCACAAACGCGTGGCGGGTGTGACGGTTGGCCAACCCCTCAGTTCAGACGTATGCCGATGGCCTGTGCAGCGAAGCGGCATAAGAGGAGGAGCCGCGTACAAGATGAAGCAAATAGAAACTACGCCCCACGCCGGGGGACAGCCGCGTAGCTGCACAGGCCAGCGGCATACGCCTGAACTGAGGGGGTCTGACCCATGCGGCACAATCGACGCATGAATGCTTTAGACGGAATCCGCGTACTCGACCTGTCCCGCGTGTTGGCAGGCCCCTGGTGCACACAGACTTTGGCCGACCTGGGGGCCGATGTGATCAAAATTGAACGGCCACTGGTAAACGGCACGGGTGGTGACGACACGCGCGGCTGGGGGCCACCGTTTTTGCAAGACAAAAACGGCCATGACACGGCAGAGGCCGCTTACTACCTGGGCACCAACCGCAACAAACGCTCAGTCACCTGCGACATATCGCAACCTGCCGGGCAACAACTGATGCGCGATTTGGTATTGCACTGCGATGTGTTTGTAGAGAACTTTAAGGTCGGCGACATGGCGCGCTATAGCCTGGACTTTGCGTCCCTCATCAAAATTAAACCCAGTCTGGTCTATTGCAGCATCACCGGCTTTGGCCAAACTGGGCCGTACAAAGACCGTGCAGGCTACGACTATGCCGTGCAGGGCATGGGCGGGCTGATGAGTGTGACGGGTGAGCGTGACGGCCTGGTAGATGACAACGGCCAACCTGTTGCCAGTAGCCCGCAAAAAGTCGGCGTGGCGGTAGCCGACCTGTTTACCGGCATGTACGCCGCCACCGCCATTTTGGCCGCGCTGCGCCACGCACAGCGCACGGGGCAGGGCCAGCACATCGACATGGCCCTGCTAGACACCCAGGTAGCCATGCTGGCCAACCTGGGTGCCAACTATTTGGTCAGCGGGCAAAAAACCGGCCAGGTGCCCGGGCGTGCAGGCAACGCGCATCAAAACATCGTGCCGTATCAAGTATTTGAAGTAGCCCCGAGCGACGCAGGTAAAAAAGACCACCTGATCCTGGCGGTGGGCAACGACAGCCAGTTTGCCAAGTTCTGCGCCGTTGCAGGCCACAGCGAGTTGGCTGCCAACCCCTTGTACGCGAAGAACCAGGAGCGCGTGCGCAACCGCGCCGTGCTGGTACCTGTGCTGGAAGCCATTATGAAAACCCGCAGCAAAGCTGACTGGCTTGCCGCACTAGAAGCCGCCAAAGTGCCCTGCGGTGCCATCAACAATCTGGCTGAAGTGTTTGCCGACCCCCAGGTACGTGAACGCGGCATGGTCCACACCTGGCAGCATCCGCTGGCTGGAGACGTGCAACTGGTAGCCAGCCCGATCAAGATGTCGGTGACACCCGTGCGCACCGACATGCCGCCGCCCTTGCTGGGCCAGCATACGGATGAAGTGCTGCTTGAATTGCTTAAGCGGGCTTCATAAAGCCCACATCTTTGGGATAGTTGAATTGCAGGCCACCTACAGTGATGGAGCCTTTACCAAAATTGCCCAGGTTGGGCACAATATCGACTAGGTCTGCATCTGCTACGCCAAACCATTTGGCCAGTGTTGCGGCGTACTGGTCTACTGAAGTGGTGGGAAGTAGGCGCCCCTGACCCACCTGCCACTGGTCTACATCGGCCGTGCTTTCTCTGGCACCGCTACCTACTGGAGGGGCGTAGCCATAAAACTTTTGTCCTTGAACCGCATCGCCTACCACCATATGGTGGTTGCCCCAACCATGGTCAGAGCCATCGCCATTAGACGCTAGCGTGCGACCAAAGTCAGACGCTGTAAATGCCGTGACATTGCCTGCAATGCCCAAGTCTACCGTCGCGTCGTAAAACGCAGTCATGGCTTCACTCACGCGCTGCATGTTTTTTACATGGCCATTGACAAGGTTGTCATGTAAATCAAAGCCACCCATAGACACCAGGAACACCTGGCGTTTCACACCCAAAGAGTCTCGCGCTTTGATCATGCGCGCCACCATACGCAATTGTTCAGCCAACGGGTTGGGCGTGTTGACACCGCTGATGACACTGATCGACTTGAATTTGTCGAAAGGTGCCGGATAGACATTATTTGTGGCGTTGGAAGCAGCAATTGCGGCAGAAACTGTTACCTCTGTATCAATAGATCGCTTGGTCACTTTGTTATATTCTTGCCCAAGAGTACCGCCAATGGCAAGGTTGGTAATAAGCTTACCAGCGGACTTGCCCACGGCGTTCATACCGTAAGGGTAGGCAGTATCGCCCACCGTATAAATCTTTACAGCACCGCCCGTGCCGACTTGGTACGACAGTGCTGTGTCGCCCGACAAAAATACGGAATTGCCCGTGATGGAAACAGCGGTGAACAGCGAGCCACTGCCATTGGCCGACAAGGCGCGGTCAGCCATATTGCCGCCCCAGCCCACGGTAGAACCCTCTGGCGATTTGGACTGCCACAGCGACTGCTGGTCGTTGTGCGAGAAAAGCTTGGGGGGTAGCGGATAAGTCGCCCGGTTAGTACCAAGATAGTCAGCGCGTGTAGTGGGTACAAACAGGGGGCCTGCGTTCAGCACCACCGCAGCTTTGCTAGTGTTAAACAAATTTGCCATGCCACCCATAGAGGGGTGCAAAGCATATTGATTGCCGCCGATAGCGGCTTGAAGTGGCGTCAAAGCTGTTCTGGCAAGTGCAATACCGCCGCCGTCTTGGCCCACGCCACCGCGTACTTTGGCGTAAAGGTCGTAGCTTGCTTGGTCGTAGTTCACTACCGTATTTGCATAGTCGTTGCCGCCGTATAAAAACACGCAAACAAGGGCTTTGTAATCAATAGCGGTTTGTGCAGCAGCTTCGCCCATGGCAGCCAGGTTCATGGCCATGGGCATGGCAGCGCCAGCAAATGCCAGTTGGCCAGAGCGGCGCAAGAATGCGCGGCGGGTATGGAGTTCAGGTTGAATCAAATACATGGTGTGGGTCTTTCAGCAGCTTATTTTTGTATTAAATAGTCTGGGCAAATCATGGTCATGAAAACGGCTGCGGCAACGATGCGCCGTTTTTCTGGCACGCCGTTTTGGTCAACACTGGTGGCGGTAGTTTTTCTGTCCACCATGCCGCCTGCAAGCCCGGCTTGCATTTCTGCCTGGGTGGTGGCGCTCATTCGGCCTGCACACAGCAAACTGTTCATGCGCTGCACCAGCGACTGCGCTACACGCGCGGCCTCGGCAGGGTTAGACACGGTGTTGTTGACCAGCGCCAATTCAGCGCTGTAGTCGGGCACCAGGTCAAATGCCAGCGTGCTGTTGTCGTAGGTAACCTCTGGCAAGTTGGGGGCGAACACCTGCATGCCTTTTTCAATCTGGTTGTAAATGTAGTTAATGTAGTTACCCACCGTGGTTTCGTTCACCAATTGAAATTCGGGCGCTGGCGCATTTTGTGTTGCCATTGCGGTGTTCGCTGGCACATAGCCTGGCCGAAAATAGTTAAATACCGATGGCGCGCGCATGGGGCTTTGTCCCAAGCTGTAAGACGAATTGGACAGGTCAGGCAACTTCCAGGAATTGGCCAAAGATTTCAAACCAAAGGTACGCCCCCAGTTAACCAGGCGCAGCATGGGCTCGCGCAGCTTGCCAAAGCCAGTGGCGGCCAGCCCATCTGGCCCCCGGGCTTCGTCGTCCAACAAAATAGCAGCCCACACGGCTTTGAGATCACCACGCATTCCTGCGCCGTTGTTATTGAATACCGCTGCAACACGCGCCACGTAGGCCGGTGACGGGTTACTGGTAACCAGGCGCTGAATCATCTGTTTGCCAAAGAAGGGCCCCACGTTTGGGTGGTTAAACAGTGCGTCCAGCGCGGTTTTGAGCGCCTGCGCACCAGGGGTGCCTGCGGGGATGTTGGCTGTTAAGAAAGATACGGCCAGCGTTGAGTGCTTGGTGGCATCCAGCGTCATGCGCTGGCGGGCGTATTCTCTCAAGTCAATGCTGTAGGTGGGAAATACACCTGCTAGCTTGCCGCGGTATTGTTTATCCACGTCATAACCCGTGAATACCCGGGCCAATTGGCTCACATCGTCAGCATCATAGGTGTCGATACGCTTGCCGTCAGCGCCCAGTTTTTCGGTGCCGTCCAGGTTTAGTTCGCTCAGACCAATGGTGAACAGCTGCATGACTTCGCGCGCGTAGTTCTCGTCAGGCTGGCGGCCTTTTCCATCTTCTTTTTGGTTGCCTCTGGTATTCAAAAAATAACCCATGGCCGGGCAAAGCGTTATCTCTTCCAGTAAATCCCTGAAGTTGCCAAACGCAAACTTGTTCAACAAGTCCCAATAAGCCGTCATGGTGTAGCCGCGCCAATCAATCTCCATCGACACGAAAGACACCACAAAAAATTCGGAGAGCGCCAAGGCTACCCGCTTACGCATCGCGTCTGGTGCGCTAAAGAGTTGCTTCCAGACCATAAAGTCGGCTATGGATTCGTTATAAACGTTCTTGGCTGCATTGGCGTCCTGCCCATAGCCACGCGACTCCAGCCAGTCCCAGCCTGTCTGCGACATGGGTTCTGCAAATTGCTTTTGCAGCCATGAGGTGTAATCGCCAGCACGCGCATTTGCAATTTCGGCGGTATTAGAAGAAAACTGCGCTTGCTGCAAAAAGCGCGCAGCTTCTTCGTCTGTTTTTGCAGCAGGATAGTTGTAGCTGGTACCACCAGTAATGGGGTTGGCCGTAACGCTAGGTGAAACAATACTGCTCCCGCCGCCACCTCCGCCACCTCCACCACCCCCGCAAGCTGCCAAAGCAGCACTTGCTATCAAACTAAGAGCTGCTGGCGCATGATTGGCGCTGGCAATCGGGGTATTTAATGGTATTTCTGAGGTTTGCAGGTACTTGAAGGTGTCGGTATCAGGTACTGGTTTGGCCTGCGTGGATGCTGGTGGTGCATCGCCATCAGACGCTGCGCTAACTGATAGGTCTTGAAGTGTTTGCATTGAAAAGTCTTGTTGTTGAAAACTAAAGGCCTCCACCTTAACGGCCAATTGCAGTGCCCGAACTACATTCGCTTCAAAATCAGGAAACAATAGTTACCAAGCGTGAATTTCGCATGAATAAATGGATGCCTTGCACTTTTGGCACTGCCATGGTGCACACAGTGTGCGTTACACGCCACGCGCGCGATCAGCGTGAAATTGCTTTACGTACGCACCTAATCGTCCCGCATCCAGCGCTTCGCGCACCTCACGCATCAGGTTTAAAAAGTAGTGCAGGTTGTGGATGCTGGCCAGCATGGGGCCGAGCATTTCGCCGCAACGGTCCAGGTGGTGCAGATAGGCGCGGCTAAATCCGCCCGTCGTGCTGCCTTTCTCATCCGTGTATCCTTTGCAGGCATGGCAAGTGCAGGTCGCATCTACCGGGCCTGCGTCGGTCTTGTGGCGCGCATTGCGAATTTTCACGTCACCAAAGCGGGTGAACAAATGGCCGTTGCGTGCATTGCGGGTCGGCATGACGCAGTCAAACATGTCAATGCCGTTTTGCACACCGGCTATCAGGTCTTCGGGTGTGCCCACGCCCATCAGGTAATGCGGCTTGTGTGCGGGCAGCTTGGGGCCAATGTGTTGCAGCACGCGCATCATGTCGTCTTTGGGTTCACCCACGCTCAGGCCGCCCACGGCCACGCCGGGCATGTTGAGTGCTTCCAGCCCAGCCAGCGATTCGTCCCGCAAGCCTTCGAACATGCCGCCTTGCACAATGCCAAAGAGTGCATTCGGGTTTTGCAGCTTCGCAAACTCATCTTGGCAGCGCTTGGCCCAGCGCATGGACAGCTCCATCGACACGCGGGCTTCGCGCTCGGTGGTGAGCACGCCTTTGCTTTCATAGGGCGTGCATTCGTCAAACTGCATGACGATGTCGCTGTTCAAAATGGTTTGAATCTGCATGCTGATCTCGGGAGTAAGAAACAGCTTGTCGCCGTTGACGGGCGACGCAAAGCGCACGCCTTCCTCGCTGATCTTGCGCATCTCGCCCAGCGACCAGACCTGAAAACCGCCGCTGTCTGTCAAGATGGGTTTGTGCCAGTTTTCAAACTGGTGCAGGCCACCAAACTGCGCCATCACGTCCAGGCCAGGGCGCATCCACAGATGGAAGGTATTGCCCAGAATAATCTGCGCGTCCATCTCATGCAAGCTGCGCGGCATAACCCCTTTGACCGTGCCATAGGTGCCCACGGGCATGAAGATGGGCGTTTGCACCACGCCGTGGTTCAGCGTGAGTGCGCCTCGGCGGGCGTGGCTGCCTGGGTAAGCGCCTTGGTCTGTTTGCTTGACGGGGTCGGTAGCGAGAATGTCAAATTTCAGCATGATCGAGAGCGTGGCGAGTTTGGTTGAGCGTCTGCAGCAGCCCTTTGACAGTATTTTCAAATCTCTGAAACGAAGGAATTTTTCGAAGTAACGTTAGATCTACCGTCAATTCAGCAACTCGATGACGAAACTGCTCGGGTCTAAACTTGCGTCTACGCTGCGTGCCAAATCCGCTCGCGTCGGTTAGTGCAGCTAACAGAACCGTTTTAGCTGCACATGTCTCTAATTTTCTAGCAGTTGGCAAGGCAAGATTGATCGTCGAATTTGGATTGCCTACGGCATTGCATATTACCTTTGCATCAGTCAGCAGCCACGCTTCCGTCATTTTTATGGGAATGACAGCTATAACTTTTCCCTCCAAGCTCTGCGGCGTAGCAGCTTTTATCTCCTGGTATCTTTTGTCCCAAGACTCATTTTCCGAGTCACGGTGAATAAACAGAATATCGAGGGCGTAATTTTCAGCCACACTCAATACTTTTTTAGTTAGATCGCTGGTGTCGCAGTTAATGTATTCAATTGCCTCATAAGGCAATTGCAAATACTCTTTAAGCAACAAGGTTATTAGTGGTATCAAAGCGCGGTCTGATGAGCCATCAGTAATAAGGCCTGTGCGTATGATGTTCATAAGAGTGCTAAATTAATTTAGGCTGAACTGGGGCTTTGACACTTTCATCTTGCGCCCATTTTTTAACCTTACCTTCATCTTGTCGCCCCAACGCCCCATTGAGATAAGCAAGAACTTTCCCTTTTGATATACAGCTGTGTGCGTTTAACGTGTTTCCACGCCAAGATTCAAAAATTGGTTTGAACCTGACAAGTTGCGCGCTATCAGCGTAATACGCATCGGCCATAATTAGTTCATCTTTGTCCAACTCCGCGACGACTAAAGGTGAGTGCGTATTGACAATGACCTGCCTGAGTCTGTCGATGCCATCCCAGTCAGCAGGTTGAGCATTGTCCAAGTCCGACAACTGTCGCGCGAGATGCACGATTTGGGGGACTCGTAAAGGATGGATACCGTTTTCCGGCTCTTCCATACACACTACACCATATGCATCTGGGTCTGAGGCCATTACTGCCAATGCTAAGAACCTGAGCGTTCCATCGGATAAAGCACCTGCTGTAAACCTCTGCCCGTTCATCTTCACGCACAATGTTCGGAGCTTGCGGACATCGTTACTATCTACTTCAACAGATTCAATACCAGACACCAATTCTGACAATGATGCCGCAACATCCGCGTACAAGCCTGTGCGATGCAATGCAGCAGCAAGATGTCCTCCGTTGGCTGTAACGACAGAATTTCCGCCAAATTCGTCAGGTGTTCGCAGAGCCGTAGGCTCAAGTTGTAGCAGTTTCCATGATTGCATTTCACGTTTTAAGGCGAGAGCCGTCGGATGCGATATGGCGTTCACGCCAGCCAGTACAGTTTGCGGCGATTTCCTTGCAGGAACTCCAGGAGGCTGCCCCCTCTGACCACCCTCACCCCATAGTCGTATTACTTTGCTAGCAGTATCCTCGGTAGTATCAATATAAGGACTATTGCGCTTTTTGGGATCTACTACAAACTTTTTTATGAATTCAGTTGATTTGGTAAAACCCAGTTCCTTTTCAGCTTCTTTCTTTCTCTTGGCTCGCAGCGATTCCGCTTGAATATAAATAGGATCGCGTCCTGAAACAGCTTCATCACCATCCACTAAATGTAACGTAAGACTATATTCAAGATAGGTGGCTGTTGGTTCACCTGCGCGATCGAAGTCATCTTCCACTTTCTTGGGCACTATAACTTCGACCACAAACTCCATGGGCAATGCATTACCTTTTTTGTCAACTGAAAATAGACTTTTGATATCTGATAGTTGACCGTTTGAGCCGCGCACGTGCGTGGCTGCCTGAACTATTGGGATAGATGCGAGCTCACTGAGGAAGCAGATTGCATCAAACAAGTTAGATTTTCCGACCCCATTTGATCCGGCGATGCAGGTAAAAAAACCAAATCGCAAATCAATCTCTTTAAGGTTCTTAAATCCGTTGATTCTTAATCTCGTCAACATGTGAACTCCTTATTCTTGGCAGAGCTACGCTTCATTTTTTGACTCCGGGCGACTTTAGCGATTTAGAAAAATACTTCACCCCAGGCAGGTCTTTGAAATTCGCATCCTGCGTCCATAGCACTGCGTGGTGGAGTTGCGCGGTTGCGTATATCAGACTATCGGCTAGTGGGAGGCCGTTGGCAGCCGCCTCAAGAGTTAGCGCTAGGTCGTGGTCCATCACATGTCCGCGCTGCATATAGGTGGCGGCACGTGATGCGCCTTCATCCCCGAGCTTGCGACGCAAATACTTAAAGACTTCATAAATCGTCATCACTGGAACAATCAATTCTTCAACTTTGGCAACTTGCTCTTGAAAAAGATGGGCTCTATCGCCGCCATCAAAAACTTCTAGCCAACACGAGGAATCGAGTACCAATGGTTGAGTAGCTTTGGTGGTTTTAGGTTTAGCCGAGGCCATTAAAAGCGCTCCGGCTCATCAATGATGTCACTGCCGCAGCCTCGTAGCTCACTTTGCAACTCCGCCAGTGTTGGCACAGGAACTATCTGGATCGAGCGTCCGAACTTGAATACTGACATTTTGATGCCAGGCTTTAAGTTGAGCGACTCGCGCACATCTTGTGGGATGACGAGTTGAAATTTGGGGGAAAGTGTGACAGTTGTCATATCGATACCTCAGTCGTAATACTTTTATTATATCGATCTTGCTTTTTCAAGCAACATGCTGTCGCCATAACTAAAAAATCGGTACTTCTGCGTAGTGGCGTGCTGGTACAGCGCCATGATGCGCGCATGGCCGCTAAAGGCGCTGACCAGCATCATCAGCGTGCTTTTGGGCAGGTGAAAATTGGTCACCAGCAGGTCTACCACTTTGAACTGGAAGCCGGGTGTGATGAAGATATTGGTCTCCAAAAAACCGGTGTCGGCATAAATGGGGTCTGACCCCATTTGTTTTGACCCCATTTGTTTTGCCATGGGTTGTGCATTCGCCCGCACAGCCCAGCTTTCCAGTGAGCGCACTGTGGTTGTTCCTACTGCCACCACTTTGCCACCCCGAGCCTTGCAATCGGCAATGGCTTGCAGCGTGGCGGCGGGAATGCTGTAGCGCTCAAAATGCATCTGGTGGTCGGCGATGTTCTCGGTCTTGACGGGCTGAAAGGTGCCCGCGCCCACGTGCAGGGTGACGCTGGCTTTTTGTATGCCCCGTGCTTGCAGGTCGGCCAACACCGCTTCGTCAAAATGCAGCGCAGCGGTGGGCGCTGCCACCGCGCCTGGGTGTTTGGCAAAGATTGTTTGGTAACGCTGTGCGTCTTGCGCCTCGCTCGGGTCTTGCGTGCTCTCGTTTTGATGGCGCTCGATGTAAGGTGGCAGCGGCATGCAGCCGTACTTTTCCATCAGCACGTACGGGTCGTCAGATAGCATGAAGCGAAACAGCGCGCCGTCATCGGTCGGCCAGCGGCCCATCAGCGTGGCCGTAAAACCACCACCCCGCGTGCCGCCCGCCATGTGCAGCACGCCGCCCAGTGGCGGCTTTTTGCTGACCTTCATGTGGGCGACCACCTCAAAGCCTTGCACCACGCGCTCGATCAACAACTCGACCTTGCCGCCGCTGGACTTTTCGCCAAAGAGGCGCGCCTTGACCACGCGGGTGTCGTTGAACACCAGCAGGTCGCCCGCGTTGAGCAAGCTGGGCAAGTCGCTGAACGTGCGGTCTACGGCCTGCGCCCCGCGCCCATCGAGCAAACGCGATGCGCTGCGTGTAGCGGCCGGGTGCTGGGCAATCAAGTCAGGGGGCAGGTCAAAATCGAAGTCGCTAGCCTTCAAAGTAGTGTTTTGGGAGCCATTTAGGCCTGTAGCCAGCGTGGAATGTGCGCGAGCAGCTATTAAATGCATAGTGCTTGAGGATGGGACGTATCCGTGCCAAGTTAAAAGAGATAATTATCCCATGCCACAAAAAGCCGCTCCAGCCAACGCTGAAGCACCCAAACCCAGCCAACCGCCCAAAACCGCGCCGCAAAAAGCGCTAGAAAAAATGGGCTTGCTGCACCCGATTGATTTGGCCCTGCACATCCCCCTGCGCTACGAAGACGAAACGCAGATCACCCCACTGGCCGATGCACGCGACGGTGACACGGCGCAGATTGAAGGTGAAGTAACCGCCTGCGAGGTCACCTACAAAGGCCGCCGCATGCTGCAAGCGACACTGGAAGACGGCACCGACGTGTGCAGCTTGCGTTTTTTCAACTTCTACCCTTCGCAGCAAAAACAATTGGCCGTGGGCCAGCGCATTCGCGCGCGTGGCGAATTAAAGGGCGGCATGTTTGGCTGGCAAATGCTGCACCCAGCCTGCAAGGTGGCTGGCGGTGAACTGCCCAAAGTGCTCACTCCTGTGTATTCCACCGTGGCTGGTTTGTCGCAGCCGTACTTGCGCCGTGCTGTGCTGGTGGGGCTAGACCATGCGGGCAGCTGCGGCGCGCTGGACGAAACGATTCCAGCACAATTATTAGATAAAAATGGCAAAATGCCAGCGTGGGATATGCGTAAGGCGCTATCATTTTTGCATTACCCAGCACCTGACGTGTCGCAAGCGCAGTTGCAAGACCGCAGCCATCCGGCCTGGCAGCGGCTTAAGCTAGAAGAATTGTTGGCGCAGCAGTTGTCGCAGTTAGAGTCAAAACGCGAGCGTGATTTGCTGCGCGCGCCGATTCTAAAAAGCGACTTGCCCACAGTCGCACGCTCCAAGCTTGGCCAGAGCCAGGTGGTAGCCAGCGAAGCCGTGTCCGCCGAAAGCCTGTACACACGGTTCCTCAAAATTATCCCCTTCACATTGACGCAAGCCCAGCGGCGCGTCAGCCAAGAAATAGCCAACGACATTGCGCAACCCGTGCCCATGCACCGCTTGTTGCAAGGTGACGTAGGCTCAGGCAAAACCATAGTGGCGGCACTGGCAGCGGCCATTGCCATTGACGCAGGCACGCAGTGCGCGCTGATGGCACCCACCGAAATTTTGGCTGAACAACACTTTCGCAAACTGATAGGCTGGCTGGAGCCTTTGGGTGTGCGCGTGGCTTGGTTGACGGGCAGTCAAAAAGCCAAAGAACGCCGCGACATGCTGGCCCTGATTGCCAGTGGCGAGGCGGGCCTGGTGGTAGGCACACACGCGGTCATTCAAGAAAAAGTGGTCTTCAAAAACCTGGCGCTGGCCATCATCGACGAGCAGCACCGTTTCGGCGTGGCCCAGCGGCTTGCCCTGCGCAGCAAGATGACCGAGGGAGGCGAAGAGCCGCATTTATTGATGATGACTGCCACGCCGATTCCACGCACGCTGGCGATGAGCTACTACGCCGACCTCGACGTGTCGACGCTCGATGAACTGCCGCCGGGCCGCACGCCGATCGTGACCAAGGTGGTGAACGATGCACGGC
>JAYVTG010000115.1:0-2406 GCA_043774625.1 Polaromonas sp. | reverse complement strand
AGAAGTCCAGGATGTCGTTGAGCAGCCCCAGCAGCGCACGCGCCGCGCCTTCGGTCTTGCTGGCGTAGTCGAGCTGGCGCGGGTTCAGCGCGGTGTTCTGCAGCAGCCTCAACATGCCCAGGATCGCATTCATCGGCGTGCGGATCTCATGGCTCATATTGGCCAGGAACTGGCTCTTGGACTGGGACGCGGCTTGCGCAGCGCGCATGGCAACTTCGAGTTCATCGGTGCGTTGCGCCACGCGGACTTCTAACCCCTTGGCAATGTCTTGCAATGCCTGATAGGTCTTGAAAAGAGTCAGGCTCTTTTCCTCCAGCAAGGATTCGGCCTGCTTTCGGCATTGACGCTCGCGCGCCAGACGCGATTCAAGGCGCCGGATCGTGTCCAGCGCTACCGCCAAGGCGTCGGGTTCTGGCACTGTCTGCACTTGTGCATCCACAGAAAAATATCAGGCTACTTTGAGCATGACAAAGCGAATGGAGCCATCTGCCTGGTTATGCCGCGTCACCTCCACCTTGTCGCCAAAATACGCCACGGCCCCGCGAATCAAGCCTTCAGCCAGATCGCCGAAATGTCGTGGCGAGCTGTAAATCATGGTCAGACCATCACTGGACCGCTCACAATCAAAACTGGGAAGCTGTGCATCAGGGTAGAGTTTTCGAACCTCGGTGTGGATCACGGTTTCAATGCCTTCAAGAAACACCAAGGCCGAGCTAATGCCCTCAAAGAAACTGGGGTAAAGCGCATGAAAACGCCCAAACAAATGTTCGCCAAATGCCTTAACCAGCACAGGTACCGGCGCGCCGGTGCGCTTGGAGAGCGCCGCCACCATTTGTACCAGTTCGCCATGATCGTATGTACCGACAGCCGTGTAGGCCCCCCCACTGGGCAAGTCGCTATCTTCAATGATCTCGTCCACCATGTTCGCAGAGAACTTGTCGCTTACCATCTCCAAAAATTCAGTGAAAACCATGCCTTTCATCGAAGCCCCTTTTCAGTAGTAAGTTTTTCACACAACAATGTCAATCTTGCTGACTGGAAATCGAGTTCACCTACCGAGTATTTTGCGATTCAGGTATGAGCCTGAAGCAGGCGTAAGTTGGTAACTTTCACCAACTCGCTTGAATGGGTTAAAAAGTGGAAGTGTTAGCCTTGTCCAACGAGATGCCAAGCTCTCGGCGATACTTTTTCTACCAAAAATATTGACCTAAGTGCTTGATTTATAAGAAAGTCACGGCCAAGGATCGGTAGACAACATCTTGGGGAGATCTTAGCGTGGCACCGATACTGCGCATGGCACCAAGAAAGCGCAGGGCCCATTTGTGGCGCTTGATGGGCGTAGATGTGGTAATTTTTAGCATGCGAGACTCCTGGCTTAAAGATGAAATTAAACTATTTTTCTGAGTTACCCACTCGGTAAAGAGCTTCGATGTTGATCGGCTGGTCGTCAACCAGCAGCAGGCAGGGGCGGGCCTGAGGCGGGTAGTGCGCGCTAACCAGGGCGGGCGCGACGGCGTGGGCGGGCAGGGTCATCTTTCGACCTCTTCGGTCAAGGCCTGGCATTGCGCCAGAGCCCGCTCGAAGTCGAGCGCGGCCATCGCGTCGTCCAGCGGTTGCAGGGCGGTTTTCAGGGCAGTTTGCAAGGCGGTTTGCAATTGCGTGGCATGGGTTTGCTGCAGTTGCTCGAAGACGTCGACGGCGCGCATGTCGGCGCTGCGCAGCAGGCCCATCAGCTCGCGCAACACATCGCTCAGGACTTGGGTGCTGGCTTGATTGATGGCCAGGCCGTGGCCGACCTCGGCGGCAGTCGCGGGCGCTTCGGTGGCCTGCTGCCAGGCACCAGACAACTGCGCAATGGCTTGCAGCGCGGCCGGCGCCGCAGCGTGCAGGGCCTCGGCCAGCGCCGCATGCTGGCTCGGCGTCTCGCTGCCGAGCAGTGCTTTCTCGGCGTCGTTCGCCACCTGGGTCAGCGGTTTCAGGCCGAGTGTGGCGGCCAGGCCCTTGAGGGTGTGCATCAGGTGGCTGGCCTCGACACGCTGGCCGCGCTGCAACAGCGTGTCGAGTTGTCCGGGCATGGCCGCCAGGTCCTTGGCGAACGACCCCAGCAAGCGTTGGTACACGTCGCTGTTGCCACCCATGCGCTCCAGCGCTGCGGCCAGGTCGATGCCGCTGCCTGCGGCCTGGGCCAGCAGCGCTTGCGGCAGGCCCGTGACAGCCCTTGCGTCGGCCGCCTTCGGTGCCTTCGGCGCGTTCGGCGCGCTGGCGCGGCCGGTGCAACTCAGCAGCAGGCTCACCAGCTGGTCCAGATCGAAGGGCTTGCCGACATGGTCATTCATGCCTGCGGCCAGGCAGGCCTCGCGGTCCGAGGCCATGGCGTTGGCGGTCATGGCGATGATCGGCAGCGTG
>JAYVTG010000114.1:0-15059 GCA_043774625.1 Polaromonas sp. | reverse complement strand
ACGCCCAGCGACGGCAGCGCCGCGATGAATTCGTCGCAGGCCAGCCCGGGCAGCAGTGCAATCTGCCGCTCGTACAGGCGGCGGTAGGTGTCGTGGTCTGCCGGGGTGTAGGCGGCGTGGTTTTGCGGGCAGGTGTAGTCGGCTGCGACTTGACCATCGCGCGAGTAGTCGCCGCGCGGCGGGCGTTCTGATTGACCGTACACCGCAGGGGCAGGGGCAGGGGCAGGACTAGGGCAGGGTTGCGTGGTTGGGCTTTTTGCGGTCATTTCGGGGAGCCCTTCGATACCTCAGGGAGAACGGAGAGGGAGAGCAACCCTTCGACAAGCTCAGGGCGAACGGAGGGGCGGGTCATTTTGCTAAAACGCCACGGCGCATCTGGTCTAGCTCAATACTCTCGAAAAGCGCCTTGAAGTTGCCTTCGCCAAAGCCTTCATTGCCTTTGCGCTGGATAAATTCAAAAAAGATCGGGCCGAGCTGGTTCTCGCTAAAAATTTGTAGCAGCAGCGCACCTTTGGTACCGTCCATCAAAATATTGCGGCTTTGCAGTGCGGCCACATTTTCGCCATGGCCAGGAATGCGTTTGTCCAGCAGTTCGTAATACGTTTCGCCGGTAGAAAGCAGCTTCATGCCGCTCATGTGCAGCGCGTCTACGCTGGCTACCAGGTCGGTAGAACCCAAAGCAATATGCTGAATGCCCTCGCCGTGGTACTTGTCCAGATATTCCTGAATCTGCCCGGCTTTTTCGTTGCCTTCTTCGTTGATGGGAATACGAATCTGCCCGCAGGGGCTGGTCATCGCCTTGCTTTTGACACCGGTCGTCTGGCCTTCAAAGTCGAAATAACGTACTTCTTTGAAGTTGAATAGTCGTTCATAAAACCCTGCCCACTCTTGCATGCGGCCACGGTGCACGTTGTGCGTCAGGTGGTCAATGTACGTGAGGCCGTGGCCAGCGGGGCTCAGGTCAGCCTGCGTAATACCCGGCAGCGGCAAAAAGTCCACATCAAAAAAACTGATATTGCCCAGGTCGCCTTCTTTCGCGCCATTTTTACCGCGCCATTTGTCCACCAGGTAAATCAGCGAATCGCCAATGCCCTTGATGGCCGGAATATTCAGCTCGCCTGGCCCTGCTTGGTCAGCATAACCCCAAGCGCCGAGCGACTTGGCACGTTCATACGCAGCCTTGGCGTCTTGCACCCGAAACGCAATCGCGCAAATGCTGGGGCCGTGCTGGCGCGCAAAGCGCTGGGCAAAGCTGCCGGGCTCGGCGTTCACAATAAAGTTGATGCCGCCTTGGCGGTAGAGCATCACGTTTTTATGGCGGTGCTGGGCAATTGGCTTAAAACCCATGCGCTCAAACAAAGCGCCCATGGCCACCGGGTCGGGCGCGGCGTATTCGATGAATTCAAAACCTGCGGTGCCCATGGGGTTGTCCCACGGGGCTGCCTGGTTGTTGCTGGTCATGCCGCACTCCTCATAATAATGTGAGCATAAGTTTATTGTCGCCACTTGGCATTTTTTCAGCGTTGTTGCGCACTTTTTTGTCAATAAACGCAATAAAATTGCAAATTATGGACAATCAAACACTCGACAAGCTAGATACAGCTATTTTGCGCATATTGCAGCAAGATGACCGCACCACGTTTGACGCTATGGGCGACCAGGTAGGCCTGTCTGCCAGCGCCGTGCTGCGCCGGGTCAAGCGGCTGGAAGAGGCGGGTGTGATCGACCGCTACGTGGCCCTGGTCAAGCCCGAGAAGGTGGGTTTGGGGCTGACGGCCTATATCAATGTGCGGCTGGAAAAGCATTCAGAGACCCATAAACGCAACCCGATGGACCTTTTTCGCGCCAGTGTGCAGGCCTGGCCCGAGGTGGTGGAATGCGCCGCGCTGACCGGTGAGATGGATTATTTGTTGAAACTGCTGGTAAAGGACATGAGTGCGTACTCACGTTTCATCATGGACGTGCTGCTCAAGCACCCCAGTGTGCAAGACTGCAAGACTAGCTTCATGCTCGATCAGGTGAAATCGACGACGGCGGTACCGGTTTAACGCGGTTTGATGGTTAAAACAGCCAGTTGCCAGCGTAGATAGTGCGCAGGCAGCTATTAATTTAATAGCTGCCTGCGCATATGTGGCGCTGGCATTAGCCTATAACCAATAGAAAACACAGGTTAAAACAGCTAAACTGCAAACCCTCACCAAAACTGGTAAATTACGGGTTAACCCTTATATTTATACCATGATCGATTCAAAAGCACTCATCCACGCCACGCTAGACGCTGGGCGTGAGTTCTTTCGTGCGCCGCATGGATTTTCTGGCACGCCGCAAGAGCCTGCCAACGCTGATGATCAGGCACCCAGCAGCCCGAAACCGCCTCCGGTGCTGGTGCCCATGCGCTCGCTGCCCAGCAATCACCGCGAACGCATTGCCCAGCACCTGCTGGCGCTTAACGAGCATGACCGCTACCTGCGCTTTGGTTACCAGGCCACAGAGGAGCAAATCCGCAAATACACCGATGGAATGGATTTTGACCGCGACGAGATTTACGGCATTTACAACCGCCGTCTGCAACTGATCGCCATGGCGCATCTGGCCTTTGCCAAAACCCCGTCGTGCACCAATTGCGCCGAATTTGGCGTATCGGTGCTCCAAAGCGCACGGGGCAAAGGCTATGGTGCACGCCTGTTTGACCGAGCCATCATGCATGCCCGTAACGAGGGTGTAGACATGATCTTTATCCACGCCTTGAGCGAAAACACCGCCATGCTAAAAATTGCACGCAACGCCGGTGCCCTGGTGGAGCGCGATGGTTCAGAGAGCGAGGCCTACCTCAAGCTGCCCCCTGCCAGTATCGACAGCCGCGTGAGCGAGGTGGTAGAAGACCGGTTGGCCGAGGTGGATTTTCAACTCAAGCTGCAAGCTAAGCGGTTTTGGGAGTTTTTGGCCACCGTGCAAGAAGTGCGCACGGGGGTACGCAACGGGCGGCACGATTCGGCAGAATAGCTGGGCGCTGCGTGGCGTCAAGCTTGTCCAGCACACCATCAAGCCCGGGCGCGCTTTGCCTGTGCTGTGCTCTTTGCTGGGGCTGACCAGCACAACATCAAGCACCGAGCGCAGGTTACCCACCCAGTAGGGTGTGTAACGAATGGGGCTGGGTCTGCCCGGCTTGTGTGGGTTGTAGCTGACTTGAGCGCCGATTGACTCTGAATCTAGCTTACAGCGCGTTTATATCCTGTCAACTGCCAGAAATAGGTTTACCGTAATCTGAAACTGAGGAGTTGAACCAGCGCGCCAATGAAAAAAGCCATGCAGATGCATGGCTTTTTTCAAGGGGAAGCGGGTTTAAATAGGGATACAACCAAAATAAAGAATAATATTTTGGTTGTTGGTGATGTCAATATCAAGGTATTTTGAACGATTGGAATACGAACACGCGTTATTCGATAAGATAATGAAGTTCGCGCCAGGCAGCGTGGGTACCACAATCGGGCCTGACGTATTGACGGGAATCGTCGTGGTCGACGTATAAATTCCCGTGTTAGAGTTATCAAAGATGTTTACTGTAACATTGCAAGTAGCCCCAGTTGCAGTAATCCAATTCGCTGGGTTTACAAACGGTGGCGGGGCTGTGGAGCAAGTCACCTGGACGGTGCGCGCATTTGGATTGATCACGACACGGTTACCCAAGGTGATCGTTACCGAGCCTGTCACTGCTGAGCTGGCCGTGCCTTCATAACGAACAAGGTCTGTGCCTTCAAGGACGGCGATTATGGTACTGGCCTTCCAACTGATGCCAGTGACGCCTGTGTAAACGCTCTCAATGATCGCGCCTGATACACCTAGGGTGTAAGTCTTGGTGGGGTTGCCTGGTGCGCCGTTGTAGGCTGCTTCGACCTTACACTCAGTTGCCGTGCCGTCTGGCTTTTTGCAGATGGCATCGACGCTGGTGGTTGGTGAGCTCATGAGGATGTTCACCGTAGTGTTGACACCCGAAACTGCCGTGCCTTGCAGGCCAATGGCAGTTAGACCCTTCCACGTGATGCTGGCCGATGCTGGCATGTTGATAATGGTGACTGGGCCATCGGCGTAGCTGCTTCTCGTAAAGCTTGAGCCATCAGGTAGTACGACATCAGCGCTGATCGCGCAAGGCACAATTGCACCCGCTGCGGAGACGCACTGCACCGTCACTGTACCGCCGCCATTGAATTTAAAGTCCCAGTTCCAGGTAGAGAAGTGCGACACCGTGCCAAACACCGCCAAGCCAGAGGGCGAGGTGGCTGATGCGATGACTTTGCCTACGCCTTCTTCAATCCACAGGCCGCGGGTTTCGTTAAATGTCCACAAGGGAATGTTCACGCCTACGGTAAGGGTCACGCCGTTAATGCTGGTGGTTCCAGCGGGCAAGTCCATTTGGATGTTGGCTTGTTTGCCAACGGCCAGTTGCAGGTGTGAGCCGCTTGCGTCTTTGAAGTTCACGGTGAGCATGCCGGCGCTGATGAGATCAACGTTATTCCCTGCTGCGTCGATGCCGCGTCCGCCGCCAGGCATGGCTGCCAAGTCGGTGCGAATGTCCCAAGGGGTCACCTCCAGCGTGGCGCTGCCGATGGCCAGCGTGGTGGTGGTGGCTGTGCCGGCGCCTGTGGTTTTGACGAAGGCGTTGGCCGGTACGGTGATTTGCGCACCCAAGGTGCTGCCAGTGAAGGTTTGCGCTTGCTCAATGGAGGAGATTTGGAGCGTCTCACCAATGGTTTTGAGAGCAACTCGGTACGTGCCGTTGTTTTTCGTGGGTACTGATACTTGGCTTGAGACAAAACCAGGGGCAGAAACATCTATCAAAATAGTATTCTTATCTTTATCTTTATCTTTCTTATCGTCGTCGTTGTCCTTGTCGTTCTTATCTTTTTCACGATCAATGCCATGACCTTTGGGTGCGGCCAGAGTTTTTGTACACGCTCCGCAAGTAGTCACTTCTTTGCCTTCGACAGTAAAACCAGCCAGACCAAGGCCAGTGGTGCTTTGGCTAACTTTTCCCACTTTAACCGTAGCACCACGAATCGGGGTGCCGTCCGCAGCCGTGACGATGACTTTTTGGATGCTGCCCTCGCTAACCGTAGCGCCACGAATCGGGGCGCGGTCCGCAGCCACATCGAAGACTTTTTGCATGCTGCTGCCCTCGCCGCCGCCACCGCAGGCAGTCAGTAACGCTAGGCTAATGCCAGCAGCTGCAAGCAGGCGCATGAGCCCGCTTTGGCCCATGTGCTGCAATTTGTGCAGCAGTGTGGCAAGAAATCTCCAGGTGTTTGTCATGGTGTTTATCTCCTTGGGTTGTGTTTGAATTGATCGATTGTTTTCAAATGAAAAACTAAAAAAGGTGAAAAATTACAAAAAATATCCGCCAGACGCAAGTCGTTGCATATTTGATTACAACTTTAGTTTAATCGATTAAAAGGATGTGTTGATAAGTATTTTGCAATATGCATGATCTCTTTCGTACTAGAGCATGGCTTGTACTTTTATTTGAACCTAAAAAAGCAGTTCAAGCCTGCGCTGTTTGGCGACCAGGCAGTATCCAGGGTGGCAAGGGACGGATAATTTTGGCCACCGTGCAAGAAGTGCGCACGGGGGTACGCAACGGGCGGCACGATTCGGCAGACTAAAACAGGGCATGAAACATGCCTGTAAATCGGCTATGCTGTAGTGTTGATTAACTACCTGCACACCCGCTGTGTCTGACCCCCATCTTCCCGCGCCGCAAGGCAATCACTATAAGCTGCCTACCGCCCTAGCGCACAAGGGGGCCGCACAAGGGCACCACAGCAGATTTGGTGAAAAACACGTCGATAAGCGTGGCTTTTTGCAAAAGCTGGCCGAATTCATCCACCCCGGCCCCGACAGCAAGGACGAGCTGATCGAGACTTTGGCCGAGGCCGAAGACAACCAGGTCATCAACGCCGAAAGCCGCGCCATGCTGGAGGGCGTGATCCGCATGTCTGAGATGACCGCTGGCGACGTGATGGTGGCCGCGCCGCGCATGGACCTGGTCAACATCGACGCGCCGCCCGACGATCTGTTGCACCTGATCATCGACACCGCGCACTCGCGCTTTCCGGTGTATGAGGGCGAGCGCGAAAACATCATCGGCATTTTGATGGCCAAAGACCTGCTCAAGCTGCAACGCGCGCCCGAGCTGAATATTCGCGCCCTGCTGCGCCCAGCGGTGTTTGTGCCCGAAAGCAAGGGTCTGAACGACCTGTTGCGTGAATTTCGCGGTAACCGCAACCATCTGGCCATGGTGATTGACGAGTTTGGCCGCACGGCCGGGCTCATCACCATCGAAGATGTGCTGGAACAAATCGTCGGCGAAATTGAAGACGAATTTGATGACGTAGACGCAGAAGATGGCGACATTTACGCCTTGGCCGACAAAACCTACCGCGTCAACGGCGAGACATCGGTCGAACGCGTTGTCGAAGCCTTTGGCGTGAAACTGAAGGCGCATGACGATGAAGAGTTTGACACCATCGGCGGCCTCATCGCCCACCAAATGGGCCACGTGCCCAAGCGCGGTGAGCGTTTGGTGCTATCTAACTTGCAGTTTGTCGTGATGCTGACCAAGGGTGGAGCGGTCAAGTGGTTCAAGGTGTCGCCCGTTTAAGCTGATGCTGCTGATGACTTTTTTGCTTGCATCTGGCAACGCGCGGGTGACCGTTTGAAAACGCGTGCCTGGTTTTTGGTAGTGTCGCAGCCCGCAGCGGTTGCGGCCGGGTTGGCGCAGGCCTGTTCCATCGCCGCCCCCTGGAATGGCCAGCCGCAGTGGTGGTTGCAAATAGCGTCTTTAGCGCTGCTGGTTGGCTTGGTGCAACATGCGCAGTCTGCCAAAACGGCTGCGCTACTGGGCTGGCTGTTTGCGACCAGTTGGCTGGTGGGCAGTACCTGGTGGCTTTACATCTCCATGCATGACTTTGGCGGGTTGGCGTCGCCATTGGCTGGTGGTGCAGTTTTGGCGCTGTGCGGGTTTTTGGCCCTATATTACGCGGCAGTGTGTGGCTTTTGCCGACGATATAGCCCGCAAGCCAGCGCCAAACCTGCGCAAGCAGCTATAGTTTTTGCAGCAGCGTGGTTGTTTGCAGAATTGGCGCGCGACACCTGGTTTACCGGCTTTCCCTGGGGGGCTGGCGGTTACGCGCATGTAGACGGGCCGCTGGCGGGCTATGCGGCAAGGCTAGGGGTGTATGGCATCGGGTTTTTGGCAAGTGTGGTCGCCGCCCTGCTGGCCAGTGTGGCGTATGTGCGCACGCCCAAAGCGGCTGGCATGGCGGCTTTGCGCCTGGCCGTGTTGGGCGGCTTGTTGGCTGTGGGCGTCTCGGGTGTATCTGGTATATCGGGTGTATCGGGTGTATCGGGTGTGTCGGGTGTGTCGGGTGTGTGGCTGGCTGAGCCTGCGTCAGACTCAGGCCCTAGCACCACCATTTCTTTGTTGCAGGGCAATATTCCCCAAGGCGAAAAGTTCGACAATTCCAAAGGCATTCCTTTTGCGCTGCAATGGTATGCCCAGCAGCTGCTCGCCAGTACGGCCACCGTGGTGGTGGCACCCGAGACGGCCATTCCCTTGCTGCCCCAGCAGTTGCCCGAAGGCTATTGGAAAAAGCTCAAAGATCGTTTCGACAAAACCAACGCAACGGCCAGTCAAGCCGCCATCATCGGCATTCCGCTGGGCAGCTATCTAGACGGTTACACCAACTCGGTCATAGGCCTGCCACCTGTCAAATTGCCAAGCGCGGTGAATGTGATGCAGCCACAGCCTTACCGCTACGACAAACACCACTTGGTGCCTTTCGGCGAATTTATTCCACCGCTGTTCAAGTGGTTCACCCAGATGATGGACATTCCACTGGGCGACTTTAACCGTGGCGCTGTGGGCCAGCCAAGTTTTGAATTTGCGGGCCAGCGCTGGGCCCCCAATATTTGTTATGAAGATTTGTTTGGCGACGAGCTGGCTGCACGCTTCAAAGACAGCGCAACGGCACCCACGGTATTGGTCAACCTGAGCAATATCGGCTGGTTTGGCAACAGCATCGCCATCGACCAGCATTTGCACATCAGCCGCATGCGCGCGATTGAGCTGGGCCGCCCCATGGTGCGCGCCACCAACACGGGGCCCACGGTCATCATCGACCACCGTGGCGTGGTAACCGCCAGCCTGCCGCGCCACACGCTGGGGGTATTGACCGGTACAGTACAAGGCCGCACGGGCATGACGCCCTATGCGCAATGGGCCAGCCGCATGGGCCACTGGCCGCTGTGGCTGTTGGCGATTGCCGTGATGGTATGGGCCTTTGTGCGCCGCGTTCCGCGTGACGCTTCGGGTGCGCGTTTATAGGCATCTGCCAGCAGCCTGGGCGATCGCCGCAAGCTGGTTGGGGTACAGTAATATCATCATAGTTTGCTATATTTTTTATAGCTGCTTGCGCATATTTGACGCTGGCAAGGAGTCAATTTCTTGCTCAAAATGGCATTCAGGCGCCGTAAAGCCCGTTAAAATCGACACATGCTGACTTTTCAACAAATCATTCTTACCCTGCAGACTTACTGGGCCAACCAAGGCTGCGCCCTTTTGCAACCATATGACATGGAAGTCGGTGCGGGTACATCACATACCGCTACGTTTTTAAGAGCGTTAGGCCCCGAACCTTGGAAGGCCGCCTACGTGCAGCCCAGCCGCCGCCCCAAAGATGGCCGCTATGGCGAGAACCCAAACCGCTTGCAGCACTACTACCAGTACCAGGTGGTCTTGAAGCCCGCGCCGGCCAACATCCTGGAGCTGTATTTGGGTAGCCTCGAAGCGCTGGGTTTTGACCTCAAAAAGAACGACATTCGCTTTGTAGAAGACGATTGGGAAAACCCAACCCTGGGTGCCTGGGGCCTGGGCTGGGAAGTGTGGCTCAACGGCATGGAAGTCACCCAGTTCACCTACTTTCAGCAAGTGGGCGGCATTGACTGCAAACCCATTACCGGCGAAATTACCTACGGCCTGGAGCGCCTGGCCATGTATTTGCAAGGGGTGGACAACGTCTACAACTTGACGTGGACAGACACCAAAGATGCAGACGGCAAAGTGCTGTCCACATTGTCGTATGGCGACGTGTACAAGCAAAACGAGGTCGAACAATCCACCTATAACTTTGAGCACAGCGACGCAGAATTTTTGTTTACCGCCTTTGCTGCGCACGAAAAGCAGGCCAAGTATTTGATGGAACAACAACTCGCGCTACCCGCCTATGAACAGGTGTTGAAAGCCGCGCACAGCTTTAACTTGCTGGACGCACGCGGTGCCATCAGCGTGACAGAACGCGCCGCCTATATCGGCAAAATCAGAAATATCTCGCGTAGCGTGGCGCAAAGCTATTACGAAAGCCGCGAACGCCTGGGCTTTCCCCTCGCCCCGCGTGAATGGGTCGAGCAGATGGCAAAGAAGGCCGCCTGATGGGTCTGGAAATCGCCACTTTTATGATCCCTTTTCCAATGGTGTTGTATGAGCAACTGCGTTGTACTGCTGTTTGACCGCTATCAGGCATGGGTGGCAACTTTGGCCCAAGCGCAGTCAGCTCCCGCTGACTTGCGCACGCAATCCGACGATTTCGGTACAATGTAGATACTTGTTTCTACATTTTTGGAGCTTAGCCATGGAACTACAAATCAACCGTTGGGGCAACAGTTTGGCCATGCGACTGCCGCAGGAGTTGGTTCGGCAACTGGGCTTGAATGAGGGCGACCGCGTTCAGGCCGAGGCGCTGGGGCCGGGGCGACTGGGTTTATCGGTGGATGCGAAGGCGCTTGAAAAGCGCAAAGCGTGGCTTGCATCTCTGAGAAAACTACATGAAACCATGCCCATCACGCAGCCTGTGAGCAAAGACGAATTGAGCCGTTACTGAGATGACTTGTTACGTGGACACCAGTGTGTGGATTGCTTTGCTGGGGCATGAAAAAACATCTGCCGCTGTGGCTGCTTGGATGGAGCAAGGCGCGCCGATGGTGACTGCGCATTGGACAGTCGTTGAGGTGGCCAGTGCGATGTCGATCAAGTCACGCCGAGGCGAAATCTCGCAAGAGACGGTTTCGCAGGTTTGCCAGGCGCTTCGCAATTTGATCGCGATAGGCGGTGTGGCCGCCCAATCGTGTGAAGATGCAGATTTTCACGAGGCCAGTCTGATGTGTGAGGATGTTGGTCGAAAAATCAGAGGCGGAGATGCTTTGCATTTGGTGGTGGCGCAGCGTGTGGGATGTGGTCAATTTTTGAGTTTTGACAAAACGTTGAATGCGCAAGCGCTGCAAATGGGGCTGGAGTTGGTGACGGTGTAGTGTTTGAAGTTGAATTGGAATAGTGGAATGATTAAAAAAAACCTTCTCGTTGAGCTGTTTGTAGAAGAACTGCCGCCCAAGGCGTTGAGGAAGCTGGGCGAGGCGTTTGGCGCGGTGCTGCATGAACAACTGCGTGCGGCTGGCATGTGTACCGCTGATTCAGCGTTGACCACGTTTGCGTCACCACGGCGGTTGGCTGCGCACATCACGGCGGTCGCCGCCAAGGGTGCAGACAAAGCGGTGTCGCAAAAGCTGATGCCTGTGGCTGTGGGTTTGGACTCTACTGGTAACGCCAGCCCCGCTTTACTTAAAAAGTTGCAAGCCCTGGGTGCTGATGCATCGGCAGTAGCTGGCTTGAAGCGCGTGATGGATGGCAAGGCAGAGGCATTGTTTTATGAGTCTCAGCAGCAAGGCGCTACGTTATTAGTAGCGCTTGGTGAAGCATTGGCGCTGGCAATAGCCAAATTACCCATCCCCAAGGTAATGAGCTACCAACTGGAGACGGGTTGCGAGCTGCCCGGCTGGTCGTCGGTCAGTTTTGTACGCCCCGCGCATGGCTTGGTGGCCTTGCATGGCAGCGACGTGGTGCCTGTGCAGGCGCTGGGGCTCAAGGCCGGCAACACCACACACGGCCATCGTTTTGAAGCTGCAGTCGATCCTGTGGTGCTGAAAGACGCGGACAGCTATGCTGCGGTGCTGGAAAAGGACGGTTCGGTGATTGCGAGTTTTGCGGCGCGCAAGGCTGAGATTGCGCGGCAGTTGCAAGCGGCGGCAACCAAAGTATCTGAGCAGATGGGCTTGGACAAGGTCAGCCAGAACGGATATCGCCCGATTGAAGATGATGCGTTGCTAGACGAAGTCACCGCCCTGGTCGAGCGCCCTAACGTGCTGGTTTGCGAGTTTGAAAAAGAATTTTTGGACGTTCCGCAAGAATGCCTCATCCTCACGATGAAGGCAAACCAAAAGTACTTCCCGTTGCTGGACGCGCAAGGCAAATTGACTAACCAGTTTCTGGTCGTCAGCAATATCAGCCCCACAGACGCCAGTGCCGTGGTGCAAGGTAACGAACGCGTGGTGCGTCCGCGCCTGGCGGATGCAAAATTCTTTTTTGACCAAGACCGCAAAAAGACCCTGGAGTCTCGCGTCGATGGTTTGTCAAAAATCGTGTACCACAACAAGCTGGGTAGCCAGGGCGAGCGCATGGAACGCGTGAGGCAAATTGCCAAAGCCATAGGCCAGCAATTGGGCGGTGATGTGTTGGCCAAGCAGGCAGACACAGCGGCGCGTTTGGCCAAGACCGATTTGGTGACCGACATGGTGGGCGAATTCCCCGAGTTGCAAGGCATTATGGGCGGCTACTATGCCCGCCACGACGGTTTGTCTGCCGATATTGCCGATGCGATTGAAGACCACTACAAACCGCGCTTTGCGGGCGACGCGTTGCCCCGCAACCTAGCAGGCGTTGTCGTCGCGTTGGCGGACAAGCTGGAAACGCTGGTAGGCATGTTCGGTATTGGCAACCTGCCAACGGGTGACAAAGACCCGTTTGCCTTGCGCCGTCACGCGCTGGGTGTGGTGCGCATGCTGGTAGAGCGCGATTTGTCACTTGATTTGAAGGTTTTGATCGCACGAGCTTGCGGCATTGGCTTGGAAGTTGATTGGCCAGACGATAGCGAATGCCGCTCGCCTGTAACGATACTTAAATTGCTGGATTTTATATACGACCGCTTTGCTGGTTCATTGCGCGAGCACGGCTACAGTGCCCAAGAGGTTGATGCTGTGCTCTCGATACGCCCTGCCAAGTTAGCTGATGTTGAGCAGCGGTTGGTCGCTGTGCGTGCTTTTTCTAAACTTTCAGAAGCTCCCGCGCTGGCAGCCGCCAACAAACGCGTAGGTAACATCCTCAAAAAATCTGAAACCACCGTCGAGGTCAAAATCAACGACGTTTTGCTGCAAGAGCCCGCAGAGCTTGCACTAGCTAATGCTCTTAAATCTGTAGCTGTTCGCGCAGATTCTGCTTGGGTTTTAGGCGATTACACCGGTAATTTGCAAGCCTTGGCAGCACTCAAGGCCCCGGTAGACGAGTTCTTCGACAAAGTCATGGTCAACGCCGAAGACCCCGCCATTCGCGCCAACCGCCTCGGCCTGCTGGCTAGCTTGCACCAGGCCATGAACCGCGTGGCAGATTTGTCCAAGCTGGCGGCTTAATAGCGAACCACAATGAAGCTCATCATCCTTGATCGCGACGGCACTATCAACGAAGACCGTGACGACTTTGTCAAATCTGCGGACGAGTGGGTGCCGCTGCCTGGCGCGTTAGAGGCCATTGCGAAGCTGAACCACGGGGGCTGGCATGTGGTGGTGGCCAGCAACCAGTCGGGGCTGGGCCGCGGCTTGTTTGACTTGTCGGCGCTGAACGCCATGCACACCAAAATGCATAAGTTACTGGCCGCGCAGGGAGGCAAGATTGATGCGGTTTTCTACTGCCCGCACACGCCAGAAGATGCCTGCCATTGCCGCAAGCCCCTGCCCGGTTTGTTTGAACAAATTCTGGAGCGCTATGGCATTGACCTGGAAGTACCGCAAAGCAACACGGCCAGCCCCGTGCATGCTGTGGGCGACAGCTTGCGTGACCTGGTTGCCGGGGTGGCCGTAGGCTGCAAGCCGCATTTGGTGCTGACGGGCAAGGGTGCCGTGTACTGCAATCAGGAATTGACGGCAGACTATCCTGCCAACACCCAGGTGCATGCAGACTTGGCTGCGTTTGCAGACATTATTTTGCGCCCGACCTGAAAAGTAAAAATCACAATGACCACCTTACTCTCGTTTTTTCGCTCTACCTTGCACATGCTGTGGATGATCATCACAGTGGTGCCCTGGGCGATATGCGTGTTGATTGCGTCGTTATTCTTGAGCCCCACCAAAATCTACTGGTTATGCGCAGGCTGGCTCAAATGCGCCATGTGGGGGTTGACCAAAATTTGCGGCATTTCATGGCGCATTACAGGCATGGAGAACTTGCCGCAGGGCGAGAAGGACGGCGCGATTTTGCTGCTCAAGCACCAGTCCACGCTAGAGACTTTTTTGATGCCCTCCATCATGCCGCACCCGCTGGCCTATGTGTTTAAACGCGAGTTGTTGTATGTGCCGTTTTTTGGCTGGGCCATGGCGCGCATGGACATGATTCATATCGACCGTAGCAAAAAATCTGAGGCATTTTCTAAAGTGGTGACGCAGGGCAAACGTGTGATGGCCGATGGCGTGTGGGTCATCATGTTCCCAGAAGGCACACGCATTCCGCGCGGTGAGACGGGTACCTACAAGTCGGGCGGAACGCGCCTGGCCTGCGAAACGGGCCGCCCTGTGGTGCCGATTGCGGTGAGCTGCGCACGCCATTGGCCACGCAAAGCCTTTATCAAAACCCCGGGCGTGGTAGACGTGGTGATTGGCCCTGCCATCAGCAGCATAGGCCGTCAGCCAGATGAGTTGATGCAGCAAGTACAAACCTGGATCGAAGCCAAAATGCGCGAGATTGACCCTGAGGCTTACGCGGCCAAGCAGGCCACGGCGCGGGCCTGAGCGTATCCAAGCATACCCACCATGCGCGGCTTGATTCAACTCACACTGGATTTGTTCTCAGATACTGTTGCATCTTTGGTTTTAGACAAAAAAGTGCCGATAACCAGCGTAGATATTGCGCAAGCAGCTACTGAAAATATAGCAAATCAACCTAAGGTGATTGAACTGGTCGCAGCTTCTGTTCCCGCAGAACCACTGTCCAGCGTTATGCATCCTGCGGCGTTTGCGCATCCGCGTGCGTCGCGCCAGGCGCGTGTGGGTAATTCCATTGTGGCTTATGAATTCAAGCGCGGAAAGCGTAAAACGATTGGTTTTAGTGTGGGTGTAGAAGGGCTTACCGTCAACGCACCGCGCTGGGTGCCACTGTATGAAATCGACAAAGCGGTGCAAGAAAAAACCAACTGGATCTTGAAAAAGCTCAGCGAATCACGCGAGCGACACCAAAAGATAGAGTCGTCGCGCATTGAATGGAAAGACGGCACACTGGTGCCCTTCCTGGGTGAGCAAGTGATTGTGGTGATCGACCCGCGCCACGCGTATGCGTCCAGCAAAGACGGTAACGCGCAGTTGCATACCGACGCCCAGGCGCTGCCCGGCGTGCCCAAGCTAACGCTGCACATTGGCTTGCCGCATGACGCAGCGCCAGAACGCATCCGCGATGCCGTGCAAGCCTGGCTCATGCGCCAAGCCAAGCGTATTTTTGAAGAGCGCCTGAATTTGTTTGCACCCCAATTGCAGGTGCGCTGGAACAAAATGTCGCTCAGTAACGCGGGCACCCGCTGGGGCAGCGCTACGTCCGACGGGTTTATCCGCCTTAACTGGCGGCTCATCCACTTTCGTATGGCGGTGATTGACTATGTGGTGGTGCACGAACTCTCGCACTTGCGCGTGATGGACCACAGCCCACGTTTTTGGAGCACAGTGGAATCCATCATGCCGGACTACGCGGCACGCAAGGGACAACTGAAGGACGATTCGATCCCGCGTTGGCAATAATCTAGGCAGGCATGTGGAGCACCAAGGGCCTCGCGCGGTGGCAGTGCTACGCGACTGTCACCCGCCCTTCGGGCTCCTTCTTTATGTCGCTACGCAAAGCAACCCGTCGGCCCGATCCTGCGGGC
>JAYVTG010000113.1:0-82472 GCA_043774625.1 Polaromonas sp. | reverse complement strand
ATCGGCATACGCCCGAACTGAGGGGGTTGGTACACAACCACACACGGCCACCCCACCAAGCCACGCGTTTGCGCTGTCTGGCACTGTGCGTGGGCGGATACCGTAGGTAAAAGGGGGAGCCAGGTACAAAAGCTGACAAGAAGCCAAGGCCTATAACCTGGCGGAGGACACGAAGGTATCCGCCCACGCACAGTGCCAGACAGCGCAAACGCTCCTTACGTACTTTTAAAACTGCGCTTCAGCGCCTGATCGAAGGCCCATCCAGCAGCATACCGTTGGCGCGCACCTTGAGGTACAGCTCCAGGTCGCGCAGCACGGGGTCGCCCGCTGGTGGCAATACGGCTTGCACGCCCGAATAGCAGGCACGCAAACGCCGGTCTATGCTGCCCAGGCGCTGCCAGCTCATGCGGTAGATGGGAAAGCCTGTGGGGTTGCCTGGGCTGATGACGTCGCTGCGCATTTGGCGGCCCACACCCTGGTCATGGCAATGTACGCAAGCCAGGTTGATACGGCCCAGACGAGCTGTGTACATCTTTGCGCCTTGGTTTAAACGAGTTTGCCATTGTTCTTTGTGGCCTTCAGGCGGCTGCAGGTTGATGGTTTGTCCCATGGCTGCCTGGTGCAAGACGGCGCTGAGCGCCAACACATCCTCGTCTTCCAGCTTGTCCTGGGTGTAACCAGAACGCTTGCGGCAGTTGATGATTTGATCATCCAGGTTGATGAGCGATTTGCCATCTGGCGACAAGCGCGGAAAACTCGAAGCAGACTTTTGCATGGTACTGATGGGGCCGTGGCAGCTTTGGCAGCTAGAGCCCGTGCTCGCACTCCACAGTGCGGTGCCTTTGTCCAGCCATACAGCTACAGGGCTGTTGGTGGCATCATTTTGCAGTGCGACCAGGCCGGGCGATAAAAATGCGTTGCCGCTCAGTTGTGGGCTGCTTGGCCAATCTGCGGCGTGAGCCATGTTGCCCAGCAGCGTCGTAGCAATCAAAAGTAGCGCCGCTTTTAAGCACACTTTCTTCTGAACTAAAAACACATTCATTTTTCAAGCAAAAGCAATTGCTGCACGCTGCCGCGCCTTCCTGCATCATCCTGCCATTCAACGCTCAGTGTGCCGCCTTCGGATGGCACCTGCAGCGGGAAGGCCAGGTACGGGTTAGCCGACATGCCAGAACCGGTTTCTATGTCCAGAATGAGCTTGTTGTTCAGCAGCACGCGCACGATGATGATCACGTTTCTGTCGATACGTCTGCCAAAATCATCCAGGCGAAAACCTGTTTCCATCGGATGGCCGACGATCCAGCGCGCTTCAATGGTGTTGCCTGGGCGCACGGTTCCGGCAAATGACAGGCGCGAGGGGTATTGTGTAGCCATGTCGCGCTCCTAGCTCCCGTCAAAACACGCCGATGACGTGATGATGGTGGGTGCACTTGCTGCACGTTGGCTACCATCGGTCATCGTGACCAGCACCCAGGCGTCCTGACTGGCAGCCAAGCGCAGCCGCGTAGTGAAGACATAGTGTGCTTGCGGTTCTACCAGTCGCAGCTTGATGGCGCGTGTGTTGGGGTTTTCGGGCAGAAAAACTTCTACCATTTGCACTTTCAAGTTGGCCGGGGCTTGAATGTCGGCATGCAGGGGCACAGAAAACCCTGTGTCAGCCAGCGGCGGAAAGTCCAGTTGGATGCCGTCTGCTTTGAGCTTGAGCGCCTTCAATTCGGCAGCGCTCACGTTCACACCTTGCTGGGCAAAAGCACCCAAGGGTAGCAACAGTGGGGCAGCAGCAAGGCCCAGACAGGTGCGGCGGTCAAGGGTGTAGTTGTATTGCATGGTTGGTGTATTGTGCAGGTTTTAGCGCAACGCTTGCAAGGCCAAGCTTACCTGGGTGATCTCGTCTTCCGTCAGTATGGGGGTTCTGCGCATGGCTTGCAGCGTACCCTCGGTCGTGCCAAAGGGCGGCATCAGGGTGTCGGGTTTGATTTTGCGGGCGTCTGTCACCCACTGGCGCAGTTGTGCAGCGTTGTAGCGCTCACCTACTTTGGCCAGGGTAGGCCCAAAGGTACTGGCTACGCCTGTAACGCCGGGTAACGCATGGCACGCAATGCAATTACCACGGGAGCCGTCTAGCATGATACGCATGCCGACTTGCGTCGCAGCACCTGTAGCACCTGCAGCGTCTTGCGCCTGTACGGTTGCCGCCATGAAAAAACCCACCGCCATGCCTGCCAGCAAGACGCTGGCGTGGACATGAGGGTGGGCTGTGTGCATACAGCGCTTGATAATTTACAGCGTGTCGATAAAGCTGCGCAGCTTGTCAGAGCGCGATGGGTGCTTGAGCTTGCGCAGCGCCTTGGCTTCAATCTGGCGAATGCGCTCGCGCGTCACGTCAAACTGCTTGCCTACTTCTTCCAGCGTGTGGTCGGTCGACATCTCGATACCAAAGCGCATGCGCAGCACCTTAGCTTCGCGCGGTGTCAGGCCGTCCAGAATGTCTTTCACCACATCGCGCAGGCCAGCTTGCATCGCGGCTTCCAGCGGCGCGGTGTTGGCTCCGTCTTCGATAAAGTCGCCCAGGTGGCTGTCGTCATCGTCACCAATCGGTGTTTCCATCGAGATCGGCTCTTTGGCGATCTTCATGATCTTGCGGATCTTATCTTCGGGAATCTCCATCTTCTCGGCGAGCAATGAAGCATCTGGCTCAAAGCCGTGCTCTTGCAAGTGCTGGCGGCTGATACGGTTCATCTTGTTGATGGTTTCGATCATGTGCACCGGAATTCGGATGGTGCGCGCCTGGTCGGCAATAGAACGGGTAATGGCCTGGCGAATCCACCAGGTGGCATAGGTAGAGAATTTATAACCACGGCGGTATTCAAACTTGTCCACCGCCTTCATCAAACCGATGTTGCCTTCCTGGATCAAATCCAAAAACTGTAGGCCACGGTTGGTGTATTTCTTGGCGATAGAAATAACCAAACGCAAGTTGGCTTCGATCATTTCCTTCTTGGCCGCGCGTGAACCGCGCTCGCCGTCGTTCATGCGCTTGTTGATGTCCTTCAGCTCGTCCAGCGGCACCACCACGCGGGCTTGCAGGTCTACCAGCTTTTGCTGAATTTCCTGAATCGGCGGAACATAACGGCCTATGGTGGCAGACCAGGGCTTGCCAACTGCAGCCTGTTTTTCAACCCATTTAAGGTCGAGCAGATGCGAGGCTACTTTATGGTTGTTTTTATCGCGGCCAGAGAACTCGCGGATAAAGTCAGCTTGAGGATAGTGGCATTTGTCCACAATAATGCGGCGCAGCTCGCGCTCTTTTTTGCGTACATCGTCCACCTGGCCGCGCACCAGGGTGCACAGTTTTTCAATGCTCTTGGCCGTAAAGCGGATATTCATCAGCTCTTCGGTCACGGCTTTTTGCGCCTTCACGTAGGCAGGGCCGCCGTAGCCTTCTTTGTCGTAAATCTTGTGCAGTTTTTCAAACAGGCTTCGCAAGATGTCAAAACGGCGGAATGACTCGACCTTGAGCTCTTCCAGCTTCTTGGTCATGGCTTTGGAGCCGCCTTTGCCATCATCGTCGCTGGCCTCGTCGTACTCGTCAAAGTCTTCTTCCGCCACAAAGTCGTCGGCTTCGTTCAAATTGCTAAAACCGTCCACCACAGCGGAGATGACAACTTTGCCATCGGCAATCTCGGCCATCATGTTGAAGATTTCCTGAATGGTGGCCGGGCTGTTGGAGATAGCCTCCATCATCGCGTTCAGGCCACCTTCAATGCGTTTGGCAATTTCAATTTCGCCTTCGCGCGTCAGCAGTTCCACAGTGCCCATCTCGCGCATGTACATGCGCACGGGGTCGGTAGTGCGGCCAAATTCGCTGTCAACGGTGGACAGGGCGGCTTCGGCCTCTTCTTCGGCTTCTTCTTCGCTGGCGGCGGTGGGCGCGTTGTTGTTCAGCAGCAGGGTTTCTGCGTCAGGCGTTTGTTCGTACACGGCCACGCCCATGTCGTTGAGCAGCGAGTGCACAACTTCCAGGGTTTCGGCATCGACCAGCTTGTCGGGCAAGTGGTCAGAAATTTCGCCATGGGTTAGGTAGCCGCGAGTTTTACCGAGTTTGATCAGGGCTTTGAGGCGCAGACGGCGCTTGGCCAGGTCTTCTTCAGACAACACCGTGTCGTCCAGGCCAAATTCTTTCATCAAGGCGCGTTCTTTGGCCTTGGACAGTTTCATGCGCAGCGGCTTGACCTTCTCGGCCGTGCCGTCTGCTGCGGCTTCTACGGGCTCGCCAACCAAGTCGGCTTCTATGTCGCCCATGTCCGCATCTACAGACCCAGGGCCTGCTTTTTTGTCTTTGTCCTTGGCTTTAGGTCCGCGTTTGGCGGGGGCTTTGGCTTCAGCTTTGACCGGAGAGGCCGGTACCGCAACGGGTTTTTTCTTGGGGTCTGCTTTAGCGGGGGCAGGGCTTGCTGATTTGGTTACAGCTTTGGCAACAGGCTTTGCAATGGTTTTTTCTTCAACTTTGGCTTTGACGGGGGATTTGGATTCGGGCACGGATGAAACTTTCGAAGCAGCTTTAGGGGCTAAAGGGGCTAAAGGGGCTGCAGGCTTGGCTTTGACAGGTGCGGCTTTGGTGGCAGCTTTCAAAGCGGGCTTCAATACAGTTTTCACAATAACCTTGTGGACTGGTTTAGAAGCGGCTTTGGGAGCCGATTTCATCGTTGGTTTAGCAGCGGATTTAGGAACTGGCTTATTGGGCATAAACACCTCACAAATACGAAACAGAAGAACGAAATACAAAGCCGCCCAGCCATGGTCATATCAAGACCTTGAAGTTAAGGGCCAAAATATCGCCAGGATGCAGACGGAACAGGAGAGTCCAAACACAAGGTGGGTGGGCGAACATTTGGAATGCAGTCCTTGCGAGGGTGGCGGATTGAAACGCTATGGTCTCGGGGCCGGTACGGAAGGTGCTGCTGTCGCTCTTGCGTTGTTACATGGATTATACTTTTAATTGGATTTTTTGTCCAGTTTTTGTGCCAAAAGTTCTTTGTAACGGGCGTATGCGGCTGGGTCGCTGGCTGCACGGATGGAGAGGTCTTTGAGCTCGTCGTCAAGCGCACGACGGCTTAGTCCTGCGACTATTTGCGCTAGCTCCTGGGCATCACTTTTAGCTTGTTCTAGCGCCTCGGCTTGCACTTTTGCAGGGTCTGGGTCATCGGTTTTGAGGTTGGCCAGACTGGTCAGAACCAGTTTGTGGGCGATTTTTTCATACGCATGGCCGCGCAGGGACTCAGACAGCACCCCCCAGGTTTGTGCGCCGTGTTCCATGATCTGGCCGTCCAGCCAGGCAAATAGCTCGCCATGCGGGGGGGGCAGTTCGCACAGCACATGGTGTTCGGCATTGCCCAAATGTTCCCAGGCGGGGTTGTCCAGCAGTAAGATTTGCAAGGCGCGGTCGGCGCGACTGACGGGTGCCGTTCGGCCAGCTAGCGGGCTACCGGGGGACGCCTCGAATTGGCCGGAACTGCCCGGCGCCTGTTTTTTCCACTTTCCATCGACTTTTACCCACTTGATACCGCTGCTGCCAGCGTCCTTATTGCGCGAGTAGCTATCTTTTTTATAGTTACTGCCGTCAAAATCGTTGCCGCGACCTGACAAAGTTTGCGCTTTGGGTATCCATAAATCGGTCAGTTCATGTTCGCCCAAGGCCACCAAACTGGCAATTTCGCGCAGCAACTGGCGTTTGAGCGTACCGTCGGGCAGGGGTAGCCACAGCGGCTTGGCTTTGCTGGCAATTTGCGCGCGGCCTTCCATGCTGTCGGGGTCGCAGCCTTCGCGTGCCGCCTGCATGAAAAACTGTGACAGCGGCATGGCGTCGCTGATGGCGCGTGCAAAAGCGTCTGCGCCATGCTCGCGCACGAAGCTGTCGGGGTCATGCTCGGGGGGCAGAAAGAGGAACTTGACCGTGCGGGTGTCGCTGGCGTAAGCAAGAGCCGTGTCCAGCGCCTTGCGCGCAGCCTTGCGGCCTGCATTGTCGCCATCAAAGCTGAACACCACATTGTCAGTAAAACGGAAAAGCTTTTGCACATGGTCGGGCGTGCAGGCAGTGCCCAGGGTGGCTACTGCGTTGGGAAAACCCAACTGCGCCAACGCCACCACGTCCATATAGCCTTCTGTGACCAACACGTAGCCCGCCTTTTGCAGCGCGGCTCTAGCTTCAAACAGGCCGTACAGTTCGCGGCCTTTGCTGAAAACCGGGGTTTCGGGGGAATTGAGGTACTTGGGCTCACCTTTGTCCAGCACGCGGCCACCAAAGCCAATGGTTTCGCCCTTGACGTTACGAATCGGGAACATCACCCGGTCGCGAAAGCGGTCGTATTTTTTCTTCTCGCCATCGGGGTTTTGGTCATCTTCTGGCCGCTCGATGACTAAGCCACTTTCGACCAGAAGCGGGTCGTCGTAGTTGGGAAAGACGCTGGCCAGGCTGCGCCAGCCTTCAGGCGCATAGCCCAAGGCGTATTGTTTGGCAATGTCTCCAGTAAGTCCCCGGCCTTTGAAGTAAGCCTTGCCACGATCCGAATCCTTAAGGTGTTCGCGGTACGCGTCTGATGCTTTTAGCAGCACTTCAGTCAAGGTAGCTTGCTTGGTTTTTTGTGCAGCATCGCGGGCGCGCTCTTGCGGGCTGCGCTCGTCGTCGGGCACTTGCATGCCCAAACCCTGGGCTAAATCTTTCACAGCTTCGACAAAATTCATGCCGCTGTGTTCCATCAAAAAACTGATGGCGTTGCCGTTTTTGCCGCAACCAAAGCAGTGGTAAAACTGCTTGCTGGGGCTTACGCTGAAGGATGGCGTTTTTTCACCATGAAAAGGGCACAGGCCAGAATAATTGGCACCCGCCTTTTTGAGCTGCACGTGCTTACCCACAATCTCCACCACGTCTGCACGGGCGATGAGTTCCTGGATAAAGCTGTTGGGAATGCCCATTTCGGTATTTTAATTTGCTATGTATTTAATAGCTGCTTACGCATATAGGGCGCTGGCAAAAGGCAAATTTGGCAGGTAAAACAGGCTACATCAGTGTTTGATCAGCCTTTGGCAAGCTTGACTGGTTTGCCAGATGCTTTTTTGGCAACTAGCTTGCCTGTTTTTGCTTTGGCTATCGCTTTGCTATGGCCCTTACCTTTGCTTTTTGCAGCAGTGTGGCTGCCTTTGGAGCCAATACGTGCCTTGGCAAATTTGCCGCCCGTAGAGGCCTTGACGGGCAGATACACCACCACGTTTTGACCTTTGCGCAGTGCTGCGCCAGCGCTGGCTTTGTTCCACCCGGCCACGCTAGTGGCACTGAGTTTATAGCGCTTGGCAATGGACGCGATGGTGTCGCCTTTTTTCGCTTTGACACTGGTTTTGCGCAAAATAATTTCGGGCGTCAGGCTCATCTGGGCGTTGTCGGCCAGGTGCTCGGACACTTCGGTTTGCACCTTGCTGGAACGTGGCACCAGTAACGTAGAGCCAGCTTTAATCAGCATATGCGGCGGAATGTTGTTGACGCTGCGAAAACTCACCTCTTCCATGCCGTAACGCTGCGCTGCGTCAGCAGCCTTGATGGTGGTGGGCACCTTCCAGGCTGTCCAGGTAGCCAACTGTCCACGGTGCGCGACCATATTGCTTTCAAACAGACCTGCGTTGTCCCAAGGCAGCAAAATTTGCGGCGTGCCAGCAGCCAAAATCACAGGCCGATTGGCAGATGGGTTGAGCGATTTGAAGTCTTCTACCTTGATGTCTGCCAGCTTGGCGGCTAGCGACACGTCGATGTCGCGTGTGATGTTGACAGCTAGAAAGTACGGGTGATTGGCAATGTCGGGTAACTGGGCGTTAAACATCTGCGGGTTGGCAACAATGTTTTTGACCGCTTGCAGCTTGGGCACGTAATTGCGTGTCTCGGCAGGCATGGTCAGGTCAATGTACTGGGTGCCCAAACCTGCGGCCTGGTTCTTTTTGATGGCACGCTGCACCGAGCCTTCGCCCCAGTTGTACGCAGCCAGGGCCAGATGCCAGTCGCCAAACATGTTGTACAGGCGTTGCAAATAGTCCAACGCAGCGCGGGTGCTTGCCAAAACATCGCGCCGGTCGTCGCGAAAGCTGTTTTGCTTGAGCGAAAAGTCTCTGCCCGTGCCAGGTACAAACTGCCACATGCCAGCGGCCTTGGCGCTGGACATGGCCTGCGGGTTGAAAGCGGACTCGATAAATGGCAGCAATGCCAATTCGCTGGGCATTTTGCGCCGTTCCAGTTCCTCCACAATGTGGTACATGTATTTGCGGGAACGCTCGGTCATACGGGTGATGTATTCAGGCCGGGTGCTGTACCACTGCTCTTGCTTTTGTACCCACTCGTCTTGCAGGTCTGGCATGGCAAAGCTGCCACGAATGCGGCTCCACATATCGCCGCGCAGCACGGGGAGTTCTTCGCGCGTGGGCGTGGGTTCGATCTTGATGACGGGGGCAGCCTCAATCGTGATGGCTTTTTCTTCGCCAGGGGCCTCATTGGTGGCCTGGCTGACCAAAGGGGCGGTGGCACTGAGATTGGCGGGGGGCGCGGGAGTAGAAGGAGAGGTGGTTTGGGCATGAGCCCCGCTAGTGAATGCAAGGGCCAGTGACAGGGTGGCAAGTCTGAAGTTAAAGCTCATTTGAAATTGTTTTTCCATTCACGTAAGGCGGCAAACACACCCACATCCGTATGGGCAGTGGGGTTGGTTGACTGTGCAGCCTGCACCACACTGGGCTGGCGACTGCGCAAAAAAGGGTTGATTTGTAATTCCTGGCCAATGCTGCTGGGCAATGTCATTTGATTGAGGGCCCGTAAGTTCTTGCATTGCGCCTCAAAGTCGGCCAAGGCCTGATTATGAGGCTCCACCACCCTGGCGAAACGCAGATTTGACAGGGTATATTCATGCGTGCAACACACCCGCGTGCTAGCGGGCAGGGCGGCCAAGCTGTCCAAAGATGCCAGCATTTGCGCTGGCGTACCTTCAAAAAGCCTGCCGCAGCCGCCAGAAAACAGCGTATCGCCACAAAACAGCAGAGGGTTTTGGTCTTGGCAGATAGCGGTATCTGCGCAGTAGTAAGCAATATGGCCTGCCGTGTGGCCAGGCACGTCGATGACTTGAAAAGTCAGGCCCATAGCCTCAATGGCGTCGCCGCCGCTCAGGCGGCGTATGGGTTCTGGCATGGTTTCGCGCTGCGGGCCAAACACCTTGCACCCTGTGGCCTCACGCAGGGCAGCAACGCCACCCGTATGGTCGGAGTGATGGTGGGTGACCAAAATAGTATCCAGCGTCAAGGACATCGTGGACAATGCGTCCTGCACTACCTGCGCATCGCCGGGGTCAACCACCAGGCAGCGCTGGCTATCGTGCAGCATCCAGATATAGTTATCTGTAAATGCGGGTAAGGCAACTAACTGGACGGCGGATTTTTTAATATTCATGGTAGCTCAAATTATAGGTTTGCAAGACTGGTTACAAACCCCTGCAGGGCAGTATTTACTGCGCTGGGAACAAACACAGCTTGACACTGCTGTGGCCGACGTGTTTGGCTACCATGCTTTGCAACTGGGGCTGCCGCAGATTGCCGGATTAAGGGCAAACCGCATGCCGCACCACTGGGTGGCCGGGGTGGACTTTGCGGCCGATTTTGCAGCCTTGCCTTTTTCTGCCAGCTCGCTCGATTTGCTGGTCATGCCCCATACCCTTGAATTTAGCCACGACCCGCACGCCACTTTGCGCGAGGCCGAGCGGGTTTTGGTGCCCGAGGGGCGCATCGTCATCTCTGGCCTGAACCCCGCCAGCCTGTGGGGCTGGGCGCAGCGCAGGCAGCGCATGTACCAGCGGATGGGTTTTGGTAGCCTGTATTTGCCCCAGGGCGGTGACTTTATTGGCTACTGGCGCTTGCGCGATTGGCTGCGCCTGTTGGGCTTTGAAGTCGAGTCTGGCAGCTTTGGCTGTTACAGCCCAGCAGTCAGCAGCCCGGCATGGCTGGACCGCATGGCATGGATGGACAAATTAGGCTCTCGCTATTGGCCCATATTGGGGTCGGCCTACTGTGTGGTGGCAATCAAGCGGGTGCGCGGCATGCGCCTCATGGTGACACCGTGGCGACGTGCACCCCACCGATCAAATGCTCCTGTTTCTATAGCGCCTGGCGCACATTACACGCTGGCTAACGACGATTTTTCTCACCTAAAGCAACATGAACACGATTGATATTTACACCGATGGTGCCTGCAAAGGCAACCCTGGCCCGGGTGGCTGGGGCGTTTGGCTCAAATCGGGCGACACTGAAAAAGAACTCTTTGGTGGCGAACGCAATACCACCAATAACCGCATGGAAATGATGGCGGTTATTCAGGCCCTGCAGGCTTTAAAACGCCCCTGCAACGTGACCTTGCATGTCGATAGCCAGTACGTGCTCAAAGGCATTAACGAATGGCTGCCCGGCTGGAAAGCGCGCGGCTGGCGCACGGCATCTAAAGAACCTGTGAAAAACGTGGAACTTTGGCAGCAGTTGGACGCTCTGGTGCATGGTGGCGAGCATAAGATTAGCTGGCGGTGGGTCAAGGGCCACTCTGGTGAGCCCGGTAACGAACGCGCCGATATGCTGGCCAACAAGGGCGTAGCCAGCGTGATGTAAACCTGTATGTAAACCGTGTGTAAAGCAGACTGCGCGCTGGTTATTTTGTTATTGGATAGAGGTCCTGTATAAGGGGCATTACTGACGCGCGTGCAGATACACCCTGCTACATTTGCTGGTTAGTATGTTCCCCAGAAAAATGAGACGCACTTTTCATGGCTTCTAAAGCAATTTATTCGGTTATCGCTGTGGTTGGTATTGCAGTTGCATCGGGTGCAGCGTATTGGTTTCAAAAAAAGCCTGCGGGGCCTACAGAAATGGTGGGGGCTGCAACGGGTGCCTCAGCTCCCAATGGTGGTGCGTCTGGTGCGCGTGGCTCTGCCGCTGGCGGTGGCCCTGGTGGCCCAGTGGGTGTAGAAGTCGCCAAGGTAGAAGTGACCACACTGCAAGATGACGCGCAATCGGTCGGTTCCATGCGCTCGCGCCAAAACGTGATGCTGCGCCCCGAAGTTGCAGGCCGCATTATGGCCATGGGCTTTGCTGACGGTGGCCGTGTGCGCAAGGGTGACATGCTGGTGCAGCTGGACGATGTGCTGCAACGCGCCGAGGTGCGACAGTCTGAAGCGTCCATGTCGATTGCGCGCGCCAACCTCAAGCGTAACCAGGAACTGGTAGCGCAAAACTTTGTGGCCCAGCGCGTGCTGGACGAGTCTGCCGCTGCATTGCAGGTGGCCGAGGCGCAAGTGGCGCTCAGCTGCGCCCGTTGGGAGCGCATGCGCATGCTGGCGCCGTTTAGCGGTACGGCCGGCATTCGCAACATCAATATTGGCGACTATGTAAAAGACGGTGCTGACCTGGTCAACATAGAAGATTTGTCGTCGATGTATGTGGACTTTAAATTGCCAGAGCGCTTTCAGGGAAAACTGCGTAAAAACCAGCAAGTTGAAATGCAACTGGACGCCATGCCTGACCGTCAATTTAAAGCACGTATCGAAGCCATTGACCCGCAAATTGATGCCAACGGGCGATCGATTTCGGTGCGGGCCGTGCTGCCCAACACAGCGGGCGAGCCGCTGACGCAACGCGCTGCTGGTGCACCGGGCCAGGCAGCATTTGCTGTGCTCGGTGCTGATTCAGCTGCTGCCAAGCCAGCCACGCTAGCCCCTGCACGCGGTGCAGCCAAGCCTGTGCAAGGTCCGGGTGCCACTGCTGTGGATGGCGGTGCGCTACCTACAGATGCAACAGCAGCGGCTTGCGCACCTTACTCTGCGTCCAAGCGTACGGCTGACACAGGGCCAGGTGCGGGGCAGGGTGGTGGCCGGTCCGCAGCAAGTGGCGGCAGTGGCGCTGGCCCCTTGCGCCCCGGCATGTTTGCGCGTGTCACCACGGTGTTCAACGTGAATGAAAATTCGCTCACAGTGCCCGAAGAAGCCATCGTGCCCCAGGGCGGACGCCAGTACATCATCAAGGTTGTCCAGCAGACAGAAGAACAGGCCAAAGCTTTGGCTGAAGCGGCTAAAGCATCGGCTGCGGCATCGGCACCAGCAGGGTCGCCACCACCGCCAGCGGCACCACTCACAGGCTTTGTGGATGGCAAACGCCTAGTATCACAGCGTACCGAGGTCAAAATTGGCATTCGCCGCCCAGGCCGTGTCGAGTTGACGGAAGGTGTGCAAGAGGGCGATACTGTCGTGATTGCAGGCCAACAACGCTTGCAGCGTGACAACTCGCCGGTGCGTATTGTTGATCTGAGCAGGCTGGGCGGGCCCAGTGGTGGTGCACCATCTGCCAGTGCTGGCGCAGTACCAGCTTCTACATCGCCAAGCGCTAGCGCCAGTCGATAAATACAACTGCTATCCGTTTCGGAGCACGCCATGCAACTGCCAGAAATATCGATACGTCGCCCCGTTTTTGCCACCGTTATTTCGCTGTTGATTTTGTTGATCGGCTATGTGGCGTTCGCCAAGCTCTCGGTACGCGAATATCCCAAAATTGACGAACCTACCGTCACGGTAGAAACGCGCTATGTGGGTGCCTCCAGCGAGGTGGTGGAGTCACAAGTTACCAAAGTGCTGGAAGATTCTTTGGCAGGCATTGAGGGTGTGGACGTCATTACATCCATCAGCCGCCAGGAGCAAAGCCAGATCACGGTACGCTTTATCTTGAGCCGTGAAGCCGATAGCGCCGCCGCCGACGTGCGCGACAAGGTGAGCCGAGTGCGCCAGCGCCTGCCCACCGGTATTGACGAGCCTGTGATTGCCAAGGTAGAGGCCGATGCCTTCCCGGTTATCTGGCTGGCTTTTAGCTCTGACACGCTCAACGTGCTGCAATTGTCTGACCTGGCCAACCGCCTGGCCAAGCCCATGCTGCAAACGGCCCCTGGAGCTGCTGATGTGCGCGTGTTTGGCGAGCGTAAATATTCCATGCGCATCTGGCTCGACCCTGACAAGTTGGCTGCGTACAAACTCACCACGCAAGACGTGGAAGATGCTCTGCGCCGCTCCAACGTTGAAGTGCCCGCTGGCCGTATCGAAAGCCGCCAGCGTGAATTTAACGTGACCAGTGCGACTGACCTGCAACGCCCCGCTGAGTTTGAGCAAATCCAGATCAAGAACGTCAACGGCCAACCTGTCCGCATTGGTGACGTAGCCACCGTGCGCCAGGGCCCTGCGTCTGAGCGTACCGCTACACGTTTGAACGGTAAAGACGCCATTACGCTGGGTGTGATCCGCAATGCCACAGCCAACCCGCTGGAGCTGTCTGCGGCTGTTCGCGCCATGATCCCCAAGATCAAGGAAAACCTGCCACCGGGCACCGAGATTGATGTAGCCAACGACAACTCGGTGTTTATTGACCGCTCTATCAAAGCCGTGTATTCGACCATAGCGGAATCCGTGGTGCTGGTGGCCTTGGTGATTTTTGTATTCTTGCGCACCATTCGCGCGTCCATCATTCCACTGGTCACCATTCCAGTGTCGCTTATCGGTACTTTTGCGCTGATGGCTTTGTTTGGCTTCACCATCAACACGCTGACCTTGCTAGCATTGGTACTGGCGATTGGACTGGTGGTAGACGATGCGATTGTGGTACTGGAAAATATTTTTCGGCATATCGAAGAAGGCAAAAAACCATTTGACGCGGCCATCATTGGTGCCAAGGAAATTGGTTTTGCAGTAGTGGCTATGACGCTCACCTTGGCGGCGGTGTATGCGCCGTTAGCTTTCTCTCCAGGGCGCACCGGACGCTTGTTTGCCGAATTTGCCTTGGCTTTGGCGGGTTCCGTGGTGGTGTCTGGCTTTGTGGCTTTGACGCTTTCGCCCATGATGTGTTCGCTGCTGCTCAAACACAACCCCAAGCCCTTGTTTTATGACCGCTGGATCGAGGCAGGCTTGAACGCGTTGACGCGTGGCTACGCAAAACTATTGGGCTGGGCACTCAAGGTGCGCTGGCTGGTGGTACTGGTGATGTTGGGCAGCGGCGTAGGCACCTGGGCGCTGCTCAAAGACATCAAACGTGAACTGGCACCCATGGAAGATCGTGGTGTGATTCTGTCTGTCATCAACGGCCCCGATGGCGCAACGATTGACTACACCGCCAAATATGCCCAGGCCATAGAGCGCATGGGCATGCAGTACAAAGAGTTTGACCGCATCTTCACCGTCACGGGCAACCCCACCGTAGCGCAAGGTAACGTGTTTTTCCGTGCTGTTCCGTGGGAAGAACGCACCCGCAAGACGACTGACATTGCCCGCGAAATGTCGGGACGCATCAGTGGCCTGCCAGGCGTGACGGCTTTTCCTATCACGCCGCCATCGCTGGGTCAGGGCTTTCGCGAGCGGCCCATCAACTACGTGATCGTCACGTCTGACAGCTACCAAAACCTGAGCCAGGTGGTACGGCAGTTTCAAGACGAGTTGGCCAAGAACCCCGGCTTTGTTCAGGTAGACACCGACCTGCGCCTGAACAAACCCGAGCTAAAAATGGAAGTAGACCGTGAACGCGCCGCCGACATGGGCGTGAGTGTAGAGGCAGTGGCCCGTGCAGTAGAAACCATGCTGGGCGGCCGCAACGTGACGCGCTACAAACGCGAGGGTGAACAGTACGACGTGATTGTGCAGACCAATACGTCTGACCGCGACACACCGGACGACATTGAAAAAATCTTTGTGCGTGGGCGTAACGAAGCGATGATTCCGTTGTCTGCGCTCATCAAAATTCGCGAGGTAGTGGTGCCGCGCGAGCTGAACCACTTTGGCCAGCGCCGCTCAGCGTCCATCACGGCCAACCTGAGCGCAGAATATTCGCTGGGCCAAGCGCTGACCTTTATGGACGACACTGCCAAGAAGGTACTGAAACCTGGTTACGCGACCGACTTGGCCGGTCAAAGCCGCGAATTTCGCAACGCGTCTGGTTCTCTTGCTATCGTTTTTGTATTGGCACTGTTCTTCATTTACCTGGTGTTGGCCGCCCAGTTTGAAAGCTTTATCGACCCCTTCATCATCATGCTGTCGGTGCCGCTGTCTATGGTGGGCGCGTTGGCGGCTTTGCAATGGAGCGGAGGCACACTCAACGTGTTCAGCCAGATTGGTCTTATCACGCTGGTGGGCTTGATCACCAAGCACGGTATCTTGATTGTGGAATTTGCCAACCAGTTGCGCGAAAAAGGCATGGACACCTGGCAAGCCGTGCAGCAGTCAGCAGCGCAACGCCTGCGCCCGATTTTGATGACTACGGGTGCCATGGTTTTGGGTGCCTTGCCGCTTGCTTTGGCCACCGGCGCGGGGGCAGAGAGCCGTCAACAAATCGGTTGGGTGATTGTGGGCGGTATGTCGCTGGGCACCTTGCTCACCATTTTTGTCGTGCCCACCATGTACACGCTGTTCGCGCGCAAAGAGGCTCCGGGTGCGATTAAAACCGAATTGACTGCAACGCCATTGGCCGCACCTGTCGTGCACGGTGACTTGATCGCCAAGTAATTCAGCCCAAGCAGTGTGCACAGGTTGCTACATATTTAGTAGCTGCTCGCGCATATTCTACGCTGGCTACAGGCTATAAACAGGCCTAAAAAGGCTAAATCAGGTGGAGGAAAACAATTCCAACAATCTGTCCAGTCCACCCCGGTTGATCGCCACCATCGCCTGTTCGCGCACCTTGGGCTTGGCGTGATAAGCCACCGATAAACCCGACTCTCCCATCATCGGCAAGTCATTTGCGCCATCGCCCACCGCAATCGCCTGCGAAGGCGCAATGCCTAGTTTTGCGCAGGTCTCCAGCAGCATCTTGCGCTTTTCCTCGCCATCGCAAATGTCACCCCAATCCTGGTCTACCATGCGCCCGGTGAGCTTGCCGTCTGCAATCTCCAGCACGTTGGAGCGTGTGGAGTCGATCTGCAAACGGTCGCGCACGTGGTCGGTAAAGTAGGTGAAACCACCCGAGACGAGTAGCAAATGCATGCCCGCCGACTTGAAGGTTTGTGTCAACTTCTGCGCGCCGGGGTTAAGTTTTAAGCGCTTGTGCAGCACGTCGTCCATCGCCGCTACAGGCACACCCTTGAGCAAAGCCACGCGGCGGCGCAACGAGTCTTTGTAATCGGCGATCTCGCCGCGCATGGCCGCTTCGGTAATGGCGGCTACCTCGGCCTTACGCCCTGCGGCATCGGCAATTTCGTCGACACATTCAATATTGATGAGCGTGGAATCCATGTCGAAAGCTGCGAGTTTGAACTGGCGCAATGTCAGTGGAATTTTGACATTGCGGATAACAAGGCTGGGTAATATTTCTATAGGTGAATACATGGTTACTATCTATTTCGTAGCTGTTCGCGCATATTCTGTGTGGGCTATCCAATAGTTCCCGTTAATCGCACCCGTGTACACCACAGTGCTGCCAAACTCGGGCAAAGCTATGTTGGTTTCGCCCACTGTGCCGTCTGAGCACACCGCGCGCACGCGAAACGGCGGTGCTGGGGGCGGCGTGCCGGGGCCAATAAAGGCCGCAGCACCCGGAATGTTGTAAATGGTAAAGCCGTAATCTGCCTGCAAAGGGGCCGTGCGGTTCATGGCCGTAACCGTGCAATTGGCATCCAGCGCAGGCGGCGTGCCCTGCGCCCACGAAGGCCAAGCCCCCAACGCAGCCACGCCACCCAGAACCACCAGCACCCACGCGCTCACCATGCTGCGCAGGGGTGCCGTCACATTTGTATTGTGTTTCTTATTTCGCATATTCGTAGCTTTTAGATATTTTTGGTTACGTAGCAAGACGAAGATTGCCCAAGATAATTGATAGGCATACCGTTAATGGCGTGTGGCGAAAGCCAGAGAATCGGTGACAGGCGCAGACAGACAAATACTATTTTTTTGATAGCTGTCTGGGCATATTCGACGCTGGCTACAGGTCATTTTGATGGGTAAGAATGGTTCAAATTTTAAAGCTTGGGTTTTGATGCTAATCAGGCCTTCGACGTTACCTAGTTGGCGGCGTAAAGTGACCAGGCCGTTTTTATCGGTGCACAAGATGATGCGTTGGGCTACTTTGCAGGGGTTGGAGCCGCGGGTGTAGGTGACTTCTTCGCCTAGTTTAGAATTGCTTGCTTTGATCACCTTGGTACTTGGACAAGAGTGTTTGCCTACCGTCATCCATACTTGGGCGCGGCCAACCTGGTCGGTGATTATGGTGAGGTTGCGGGCGGAGGTGAATAGATCTGAGCTTTGTAGAAGGCGTTGAGAAAGCCTTTTTCGAAATAATTTTGGCCTGCAACTCACATAAATCATAATCAGACAGCTATTTAGTTGATAGTGAATAGCTGGATCAGAGGTGTACAAATTATGAATGCGCGTGTTCTCCGTACGATGCTGGGCCGCAGTGTGTTTTGTATGTAGGTTCATACGGTTCATAGCAGTGATTCACACTATGTTTAAAAAATTTAATTAGATTTTTGCGGATAGTGAATTAGTTATTGACTGAGTGCTTTCAGAACTTGTTTGAACTCGCCCCCTGGTACACCAACCCTTCTCAACCTGGATTGACTAGAGTTACTGCAACACATAACGGGATCATCGGCCAATTCTTGCGTCAATTTCCAAATAGAATTTTCACTAACTAACGCATATGACTCGTTAGGAATGGGTTTGGTTTGCTGGTTTTTCGATAGCTTTAGTTCTAGGATCACATAATTTCCGTAAACTAACTTGTTCACAAATTGGAAATTTATGCCTTCATTTTGCACGCGCATACTTGTTATCAAATCAGATTTTGGTATCTGGTTATTACGTTTGGAAATTAGTTTAATCGAGTCGCTTGTCCATCTAGAGGTGGCACTATCAACATCGCCAATAGCCATCAAATTAATAAACTCAGCCAAGGCATACTCTGGCCCTTGTTTATCTAATTTAGGCGTTGCCCCCCCACCAATGAAGTCAACTGTACCTTCATATGAAAAGCTTTGATAAGTGTGAACTGTTTCTACTATTATTTGCTTGAATTGCGGCAAGGACAATTTTTGGCAGTATCCGCTGTTTGCGCAAATCGTCAAAATTATTAGCGTTGACAGATTTAAGGCTATTTTTTTATACATATCGTTTCTTTGAAAATTTAATCCATGAATTAAGTAGCTTAGTAATAACTGCAACTGTCGCAAGTAATGTAGCTATAAAGATGAAAATAAATAGATAAGATGTCTTGCTAATTTTTTTCGAGACTACGCAGTGACTAATGTCACCGTTGTCCAAATAAATTTGCATTGTTTTTTTACTTGAAATAATTAATTTTTCCAACTCAATCTTTAGTATAGGCAGGTCGGCTGACACAAATAGACCAAAAATGGGGTACTGCCCTTCCGCTTTACAAATTATTGTTTCGCTGTCTTTAGTAGCTACAGTAAATTCAATCCATGGCGTCAGCTGTGTGTGGCTCGAAGCTAAGTTTTTTGGTCCCATTAGTTCAACGGTTTCAACATCCACTCCATGTTTATTGACCAAACCTAGAAATTGGGTAGAAAAAAAGTAGAATTTTGCAATATTGTAGGTATTTGAACCCGTAATAAGTACTAATGGCATCAAACACAACAGCCAGATTAGTCTATGTATTGTTCGCCAGATTAAGGCTCTAAACTTTCGCATTAAAGACTACCCAGAAAGGTCACTCCATCAACTGTTCCGCTATCAGAACCAGTAACGTTTACAAGTGAAATTTTAAAAAGCCCAAATTTATATTCAGCCACTTTCAAGAAAGCATTCCAACGCCAGATCCCAAGCTCCTGTATCGCTTTTGCAGACATCAATTTTGCAGTAGTTGAAACTCCACCTCCACCGCCAATCAGCAGCGGTGTGAACTCAACGTCTACTTGACTTCCATTAACTGGAATTTTGCCTTTTATGGTTGCATTGAGAAAATCAACCGTTAAACCACCTCCCACAGCTAACAAACCACTGCCCTTTCTCTCGCAGTCGTCCCAAATGAGTTCCGAGGTAGCTCCACCAGTTCCAACAAAAAGTTTAACTTTAGTATAAGCACCTAGTTCATCAAGTCCCGTGAATGCAGTAGCTAAACCACTGCCTTTGAGCCAGTTCCAGCTAAATTCCAACTCCACATCTCCGCCCATGCTTACATTTGATGAAATAGCACCTTCTTTTTTACTGCAGCAAATGTGACTCTCTCTTAATGTGCCAGAAAATTTTCCTTTGACACCAATTTCAAGACCTCCAAATCTTGTGATCCACTTTTTAAGTGAATCTTTGAAAAATTTATATGACGGCGTTTCTAGGGAAACATTTATTATGTTTACATCAATATCTGTATCGCGTAATCCATCCTTGCTTGGGTCTGCTTTGCACGCGCCACCTTGGCATGTGTTACACACTTTCCCATCACATTTAGTACCATTTTTCGATAAGTCTGCATAGCATGTTGGGCAGGCCCCACTTCCCGTAAACAATGTTTGGCAATCCGTACATTTCGGCGGCTCGCTTTGCCCACACTTATCCGGGTCATACCGACACAACCCACCCCAGCCCGCCTTGGTCAGGCCAGAGCCGCTGTCGGTCACCAGCACGCTGCCGTCTTCGCTTACCGTGGCCCGGCCCATGGCTACGTATTGGCCCAGGTCATGGTCCCACTGCACTATGGGCAGGTTGTCACCGGGCGGTTGGCTGCTGGCGTTGGGCAAGGTGACTTCGATGGGCGGGTCAAACCGGGTGCCTGCGGGCTGAATGGTCCAGGCGGGCACGCCAAACTGCGCGCCCCCTGCGGGCGGGGCCATGGGCAGTTTGTCTGCGGTCACGGGGCTAACCACCAGGGTGCCAACGCGGCTGCCATCGGGAAAGGTCACACTGTTGGCTTTCACCTTCATGGCAAAGCCTGCCAGGCCGGGGATGGTGAGGATGACGTCTTGGTTGCCGCCTACAGTTTTGACAGACTCGCTGCTGGTAGACAGTGGGGGTAGAAAGATGGGGTGGGCGGTGCTGTGTGGCCTAACATTCAGACGCGATGATTTGTGATAGCCTGATCGCGCCATCGGATGCGGCCTCATTTCCTTAGTCATACCAATTTTCTACTTTCAAATTGGGCACCCGGGAAAACTCGCGCACGTTGCGGGTGACTACCGTGAACTGATTTGCCAAAGCGATGCCTGCAATGAGCAGGTCGTAGGCTCCAATAGTGTTTCCCTGGCTTTCCAGGGAGCCGCGTAATACACCCGCCTGACGGGCACTTGCGTAGTCTAGTGGCATGCTTTCAAAGCGCTGCATGACTAGGTCAATTTGGGTGCGCTGTTGCTGTGGCTTGTTGGACTTTGCGGTGCCGTATTCCAGTTCAAACAGGGCGGGCGTAGGGATTTTGATGGTGTGGGCGGGGTGTTTTTTGAGATTTTCAGCCACATTACCCATGTCTTTAAACCAGTAAATCAGGATGTTGCTATCGAGTAAATACATTAATAGCTTTCACGCGGAAGGTCATGGCCTATATCGGCGCGTATTTGCTCTTGGGTGGGGAAGTCGTCCCAAATGCCAGCGCTGGCTTTGATGGACTCAAAAAAGCCTGGCGGGTAGCCGTTGTCATCAACCGGCGGGGTGTGGTCTTTTATTAATTTGGTGACCCAACCGCTGAGCGACATTTTGGTCGCTGCAGCGCCAGCGCGCGCGCGCGCTGCTGCATCATCATCAAAATATAAGGTTACCTGAGTCATCGTGAACTCCTAAAGCCGTACCTATAAGTATAAGTGCGTCGTACTTATACTGCAACCGCCTCCTTGAGTGGCGTTCCCAAGCTTTTCAGCACATCCCGCACCATCTGCGCACGCAATTTGGTATCGGGCAGTTCGCGTTCTATGCGCAGTTTGTCATTACCTGCCAGTTTGATGTGTTTGTTCTTTTGAATCAAATGCAAGATGGCCATGCTGTCTATGGGCGGGTTTTTGACGAAGCCGATGGTAATAACACCCGGCGCAGCGTCTACCTTCACCACGCCATAGGGCTTGGCCAGCACGCGCAGGCGGTGCACGTCGATGAGGGTTTGCGCCTGCGAGGGTAGTTTGCCAAAGCGGTCCACAATTTCTTCCAGCAGGTTGTCTATCTGGTCGTTGGTTTTGGCGGTAGCCAGTTTTTTGTAGAAAGACAAACGCAAATGCACGTCGCCGCAATAGTCGCTGGGCAGCAGGGCCGGGGCGTGCAGGTTGATCTCGGTCGTGGCATGCAGGGGGGCCAGTAAGTCCGGCTCTTTGCCCGCCTTGAGCGATGCCACCGCTTCGGCCAGCATTTCGTTGTAGAGCTGAAAGCCTATCTCCAGCATATTGCCGCTCTGGTTTTCGCCCAGCACTTCGCCTGCACCGCGAATTTCCAGGTCGTGCATGGCCAGATAAAAGCCACTGCCCAGTTCTTCCATCGCTTGAATCGCTTCCATACGCTGCGCGGCTTGCCTGGTCAGGCCCTGCACGTCGGGCACCATCAAATACGCATAGGCCTGGTGGTGGCTGCGGCCTACGCGGCCACGCAACTGGTGCAATTGCGCCAGGCCAAACTTGTCGGCGCGGCTCATCACAATGGTGTTGGCGGTGGGCACGTCAATACCGGTTTCAATAATCGTGGAGCACAGCAAAATGTTGTAGCGCTGGGCGATAAAGTCTTTCATCACCTTTTCCAACTGACGCTCGGGCATTTGGCCGTGGGCTACGGCTATGCGCGCCTCGGGCAAAATTTCTTCCAGCTTCTGGCGGCGGTTTTCTATTGTCTCTACCTCGTTGTGCAAAAAGTAAACCTGACCGCCGCGTTTTAATTCGCGCAGTACGGCCTCGCGTATCACGCCAGTGCCTTCGGTGCGCACAAAGGTTTTAATCGCCAGGCGGCGCTGCGGCGCGGTGGCTATCACGCTCAAATCGCGCAGGCCTTCCAGCGCCATGCCCATCGTTCTGGGTATCGGTGTAGCGGTGAGTGTGAGGATGTCCACCTCGGCGCGCATGGCCTTCATGGCCTCTTTGTGGCGCACACCAAAGCGGTGCTCTTCGTCGATGATGAGCAGGCCCAGGTTTTTGAACTTGGTGGATTCACTCAGCAGCTTGTGCGTACCCACCACAATGTCTACGGTACCTTCGGCCAAACCTTTGAGGGTGGCGTTGATTTCTTTGGTCGAACGAAAGCGCGACACCTCGGCCACCTTCACCGGCCACTTGCTAAAGCGGTCTATCAAGGTTTGGTGGTGCTGCTCGGCCAGCAGCGTGGTGGGCGCGAGGATGGCCACCTGCTTGCCGCCGGTGATGGCTATGAACGCAGCGCGCAAAGCCACCTCGGTCTTGCCAAAGCCCACGTCGCCGCACACCAGGCGGTCCATGGGGCAGGGCGAGATCATGTCTTGAATGACGGCGTGAATGGCGGCGCGCTGGTCGGCGGTTTCTTCAAAGCCAAAGTCGTTGGCAAAGGCTTCGTAGTCTTGCGGGCTGTATTTAAAGGCGTGGCCTACACGCGCGGCGCGGCGGGCATAGATGTTGAGCAGCTCGGCGGCGCTGTCGCGCACTTGTTCGGCCGCCTTGCGTTTGGCTTTTTCCCACTGGCCGCTACCCAGGCGGTGCAGGGGCGCCTCTTCGGCTGATACACCCGTGTAGCGGCTGATCTGGTGCAACTGGCTCACAGGCACATACAGCAGGGCTTTGTCGGCGTATTCCAGGTGCAAAAACTCTTGCACTTGTGCATGGCCTTGCGCGTCTTTTTGACCAATGTCCAAGTTGACCAAACCATGGTAACGCCCAATGCCGTGCTGGCTGTGGACAACTGGGTCGCCCACCTTTAGCTCGCTCAAGTCTTTAATCAGCGCGTCAACGTCGGTCGTTTGTTCTTGCTTTTTGCGTTTGCGTGCGCTGCCTGTGGTGGCGAACAGTTCAGTCTCGGTAATGAAGTCGATGTCTTGTTCTGCCCACGCAAAGCCCGTAGCCAGGCCCGCTGTGGCAATACCGATTTTTTCGTCACTGGTTTGAAACTCTTGCAGCGAATCAAACGCGGGTGGCGACACATGGCTGGCGCGCAAAAAGTCCAGCAAGCTTTCGCGGCGGCCATCGCTTTCGGCCAGGATCAAAACGCGGTGGCTAGAGCCTGCGATGTGCGAACGTAGCAACGACAGTGGGTCTTCCATGCCACGCTGCGCAGCCAAGGCGGGCAAAACGGCGTATTCAACGTAATCGGAACCTGGCACGCCTTGCGTTTGAACTGAACCCATCAGCGCATTTGGATGCCCTAGGGCAGGCTCAGGGCGAACGGACTGTGCGCCGCGAATCGCCAGTTGGCAAAAAGCGTTCGAAAGACTATAAAACTGCTCGCTACTGAGAAACAGAGTATCGGGCGGCAACGCGGGCCGCTCCGGGTCGGTCTGCACCAGTCGGTACCGCTCTTTCGCGTCTTGCCAAAAGCGCGCAAAGGCGGGTTCCAAATCGCCATGCAAGACGAGGGTGGTCTGTTCGCCCAGATAGTCAAATACGGTCGCCGTTTCATCAAAAAACAGCGGCAAATAATATTCAATGCCCGCTGTGGCCACACCGTTGCCCATGTCTTTGTAAATGCGGCTTTTGGTCGGGTCGCCTTCCAGCAGCTCGCGCCAGCGGTTGCGAAATTTGCTACGCGCCGGGTCGTCCATGGGAAATTCGCGGCCGGGTAGCAGGCGCACTTCGGGCACAGGGTACAGGCTGCGCTGGCTGTCGGGGTCAAAGGTGCGAATGCTGTCCACCTCGTCGTCAAACAGGTCCACACGGTAGGGCACGGGGCTGCCCATGGGGAACAGGTCAATCAGCCCGCCGCGCACGGCGTATTCGCCAGGGCTAACCACCTGGGTGACGTGGCTGTAGCCCGCCATGGTCAGTTGCGATTTGAACTTGGCTTCATCCAGCTTTTGCTTGACCTTGAAGTGAAAGGTGTAGCCAGCCAAGAAGCTGGGCGGGGCGAGGCGGTACAGGGCTGTGGTGGCCGGAATAAGCAGCACGTCCACAGAATCTGCATTACGCTGGCGAGATTGTTCAGAGATACGCCACAGCGTCGCCAGCCGCTCGCTGATCAAGTCCTGGTGCGGCGAAAACGTGTCGTAGGGCAGGGTTTCCCAGTCGGGGAAGATGGCGGTGCGCAGCTCGGGTGCGAAAAAGGCCAGCTCGCCCTCCAGGCGCTGCGCGTCCAGCGCGTCGGCGGTGACTATGGCCGTGAGCTTACCCGCAGATTTTTCACGCGTGGCAAATTGGGCTAACAGCAAAGAGTCGGCAGAACTGACAGGGCGGGGCAGGGTATAGCGCTTGCCGGGCGTGAGTTTGGGGAAATCCACAAGTACGATATGCAATTAGACGAAAAATAACAAAACACCCCAAAGTCTGTGCAGTGGGGTGTGAAGCTGTGATTTTAGAATAGGGCACACTATCTGGCTAGCTATGGCGACAAATAACATTCCAAACCCTCGTTTTTACGCCTTGATTCCCTGTGGTGGCACCGGTTCGCGTGCATTGGTAGCCAGTTCAGAAGGAGTGATGCCCAAGCAATACCAAAGCATTGCCGCAGAGCCTTTGGTGGCGCATACGCTGGCAGCTTTTGCCGCTGTGTTGCGTATTTTTCAGGTCTGGAGTGTGGTGGCCCCTGCTGATAGAGTCTTCACTGAGTTGCTGGGCGCTACACATTTAGTAGCTGCTTGCGCAGGTTCCACAAGGGCTACAACCGTTTTTAATGGTCTAAAACACTTGCAGACCCAAGGTGCAGATGAAAACGACTGGGTGCTGGTACATGACGCGGCGCGTTGCCTGATTACGCCTGAACAAATCAACGCGGTGATAGATGCTTGCCAAAACGATCCTGTGGGTGGTTTGCTGGCTTTGCCTATGCCTGATACCCTCAAATCTTCCACGCCAGATGGCCGCGTGTCTGCCACAATTTCTCGTGCAAACAAATGGCTGGCGCAGACGCCGCAGATGTTTCGTATCGGGCAGCTTGTGGATGCGCTAACCAAGGCTGGTAACAGCGTTACCGACGAATCCAGCGCCATGGAAGCACTGGGCCTGCAGCCCAAACTGGTAGAGGGCAGCATGCAAAACTTCAAAGTCACCTATCCCGCAGACCTCGCTCTGGCCGAGGCCGTCTTGAAAGTCCGCCAATTGCCAGTACACCCCCCGAAAGCCCCCGCATGACTGCAACCCAAACTCCAGGCCGCTTGCCTGCTATCCGCATTGGCGAAGGCTGGGACGTTCACGCCCTTGTCCCTGGTCGCAAGCTCATCATCGGTGGCGTGCACATTCCCTACGACAAAGGCTTGCTGGGACATTCAGACGCCGACGTGCTGCTGCACGCCATCACCGACGCACTGCTGGGCGCAGCCGCCCTGGGCGACATTGGCAGGCACTTTCCTGACACCGACGCGCAGTTCAAAGGTGCAGACTCCATCGTGCTGCTGATAGAGGCTGCCAGGCGCGTGCGTGCAGCGGGATACGAGATTGGCAATATTGACAGTACGGTGGTTGCGCAAGCTCCCAAACTAGCGCCACATATTGCGGGCATGTGCGAACGCATCGCCGCAGCGCTGGGCGTTTCGCACACCCAAGTCAACGTAAAAGCCAAAACGGCAGAAAAATTGGGACCCGTGGGTGAGGGCCTGACCATCGAAGCCAGAGCAATTGTGTTGCTATTTATTTAATAGCTGCTCGCGCATATTCTGCGCTGGCTAGCGGCATAAAATCGGGTTAAACGATGCCCAGCGCGCCCAAAACTGCCCCCGCACCCAGCATCCATAACAAATGCAATTTGGTACGCCAGGCCACCAGCAAGCATGCAAAGCACAGCAGCCACAGTGGCCAGTCTGTGACGATGGGGTATTGCGATGCCAGGAGCCAGAACGTGCTGATCAGTAAAGCTATGGAAATAGGAGCCAGTGAGGCCTTGCTGGCACGGGCGATGATGTGGTTTTCGTTGTTGTGCAGCCAGCGGGTGGCAGCAAAGGTCAGCACGCCACTGGGCAACATGATGCCGATAAATGTGGCGCACATGCCCGCTACAGCAGCCGCGTAATTGCCACTGCCTCCCAAAGTCAAACCTATTTGCCAACCCAGCAGCGGAATAAACAGCACGTTAGGCCCCGGCGCGGCCTGGGCAATGGCAATGGACGCGCTAAATTGTGCGTCAGTGAGCCAGCCTTGTTGGCCCACCACATACCGGTGCATGTCGGGCGCGGTGGTAATGGCGCCGCCCACGGCCAGGAGTGACAGCATCAAGAAATGCAAAAACAAGGCCAACCATTGGTCTAGTGTCATACAGCGCCACCTTGGGCTGCTCGGCGTTCTTGCCGTCGCACCAGCACCCATGCATAGGCAAACGCGGGTATGCCCAAGCCCAGCACCGTGTAGATGAGTGGAACGCGCAACACGCCTACTGCTATAAATGTCATAGCTATCAACGCAATACAGACGCTGGCACCAAGCATATTTTTCTTTAAACCGCCAAGCATTTTAATGACGGCGGCCCCAATCAAACCCGCCGCCGCAACCCCCATACCGCGCACGGCACCGGCTACGGCGGGCACTTGCGCGTAGTGTACGTACAGCGTGGCCAGCAACAAAACAATGAGCAAGGGTACCGTCAAAATGCCCACCAGCGCCGCCAGTGCGCCGCGCCAGCCAAAGTAGCGGTTACCCACAATAATGCACAGATTGATGACATTGCCGCCTGGCAAAATTTGCGACACCGCCCAGTCTTCCACAAACTCTTGCTGCGTCATCCAGCGCCGCTTGTCCACCATTTCGCGCTGGATGATGGTCAGCACACCGCCAAAGCCTTGCAGGGCAATGCTGTTAAAAGCAAGGAAAAGTTCTGTTTTGCTGGCAGGCCGCAGGGTGGTGACCGGGTTGTCTGCCGTGTGGCTACTAGCCGAGTTGGAAAGGGTGGACATGGCTAGATTATCGGGCCATTGGGCAGTAAACCCATGGGGTCATCCACAATCTATCTGCTATAAATTAAATAGCTGCTTGCGCATATACCGCGCTGGCCTCTGGCAAAAATAGCTCTAAAAATAGCAAACAGAGCAGTCGAGCAGGTTGTAAAGCCGCAGTTCCCAAAATTCACCCACCAGCGCATGCCCAAACCCGTACCGCGCGTTTGCGGCGTGATGATCAGCATGCGCAACTGGGCTACGGTTTTTGGCTTTTTTGCACCTTGCTAAACACTGGCCCCCAGACGGGGTGGCCGCGTTCGGCGCGGGTCAAGTCAAAGCTGCTGTCTACCTTAAAGGCCGACTGGAAAGACTGTTCGCACAAGGCAGAGCGCTTGGTTACACAGTAAACAAAAGCTTGCGTTTTGTGGGCGCGCAGCAACTCTTCCTGGTACAGCCCCAGGCGCAAACTCTCGGTTAGTTTGGTTTCTGCCTTGCGGTATTCGCCAGTTTCAAACGCCTTCACGCCATCTTTTAAGGCTAGCGCACCGGGTGATGCAATGGTGGTGGCTGGCGCTGCAAGGGTGGGCGCTGGCGCTGCAAGGGTGGGCGCTGGCGCTAGTGCAGGTGGCGATGCAGAGGCGGGTGCAGGCGCTGGAGGCGGTGCAGGTGCTGCCGCTAAAGGGGCGGGCGCAGGTGCAGGTGTGGGGGAAGGCGCCGGGGTGGAGCAGCCTGCCAATACGGCAGCAAACAGGGCAACAACCAAGCCGGTGTGGATGAAAGAAGGGGTGCGAACAGGGTGTGGGTGTGGCAAGTTCATGGTTTGTCGAAATTGTGGGCAATTCGCAAAGTTTTATCAGCAGTCAGTGTGACACGAAAACTGCGTGCTGCAAAGTCGGTGTTGCGAACCACAATGGTGTGTTCACCCAGGGGCAGGCTCAGCGTGGTTAGCGGTGGCGACACGCCCATGGGCTTGCCGTCTACCTCTACCGTGCCCCAGGGGCTGATAGCCAAGCGCAGCTTTGCCTGCGTAGCAGCAGGTGCGCCTGCGGTGTTGGCTGGGTTGTCCGAGCCTGTGGTTTGTGGTGCCGCCGGGGCTGCGGCTGGGCTAGGGTCTGGTGCAGCAATCGCACTTGGCGCAGCGGCAACAGCGGGAGCGAGCTTGGCAGCAGATGGACTGGGAACTGTTTTTGGAGCAACGCCAATGCTGGGGCCTAGTTGCATCCATACAGCGGTGCCAACGGCCAAGAGAACCCCTGCGCCAAATACCACCAAGATGCCGGTTGCATTTTTTGTGTTGCCAGGTGCACCAAAGCCGCTCAATACACCGCTAACGCCCAGCGGCGCAGGTGCCGTGTGGGCCAGGTCGGCAGCAGTGCCGGTACCGGCGCTTAGCGCGCCCCAGCGGCGCAGTTTTTGCGCAAAATGCGCGGCGCTGCGGTAGCGGTCTTCGGGCTTTTTGGCCAAAGCGCGCATCACCAAGGCCGACAGCTCGGTTGGCACAGCCGGGTTGACCACATGCGGCGCGGCGGGTTTGGTGAATGCAATGCGCGTGAGCAACAGCTCCAGCGTGGGCGCATCTAGGGGCACTTGGCCAGTCAGCAATTCATACAGCACAGCGCCTAACGAATATACGTCGCTACGGGCATCCAGGCTGGCTGTGCCAGCCTGCTCTGGCGACATGTAATACGGCGAACCAGCCTGCACTTGGTTCAGGCTGCTTAACCCCCCGTGGGCCGAGGGTGGCGCGGCAAATTGCGACGTGGTTTTTAACGTGTTCTTCAACGTGTTCTGGGCGCTGAGCTTGGCCAGGCCAAAGTCCAAAATCTTGGGTGTGCCGCTTTGCGTGACAAAAATATTGCCCGGCTTGATGTCGCGGTGCAGCACGCCCGCCTGGTGTGCGTGGTCTAGCGCCAGCGCCAGCTTGCCCACCAGCGCCACGGCGTCGCGCGTGTTCAGGGGCGTGTGCACCTGGCGTGTGCGCAGGTCTTCGCCGTGCAGCAGCTCCATGGCAACGTAGGGCAGGTCGCGCTTGAGCATGCTGCTATAGGCATAGCCTGCGTCAAACACGGTAACGATAGACGTGTGATTCAGCGTGGCCGCCGCGCGCGCTTCTTGCAAAATGGCGTTTTTGTGAGCAGCGTCATCCTGATCGGCAGTGTCAAACGCCTCCAGGCTGTGCAAGGTTTTAATGGCCAGGGTACGGCCCAGTGTGGAATCAAAGGCTTCAAATACCGAGCCCATGACGCCGTGGCCAATGCGCCTGTCCAGCCTGTAGCGCCCAAGCGTGCCGTAGCTGCCCGCCACATCGGCGTCCATGGCAGTGTCTTGAAAAAGGCTGGATGCGACGGGGTTTGCAGGTCCGCGCGCAAAAGTCGGGGGCATAAGTAAGGGTTTGGCTTAAAAGGGCTGTAATGCTCGCAATATTAAGGCGTAATGAGTGAATAAATCGCTTTTCGCGCCCCACCCGGTAAAATGCGTAGTTACCCCATGACTGCACGCCCCTCCATCTTTTCAGACGTTTCGCTCTTTCCGCGCGATGCCAAACCCCTTTCTAGTTACAAAAAGTACTGGGCAGCGCGCTTCGGCACGGCCAAATTCTTGCCAACCACACGCCTTGAGATGACCGCACTAGGCTGGGACAGTTGCGACATCGTCATCATCACGGGCGACGCCTACGTCGATCACCCCAGCTTTGGCATGGCCGTGATTGGCCGCGTGCTGGAGAGCCAGGGCTTTCGCGTTGGTATCATCGCCCAGCCCGACTGGCAAAGCGCCGAACCTTTCAAAACTTTAGGCAAACCCAATTTGTTTTACGGCGTGGCCGCAGGCAATATGGACAGCATGATCAACCGCTACACGGCGGACCGCAAAATCCGCACGGACGACGCCTACACCCCTGGCGGCATGGGCGGCAAGCGGCCCGACCGCTGCAGCCTGGTGTACAGCCAGCGCTGCAAGGAGGCGTACAGCGACGTGCCCATCGTCATGGGCGGTATCGAAGCGTCGCTGCGCCGCATTGCGCATTACGACTATTGGAGCGACAAGGTGCGCCGCTCGATGGTGGTCGATTCAAAATGCGACTTGCTGCTGTACGGCAACGCCGAGCGGGCGATTGTCGAAGTGGCGCACCGATTGGCCGCCAAAGAACCTTTAGCTTCCATGACTGACATTCGCGGCACGGCCTTTGTCATGCGCAGCACGCCCGAAGGCTGGTTTGAAATTGATTCGTCGGACATCGACGCACCGGGCCGGATCGAGAGCCACGTCAACCCGTACATGATGACGGCGGACTTGGCGCGAGAGCAGGGCGGTGCCTGTGTAAAAGAAGATGCTGGCAGCGGCGCAACCGGTGTTGCACCCAACCTGCTGGGAGTGATGGACGCTACTAATTTAGTAGCTGCTCGCGCAGTATCTACGCTGGCTAATGGCCAAAATAACCAATCTGTTCACCCTTCGACTAGCTCAGGGCGAACGGGTGTAGTGGGTAGTAACGCAATGGGCGGGCAAATCAAGCCGCTCACCTTTGTACCCAACCCCGCTTTGCAATCGCGTAAAGAAATTGTCCAAATCACAGTCCCGCCAAGGGGCAAAAGCGTCATCCGCCTGCCCAGTTACGAACAGGTCAAAAGCGACCCGGTTTTATACGCCCACGCCAACCGCGTGCTGCACCTGGAAACCAACCCCGGCAACGCCCGCGCCCTGGTGCAAGCCCACGGCGAGGGCACCACGGCGCGCGACGTGTGGATCAACCCACCGCCTATTCCGCTCACCACCGCAGAGATGGATTTGGTCTTTGACCTGCCCTATGCTAGATCCCCACACCCCAGCTACGCCGACGCGCAGGGCAGCCACGATGGTGCCACCAAAATCCCCGCGTGGGAAATGATCCGCTTCAGCGTCAACATCATGCGCGGCTGCTTCGGCGGCTGCACCTTTTGCTCTATTACCGAGCACGAGGGCCGCATCATCCAAAGCCGCTCGGAAGACTCGGTTATCAAAGAAGTTGAAGCCATTCGCGACAGCGTCAAAGGCTTTACCGGCATCATCAGCGACCTGGGCGGCCCCACGGCCAATATGTACCGCATCGGCTGCAAATCGCCCGAGATCGAATCCGCCTGCCGCAAACCCAGCTGCGTGTACCCCGGCATTTGCCAAAACCTGAACACCGACCACAGCGCCATCATCAAAATGTACCGCCGCGCGCGCGAACTCAAGGGCGTGAAAAAGATTTTGATCAGCAGCGGCCTGCGCTACGACCTGGCCGTGCAAAGCCCGGAATACGTGAAAGAACTGGTCACCCACCACGTGGGCGGCTACCTGAAAATCGCGCCCGAGCATACCGAGGGCGAGCCGCTTTCCAAAATGATGAAACCCGGCATCGGCAGTTACGACAAGTTCAAGCAGATGTTTGACAAGTACAGCGCCGAGGCAGGCAAAAAGCAATACCTCATCCCGTACTTTATTGCCGCCCACCCCGGCACGCGCGACGAAGACATGATGAACCTGGCGGTGTGGCTCAAGAAAAACGGCTTTCGCGCCGACCAGGTGCAAACCTTCTACCCCAGCCCCATGGCGACTGCCACGGCCATGTACCACAGCGGCAAAAACCCGCTACGCAAAGTCACCCGCGACGCAGAACCGGTAGACATCGTGCGCGGCGACAAACGCCGCCGCCTGCACAAAGCCTTCTTGCGCTACCACGACGCGAACAACTGGCCCCTGCTGCGCGACGCCCTCAAAGCCATGGGCCGAGCCGATTTGATCGGCAACGGCAAACACCACCTCATCCCCACATTCCAGCCCCTGACCGACGGCAGCTACATAGGCGCACGCAAGAAAAACTCTAGCGTGGTGGGGGTGAAGACCAAGGGGAGGACGGGTGCGGCGCTGAATCCGCCAAAACCTGCACAACCTCGCAAAGGTGCGATATTGACGCAGCATACCGGGCTGCCGCCCCGTCGAGTCAAATAGACTGCTCGCTCGATTGTTCCTCAATCTATCATTCAATACACTTCGTTGCCATGCCAGTCATTTCCATGTTTTACGGCATCCTGATCAGGATGTATTTGCTGGACAACCAGCACCACAACTTACCGCATTTGCATGCACGCTATGCCGAGTTTGAAGCGTCTGTCAACCTGAGTGATGGCGAAGTATTGGCAGGGCATTTGCCTCGCAAACAGTTACGCTTGGTGCAAGCCTGGATTGAACTGCACCGTGACGAATTGATGGCCGATTGGGAGCTTGCACGTAGCGGTGAGCTACCTTATAAAATTGAACCGTTGTGACTTAGGAGCAAAGCCTATGAAAACAGATGTTTCACACGTGCGCACTCTAGACAATTACTGCATCGAAGTAAGCTTGCAAGATGAGCGAATCGGGCGTTTTGATATGACCCCGTATCTAGATTTTGGTCTCTTCAAACGCCTGCGTGAACCCGGTTATTTCGCGCGTGTCGATGTGCAATTTGGCGCTGTCTGTTGGCCAGATGGGCAAGACATTGCACCGGAGACACTTCTGGCAGGAATGGATTGGCAACCTGAGGCCCGCTTTGTATATCTGAAAAATTAGCTCAGAACCCCATATCATTACTAGCTTCTCACCTGTGGCAGCAGTATAGGCGCGGCAATAAGAACTCTAGTGTGGTGGAGATGAAGACGAAGGGGCGGACGGGGAGTGGGGTGGCTGCAGCCTCCAGTTCTGCCGCAGCACCGCAGCGTGTGATGCCTAAGCCTGGATTGATGCTGTCCCAACACACCGGGTTGCCGCCACGGCCTGGAGTTACGGGTAAAAAACCTGCGAAGACAGCGCGGAATGTGCGTGGGTAGCTATTGAATTAATAGCGATGATAGTGCAAAGTGGGATTTTATCTAAGGTATTAACTTCGATTGAGCTGTTCAAAACCGTTTGAATTCAAACTCCACACCCATCTCGCAAAAAATTGCTAAATTCCCACAAATTATTTCGCTGCCAGCGAAATATTGACATACAATCCGTCCAGGTTGGTTGAGAAGATAACCAGTGTTAGTTTATGGGCTGTGTAGGCAGTCTGCGAGGGGCTTGCTCCTCAACCTTCTCCGTAGGCATGTGGTGCGTAACTGTACCGTGTGGCGAAAGAGGGTGATGGCTTCTGGAAGCCATCACCATTGGATTTGCAGGGAAAAAGTCGTCCTTCTTCATTTGGTTACGTGCTGGCGTGACCGCATTGTGCGGTCATGGTAACCAAGGAGAATATATATGGGTAAAGACCCCCATGATGCCAACCTAGGACGATCGTCAGTTGCTAATAGTTTTCGATTTTTGACGAAGTGCCTATGGCGCTTTCTCAAGAGTCCGCAGACTTTGCGCTTATTGATGGGATGGTTGCGATTGTTCAACACAATCATGCGACTATTTGATTAATGAGAGCCGTGACTGACTCCCTGCCAGTTTCCAAATGATGTGAGACTTATGCTGCACTTAGCCCTTAAATACATGAGACGTTTTCACCAACTGCGGCAGCAAGATTTGGCGCAAAAACTTGGTATTTCTAACTCTTACCTGTCAGAGATAGAGTCTGGGACCAAGGCTCATGCCATAACAGTCGACTTGTTAAATCGCTACTCCCTGTTATTTGATATTCCCGTCTCTACGATCATGCTGTTTTCTGAACAGGTTGGCAATAATCGCAGAAGCGATCGGTTACGCGTAGCCATGGCAAGTAAAGTCTTGAGAATTCTGGATTGGATAGATGAACAAGATGAGCAATCAACAGCACAAACGTGAGAAATCTGCTCTCAAGCGGATGTACAAACGTAATACACCTGCGCGATATACTTTTGAAAAATCTCCCCTTTGGCAATTGCAAAGCATTCATCTTCTTGCAAGGTATCTTCGGATCACGCGTCAAGATTTAGAGGTTCTATCTACAGAACCTACATACAACTGTTTTGTAGATCTAAGCAAGCCGCTGAAGTCTCGCAGTATTCAAGAGCCGATTGGAATGACCATGCGCGTGCACTATCGTCTTGCACGGTTCTTGGATAGTATTGAACGGCCAAATTTTCTGCATTCGGCTACGCGTAGCCGCTCAAATATCTCAAATGCAGAGGCGCATCGTGGTGGTGAGAATATTGTGTCAACAGACATTCGAAAATTTTACGAATCTACAACTTTCACTCACGTCAAAGAGTTTTTTCATAAAGAGCTGCATTGGGCGCATGATTTAGCCAAACTAATGGCGAAAATTTGTACCGTGCAAAACCACCTTCCTACTGGTAGTTGCCTTAGTCCATTGATGTCGTATTTCGTTCATCGTCAAATGTTTGCAGATGTTGAGAGGCAATGTATTGCCAAAGAGTTGGTAATGACGCTTTACGTAGACGATGTGACGATCTCGGGAAAGCTAGCATCTAAAAAGTTACTTATAGAGATCAAAAAAACGATAAACAAACGCGGCCTTTTTGCACATAAAGACAAGGTGATTTCTAAAGGACACCCCGCAGTTGTCACTGGAGTTGTTGTCAGCGGAAACCAGATGCTTTTGAAAAATGCGCAGCATAAGTCTATCATTGACTTAATCGAAGTGGTTTCTACTGGTGATTTAACGCATCAAAATAAGTTGACAGGTAAATTGGCAGCCGCTAGTGCAGTTCAGAAACCTGCTGCAGATAAATTGAAAAACATGCTTTTACGCAAGCAACTTAAGGCGCACCGCGCAGAGCCACCAGAGGAGTCCGCCTATGTTGTCTGATCGATTGAAAAAACGTCTGGTCAAAGACCGCCCCATGACGCCCATCACCTTGCGCATTCCGGTAGATGTGGTGGATTCGCTCAAAGAGATTGCGCCGCGCAAGGGTGTGTCGGGTTACCAGACTTTGCTCAAGGCGTATATCAGCGACGGTTTGCGCCAGGATGAGGCGAAGTTTTCTACACACAACCAGGCTGCGCGCCTGCTGGAGGCTTTGCGCCAACGCGGCGTGCCGGGCGATGTGCTGGACGCTGCTGCGCGGGAGGCGGCAGCGGTTTGAGCGTGCTGGAAGGTGGTTTGCCTGCCATATTAGGCTGTAGCCAGCGTAGAATATGCGCGAGCAGCTACTAATTTTGTAGTAGTTGAGTCGCTGCTTGTGCGCACATATCCAGATGATTTGTACTCTTGATAGATTTATGATGTGTTGCCAGCGATATGAATTATGTGTTGGATACCAATGTGCTCATAGCGGCTGTCAGCAGTCCTTTGGGCGCATCGGCTGAAATTTTGCGGCGTGTGTTGACAGGCCGTTTTAACGCTTTGTGCAGTGTGCCGCTATTTTTAGAATATGAAGCGGTGTTGCTGCGGCCCGAGCAGTTGAAAGCGGCGGGTGTGTCGGTTGCTGAGGCGGTGAATTTGCTGGACCTATTGGCAGGCAAGATGCAGCCGGTGGACATTGCCTACCTGTGGCGCCCACAGTTGCGTGATGCGGCAGATGATATGGTGCTGGAAGCGGCGGTGAACGGCCAAGCTACTGCCATCATCACGTTTAACCAGCGGGACTTTTTACCGCAAACGCTGAAGTTTGGAATCGCCGTATCGACCCCGGCGCAGTTTTTTCAAGGATAGCGATGATGGGAACCCAAAGCAATTACGCACTGCGCTTGCCTGTGTCGCTCAAAAGCGGAGCAGAGCAAATGGCGCGCGAAGACGGCAGCACACTGAACCAGTTTATCGTGAGTGCGGTGGCTGAAAAGCTGGCAGCGCTAAAGACCGCGGACTATTTTGCGCAGCGCGCAGCCAAAGGTGATTTGAAGGCTGCTTTGGCCGTACTCAACCGCGCTGGTGGACAAACTCCTGCGGTGGGTGACGAGTATTCCAAAGCATAAATATTCTATTAAACGAGCTACATGCTAGCATGCATGTCCAAGCAGTTAGTTATTAAATTTTGGATTTTCATCTGCTAACGGCGAGCGTTAGTTTTTAATCCACTGCGCTTTTATTCGCCTTTAGTTGTAGCAACAAAGCCAGGCGCTGGGCTGTCGCCGCGTCGATGGCGCGGGACTCTAGGGCCAGCGGTACTGTGCTCGCGCAAAGGGTGCAGTAAAACGCGAGCATCTCGGGCCCGAGCGCGGCAAGCGCAGCCAGATGCTTTTCCACTGAAGCGACATCTCCACGCGGCACCGGGCCTGGCATGCCCTTGGCAATACCCACGGATTCGATGGAAGACAGTGTGCCGCGTGCCATGGGCAGCAGTGCGCGCAGGGCATCTTCTTCTGAGGCGCCCCACGACTTCCATACCGTTGCAGCTTCGCCAAACAACGCGTTGATGAACTGCGAGGTAAACCCCGCCGCTGCGTGATACCTTGCCCGCATACCGGGGGGGAGTCGATTGACACGGCAATTCAGGCGATCGGAAAACGCGACCAGCCAACCGTTGAGCGGTTCCGATGCTTCGACGGTAATGGTGGAGCCCGGCAGCGAGTTGACTGCGGCCAGCGGATCGGCAAAAGTTTGCATCGGGTGAAAGCCGCCCACCAGCGCGCCTTGGTCGCGCGCAGCAGCCAGCGCATCCACTTCGGTCACGCCGCTGCAATGCACGACGGCCTGACCTGCCCGCCAGCGCAATGCCGCCACGGTCGATGCAATGGCATTGTCGGGCGTGGTGACGAAAACCAAGTCGCAGTCGTTGACCACCTGCTGTGCGCTAACGGCCTCGCACAGCGGGATGTTGGCCGCTAGGGCCTGTGCGTCCCGCAACTGGTTGCTGGACACACGAACCACTTGCAGCCCGGTGCCCGCCAGACTCCAGGCCAAGGCCTTTCCTAGCCGTCCGGCACCAATGAATCCGATACGCAGCGTTTGGGGCTCCACAGGGGCGTTGAGATTGGTCAAATGCGACCTGCCCAGGTGCGGAACGGACCGAGTTTGGCCAGGTCGGGCTCAGCCCCCAGGCCTGGGCCACGCGGCGTGGGTACCCGGCCTGCGCGCACCGGCAGCAAATTACCCACCACGGCCTCGCGGCCAGCGTTGGGATGGCAATCGAATTCGAGCAAGCCATCGCCGCCAGCCGCGGCCAGCAGATGCAGCGAGGCCAGCAATGAAATACCCCCACCAAAATAATGTGGACAGTAGCGCTTGCCAGCGGCCACAGCTCCAGTTGCCACATGCCAATTGCCGGTGATGCCGCCCCACTTCGTGACGTCGGGTTGAATAACCTGGAGCACGTCACTGGCCAGCGCATCGTCGAACTGGCTGCCGTGAAAGTTCTCACCACCCGCCAGTGGCGTGCTGGATGCGCGCGCCAAGGCCCGCCAGGATGTGTCGGGGGCATCAACCCGGATCGGCTCCTCGAACCAACTCAGGTTCAAGGGCGCGATGTCCCGCGCGAACGCAATGGCGGTTTCCAGCGTGTGCGACTGGTTGGAGTCGCATGTGATCGTGGCATCCGGGCCCAGCGTTTCGCGCATGGTGCGCAGGTTGCGCAAGTCCAGATCATGGCCAAAGCCGGTCTTGAGCTTGAACGCCCGATGCCCTTCGGCCAGGCGCACCGCTGCAAAACGCTCGGGTTCGTCCGGATTGATACCGGTGGCGTACACCGGAACCGAGTCAACTTCGCGGTCTGAGAGCAGGCGGTGCAGGGGCTTGCCCTCACGGCGTGCCACCAAGTCCCAGGCTGCGATGTCTATGCCTGCCACCACCTGCGCGATGGGGCCTACCTCCAGCGTTTGCAGCACCAGCACTTCCAGCGATGCAGTGAGTTTTTTGTAGAGATCTTGCGGGCTGTCGTAGCGCTTGCCGATGAGGCGTTCACCAATATCCACGACCAGGCGGGCTCGGTGTTCAGCGCCCACCGCGGGCCAGTTGGCCCACACCTCGCCCCAGCCTTGCGCGCCATCGACATCCGTCACACGAACGAGTACGAAGGGACGGTCGCGGAAGGTGCCGAAGGCCACCTTGATAGGTGTTTGCACAGGAACTCGGAAGGAGAAGGCCTCGATCGAGACTATTTGCAGTGGTTTCATGGTCATTTGGCGCAAGTGAATGTCGAAGGGCGGTTCTTATGGCCTGCGAGCGCAAAACGCGGTTCGGGCAGTCCGCGTGCGCCGACATCGATGGCCAACAAGGCGCCCGCCAGCGGCTGAGCCTGTAGCTCGGACGGTGTCATTTTTTGACTGGCAGTAGTGATGTAAAGGGTGGACAGATCAGGTCCACCGAAAGCGCAGCAGGTGGGCCGCTGCACGGGCAGGTCTATGACGCGATCAATACGGCCGTCGCTGGCGTAGCGCACAATGCGGGCTGCATCGAACTGGGCATTCCAAAGGTAACCGTCCTCGTCGACAGTCGAGCCATCGGGAAAACCCGGTGCCTGCGTTGTGGCGAAAACCCGCTGCGATCCCATCTCGCCGGTGGCGGTGTCGTAATCGTAGGCGTACAGCGTATGGCGTAGCGAGTCCGCAAAATACATGGTGCGTCCGTCAGGGCTGAAGGCCAGGCTGTTCGGTATGCAAATACCGCCTTGCACCGATTCAAGCGCGCCGCGTCCTTGCAGTCGATACAGCACGCCCTCAGGCGCTCGGGTAATGTTGTGCATGCTGCCGACCCAGAAGCGTCCTTGGCGATCACAGCGCCCGTCGTTGAAGCGGTGACCGGCAATTAACTCCGGGGGGCGGGCAACGGGCTCCAGCGCGCCGCTGGCTGGATCGAACACGGCAATGAACTGCGGCAGCGCTACCAGCAGCCTGCCGTCGTCTGTCAGGGCGATCGAACCCACAAGGTCGGGCATGGGCCAACTGTGAATGTGTCCTGTGGCTGCGTCTAGGCGGCGAATGGCCGGTTGCCGAATGTCCACCCAGTACAGGCACTGGGCGTGTTCGTCCCAAATGGGGCTCTCGCCGAGGATGTCAGTTTGCGCGCCGATGCGGCGTACCGTGCCAACGGCTGCACTGTTCGCATAGGACGTTACGGTAGAAGTGTTGAATTGCATGCCTCCATGTTAGAAGCGCTGGGACGTTCGAGCCATCTGCATTGCGGCAAACAGGGGTTCGAAAGCTGCGAACCCCCAGCCTTCGGTTTGTGCGTAGGCCCCATTGCCCAAGTTCCGATTCCGAATGAGGCCGCGCCAGCCTAGCATAAGATCATTAAAAATATGGAGATTGCAGGCTCTGCCTTTCTTTTATGTCTATTGCCACCCCCATCCCCGGCTCCGTCAATGCGGGCAATCATCTCTACCAGAGCTTCGCTCCGGCCAAGCTGTTTTCGCTTGAAGGCAAGGTTGCACTCATCACGGGCGGCGCGGGCGGCATAGCGTCCGGTCTGGCAAAAGGTTTTGCCGCTGCTGGTGCGCGCATCGTGCTGGCCGACTTTAACGAAAGCGTGCACGAGCGGGTTCGCGAATTCCGTCAAGCCGGCTGCGATGCTTACGGGCTGGTGTTCGATGTCACGGACCCCAAGGCCGTGGCCGATGCGATTGCACAAGCCGTCACGCAATGTGGACGCATCGACATCGTCGTCAACAACGCAGGTGTGATCGTCCGCACGCCCTTTCTGGAACTCACGCCCGAGGAATGGCAAAAGGTGATCGACACCGACCTGACGGCCTGCTTTTTAGTGGCGCAGCAAGTTGCGCGGCTGATGGTCAAGCAAGGCGGTGGCCGCATTATCAACATGGGCTCGATCATGAACTACGTGGCCCGACCCAACCTGGTGCCTTATGTGGCAGCCAAGAGCGGTGTCTCCGGCTTGACGCGTGCCATGGCCGCCGATCTGGCTGGCACCGGTGTTACCGTCAACGCCTTGGCACCTGGCTACACCATCACCCCGTTCAGCCAGGCCAACGACCCCGACTTCAACGCCTTCGTCACCAACTGGACGCCGGCCAAGCGCTGGGGTCGGCCCGAGGATATCTGCGGTGCCGCGCTGCTGCTGGCATCGGACGCTGGTGCCTATATCAACGGACACACGCTGTACGTTGATGGCGGCTTCGTATCGGTGACCCGTTAAGTCCCAGCGCCGTGGAGCTCACCGTGACCTTGTCGCAAATAAAAACCGCAAACCCCACAAGACAACTCTTGGCTGAACCTTCGTTGGTTGCAGGCAAGGTTGTCGGGTCGGACAGCGTGGTTGGTTATGGCCTGATGGGACGCGTACTTCGCCAGCGCTGGTTCATCGCGTTGCGTGCGTTTGCGATTTTCGGGAGTTTTTGGGGGTTGTTTTATTGGTGGAATGACAATCCGCTGCAACTGCCTTCACCGATTGCTGTGTTGCAAGCCGTGTGGGAGCTGGTGGCAGACGGCGAGCTGTTCCAACATGCGCTGATCAGCACATCGCGCTTGCTGATTGCGCTGGTTATTTCGATCGTGCTGGCCGTTCCGTTGGGCTTTTGGATGGGGCGCAGTCGAGGCGTCGATTCGTTTGTGGATCCAGTGGTCGAGCTGCTACGACCGATCTCAGGCATTGCTTGGTTGCCGTTGGCGTTGTTCATTTTTGGTGTGGGCAACACATTGCCCGTTTTCATCATGGTTTACGTGGGTTTTTTCCCCATTTTGCTGAACACCGTAGCGGGTGTTCGCCAGGTTGACACCAAGCTACTTGCGGCCGCCAGCACCATGGGTATCCACCGCCGTGCGGTTTTGCGGCACGTATTGATTCCAGCCGCGTTACCCACCGTGATGGTGGGCATTCGCTTGGCATTTGCGGCGTCGTGGGCAGCCATCGTGGCGGCTGAATTGATCGGCTCGCCAAGCGGGCTAGGGTTCGCTATTGAATGGTATCGCCAGCTCCTCATGACTCCCAAAGTGTTTGCATTTATCTTGGTGATTGGCGTTGTTGGCTACCTGTGCGATGTGGGTTTGCGTTCGCTGCAACGCCTGCTCACACCCTGGTCTGAAGGAACGGGATTGCAATGAAGAACGACGCCATTGCCTTTTCACGCGGTCAGCAGCTGACCCGAGCCTGCGCCTTGCCGCTTATTTTGCTGGTCGCGTGGCAACTGTGGGCGATGGCCCAGCCCGCAAACAGTCCCGCGCCAGCGCCACTGCGGGTGGTCAGCACAGCGGTCGAGTTGATCACCAAGGGCGGTTTGCTAAATGCCCTGGTACAAAGCCTAGGACGTGTTGCGCTCGGTTTTTGTATCGCCCTGACATTGGGAATAGTCATTGGCGTGTTGATGGGCTCCAGCCGCGCCGTGCGGGAAAACCTAGACCCCATCATTGAGAGCTTTCGGCCGATTGCGCCGATGGCCATCTTGCCGATTGCTATTTTGTGGTTTGGTACTGGCACGATCTCGGCTTTGGCCATTGTGGCTTATGCCGCCTTCTTTCCGGTACTGGTGAACACTGTGCATGGTGTCAGCCGCGTAGACCGCAAACTGGTGCTAGCCGCGCAGACGATGGGCGTGTCGCGCTTAACTATCTTGACGCGTGTGATTTTGCCTGGTGCCATGCCCAGCGTCATGCTCGGCTCTCGACTGGCTATGGGCGTCGCCTGGACTGCCATCATTGCGGCGGAGCTTGCGGTGGGCGCAAAGTCCGGGGGCGGCGGCTCAGGCGGCATCGGTCAAATGATGTTCGTCTTTTACGCCTACAGCATTGACCTCAACGCCATCGTGGTGTGCATGGTGGTGGTTGGCTTGGTCGCTCTGCTGATCGACCGCTTGTTTCGCGCCGCCGAGCTGCGGCTACTTCCGTGGAGAAATTGATGACCAATGTCCAGACTGACACGCCCGTCAAGTTGCGCCTGCAAGGCGTGACCAAGCGCTTTGTGGCGCCACGTACCGGTGAGACCACTCTGGCCGTGACCGACGTTAATTTAGACATCCAGAACGGCGAATTCGTTTGTATCGTGGGTCCGTCCGGTTGCGGCAAATCGACCGTTTTAAATATGGTGGCTGGCTTGGATCACCCCACAGCAGGAACCATTGAAAAAGATGGCGTGCCTGTCACGGGGCCGGGCGCTGATAGAGGGGTCATGTTCCAAGACTACGCGCTCATGCCCTGGCAGACGGTGCAAGAAAACGTTGGCTTTGGCCTGCGTTATGGCACGCCTGGCAAACCGTTTTCACTGCAGCAGCGTGAAGACCGAATTCGACACTTCATCGACTTGGTGCGCCTGACCGGTTCTGAAAAGAAGTACCCACACCAGTTGTCTGGCGGCATGCGCCAGCGCGTGGCGCTGGCACGGTTGTTGGCTAACGGCCCAGACATTCTGCTGATGGATGAGCCGCTGGGCGCGCTAGATGCCCAGACCCGACTGATTTTGCAAGTGGAACTGCTACAAATTTGGGGGCAGACTGCCCCGCGCGAGCAGCGCAAGACGGCCATTTTTATCACACACGACATTGAAGAGGCGGTGTTTTTGGCCGACCGCGTCGTGGTCATGAGCAGTCACCCTGGTCGGGTGCGCGCTGTCATTCCGATTGACCTCCCACGCGAGCGCAGCGAACATACCCGCGCTGAATTGAATTTTGGCCGCCATGTCGAACAGATATGGGATCTCATTCGGGACGAAGCCTACCGCGCCATTGGCGGCAGCATGCAACCCGTTTCCGCGGCGGTCAACTGAAGTCGACTGCTTTGCCTTGTAACTTTTCCCCCCTGACCTTACTCAATTAAAGGAGACAACCATGACCCCATCGAACAAACCCGTCACCTCACGCAGGCAACTCGTCCTTGGCAGCACAGCCCTCATTGGTGCTGGCTTTCTCGGCATGCCAGCCATCATCCGTGCGCAAGGCTCCCGCCAAGATCTGAAAATATCTATCGGACGAATCCCATGGGCTGCAGGCAATTCACCCATGACGCAGTACATGATTAACAACAAGTTGTTGGAAAAACGCGCATCCGAGTACGGCTACAACCTGACGATTGACTGGCGCGAGTACCCCACCGCGCTGCCGATGGTTGAAGCCATGGTGGGCAACAATCTGGACATCGGCATGTGGGGCAACACGCCGATTACTCGCGGTATTTCAAGCGGCCTGCCCATCAGCTTGTTGGTTGTGGGCGAAGGTCACTTGCGCTTTTTGATCACAACGAAAAAGGGTTCGGCCATACGTAACTTCCAGGACCTCAAAGGCAAAACGGTTGGGGTGTCATTAGGTGGTGATCCCCAGAGCGCGCTGTTCCAGATGCTTCGCTATGAGATGGGCGTGGACGACATCAAAGACACAGGTATCAAGTTCATCAATATGCCGACACACGCCCAGGCGGCGTCAGTGCCCACCGGTGTGGACGCAACCTGCACCATCTACCCTGCCTACTTGGCAGCGCAAGCCAGCGGTACGACAGCAATTGCCAATTCATTTGGATTCAGCGAGGAGTATTACGACGGCCCTGCGGGCAAGGGCGCTGGCATTTTGTTGCCTAACGTGAAGAAGTCGCTTTTTTACCCGGACGGCTATTACTTGCACCGCTCGTTCTGGATTGGCCGCAACGGGCTGATCGAAAAACATCCGCAGGCTGTTGTCGCGTTTCTCGTGGCGCAACAAGAAGCCGTTGCCGCCCTGACGGCAATGGATGCCGGAGCAGTCTCGCAACTGGTCAAGGACTACTGGAAGCTCGACGCTGAGCAAGGCGCCAAGGTCGTCAAAGACGATGTGCTGTTTTCTCGCGGCTGGTCATGGCCCACTGAGGCGGACGCTAGAGCCATTTTGGAGACCTCGAAATTTATGGCCGACAACAAGGTTATTCCAAAGGCTTTGGAGTGGAACAAGATCAAAGACGCTTTTTCTCGCACCAGCGCATTGACCAAGCAAGCCTATGACAAGTTGGGTGCTAAGCCAGCTACCAGCGAATTTACTCGCAAAGACGCCACCGACCTGCGTGGTCGTCCGGTCTGGGACATCAAGCAATGGAGCGACCAGGCCTGAGCCTAGTTTTTTCGAACTACTAATTACTTGGAGCAAACTACTATGAAGATCGGATTTATTGGCTTGGGGGTTATGGGCGCTCCCATGGCAGCCAACATCGTTAAGGCGGGGCATGAGCTCACCGTCTATGACCGAAGTCCCGAGGCGGTTGCCACCTTGGTCAAATTAGGCGCTAAGAGTGCCGCCAATGGCCGCGAAGTAGGCCAAGCCAGCGAGATCGTGGTCACCATGCTGCCGGAGCCGCAACACGTCGAGGAGGCCGTCCTGGGCCCGGATGGTGTTGTCGCAGGTCTGCAAAAGGGCGGCATTGTGATCGAGATGAGCACCATAGACCCTGGCACCTCGCGCCGCGTCGGCGATGCGCTGCGAGCGCGGGGCATGGAACTGGTTGACTCCCCCGTGGGCAAAACCAGTGAGCACGCCGTAACCGGCACGCTGACGCTGATGGTCGGCGGCAACCAGGCCGCGATTGACCGCGCGATGCCAGTGCTCAAGTGCATGGGCACCGACACTTACTTCTGTGGCGGCCCTGGCACCGGCCACGCCATGAAAATGACCAACAACCTGCTCGCCACCACCATCATGGTGGCCAACACCGAGGTTCTGGCTATAGGCATCAAGGCCGGGCTGACACTGGAGCTGATGCAAGAAGTAATGCGCACCACCATGGCGTGGAACCAGCAGCTGGCAGTGGCCATGCCCAAAAAGGTCTTTGTCGGAGATGACAGCCCGGGCTTCGCTATCCGGCTGGCTTGCAAGGATGTGCGTCTGGCTTGCGAGGCCGCCGAGGCTATGGGTTTTGAGGCGCTGGTGGGGCGTGCGGCGCAGGCCACGATGGACAGAGCGATTGCGATGGGACTGGGCGACCGCGACACCGCTGCGCTGATGTTCGTTCGTGAGAAGGAGCTCGGTATCCAGGTGCGCCAACAGCCACCGTCTCTCAAAAATGCCGCCTGAAGAGAAAGGTTCTTGCACTATGGCTGCCTATGTCATCAACGATATGGAGGTTCTCGACGCGGTCTTGCTTGAGGACTACAAGAAGCTCTCCGTCCCCACCGTTGCGCAGTATGGTGGGCGCTTCCTTGCCCGTGGCGGCAAGGTGGAGCAACTCGAAGGCGACTGGCAGCCCAGGCGCCTGGTCATCCTGGAATTCCCCAGCATGGCACAGGCGCAGGCCTGGATTGATTCGCCCGAGTACGCGGGTGCAAAGCTGATTCGCCAGCGTGCCTCGCGTTCTAACCTGATCGTGGTTGAGGGTGCTGCGCCGCCGTAAAGCGGTTCCACGTTCAACGCACTACCCAAGCCCGGCTTTGCACCGGGCTTTTTTATTTGTATTTACTTGTAGTCTGCGGGCTGCGTCATCTCAGTCGCCGCGCGGCAGCTGACTGTGTTGGCCAATGGCCGGGGCGGCACTGAACTCGTTATCATCCCAATCCGTGACATAGGGCGTAGCGGGCACCTCGACCCGACTGCCGTTGACCAGCATCGCCCGCGTGCGCAGCTGCGGATGCGCGATCAGGTCATGCACCGAGTTAATCGCGCCATAGGCCGTCTGCGCCTGGGTGAGCCGATCAACCGCCTGGGGGTAGGTGAGGCCGCCGAACACCGCCTGAATATCGGCCTCTAGCGCATCGCGATGGTGAGTACGCAAAGCGTTGTTGCGAAAGCGCTCGTCGCTGCACATGGCGGCATCGTTCATGAATGTCGCGCAAAAATTCGCCCACTCGCGCTCGTTCTGGATGGATAGCACCAATGCGCGCCCGTCTGAGCATGTGAACGCGCCGTAAGGCGCGATGCTGGGGTGGCGCAGACCGACGCGCTCAGGCGCGCGGCCACCGTAACGCGCTTGCAGGTAAGGCACGGCCATCAGTTCGGCAGCCGAGTCGAACAGCGACACCTTGATGCCACTACCCACGCCTGTTTTCGCGCGCTGCAACAGCGCCTGCTGAATCCCGATGAGCGCATTCATGCCGGCGGTGATATCACACAGCGAGACTCCAATGCGGCCCCAAGCGCCGGGTGCGCCGCTGACAGCAACCAGTCCGCTCTCGGCCTGGACAAGCAAGTCGTAGGCTTTGAGCTGGTGGAGCGGGCCGGATTCTCCGTAGCCAGAGATGTCGCAGGTAATGAGCTTGGGGTATCGCTCGCGCAACTCTTGCGAGCCAAAGCCTAGCCGCTGCGCTGCACCCGGGGCCAGATTCTGAATGAATACGTCGGCCGCTGCTACGAGCTCGCCAAGCACGTCTTGGTCGGCCTCGCTACGAAGGTTCAGCACGACTGATTCCTTGCCACGATTGATCCAAACGAAATAGGAGGACTCGCCATGCACGGCTTGGTCGTACCCGCGCGCAAAGTCGCCTTCGGGTCGCTCAATCTTGATCACGCGGGCACCGGCGTCGGCCAGCCGGCTCGAACACCAAGGCGCAGCTACAGCTTGTTCCAGCGCGACGACGAGGATGCCATCGAGAGGTTTGGTGGTCATAGCGTTTGTTTCACTCGTAGTAGTTGATCACCGTCTTGGTGGTGCTCAGTTCCTCGAGCGCCATGAACCCCTTTTCACGACCGTGTCCGCTGCGCTTGGTGCCGCCAAACGGTAGTTCGACCCCGCCGCCAGCACCGTAGCAGTTGATAAAGACCTGGCCGGACACGATGTTGCGGGCCATTCGCTGCTGTCGCGCGCCATCGCGGGTCCATACCCCGGCCACCAAGCCGAATTCGGTGCCATTGGCGAGCCGCACGGCGTCTTCTTCCGTGTCGAACACCTGAGCCACGAGCACCGGCCCAAACACCTCTTGACAGACCAGTGCGTTCTCAGCCGGAGCCGGGCCGAAAACGATGGGTGTGACGAAGAAGCCGTTGCCCAACGAATCGGACAGGTTGGCCTGCGCAATGATGGGGAGTTGATCGCGCTTGGCGTTCTCAATAAACTGCATAACCCGCCGCTGCTGCGTTTGGTTGATCAGAGGGCCCAAGTTGGCGTCGTCCTCGGGGCGACCGATGCGCAGCGCTGCAAATCGTTCACGCAGCATGGCCGCGAAGCGATCGAACACGTTGCGCTGCACCAATACGCGGCTGCCGGCAGAACAGGTTTGGCCCGCATTTTGAGTGATGGCGGTGCAAACGGCGCTGGCCGCGCGCTCCAGATCGGCATCATCAAACACCACCTGGGGCGACTTGCCCCCAAGCTCGAGAACTACGGGCACATGGTTGCGGGCGGCGGCTTCCTGCACCAGGCATCCCACCTCGGGCGAGCCAGTGAAGGATATGAAATTCACGCCTGGGTGCGCCGTGAGCGCGGCACCGGCGTTCTCGCCCAGGCCGGTGACGATATTCAGCGCACCGGGCGGAAACCCCGCCTCAACGGCGAGCTTGCCCAGTTCAAGGCAAACCAGGCAAGCTTCCTCGGCCGGCTTGAGTACAGCGGCATTGCCCATAGCCAGGGCCGGCGCAATGGTGCGGCCGAACATTTGCGCGGGGTAGTTCCAGGGCGTGATGTGGGCGGTGACGCCCAGCGGCTCGCGCACGACTGAGACGTTGTAGCCATTGAGGTAGGGAATGACCTCACCGTGCACCTTGTCGGCTGCGCCACCATAGAACTCGAAGTAACGAGCCACAGCGCGCATGTCGGCGCGGGCCTGCGAGATCGGCTTTCCAGTGTCATGCGCCTCGATCCAGGCCAGTCGCTCAGTCTGATCGAGAACGCGCGCGGCGAACGCCTGCATCAAGCGCCCGCGTTCGGTGGCGGTGAGTCGTCCCCAGGCCCCGTTGAGCGCTGCGCGTGCGGCCTGCACAGCAGCGTTAATTTCGGTAGCGCCGCCACTGGCCAGCCATGCAAAATGCCGTCCAGTCGCTGGTGCCAAAACCGGCACTGGTGCAGACTGGCTGCCTAGCCACTTGTTGCCGATAAGGTGGCCGTAGGACGGCAGATTTTCATGGTGGCCAAGCGCCGTCTGGAAGAGATCGGGGTTATCGCACTGCATATGCCGGTTTCCTGTGCTGGGGGCTATTAAAAAAAGCCGTTAGGGGATCGTGTGGCGCGTGGCACCTCACAACATGACAGCATTCTTTAGCCAGACCGTTCAATCGTCCATGGGAATCTGGTCAATCCGGACTTGCACAATTTCGAACCGGCGCACATGCGCAAGCCCGAAGATTCAGTCATGTCCCATAACCAAATTACCGCTGAGCGGCGCGCTGCACCTGCACGCAGTTACCTGTTCGTTCCTGGCGATCGGCCCGAGCGCTTTGAACGTGCCTGGAATACGGCTGCCGACGAGATTGTGATCGACCTGGAGGATGCAGTGGGGCCGCAAGCGAAGGCCGATGCGCGGCACTGCATCGCCAATTGGCTCGACGCGACCAAGCCGGTTTTGATACGGGTGAATGCGGTGGATACACCCTGGTTCGCCGATGACCTTCGCTTGTCGTGCCATCCCGGCGTGGCGGGGGTGTTGTTTCCCAAGGCTGAGTACTTGCCACCTGAACTGAGTCAGGCCTGCGCCGACAAGAGTCTGGGCATCGTGGCGCTGATCGAGACAGCGCTTGGGCTACAGCGCATCGCTGACCTGGCGAGCACACCTCAGGTGATGCGGCTGGCGTTCGGTTCGATAGACTTCCAGGTCGATCTGGGCATTGAGGGCGACGATGGGGAGTTGCTATTTTTTCGGTCGCAGCTGGTGTGGCAATCGCGGCTGGCGGGATTGCCAGCCCCGGTAGACGGTGTAACAGCCAATTTTTCTGATGATGATCGCTTGCACAACGACGCGCGCAGGGCCAGGCGGCTAGGCTTTGGCGGCAAGTTGTGCATACACCCGCGCCAGCTCCAGGCCGTGTCTGCCGCCTTCACGCCCAACGACGAACAGCGTGCCTGGGCCGCGCGGGTATTGATGGCTATGGATTCGGCCAAAGGAGCGGCCGTGGCCTTAGATGGCAAGATGGTTGACCGTTCGGTTTGGTTGCAGGCAATGCGGATTGCAGCCGATGCCACTCAGACCGATCCAACACGACTTCAGGCGTCCCGCGTCGCTTCCAGGTAAGCTAGAAGCTTGGCGATCAAAGTGTTGCTCATGCGCTCCTTGGCAACACAAATGAGCATTTCCCGCTCTGCCCATTCTTCGGTGAGCGGACGCACTGCCAACCCCAGCCCTTGCCCCAGTACGCTGGCGGCCTGGTAAGGCAGCAGGCCCATGCCAAAACCCACCTGCACCATACGACAAACCGCCTCGAAGCTGCGCACCTCGACGCGCAGTTGAAGCGTTTTCTCCGCGATGACCGCCTGCTGCGCCAGCAGGCGCATCATGGACGAGCCCCCTTCCAAAGCGACGAGATCTTCTTCAAGCACGTCGTTAAAGCTCATCTTTGGCGCACGCGCGAGCCTGTGCTCAATCGGCATGACCACTGCAATCCGGTCGGTGGAATAGCGCAGCGTCTGCAGACCTTCAGTTTTCGTGCCTTCTACGACGATGCCTATATCACTCTCGGCGGCAAGCACGGCGCGCACGATCTCGCTGCTCCAGCGTTCCTTCACAATCAGACGGATGTCGGGGTTTTCGCGTGCGAACCCAGCCAGGTGTTGCGGCAGCGCCTCCGTCATGACGGATGAGTTGGCAAAAATTCGCAGGGCTCCCTTCTGGCCGCTGGCATGGTCACGCATATCAGCCTGCATATGGTTCATCTCCACCAACAGGGCCTTGGCATGCGGCAGCAACGACGCACCAGCGGACGTGAGACCGACGCCCCGCGACGAACGTTCCAGTAGTGGAGTTTTGAAGCGGTGCTCGAGTAAAGCTATTCGGCGGCTCGCTGCCGCCAGGCCAATGTGAGAAGCTTCTGCTGCTTTCGTCAGGCTGCGAAATTCGGCGGCGCGCACAAAAAGCGCTAGGGAGTCGATATCGGGGAGCATGGCTATTGCGTTTGTTTGGAGTTGACCCGTGGGTGTTGCTCGTTATATTGTGGCGCAGCCGCTTAGTGGGCAATCCTGCAATGTCTAGGTATGAACCCGTAACACCGCGTAAGGCATAAGTTGCAGGCGGACAGCGCTGGCATCGTGGATGACGGGTTGCCATGCGCCTAGGTGGTCCGGTGCGGTTACCTCAGCCGTGTCAGCCAAGGGGGGCAGGGATGCTGCGGGTGGATTGAGGCGGGCCGCTCGAATGGATTCCTCGTTCATAACCCACGCCCGCAGGGTCGCGGTCTTTGTCAGACCAATGGCCACCTCTACAGGCTTACCGCGAAGGTTGGCGATCAACTGATAGGATTGAGTGGAGGTTGTGAGACGCACTCCGCACACGCCGCTTGGAAGACCTGCTATCGACGTGATCTCTAGTGCGTCCTGCAAGGCCTGGAAGACGAAAAATGCCGGAACCGCAGCCGCCTGCTTGCCCTGCAGCAGACCGGCATCGCCTTGTAGCTGCATCAAGGTAATGGCCTGCACCTGCGTGCTCGCCAGCTCCGCCACGTAGCCCAGCAGCCACGCAGCGCCGAATAGCCCGCAGGTGCGCGGGTCACGCTTGGCCAGCGCAATTCGTTGCCGCCCATCACTGGCAGGCTGAGCTCCCAGCGGACTGGCTCGCGCCGGAATGGCACTTGGGCCCACACGCACGGGCCAGCCGGGGAACCGCGCCGCCAGGGTCGCCAACATGAATGGAAGGCTGCGCAAGCCGTCCATGACGGCATCATCGTCGGCTCCATGCACCAAGGCACTGGTGGTGAAGCTGATGAAGTCCAGTTCGCCCAAATCTTCTGTGCGGTTGAGCTGTGCAAAGAAGTGCGGTGTCCCTCCGCCCACGGGGATGCCGCAAAACGCCAGGCGCGCTGCATGCAGGACCGGCGGTGTGCTGGGAAATACAGCGACAGCCTGCGCTTGAACGTTGGAAGCTCGCATCGAAGCGGCCAGCAAGGAAAGCGCTACGGGCGCATCGGCAGCACCCAGCAACACGTCCAAGCGCAGCGTGCACTGGGCGGCCTTCAGGAGCTTTCCAAGGCCGGGCCAATCCACCTGCTCGTCGGGCGATGTGAGGTGCAAGTGCAGGTGCCCAGGGCGCACCTGGCGCAGGCGTTCGATGACCGCGTTTGAGGCACCGCAGTCTGAAGCGCTGATGCCTATCCCTAAGCTGATGCCGCCACGCTTGGTTGGCGCGCATTGCAGCGTGCTCGCTTGCGCCGGCGCAGGCCGAGCGCTGGCTGCTTCGCTAGCGTCAAGCAGGCGTAGCGTGACAGACTGCTTCACTACCTGGCCGGCGCGCAGCCGGTAAGGGCGAGGCATCATGTTGGAACGGTTGTAAGTCTTGAACGATGCGTCGGCATTGTTGCGCTGATCCTCCAGCTCGAATACATCGCCTTCGAGCCGGCACTCAGCCCAGCACCCCGGAGTCCACTCATGGCGAATGGCGCGTACCGACATAAAGGGCGGCCACGGCGCAATGTGGCGCGGAAAGATCGAGTGGCTTTCTCGGCCATCGTCGTGTGTCACTGTCACCGCGCGTCCTATGACCTCCAGTGGGTGCATGACGCAAAGGCCGGTGCGATTGGTATTGAGTTCGCCTTGGGCGGTAGCGGTTGCCTCGTAGCGCACAGTGCCATCGCGCTGACCATCGATACAGACTAGGAGATCCATGGGCGGTTTCGTGGGTATGCGTCCAAGCAGCCGCACACGAAAACCGTCAGCATGCGCTTGGTGCTCGACCTGCTCCACCACAGGCCGCGGCGTGCCCCAATCGACATCGCGAAACAGAAAGGACACACCATGCCAGACCTCGGCATCCCCGACGCGTAAATAGAGCAACTGGGTGCCGCGCAGCAGCAGGGCGAGCGGGCCAGCGCTGAGGGTCAGTTCAGGTTCGGGCGGCTCATCGCAGCCGAACAATATCTCACGGGTGGACGGCTGCATTGGGCCGTCCACCGCTCAGATGGTTCGACCGCCGTCAACTGGCAGTTCTATGCCGGTGATGAACTGCGCGCTGTCGCTGGCCAGCCACAGCGCTGCGTTGGCAACGTCTTGCGGCGTGGAGAGACGGCCCAGTGGGATTCCAGCGACTATCTTGGCCCGATTCTCAGGCGTGTCAGGCACACCCATGAACTGTTCGATCAGACCGGTGGCACCCATCACGGGACAGATGACGTTGACCCGAATATTGTCTGAACCCAGCTCGGCTGCCATGGACTTGGACATCAGGTTGACTGCGCCCTTGGACGCGTTGTACCAGGTGAGCCCCGGGCGCGGGCGGATACCTGCGGTGGAGCCGATATTGATGATCGAGCCCTTGCGACGCTCGCGCATCAAAGGCACCACTGCGCGCGAGACGTGGAAGATCGACTTCACATTGACATTGAACACGCGGTCAAAGGTGGCCTCGTCAACGTCGAGCATGGGTTGATTGCGGTGGGTAGTACCGGCGTTGTTCACGACGATATCGGGGGTACCCCAAACTTTCACGCACAAGGCGACTGCGGCGTTCACGTCGGCGGCCTTTGAGACATCGCAGCCGATGGCCACCGCATTCGAACCGAGCTCGCTGGCAACCTGGCCAGCCTTGTGTGCGTCGAGGTCGGCGATGAGAACCCGCGCGCCTTGCGCGACAAAGAGACGGGCGATGCCCTCTCCGAAACCGCCGGCAGCGCCGGTGATGATTGCGACCTTACCTTGTAGTTGTGTCATGGTGTGTGTGGAGTTAGGGTTGAATTAGGGCCAGATGATCTGAGTTTCGACAGTGACAATCGGTTTAATGTCCTTGACGAAATTAGGCAGATCCGCCAGCAAGGTTTTGCCTTGTGGGCTCTCCAGGGAGGCGACCATCTCTTCCTCGGAGTCAAACCACAGCTCAGAGAAGCCGTCGTAGTCAAAGTGCGGGAACCGCGTGCGATCTACCAAATTGACAGAATAGCGACGCAGGTTAGGAAGCTGCACGCACAGCGCCGCGTGCTTGTTGAACCAGTGGTCAACGAACTGCTCATGTGTCATGTCGTCGCGCTTGCGAAGAATGCCCAAGCGCTTGGTGAAGGTTTTTTTCATGGTTACTTTCAAGTGACGTCGAATCATACTTTTGGCTCTGCCGGTCTGCGTTTGAGTTTCGTCAAAGCTGGTTACGCCGCGCGCGAAGGTATGCCGCTTGATAGTAGTGACAGCTACGCGTAACAGCAATTGGACTGCGGTACGGGACTGGTGTCCAGACGCAAGAGGGTACTGGGTCGGGGCATCCAGTATCCTCGCGTATCGGCATAATCGCATCTGCATGAAATACCTTCTCGCCTACCCCAGCAGCCTGCAAGACCAGGTGCAAGACCTGATTACGCAGGACAAGCTGGCTGGTTTTTTGCGCAGCAAATACCCCAGCGGCCACGGCATGCGTACCGACCGAGCCTTGTTTGACTATGTAACGGGGCTTAAAAACGAGTATCTGCGCAACGCTGACGCGGTGAACAAGGTGGCGTTTGACAGCAAAATTCACGTCATTAACAACGCGCTGGGCCTGCACACCACGGTGTCGCGGGTGCAGGGCAGCAAGCTCAAGGCCAAGCACGAGATCAAGATTGGTGCGATGTTTAAAGACGCGCCCCTGGAGTTTTTGCGCATGATCAGCGTGCACGAACTGGCGCACCTGAAAGAGCGCAACCATGACAAGGCGTTTTACAAGCTGTGCACGTACATGGAGCCTGCCTACCATCAACTGGAGCTGGATGTGCGTCTGTATTTGACGCATCTGGAGTTGACGGGAGATAGATTGTGGGGTGGTTGAGTAAACCGCTTACTATACTTTTAATAGCTGCTCGCGCATATCTGGCGCTGGTATCAGGCTATTTTGATAATAAAAAACCGCCCAGAAGGCGGTTTTTATGTTTACAGGCTTACACCTGGAAAAATGTGGCTTAACCGCCTTTGTTGGACCGCTTGCCGGGGTTCTTTTTGCTGCGTGTAGCGGTGCCGCGTTCCAGGCTGACTTTTTGACCGCCGCCGTTGCGACGCAGTTCCTGGCCTTTGGGTGGCTTGGGTGCGGGAGTGGCTTTGCGGTCTGCTTCGGTGACGATTTTGTTGCCCATGGCTAACTCCGTTGAAATAAAGATGTACTATTTTAAGCTATGGCGTGTTGCTCTTAGACTTGAAACCGCTCCATACGTAAAAAAATAAGATTACTACAGAATCAATAGCTGCTCACGCATACGCCACGCTGGCAACAGGCTATTTTGTCTGCTGGAGGTTAGAAACCGAGTAGCCCACAATATCTTTGAGTGCTGGCAAACCGCCGCTGACGGCATGGGCTGCCAGTCTGCCGCCCATTACCGCGCCTTCTACGCTGCCCACGTTCAGCCCTGTGTAAATCCAGTCGCCAGCCAATACCAGGTTGGAAAGTCCCGAACCCCAGGCTTTGAGCCGCGCGGCGGTGCTGCCAGGGGGGCTGGTGACGTAGCGCTCAGACGGGTCGATATTGGCGCGCCAGAACTGCTGGTCAAAACGTTTCACGCCCTGGCCCGCGTGGGCGTCGTCGTAGCCTTGCAGCAGGCTAAAGTCCAGGCCCACAGGGTCGCCAGGGGGTGACACGGCATTGGTGGTGGCGCGGGGCAGCAGGGGCCCCATACTGGCTTGCAGGTATTGCACGCACTGCGCCTTGACGCGGGCGTTGGCTCGGCGGGGGTAGTCGGTGTCGGTAAAGGGCGGCGGGGCTTCATAGTCGGACATGGCACCCGAGAAGTACCACAACGACTTGGGGGTGTGGGCAGTTGGCCAGCTTTCCCATTTGAGCAAATGGGTAAAGTCCACTTGACCGTCCAGCGGGTTGAGGTAGGTAGCACCAATGACTGTGTCGTGCGGGTTTTTAAAATCGATGTCCCAGCCCAGATCGGGTGTGCTGCGGTTCATCCATAACTGCATGGTTTGGGTTTGCACGGTGGTGATTTTGGCGACCATCTTTTGCCATTCGGGCCGGGCGGCCACAATGTCTTTGCACACATAGGGAATGGCACCAATCGAGATAGCAAAAACGATGGTGTCAAAGTCTTCGCCAGCTTTTATTTGTCGCTGCACGACCGGCTGCCACGGCGTCCAGTACGACTCCAGATCGACCTGCGCTTTGTGCAGGGCGATGCCTTGTTCCAGCTGGTCATACAAAGGCTGGGCTGGCCAGCTAGCCAAGCCTTTAACGCTGATGAGCGGGTCATACGCCTGGGCAGGATTTTTCAAAGTGGCCTGCACATTAAAGTGCACGGTGGCCACGCTGGTTTTGTCGGCAGACAGTTCCAGCGATTCAACCTTGTGGAAAAACTCAAATTTCACGCCGCGTTTTTGTAGCACCTGGTACAGCGGGGCAAACAGTGTTTCGCCAGAGCCGGCTTCAAACAGCCAGGCAAATGCGCCCATATAGGCAAAGCTGCGAAGCGTCCAGTGCAGGTAAGTGCCAGCTGCCATCAGTGCGGTGCGGGTGGTGTCGCCTTCGGGGTATTGGTAAGACAGGTTGACGGTGTTCAGCGCTAGGGGCGACGAGGCAGTAAGCACGGACGCGCCGTGGCGCGTGAGCCAGTCGCTAAAGTTTTCGTCGTCGATGGAGTCAAAGCCCTTGTTGAAAATATCGTCCGCGATGGTGCCGCGTACCAGCGAGAGCAAAAATTCGACCACGATGTACATGCGGCGCAAAACGTCGTTGCTGGTGATGATGTCTTCGAATTTTGTGCGTAGCCAATGCAGGGCATTGTCCATCGCGTCAAGGTGGCCCGTGTGCAGGGTTTCGCCAGCCATCAGTGCGTCGCGCAGCGGTTTGAGTAACAGGCGACCCACTGCAATTTCAATGCCATGAACCGATAGCACGGGCACATGGTGTGCGTCCAGCAACTGGTCCACAAAATGCACCACAGCGCCCACCCAATGGTTGATAGTTTGTAGCGACGATGGGTCGTTGGGCAGCAGGCTGTTGGTAGGCGCCGTAAATGGCCAGCGTTTGAGGTTGCCGTCCACAAACTCCCACATGAGTACAAAGCTTCCGGGTTTGAAGGCCTCTTCAAATGTGGCCAGCGGTTCGCCTGGTTTGCGACCCAGTGCCTGGTAACAATCAGCCATCAGGGGCAGGGCGTTGTAATAGCAGCCCAAAAAACCGTGAATACCATGCTCTTCAATGCGGTCATTTGGCCCGCGCGCGGTGGCGCATTTGCCGCCCAGGCGCCAGCCCATTTGGTATACGGTAATGTCGTATTTGTTTTGCCAGCCAGCCTGGCTGGTGAGTTCAAAAGCGGTGGTCAGTGCGGCCATGCCGCCTCCCAAAATGGCTATCTTTTTTGGTTTGTTGGTAACAGACATGTCAAGCTCCCTAAGAAGAAATTAGTAATAATTAACCGTTCCATCCTGCCTGCTGCAGGTAACCTACAAAACGATCCATCATCTGCGAGTTTGCAAACGGGTGGCCAAAGCGCAAAGCGTTCATGCTGTAGGAGCCAAAAGTGCCTGCCAGTTGCAGTGTTTTTTGCGCTGCTTCCAAATTGCCTGTAGCCGACTGGCATGCGGCTAGCAGGTAATAGTTAAAAAACCAGTCTGAGCGCTTGGCCGTGGCTTCTTGCGCGTAACGGGTGGCTTGCACATAGTCACCGTCAATAAAGCAGGCGACGGCGCGTGTGCGTACCCACAGGCTAAGGTGCGGGTCGTGCGGGCTGGCGTCGATGGCTTGCAGCACGTATTCCACCGCTTCGTCCGTCTGGCCAGAAAAAGCCAGCAATCGGCCCAGCTCTCCTGCTGCGCCTGCAAACTGCGGGTACAGGGTCAAGGCATATTCCATTTCGGCAATGGCCTGAGGCAGATTGCCCGTGAGCGACAATGCCGTGCCCAGCGTGAAGTGGGCGTAGCTGTCGGTGTCGTCCTGGCGCACCGCACGCAGGGCCAGGCGGTTGGCTTGCAGAATATCGCCTCTGGGGTCTTGTGACCAGCCACTCCACACGCTGGCCATGTAAGTGAATGACATCAGAGACAGGCAGGCAGGGTCGTCGGGTTGGGATTCCAATGCCTGGGTCAGGTGCAGACGCGCTTTGTCATTTTGTTCGCGCGAGCTGCGCCAAAAATGCCAACGCGCACGCATCAGCAGCTCCCAGTGCTTCATGTCGGGGGCTTCCAGCTGGCTGGTCAAAAACTCTTCACGCCGTAAATACACGGGTTCTATGGCGCTGACGATACTGGTAGAAATAGTGTTTTGCACAGTAAACAAGTCGTCCAGCGGGCGGTCAAACCGGTGCGACCACAGGGTTTCCTTGCTGTGTCCGTCCAGCAGTTCAGCGGTGATGCGCACGGTGTTGCCTGACCTGCGCACCGTGCCTGTGACGAGGTAGCGTGCGCCCAAGGCGCGGCAAATTTCGGCTGAATCGGTGTTGGCGCCAGATGACCCAGGTGCAGTGGGCTGGCGATAGGCAAAAGACGAATTGCGGGCAATGACGTACAGCCACGACGAGCGCGTGAGCTTGGAGATGATGTCTTCGGCCAGTCCGTCTGAAAAATATTCCTGCTCGGGGTCGTTGCTCAAATTGGCAAAGGGCAGCACGGCGATGGAACGTGACGCTGTGGCGGCGGGCAGGGCATCTATTGCTGTTAGGGGTGCTACTAGCGCTACGGGTGTAGCAGCTGCGAACGAGGCCTTTGCCGCGCTGGCAGTACTAGCTGTGGGAGTGGCAGCTGCAAGCAGTGCAGCTTCGCCATTGACGTGAGCGGAGGAAGCATTTGCAGGCTGAGCATCTGGTGTGCTCACGCGTGCGGTAAACCGGTAACCCCGACCTGGCACGGTGGCTATCAGCTCAGCCCCGATCAGTTTGCGCAGGGTCGATATGTGCACCTGCAGGTTGTTTTCTTCTACCACCATGCCTGGCCACACCTGCTCAAACAGCTCAGCCTTGCTCACCAGTTGCCCCGCGCGCATGGCCAGGGTGCACAGCACGTCAAAGGCACGTGCACCCAGGGCCACGGGTGCTGCATTTACCAGCAACTGGCGTTCGTGCATGCGTAGCAGGCAATGGGAAAAAGCGAGTTCTGTGGCCACTTTGTGAAGTACGTCTCGTTAGGAGCTGTTTTAGTTGTAATTGCGAAACGACTTTAGCACCTAATTTCAGGAATTTTAAGAAATTTTAAGATTTTTAGGCAGTTTTAAGCTTTTGTAGCTAATTGTTTAAGAGCGTTAAAGGTTTCATTCACGACATAAAGGCCCGTTAGGCAGATACTTCATCCATGCCAAACAAGAACCCCAAAACAATATCCCGAGTTCATTTATTAGCCTGTCACACCTTAATATGGAAGTCTGTCACACATGAATGCTGTAGCTGCTATGTCTAATCTGCCACTCCAGGCGCCGCGCCAACTCTGGGCTGGTTTTCGCAGCTCACCCGTGGACAAGGTGCCAGCAAAACCGTTATGGAAAAATACGGTGCTGGTCAACAATTCCAAAGGCAAGCAAGAATCTTTCTCCATCGGGTCAGACGGTTTTATCTGGAGCTACGATACGGGCAACGCCATCAAAAGAGCGGGCCGACTGGTGAGCACGGGTTTGCAAGGCACGTCGTTTGCCGTGGGCATGGCGGGCAATGGCGTGCTGGTGGTCGTGGCTACCGACGGCTTGGCTTTGCGCTATACCGTAGAAAGCGACGATGCCAAGGCAACGGGCGCGCGCTGGACGGCGCCCCGCATAGCGGCGCTGACCACCGGTTTGGACGCCCTGTGCCTGGAAAAGGTGTTTACCAAGACAGAAGACGGCAACCTGTTTGTAGGTGTGACTGCCTGCTACACCGATGCCAAAGGCCAGTTACTGCGCCAGTTTTGGCATGGCGTGTGGGCTGGCAAAGAACTGATCTGTGGCCACCATCCGATGGGGCACCATTACGTCAATGAGTTTTGGTTTGAAACCTTTTGCGCCAACGGGCACCTGGGTGACCTGGTTGCCTAGTTTGGGGTTTTGGACCGGTAGTGCTATTAATAAAGTAGCTGCTTGCGCATATTCTACGCTGGCATTAAGCGGTTTTAGCTACCAAAATACTGAACAGCATGCTGCAGCACCTGCACGTCGCCGCTAGACAGCAGCACAAGACGGCCGCCATTGCTAGCTGCGTTGCCGGGCGCCCCAGGCGAGGCGATATTACCAGTCAGCAACTGCAGCGTGCGCCGCGCCACCGCCTCGCCGTTGTCCACAATCTGCACTTGCGGGCCCACGGTTTGGCGAAAGTAGGGCAATACCAGCGGGTAATGCGTGCAACCGAGCACCAAGGTGTCTATTTCTGCATTTTGGGTGCCAAAACTGCCACAAGCCAGCGTGGAATGTGCGCAAGCAGCTATTAATTGTGTAGCATCATGCTGCTGCGCGCTGCGCTCGATCTGCTCGGCCAAACCGTCGCAGGGGGTGCAAATAAATTCGGCTTGACCATGCAAAGACTGCAATAGGGCCGCGAATTTAGCGCTTTGCAGCGTGCCGCGCGTGGCCAGCACGGCGATGCGCCTGGTTTTGCTGACGGCTACGGCGGGTTTAAGAGCAGGTTCTACGCCAACGATGGGCAAAAGCGGGTGCTCGGCCCTTAACAGTGCAATAGCCGCCGCCGTAGCCGTGTTGCAGGCCACCACCAGCGCCTTGATGCCATAGCCTTGCACCAGTTGCTGGGTGATGGCGTGCGAACGGTCTATGACAAAAGCCTCGCTCTTCTCGCCATAGGGGTTGTGCGCAGTGTCGGCAAAATACACAAACCGCTCCTGCGGCATGGCCTGGCGCAAGGCTTTCAAAATGCTCAGGCCGCCAATGCCGGAGTCGAAGACACCGATGGGGGAGGGGGCGGTCATGATGCTTGCTTGCCGGGTACAAACTGGCGCTCTGCGCACCAGGCGTCAAATACGGGCTGTAGCTCGGTCGGTAGATCCATCACGAAGTCTATGTTGATAGGGTGTGACGCAGTGAGAAAGTGGCGCACAGCATCCATGAGCACGTTACCTTGCCTGCGGTCTTTATCGCGTTTGTCTGCGCGGCGCTCCGGTTTATCAGCCAACCATAATTTGTGCAGCGCCATCCAGCGCGGGTCAGGTACCACCAGCGGGCAAACGCGCCCACGCTGGGTTGCAACCACAGCACTGATGGGGGTGCCCAGCAGCAGCCACTCTTGTTCAACCAAAGTGGCCATCGGGTCAAAAGCTTCTTCTTTGGGTAATGGATGGGTGCTGGGGGCTGCAAGCAACTCAACTTCATAACCGGAGGCGTTGATGGCCTGGTTCGGACGCCTTGGGTTGATCTTGTAGGTTTTATCAATGCTGCGCAAAAGCGAAAAAATGGTTTTCTTCTGTTTTACAGATGCGCCGTTGCCCACTGCAACCAGCGACGCCTTGGTAGTGCGGCACCATGCCATGTCAAAGTCTTGCGTCGTCTCATTACCAACCGGGAACCTCGCCCCGCAAGCCAGCTCGTAAGCAGAAAAGGCATTGGTGCCAACCACCATCACATCGCTGCCCAGCAGCTCTTCAATGTCGAGTTTGCGCAAGATCTCTGCAGGCTCGTCCACCATTTGCGGCAGCCGCAACTCACGCGTGCGATAGAGCGCAGCGCGCTGATTGAGCATTTCGGTTTGCTGCTGCAGCCGGCCTTGTAACGACGTCTTTTCGGCGGTGTATGCGGCAAAGCGCGCTTCTGTGGCCTCGCTGCGCGCACCCATGCTGGTACCGTTGTCTTTGGCATGTAGCTTTGCCGTGAGGTAATCAGTGTCGTTCTTCGCCGCCCAATACATGGAAAGCGGCAACTTGGCCATATCACGCTCGGTGTCTAACCAGGCGCTGTAGCCTTGCTCCAAATTGGCGATGGTGCGTTGTGCGTCAGACGTGTAGGGAATGTAGTCAAAGGACTGATAGATCATGAGTATCTGATTTTATTTAATTTCTACCAAAATATTAATTTTTCAAGAATTCTGGTAGAAATTTATAAAAATCAATGACTTGCGACAGTAATTCCTTTAAATTCGCCCGTCGCAATGCGCTTTTGCCATTCCGCTGGGCCAGTGTTGTGCACGCTGGTGCCTAGGGCGTCTACCGCCACAGTGACGGGCATGTCGACCACGTCAAACTCGTAAATCGCTTCCATGCCCAGGTCGGCAAAACCCACCACTTTGGCGGTTTTGATGGCTTTGGACACCAGGTAGGCGGCGCCGCCCACGGCCATCAAGTAAGCGGACTTGTGCTTTTTGATGGCTTCAATGCCTGAGGGGCCGCGCTCGGCTTTGCCGATCATGCTGATCAGACCGGTCTCGGCGAGCATCATGTCGGTGAATTTGTCCATGCGGGTGGCGGTGGTGGGGCCAGCGGGACCCACGGCTTCGTTGCGCACGGGGTCTACGGGGCCGACGTAGTAAATCACGCGGTTATAGAAGTCTACCGGCAGCTTTTCTCCTTTGGCCAGCATGTCTTGAATGCGTTTGTGCGCAGCGTCGCGCCCAGTCAACATTTTGCCGTTGAGCAGCAGGGTTTGGCCGGGCTTCCAGCTGGCGACCTGCTCTTTGGTCAGGGTGTTCAGGTCTATGCGCTGGCTTTTTTGCACGTCGGGCGTCCAGTGCACGTCGGGCCACAGGTCCAGCGATGGCGGGTACAAATACACCGGGCCGCTGCCGTCCATCACCACATGGGCATGGCGGGTAGCGGCGCAGTTGGGAATCATGGCCACGGGTTTGCCAGCGGCATGCGTAGGGTACATCTTGATTTTGATGTCCAGTACCGTGGTGAGCCCGCCCAAGCCCTGCGCGCCTATGCCCAGCGCGTTGACCTTGTCGTGCAGTTCCAGGCGCAGGGCTTCGGTTTTGCTCAGCGCAGCGCCAGATTGGGCTTTGGCCTGCAGCTCGTACATATCGATGTCTTCCATCAAGCTTTGCTTGGCCATCAGCACGGCCTTTTCTGCCGTGCCACCAATGCCAATACCTAGCATGCCCGGTGGGCACCAGCCCGCGCCCATGGTGGGCACCGTCTTGAGCACCCAGTCCACCACGCTGTCGCTGGGGTTGAGCATCACCAGTTTGCTTTTATTCTCAGAGCCGCCGCCTTTCGCCGCCACGGTAATGTCAACCGTGTCGCCCGGCACGATTTCGGTCACGATCACCGCTGGCGTGTTGTCTTGCGTGTTCTTGCGCTCAAACTGCGGGTCGGCCACTATGGAGCCGCGCAACTTGTTGTCGGCAAAGTTGTAGCCACGGCGTACACCTTCGTTCACGGCGTTGTCCAGGCTGCCGCCAAAGGCTTCAAAGCCTTCCCAGCGCACGTCCATACCCACCTTCAAAAACACGTTGACGATGCCGGTGTCCTGGCAAATCGGGCGGTGGCCCTCAGCGCTCATGCGGCTATTGGTCAAAATCTGTGCGATGGCGTCTTTGGCTGCGGGGCTTTGCTCTCGCTCATAGGCGCGCGCCAGATGGGCGATGTAGTCAGCGGGATGGTAGTAGCTGATGTACTGCAGCGCGGCGCAGATGGTCTCAATCAGGTCGTTTGCTTTGATGGTGGTCATGGTGGATCTCTTCAATTCAGTTCATTCATGGCTTGGGTTACGACCATCAGTCATTATTCGCTCTGCCATCTACCTTTTTGGCATCATGGTCTTGGCGGGCCATCAACTTGTCGGTATAGGCAATCGCCATGGCGCTGAGCAAAAACGTGATGTGGATGATGGTTTGCCACATCAACACTTTTTCGGTGTAGTTGGCAGCGTTGATAAAGGTTTTCAGCAGGTGAATGGATGAAATGCCGATGATGGCCGTTGCCAGCTTCACTTTCAGCACGCTGGCGTTCACATGGCTGAGCCATTCGGGCTGGTCGGGGTGATCTTCCAGATTCATGCGGCTGACAAAAGTCTCGTAGCCGCCCACAATCACCATGATCAGCAGGTTGGAGATCATCACCACGTCTATCAGCGCCAGCACCACGAGCATGATGACTGTTTCGTTCAGCCCGGTGAGCTTGGCTTCAGACACATAGCCAATGCTTTTTACCAGCGCGTCAATATCGCCTTGATTGCCAAAAGCAGCGCCAATCAGGTGGGACAGCTCCACGCCAAAGTGATATACATACACGGCTTGCGCCAAAATCAGGCCCAGATACAGCGGCATTTGTAGCCAGCGGCTGGAAAAAATTATGCGCGAAAGAGGGTTCATGCGGCGAGCCATTGGCTTGCCAGAAGCGATTGATTGAGACATGGTGAAATCAGGTTTGGGTAATGGTTGGCGGTTTTGTTGTGGGTGACGCTTTTGAGCGATATTTACCGATACTTTAATTGTAGTGGCGATTGACAGCCGCGCTGTGTGAGCTGTCTACAGCCGAGAGGTGGTAAATTCGTAGGTTCACAGTAAGTCAGAGCCTAGTAAGAGCGAAGCCCGATATTACGTGCAATTTTTTACAGTTTGGAGACTCCACCATGAGCACCGCCATTGAAAACAATCTGGTTGAAAACCGCGTTTTCCCACCACCCGCTGCCGCTATGCAAGGCGCGCGCATTTCAGGCATGGCCGCCTACGATGCCTTGTGCAAAGAAGCTGCGGATGATTTTGAAGGCTACTGGGCGCGTCTGGCGCGCGAGAATCTGGTGTGGAACAAGCCGTTTACCAAAACGCTGGACGAATCCAAAGCACCGTTTTACAAATGGTTTGACGATGGCGAGTTGAATGCGTCTTTCAACTGCCTGGACAAACATATCGGCACGCCTGTTGAGAACAAAACCGCGATTATTTTTGAAGCCGACGATGGTGCGGTAACCAAGGTTACCTTCAAGGAGTTGTTGGCCCAGGTCAGCCAGTTTGCCAACGCGCTCAAGGCCAAAGGCATTAAGCGCGGTGACCGTGTGCTGATCTACATGCCTATGACGACGCAAGGCGTAGTGGCCATGCAAGCTTGCGCACGCATTGGCGCAACACACTCTGTGGTGTTCGGTGGCTTTTCTGCCAAAAGTTTGCAAGAACGCATCATCGACGCAGGTGCCGTGGCTGTCATCACAGCCAATTACCAAATGCGCGGTGGCAAAGAATTGCCGCTCAAAGCCATCGTAGACGAAGGCTTGGCATTGGGTGGCTGCGAGAGTATCAAAAATATCTTTGTGTACCAGCGCACGCAAACTGCATGCAACATGGTCGCAGGCCGAGACGTCACGTTTACCGATGCGGTGAATGGCCAGAGCACCACGTGTGCGGCTGAAATGGTGGGAGCCGAACACCCACTTTTCATCTTGTACACCAGCGGCTCCACTGGCAAACCCAAGGGCGTGCAGCACAGCACGGGTGGCTATTTGCTGTGGGCCAAACTCACGATGGACTGGACTTTTGACATTCGCCCTGCCGACGTTTTTTGGTGTACGGCAGACATCGGCTGGATCACCGGCCACACCTACGTCGCATACGGCCCACTGGCCGCAGGCGCTACGCAAGTCGTTTTTGAAGGTATTCCCACCTTCCCCAACGCGGGCCGCTTTTGGCAGATGATCGAAAAGCACAAGGTTTCCGTGTTTTACACCGCGCCCACGGCGATTCGCTCGCTCATCAAAGCTTCAGAAGCGGATGACAAAGTGCACCCCAAAAGTTCCGATTTAAGCAGCCTGCGCATTTTGGGCAGTGTGGGCGAGCCCATCAACCCCGAGGCATGGATGTGGTACCACAAGCACGTGGGCAACGAGAAGTGCCCGATTGTGGACACCTTTTGGCAGACCGAAACAGGCGGTCACATGATGACGCCCCTGCCCGGAGCCACGCCCCTGGTGCCGGGCAGCTGCACGCTGCCGCTGCCCGGCATCATGGCTGCAATTGTGGACGAAGTGGGTGCCGATGTGCCCAATGGCTCGGGCGGTATGCTGGTCGTCAAGCGCCCTTGGCCAAGCATGATTCGCACCATCTGGAACGACCCCGACCGTTTTGTAAAAAGCTACTTCCCGCCTGAGATGGGCGGCACTTATTACCTGGCAGGCGACGGCGCAGTACGCTCGGTTGACCGTGGCTACTTCCGCATCACGGGCCGCATTGACGACGTGCTCAACGTGTCTGGCCACCGTTTGGGCACGATGGAGATTGAATCTGCACTCGTCTCCAAAACCGACCTGGTAGCCGAAGCCGCCGTAGTGGGCCGCCCCGACGATTTGACTGGCGAAGCCGTTTGCGCCTTTGTGGTTTTGAAGCGCGCGCGCCCCACAGGCGAAGAAGCCGTCAAAATCGCCAACGAGCTGCGCGCCTGGGTGGCCAAAGAAATCGGCCCGATTGCCAAACCCAAAGACATCCGCTTTGGCGACAACCTGCCCAAAACCCGCAGCGGCAAAATCATGCGCCGCTTGCTGCGCTCGATTGCAAAAGGCGAGGCGATCACGCAAGACACCTCTACTTTGGAGAACCCGGCGATTTTGGAGCAATTGGCAGAAAAACTGTAGTTGCTACAGTTTTAATAGCTGCTTACGCATATTCTACGCTGGCAGTGCGTGGTTTTATGCATATTGTCATGTGCCTGAGAACATGTATTTGCAAGCTTCACATGCTGCGTGCGTAGCTGTATTGGCGCTTTTTCTCATCGGGCGTTTGAGTACTCTTTAGATCAATCAAGTTGGTGTACAGTAAAGGTTCTCTGTTCACTTTTACTTACTTAATATTGGAGTAAACCTATGTTGCATTACGTGTGGATGTTGATCGTTGGTATTGTGGTGGGCTTGATTGCACGTGCCATCATGCCCGGGGCTGACCATATGGGGCTTCTCATGACCGGTGTTCTGGGCGTTGTGGGTTCTTACGTCGGCGGCATTATTGGCCAGATGTTTAGCAAACCTGCTGAGGGTTCCAAGTTTCACGCTGCAGGCTTCATCATGTCTGTTATTGGCGCTTTAATTTTGCTGTTTGCCTGGAACCAACTCGGGCCAATGATTAAATAATCAGTTGCTTCAAACCTCAATTAAAAGAGCCTGCTTCGTGCAGGCTTTTTGTTTTTTTGTTTTTTGGAGTGTCGGATGGGTTGCGTCAGACTTGCGCGGTCATGTGCTGGCTAGGGCGCTTTTCGAGACATCAGACTCTTGACCACGCGTAAACGCCGAATGCCAGACACTTTCAACCTTCGCCCCGCCGTCCACACCATAGTGGCCCGTACCCGCTGCATGAGAGCGTCCTTCCAGACCTTCCAGCGCGGATACCACTTGGCGAACCAGGCCAGTTGCATGAGGGCGGGCTGGGTCAACTCAAACAGCCGGGCCAAAATGGCGGTGCCCACAATTTTGGCCCCGACAAGCAGCGAAACACCCGCCACATGCTGCGCATGCCCAATCAGGTATACCGCCAGCAACTTCACCGGAAACAGCAGCACTGCAGGCACGCCTAGTACCAATAATGCTGCCCAGGGCGGCAATCGGGCAATGCCGTTGCCCATCTTGATCCACATGTCCGCCCAAAACGGCCATTGCACCATGGTGCGGAACAACCGCGACAGAGGCACCCAACCCCATTCTTCAAAGATCAGTAGCAGTGCGACGATGGGTGTAAAAACCCAGCCCAGTATTTTGAGTAGCCAGCGTGTCATTGCAGGCTATTTGGCGGCAACTTGCAGCAATGCAAGTGTTGTGAGCGCAAAGTGCACGCAGCGTTTACCGATAGAGAGCAGGGCGCTTGTCCAAAAACGCGCGAATGCCTTCGCCCGCATTGGCGTGGTGCAGGTTGATGACAAACTGGTCGCGCTCGGCCTGCAAATGCTCGGGCAGGCTGTGGCCTGCGGCATCGTTCAGCAAGTCTTTGATGCTGGCCAGCGCGTTGGGCGCGCGGGCGTTAAGCTTGTCGCAGGCGGCCAGTGCGTCAGTCAGCGCCAGGCCGCGCTCGCTCACGCGGTTGACCACTCCCAACTGCTGCAAACGCTCGCCGCCGATACGCTCTCCGCCCAGTAGCAGTTCGCTGGCCAGTTGGCGGGGCAATGCGCGGGCCAGGTGCCAGGTGGCGCCGCCGTCGGGCGACAGGCCCACGCTGCTGTAGGACATAACAAACACCGCATCGCGCGCGGCTACGATCAAGTCGCAGGCCAGGCACAGCGAAAAGCCTGCGCCCGCGGCAGAGCCTTCTACGGCGGCCACCACAGGCTTGCGGCAACTGCGAATGGCCTCAATCCATGCGTTTAGCCCGTCAATGCTTTGCGCTTGCACCTCGGGCGGCTGGCTGCGGTTGTGCATGAGACGCTGCAAGTTGCCGCCAGCGCAAAACATCCCGTTGGCACCGGTAATGACCACACTGCGAATGTCGTGGCTGCTATCGGCAAAGTTCAGCGCTTCCACGCCAGCTGCATACATGGCAGGCGACAGGGCGTTGCGGTGATCGGGGTTGCTGATGGTCAGCACCATTGTTGCGCCCTGGCTAGTGTTGATGAGCTCGCCCGCGCTGTGGCTTGCATCGCTATGGTGGGTATCGCTCATATTTATTGTCTCGCAGGTGTTATGGCTGGCGATGCTTTAAGGCTCGCGATGCTTGAGGCTCAGGCCTATCGCGCCACGGCGGCGCAGCCAGGGGCTGGGGCGGTAGCGAGGGTCGCCATACACGGTTTGCATGTTGAACAGTACTTCCAGCACATTGGTCGGGCCCAGCAAGTCGCCCAGTGCCAGCGGGCCGTGCGGGTAGCCCAGGCCCAGAGTGACGGCGGTTTCCAGGTCCGCAGGGCTACAAATTTGCTGTTGGCAAATGTCGCTCGCTATGTTGACGATGGCGGCCACCACGCGCTGGGTCACAAAGCCACCGCTGTCCCGGATGACGCTCACGGCCTTGCCATCGCGTGCAAACAGGGCGTGCGCTGCGTCGCGCATGTCGTCGCGGGTTGCGGGGTTGGTCATCAGCACGCGGCGTTTGCTGGCCGCATCGTCAACCAGCATGTCGATGGCGATGGTGCGGGCTGGGTCGTAGCGCTCGACCACGGCAACTGTGGTGCAGTCAAACCCCAGGGGGGCGATGATGGTCAGCGCTTGCGGTGAAGGCGACACACCCGTTTCTATCTTCGCGCCCAGGTTTTTGAGTAATTGCAACAGCTCTGCGCGCCGCGTAGCGCGCGGCGAAACCCACACGGGTGGCATGTCGGTTTCTGCTATTAAAGGAGTAGCTGTTTGCGCATATTCAATGCGGGTTCCAGCCGAATAATTGTAAAAACCAGCCCCTGCCTTCTTGCCCAGAACACCGCCAGCCAGGCGTTGCGCGGTAATGACGCTAGGGCGATAACGCGGCTCTTCAAAATACTGGTGGTAGATGGACTCCATAACCGGGTGCGACACGTCCAGCGCCGTCAAATCCATCAGTTCAAACGGGCCGAGCTTAAAGCCCACCTGGTCTTTCAAAATCAAATCAATCGTGGCAAAGTCGCTCACGCCCTCGCTCACAATGCGCAAAGCCTCGGTGCCGTAAGCCCTGCCTGCGTGATTGACGATAAAGCCAGGGGTGTCAGAGCACTGCACGGGGGTGTGGCCCATTTGTTTGGCGTAGTCGGTCAAACGCTGGCAAACGGTTTTGTCGGTTTTCAGGCCCCCAATAACTTCCACCACCTTCATTAAAGGCACGGGATTGAAGAAATGGTAGCCCGCAAAACGCTGGGGATGTTGCATAGCCGCCGCAATAGCCGTTACAGACAATGACGATGTATTGGTGGCCAACACCGTTTCTGACGAAACAATGTCTTCGAGTTGTTTAAACAAAGCCTGCTTCACGTCCAAACGCTCTACGATGGCTTCGACGACGAGATCGCAGGAAGATAAATCGGTAAGCTTGACGCAAGCTTTTAGACGACCCTTGAGTTCGGACGCATGTGTTGCGTCCATACGACCCTTCTCAACCTGTTTGTCCCAGATGCCAGAAATAGCAGAAATAGCTTTGCTGACGGCGTCATTAGCTGTGTCAAACAAAAACACCTGGCTGCCGGCTTGTGCAGCAATTTGGGCAATTCCTTGGCCCATGGCCCCAATTCCGACGATTCCTGTAGCTAAAAATACTGAATCCATGAGATGATTGTGTCGTATGAGATGTGTCAAAGTGTGTGAGGGAAGAGCAATTAAAACATGACCAATCCGCCTTTTAAGCAAAATTTACTTTACTCCAGTGTAAGCCTGCGACGCGCCATTTCTGCGTTGTGTTTGCTGATGTGTGTGCCTATGGCCGCGCAAGCTTTGTCACTGGGTCGTAGTCGAGGCGCTGTGCTATTGGGGCAGCCCCTAAATTTATCCATATTGGCCAGCGTTGAGCCGCAAGAAGAAACGCCAGAACCTGCCTGCTTTAGTGCAGAAGTTTTTTACGGTGATAACCGTGTCAGTAACCAAAACGTGTTTTTGTCTGTAGCAAGGTCTAGCCCGACTGAGCTGACGTTGCGCGTGCGCGGCAGCACGATTGTGGATGAGCCGGTGGTCACGGTGTATGTCAAAGCGGGTTGCAACCAAAATACGTCATCGCGTCGCTATGTGTTGCTGCCAGATGCGCCCTCAGAGCCAGCGCCAGCTAGCGCGTTCTCACCCCCTGTCAACATTCCTCTGGGCCCGACACCAGTACCCAGAGATGTGCCGCTTGCTGCCCCCAAAGCAGAGGCGCCGCCTGTGTCTGCACAAGAAGCGGCTATCCAGGCTGCAAACCGCGCAGAACGTCGTGCCGAGAGGGTGCGTCTGCGTGCAGAGCAAAAGGCCGCGCGGCCACAGCCAACCGTACCCAAGCAGGCTGTTGCTGCCCCCAAGGCGCGTGCACCAGGGGTGGTAGCCCAATCGGCTGCCAAACCCAGCGGCAAAGCGCTTCTCAAGCTGGATCTGCTGGACTTGACATCAGGCACTTCGCCCAGCCTGCGCGCCTCTGCCGAGATGTTGACGCTGCCCACGACAGACAATGCCGCACGTGCCAAGGCGGCCATGCTGTGGCGTGCCATCAATGCACAGCCTGAAGACATACTGCGCGATGCCCAACGGTTGATGACGATAGAAACTGAAGTGCGTGGCATGCAAGACGTGACCAAGAGGCAAACGCAGGAGCTGACCGTTTTAAAAACCGACCTGGCTCGCGCCCAGCAAGAACGCTACGTCAACCCGTTGGTTTTTGCGCTAGGCCTGCTGGCTTTAGGCGCTCTGGGGTGGGCCATTTATCTGTATCGGCAACGCCGCAGCAGTGGCCAGTCACCTTGGTGGGGTAGTGTTGACCGCTTTAATGCGCAAGAAGGCAATAACCGGCTTGCCCGCGCACAAGCTGCCGTAAAGCAGTCGGGCTATGGAGGGTCACAAACTGAGGCGAGTGATCGTAGCCGCACGGTCTATCCGTCTTCTGCAGCGGCTGTACCTGCCAGTTCAAGCGCTAGCGCATTTGCGGCGTCTGGCGCGGGGGCGCTGGCTGGTGATGGAGATGCCGCAACGTCGGTTCGCCAACCAGTGCAGTGGCGCGATTCGCTCACTTCAGACCTGAGCGCTATCAGCCCAAGTTCGCCACGTGCGGTCAATGCAGAAGAGTTGTTCGATATTCAACAACAGGCAGATTTCTTCTTGTCATTGGGACAACACAGCCAGGCTATTGATATTTTGCAAAACCACATCAGTGAAAATGTGGAAACCAGTGCATTGGCTTATCTGGATTTGTTCAATATATACCATCAGGTTGGTCAGCAGGCAGAATACGAAATGCTGCGCAACGACTTCAATATGGTCTTCAACGCCCAGGTGCCCAGCTTTGAAGAATATGGTCAGAACAGTCGCGGTCTTGATCAATACGACGCGGCTTTAAGCCGCATTCAAGCGCTGTGGCCCGGCCCCAAGGCGCTGGATGTCATTGAAGAGTCCATCTTCCGCAAGCCAGACCATGAAAACCAGCCGTTTGACTTGGCCGCATACCGCGAGCTGATGCTGCTGTACGCCGTTGCCAAAGATATTATTGAACAAGATGGCGCGGCAGTGATTGATCCAACAGTGTCTTACACACAAATGCAGCCGTTGCCAGGCCTGGTGTCGGATCCTGTTGTCAGTTCAAGCCAAATTCCGTCTCACTCGATCACGCAGCCCGTACCAGCCGTTGCTCCTGCCAGTAACGACACGGGGGTCGATATAGAGTTGGATATTTTTGGTGAAGGCCCTCTTGCCAAGCCCAGTGCGAGCTTGCCGCAAGCTACGACACCTGTGACCAAAGCAGATGCCCCCGACAGTGGCTCTATCGACTTCGATATCGCTACTTCAAGCGAATTTGATCGCTTACAGCCCCATAAACCGTAGTTGCATTAGCCGCGCTGCACTTGGTGCAAGCGCTTTGCCCACGCGCTTACCGCAATTGCACAAATCAGGCCGATAAAGCCCGCCCAGTGCAAATCTGGCATTTTGTCGTGGGCAATCATCCAACCGCCCACTGCAGCGCCAAAACCCTGGCCCATGTACATGGCCGAGGTGTTGAGTGCAATGCTCACACTGGCTACAGCGGGTGATAGAGCGACCAGCCGCGCCTGTTGCGCTGAATTGGATGAAAAGCAACCCAGGGCCCACGGAATGGTCACTACACAAATCAGCATGAAGCTGGTTCCCAGTGGCCACAAAAGCAGACTGATCGCCATGCAGATCAGGGCAATCAACACCGCATTGGGAGCACCAAGGCGGTCTATATTGCGCGACATCAACACATTACCCATAAAGCCAAAAGCACCAAACACTGTGAAGTACAGAGCAATCATGCCTGGAGTGGCAGCGTAGGTTTTGGCCAAAAAGGGAGCCTGATAGGCAAACAGTACAAACTGGCCCGCAGACGACACTGCAGTCACGGCCACTGCCGCCAGCAATACCTTGGAACTGAGCGTTTCACGCCACTGCTGCGCGCTGATGGCGGGTGGTCGGATGCCCGTTGGCAAGGCGCGCCAGACCCAGGCTGTACTCAAGAGTGAGAGGATGCCCAGCAAGCTAAATGCCGTTCGCCACCCGTAGGTGCCACCAATCCACGCGCCCAGTGGTGCGCCTATCACCGATGCTACAGACCAGCCTAAAAACACCGTGGTAATAGCACGCCCGCGTTGTCCGGGGGGTACGAGCATACCCGCTACGGCAGCGGCTTGCGGCGTAAAAATGGCTGCAGAAGCGACGGCTAATACACGCAACACCATGAGGCTGGCAAAGTTGGGTGCCAAAGCACATAGTAGGTGCAATGCGGCGTACCACAGCATGCTGGCAGCGAGCAAGCGCCTGCGGTCCCAGCCCGCCACCAGTGCTGCAAACACTGGAGCGCCAATACACATGAGTACCGCGCCCGCAGTAATCAACTGCCCAGCCGAGCTGATACTGATTTGCAAAGAGCTGCTGATGTCGTTGAGAGTGCCTGGTACCAGCATGATGCCAGTGCCGATGACAAAATTACCGAAAAGTAGTGCCCATAGCAGTTTGTTGCTGGCTGCTTTGTCGTTGGCGGGTGGAGAGGTGTTTTCGGCTGTAGCCATTGTAAATACTGCGCGAGCAGCTATTGTATAAATAGCAAAATGGCTACTGAAAATGAATCAGCGCCTTACTTGCAGCGCACCTGGGTTGACAATGTTGGTGGGTGTACCTTGGATGAAGTTGACGACGTTGTGAAACGCAGCAGCAAAATACAGCTCGTAGCTGCTTTGCTCCACATAGCCAATATGCGGTGTGCAAATGCAGTTTTCCAGTCGCAACAAAGCATGGCCTTGCAAAATGGGTTCGCTTTCAAACACATCAATCGCAGCCAAGCCGGGGTGGCCACGGTTCAAGCCAGCAATCAGTGCGTCTTGCTCAATCAATTCTGCGCGCGAGGTGTTGACCAAGAGCGAGGTGGGTTTCATGAGCGACAGGTCGTTCAAGGTAACGATGCCGCGCGTCTCGTCAGTCAGACGTAAATGCAGACTGAGCACGTCGGAATCTGCAAAAAAAGCCTCGCGGCTGGCTGCTATGGCGTAACCATCGGCTTGCGCGCGGGCCAGGCTGGACTCGCGGCCCCAGACTACGACATGCATGCCAAAAGCGCGACCATAACTTGCTACCAACTGTCCAATTTTTCCGTAACCCCAAAGCCCCAGGGTTTTGCCATGCAGCACGGTGCCTAGACCAAAATTGGTCGGCATGGACGCGGCTTTCAGGCCCGCTTGCTGCCAGGCACCATGTTTGAGGTGAGAGATGTATTGCGGCAACCTGCGGGTGGCAGCCATGATCAAGGCCCAGGTGAGCTCAGAGGGTGCAATGGGGGAACCCACGCCTTCAGCCACGGCTATGCCACGCTCGGTGCAGGCGTTGATGTCAATATGGCTGCCTACGCGCCCGGTTTGGGCAATCATCTTGAGCTTGGGCAGTTTTTCAATCAACTGGCGGGGTAAATGCGTGCGCTCACGAATCAGCACAATGACGTCGGCGTCTTTGAGGCGCACACTCAATTGGCCAATACCTTTGACCGTGTTGGTGTAAACCTTGGCCGGGTAGTTTGCCAGCAGGGCAGCGCAATCGAGCTTGCGCACAGCGTCTTGGTAGTCGTCCAAAATCACAATATTCATGGCTTGATTGTGCCACGTGACTCTTGATGGGCCAGGGTCGCTAATAAGTCACCAACGAAGTGTTTTTGCTGTTGACGCTGCCAGACCTGTGCTAACTCGTTGCGATATGTGCATACTGTGGGTGCGGTTTTATTTGTTTACAGGAGTCATTTATGTCCATATCCATGTCGTCTGCCAGCTTGCCCATGGTGCAAGCCATGTTGGGTAATTTGAGCCATTTTCTCGATAAAGCACAGGCCCATGCAGATGCCAAAAAATTCGACCCGGTGGCTTTGATCCAAGCACGACTGGCACCTGACATGTTGCCCTTGACGCGTCAGGTCACCATTGCCTGCGATGCAGCTAAAAATGGTATTGCTCGCTTATCTGGTGTTGAAGCCCCCAAGTTTGAAGATAACGAAACCAGCCTTGCTGACCTGAAAGCCCGCATTGCCAAAACCCTGGACTATTTGGCCACCGTGCCAGCGGCTAAGCTGGACGGCAGCGAAGACAAGGACATTACTTTTCCAGTGGGCCGCGACGCTAGCAAAACCATGCAAGGCGAAGCTTATTTGAAGCACTGGATGCTGCCCAACTTCTTCTTCCACGTGACGACTGCCTATGCCATTTTGCGACATAACGGCGTGGACTTGGGCAAGGGTGAGTACTTGATGGGTGCCAAGACTCTGGCTTAAAAAAATGATTCAGGCTGCACGCATTTCGAGCGCAGCCAGACGGTCCAGTTCTGCACATACGTCAGCAAAGCGGCCTGACATGCGCATGCGGCCTGCACTGCCTATGGGAATGCCTGTTTCAGACACGCGTAGCACGCGCAGGGCATGCGCTTGTGCTGCAATTGTGGTCGATGCAGGCATGGGCGCTGCTGCGGGGAGCTGAGCGCGTGGTGCAGACATCCGTTTGGCTACTGGAGCATGTGGTGCAAAAAATAGCACTACAGACTGCAAAGGAGCTAACAGGCTGGACGAGAAAAAAGACAAAGCGGTAGCCATGGTGCGTTCTCCATAACGGTTGCGATTGCGGGAAGAAACGAGAAATGCCAGGACTCAAACAGCCCTGGCGCTGGTTCTACATCAGCATGCTGTTGCGGATCAAGCCAACAGCCAAGCCTTCAATTTCGAACGGCTCGCCAGGTTCGACCACGATGGTTTTGAAGTCGGGGTTTTCGGCGTGTAATTCGATCAAATGCTGGTTGCGCTGAAAGCGCTTGACGGTAACTTCTTCACCCAGACGCGCCACCACGATTTGACCATTGCGGGCATCTTTGCTGCTTTGCACGGCCAATAGGTCGCCGTCCATAATGCCGGCGTCACGCATGCTCATGCCGCGCACTTTGAGCAAATAGTCTGGCTTGGACTGGAACAGACTGCTTTCGACATAGTAGGTGCGGTCCAGATTTTCTTGCGCCAAAATGGGCGAACCGGCTGCCACGCGCCCAATGAGGGGCAGGGCGAGTTGCGCCAGTGCCTGCAAAGGCTGCAATAGCGGGTTGAGGCTTTCGGTGCGTGATTCATGGATGTTGCGCAAGGTCTCGCTACGCAAACGAATGCCACGCGACGTGCCGCTAACCAGTTCAATCACGCCTTTGCGTGCCAGCGCCTGCAAATGTTCTTCAGCCGCGTTGGCGGACTTAAAACCCAGTTCGGTCGCAATTTCTGCCCGCGTTGGGGGCGCACCGGTGCGGCGGATGGCCGTTTGCACCAGGTCCAGAATTTGCTGCTGGCGGGCGGTAAGCTTGGGCTGCTCACCTATAGACTGTTCGCCTCTAGATTGCCTGTCAATGCTTTTAAACATGTCACACTCCTGTAGTCGGAATCAAAACACTTGGAAAATTCAAAAGGGCAAGAAACCGTGCTGTGGGCAACTGCGAGATTGAGACGCAGCACTGATTTCTTATCCAGTAACTGTATATTAAATCAGCTTTTTTGAAAATGCAAGTACATGTGCAAAAATAATTTGAAAAAAGTAGTGGTTTTGGGCACAGGTGGCACGATTGCAGGCACCGCCACCAGCAGTGCAGACCACACCGGCTATACCGCCGCTCAAATCAGCGTGGCGCAGCTTTTGCAGGTCGTACCGGGCCTTGAGCAGGCTTTGGGCGGCCACGCGCTACACAGCGAACAGGTGGCCCAGTTGGACAGCAAAGACATGGACTTTGCCACCATGGCACGCTTGGCAGCGCGTTGTTTGCACTGGATGGCGCAGGACGATGTGGCTGGCATTGTCATCACCCACGGCACCGACACGCTGGAAGAAACCGCTTATTTTTTGCACCTGCTGTTACCCGCCTTTAAGCCTGTGGTGCTGACCTGCGCCATGCGCCCCGCCACGTCTAGCCAGGCCGACGGCCCAACCAATCTGCGAGACGCCGTGGCTCTAGCGCTAGACCCGCAGGCACGCGGCGTGCTGTGTGTGTGCGCAGGCGACGTGCACCAGGGCGCGCTAGTGCAAAAAGTGCATGCGCACAGGCTCAACGCATTTAGCAGCGGCGATGCAGAACCTGCGGGTCGCATGGCTACCAAAGCACACAACGTGGGCGAAATGGCTTGCGTGACGTGGAAAGCCTCCACAACACCTCTTTATCATGAAAAACTGCCTAATGCCAGCGTGGATACTGCGCGAGAAGCTATCAAATATATAGCGAACATCACCCGGTGGCCTCGCGTGGAAATCATTTTGAACCATACCTCAGCCAGCGGCGCACTGGTTCGCGCCTTGCTGCAAGAGCAGGGTGACAACCGGGTGCAGGGCATCATCGCGGCAGGTACGGGTAACGGCACGCTGCACCATGACCTGCAAACCGCGTTGCTGCAAGCGCAGGCCCAGGGCATCCAGGTAATGCGCAGTACCCGCTGCCAAGGCGGAGTAACGGATACCCCGAATGACGCCTTGCCCGGTGCTGGTAGCTTGCCTTATTCCAAAGCGCGCATCCGCATGGTGCTGCAATTGGCGGGCGTGGCATTGACTGGCTAGGAGCAAGACAGGTGCGTAAAGCCTACTCCTCGGCCCCAGCAGGGCTGCTGTCCTCACCTGGCTCCACTATGGCTGCGCGTTGGTTCAATTCCGTTTGCATGCTTTGTAAGCGACCGACGATCATGTCGGGTGACATGGGTGCGGCCAGACGCAAGGCGGGCCGGTGCAAGTAGCTCAGGTACGGCGTAGACAATATGGAATCGGTTTTTTGGTAATTGCTCCAGCAAACAATACCCAGTACCAAGAGACCCAGCGACAGCACGGCACCATGCAGGACCCGCCCCGCATGGATGACAACGCCGCGCAGATGGGCATAGATGAGTCCCGTGATGACAACGATCCACACCAAAGAATCCATACGTCCCAGTAGTGACCAGGAAAAGCTGAACGCTACAAAATGCAGCGCATACAAAAGCGCCACACTCACAAAGCCGAACGTACAGATAACAAAGATATGGAATACAAAGTTGGCTTGCCGTCTGAAAATTTTGCTCAAAACGGCCCAAACGCCCGCCCACAGCACCACGGCGATGAAGGTGGTGGCTGTTTGCAAAGTCAGTGGTTGGCTGGTGGCGTCGGGGTTATTGTTCAGCCATAGCTCCCACACCACTGAGGCTATAAACAGTACTGCGCTGCACGTTGCCCACACCCCCAAGGACCATCGCCCAAGATGGGTCAGTGCAGCCGGCACCCGTGGCATGCGGTGCTTGAGTAACTGGGTAGGTGCCAGCACCATGTCGGCTGTACGCAGACGCAGGTGGCTAGTGCCCACACGCAGCTCTACAGACTGCAAGACGGCAGTTGCCAGGTGCAGCGCATCGGCTTGCAATGCTTTAGCCTCATGCTTTGCGTTGCCCAAAGGTTGCACGTGGCAGGTGTTCGTGGTGTCGAGTGCTCGCAGCTCCAGCACAGGCTCTTGACCTGGCGCATGGCGTGCATCCAGTAGGCATTGCATGGGCGCGATGTAAGGCTCGTTCAGCACCATATCGCAATGGACGGAGCGGCCAATGCGCACAGGCCATTGGCTAAACGACTGGCTGCGCAATACCTCGCCGTGGGCCGACAATACGTCGATCACGACTACAGCCTGGGGAGCTGGCATGGCGTGGGTCACTTCTTCCATGTGAAGCCCGACAGAAAATGCTTTGTCAACAGTTTGGCACTGTCCATGCTCACGCCCGACGCATTAAAACGGCTGAGCACACCCTGCGTGTTTTGATCCAGCGTGGCTACCAGCACCGAGAGTTGATACAAGCCTGGGAATTTTTTGAACGCCTGCATACACACCACAGTGCGCAAAGGCGGGCCATTGGAAGACTGCACAAAACCCTCTTCGCACAGCGGCTTGGTGGCAGGGCGCACGCTGGCGCTGAAGTATTCGTTTTGAAAGCTGCGCGAATAGCGGTCCATAAACCGGGCGGTGCCCAGTTTGTCGGCTTCATAGGCTTCGTATTGCGTGCTAAAAAAGCCTGTGGAGCCGTCACCTGTGAACAACTGAGTTTCCATGCGGCAGTTGTTGCGGGCGTATTGCAACGCTTTGTTTTCGGACTGTTCGCGCGAACCCCAGCAGCGAAAGAAAGTGTCTGCCGGTATGGGTACGTTCACCTGGCCATGAAACTGGCTGGCCCAAGGCTCAGCCAAAAAGCGCTTGGTCAGCTCTTGCTGGTGCGCCAAGAGCTGTTGCGTGACTTCAGGGTACATGGGCTTGGTTTGTGGCTGGATGTCTTTGGGCGGCTTGGTTGCAGACGTGAGCAAGCGCAGGGCGTGCTCGGCGGGCACCAAAAAGCTCACCTGTTCGCCATCCATCCGCTTGGCCACATTCACACCAATAACCTGACCTGCCGCATCAACCGCTGGCCCGCCACTCATACCCCCATTCATCGTGCCACTGAAAAACAGGTTGGGTACAAAACTGCGCTCGACCAAACCGTTGTAGGTGCCTTCGGTCACGGCAAAGCCCACGTCCAGTGGGTTACCTAAAGAAAAAATGCGTTCACCCCGTGCGAGGGGCTTGGCCAGTGGGCGAAAGTTGAATGGGTCGCGCAGCTTGGCAGGTGCACTGGCAGCGCTTTGAGCATTTTGAGCGTTTTGCAATTGCAGCAAAGACAGGTCATGCACCACATCGACTGCCAGCAAGCTGAGTTTGCCCTTTTCACCATCGGGCAATTCGTATTGAATTTCATAGCGCTCTGGCTTGAGTGCGACCTGGCTAATGACGTGAAAGTTGCTGATCACCAAACCGTCTGGAGATACAAAAAAACCAGACCCGACACTGGTTTGGCTGCTTTGGCCTATGGGCACAATGCGAATGCGCAAGAGCCGGTTCTTGCTATTGCTCCACAGCGATTGCGCAGCACCCGAGGGGATGACGACGGGGGCCGCAGGTTCTTCTTGGGTCGGGGGCGGGACAGGGGCACGGCTGGTCTGGGCCAGACCCAGCAGGGCAAAGCACAGTAGTGCCACAAACGCCACCCAGGGTTTGCAGCAGCTCCATCCCCCAATGCGTAAGCGGCTCATAAGCACGCTACTTTAGCTGGATAAAGCCGCCATGGCCCGCGTTGTAATGTCTTCCACACTGCCAGTGCCGCTAATGGCGCGGTACTTGGGGGCAGCCGCAGATTCAGCCTGGGCCCAGCTGCTGTAATACTGAACCAGGGGGCGGGTTTGCGCGCTGTACACGTCCAGTCGCTTTTGCACGGTCTCCATCTTATCGTCTTCGCGCTGAATCAGCGGTTCGCCGGTCACGTCGTCTTGGCCTTCTACCTTGGGTGGGTTGAACTTGACATGGTAGGTGCGGCCACTGGCGGGGTGGCTGCGCCTGCCACTCATGCGTTCGATAATGGAATCAAAGGGCACGTCAATTTCTAAAACGTAATCGAGCTTGACGCCCGCTGCCTTCATCGCGTCTGCTTGCGGAATGGTGCGCGGAAAACCATCAAACAAAAAGCCATTGGCGCAGTCGGGTTGGGTAATGCGTTCTTTGACCAAATCAATGATGATGTCGTCGGAAACCAAGGCGCCAGAATCCATCACTGCTTTGGCTTTCAAACCCATGGGCGAGCCAGCCTTCACCGCAGCACGCAGCATGTCGCCGGTGGAGATTTGCGGTATGCCGTACTTTTGGCAAATAAACGTAGCCTGCGTCCCTTTGCCCGCACCCGGCGCGCCCAACAAAATCAGTCTCATGAAAGTCCTTGGATGTGTAAAACTTGTCTATTATTTCTTGGTTCTTCAGCCGCTCTTTGTGTCCAAGGGGCGACATTAACTGGCCAAGTGTCTCGTAAGCGTGAAGGATAGCACGGCTCACAGGAGCAACAGCTTACGGTTTCGGCTTGGCAAACAAGGCTCGCACCCGCTCCAAATCTTCTGGCGTGTCCACGCCCGGCCCCGGTGCGTGGGGGCACACATGCACGGCGATGCGGTGGCCGTGCCACAGGGCGCGCAGTTGTTCCAGGCTTTCTGCCATTTCTATGGGGGCCTGGGGCAGGGTGGGAAACAGCCGCAAGAAGCCTGCGCGGTAGCTGTAGATGCCAACGTGGCGCAGAGGGGGGTGTGCGCCCAGGTCGGTGCTTTGCTGGTCTGGCTTGGCGTCTCGCACAAAGGGAATGAGGCTGCGGCTGAAGTACAGGGCGTGGTTGCTGGCGTCTAGCACCACTTTAACGACGTTGGGGTTATGCGCATCTGCTACCGATGTGATAGCGTGCGCCGCAGTACCCATGCTGGCGTGAGGCGATTTTTCTAGCAAAATGGCAACTGAATCGATCAATACCGGGTCAATCAGGGGTTCATCGCCCTGCACATTCACCACGATCTCGTCGTCTTTCAACTGGAGCAGGTTGCAAGTTTCGGCCAGGCGGTCGCTGCCGCTTGGGTGGTCTGCGCGGGTGATGACGGCTGCGATGCCGTGGGCTTTGCAAACATCCGCTATCTGGGCGCTATCGCACGCCACTACTGCGCGGGCAGCTCCCGAAAGCATAGCACGCTGCGCTACCCGCACGATCATGGGCAGGCCTGCAATGTCGGCCAGCGGCTTGTTGGGAAGGCGGGTGGATGCGAGGCGGGCAGGGATGAGGACGGTGAAGGCCATACGCGCGATGGGTTACAGGGGCGAAGGCTGCGAGACTTTGCCGTGCAAGGTGTCAATTTCGTCGTCCGTCAAGACGCGGGCTTCGCTTTCCAGCAAGATGGGAATGCCGTCTCGCACGGGGTAGGCCAGGCGCGCGCTGCGGCTGACCAGCTCGCTCTTTTGGCGGTCGTAGCCAAGGGGGCCTTTGGTGACGGGGCAAACGAGGAGTTCTAGCAGTTTGGGGTCCATGGTGGGGTCTTGGTAAGCGTGGAATAGGGCTGCAAGTTTGGGGCTACAAGTTCAAGGCTTGGCAGACAAGGATGATAGCTTTTCGTGCAGCGCCGTGAAGAAGGCGGGGTCTATGTTGACTTGCAGCGGCATCGCCAGTGCGCCGGGTGCATGCTGCCACAGCTTGACAGCGTCTTTTTCTGTACAAATAAGCGTATTGCCAGCGTGGATAGTGCGTGACCAGCTATCAAAATTATAGTGGTCAGACAACGGGATGGTTTCTGTAATATTCAGGCCCAGTTCACGCAGCATCGCGAAAAAAGCTTCTGGTTGGGCGATGGCGGCCAGGGCGGTGAGGGGTTTTGCCTGCAGTTCGGTCAGTGGCACCTGGCTGCCATCGGCGCGCAAGGCGTAGCTAGCAAGCCGGCGCTGGATGGCAAAGGCGGTAAAACCAGTGCGTGCATCATTGCCGCCAGCAGGCGCACCTGCCGTGTGCAGCACCCATTGCGAAGGCGGTTTGCATGTTTGGCTATGGTAGGGCTTGCGTGGCCAGGGCTCGCGCAACGGGCCAGCGGGTAGCAGGCGGCCATTGCCCACGCCGCGAGCGTCAAAAACGCAGACCTCCACGTCGCGCGGCAAAGCCAGGTGCTGCAAGCCATCGTCGCAGACGATGACATTGGTTTGAGGGTAGGCGGCCAGCAAGGCTTTGGCAGCGCCCGCACGCTGGTTTGCTACAAAAACAGGAGCCGATACATCAGAGTCAAGCGCATATTTGATAAGGGCCGGCTCATCGCCCGATGCTGCAACGGGTGTGCTGGAGGTGACTTCCAAAACGTCTAGCGATCCACCATTTACAGATCGCCCATAGCCCCGCGACACCACACCCGGCTGCCAACCGCGCGCCAGCAAATCGCGCGCAATTTCAATAACGACAGGTGTTTTGCCTGCGCCGCCGGCCACCACATTGCCCACGACGATGACAGGAACCGGCATTTTTTCCCACTCGGCAAGGCCCTGTTCATACGTCCAGCGTCGTAACGCCACGGCAGCGCGGTACAGGTAAGACACATCCAGCAACGCCAGGCTGAGCCAATCGCGCTGCGTCCAGGACCGTTGCAGCCGCGCGGCCAGCCGATGTTTGAACGAGAGCTGTGGTGGCCCCATGCTGGCGCTGGTGACCTCGCCAGCAGCGCCGTGTTGTGGCAAGCGGGGTAAGCCCTGCGCCATACGCAAGGAGCGTTTACCTGGCCCCGGCCTGCGCCGAAGACTGGGTAGCAAAAGTCACCTGGCTCAGGCCCACGCGGCGCGCGGCTTCCATCACGGTAATAACGCTTTGGTGCGACGCCAGTGCGTCGGCACTGATGATGATGACACTGTCTTTGCCTGCTTTGGCCGCGTCTACCAGCGCAGTGCCAATCAGCTCGACGCTGCGGCCATCTACCGGAATTTTATTGACGCTGTAGCGCCCGTCGCTGCTGACGGACACGATCACTTCTTTGGGGTAGTCGCGCTGCGCATCGACGTCTGCAGTGGGCAGCTTTAATTGCATTTCGGTGAATTTGCTATACGTGGTGGACAGCATCAAAAAAATCAAGACGACCAAGAGCACGTCGATAAACGGAATCAGGTTGATCTCGGGTTCGTCGCGGTGGGTGCGGTGAAAGTTCATTCGCATCGTCTTACCGCCCACGCAAAGACAACAAATGCCGCGCCATGCGCTCGGCGCTCAGCTCCAGCGTGAGCAAATAGCCGTCTACCCGAGCGCGAAAGTAACGCCAAAAAATCAGGGCAGGTATGGCCACCATCAGACCAAAAGCCGTGTTGTACAGCGCCACCGAAATGCCGTGCGCCAACTGCGCCGGGTTGCCGCTGCCCACAGCCCCCCCGCTCACACCGCCGCCCTGGCTGCCAAAAATGTCGATCATGCCAATCACCGTGCCCAGCAAGCCCAGCAAAGGCGCGGCACTGGCGATGGTGGCAATGGCGGCCA
>JAYVTG010000112.1:0-4767 GCA_043774625.1 Polaromonas sp. | reverse complement strand
CCGCCAGGGTATAGGCCTTAGCTTCTTGTCAGCTTTTGTACCTGGCTCCCCCTTTTACCTACGGTATCCGCCCACGCACAGTGCCTGACAGCGCAAACGGGTGGCTGGGACTGGCTGTGTGCGGTTATGTGCTGTTATGTGCGGCTGTAGCTGTAGTGCGAGCCAACTACCTCAGTTGAGGCGTATGCCGATGGTCTGTGCAGCGTAGCGGCATAAAGGCGGAGGCGCGTACAAGACTGGACAAACAGAAACCACGCCCCCGCGCCGGGGGACAGCCGCGTAGCTGCACTGGCCATCGGCATGCGCCAGCGCGAGGTGTCAGGCCATCGGCATGCTCCTGAACTGAGGTATCAGTCCAGTCATGCAATCCGAAGAATCACACTTGCAAACGCTACAAAATCAATAGCTGCTTGCGCATATTACACGCTGGTAACAGGCAGTTTTATATCGACAAAGGGTCCACATCCACGGCCCAGCGGATCAACCCCCGCACTTTGGCACCGTGCAGCACCGTTTGCCATTGCGACAGAAAAGACTGCAAAGCCGCGCGTGATGACGACTCCACCAGCATCTGCGCACGTTCCACGTTGGCAATGCGCTGCACCAGCATGGGCACGGGTGGGTAGAGGGTGACGTGGCCAAAGGCTTGCATGTCGCCGGCCCCGCTTGATGCCGCTTGCAAAAACGCCAGCGCCACCTCTTGCGTGCGCGCCTCAGCGCGCACCAGGGCTTGATAAGAAAACGGCGGCATCAGGGCTTGTTCGCGTTCTTTCAACTGGTGGTTGGCAAAGCCCGCAAAGTCGTGCTTTTTGAGAAAACCAAACAGCGGGTGTTCGGGGTAATGCGTTTGCACCCACATCTGCGCACCTGCCATGGCCGCATCGCGCCCGGCCCGTCCTGCCGCTTGCATCAGCAGGCTGAAGATGCGTTCGGGGGCGCGAAAGTCGCTGCTGAACAGCGCGCTGTCGGGGTTGACGGCGGCTACCAGAGTGATGCGGCGAAAGTCGTGGCCCTTGGCGACCATTTGCGTGCCCACCAAAATATCTACCTCGCCGCTGTGCACCATGGCCAGTTGCTGTTCTAGCGTGCCTTTCAAGCGGGTGGTGTCGGCGTCGATGCGGGCGATAACGACGGGGCTACCGTCGGGGCGGCGAATGCCGGTAAATTCACCTGTCACGAGGTCGGCGGGCGTGTCCACGCCCAAAGCCTGCGTCAATTGCTCTTGCAGCTTTTCTGTGCCACGGCCTACGGGTGATATGTCCATGTTGCCGCACTCGGGGCAGGCGCGGGGCACACGGTCGGTCAGGCCGCAGTGGTGGCAGCGCAGGGTGCGGTCGATCTTGTGGAACACGCGGTAGGCGCTGCAGTGCGGGCAGGCGGACTTCCATTCGCAGGCTCCGCAGGCCAGCACGGGCGCGTAGCCACGACGGTTGAGGAAAATGAGTGATTGTTCGCCACGCGCCACCCGCTCTTGAATGGCGGCCAGCAGGCTGGGTGCAAACAGGGTGTTTTTAGGCTGCTGGCGCATATCGACGAGCCTGAGCGCGGCAGGTGCGCCACCGCCCACACGCTGGGGCATATCCAAGCGCTGGTAACGGCCTTTGCTGGCGGCGTGCCACGTTTCCAGCGACGGGGTGGCCGAGCCTAGCAGCACGCGGCAAGGGGCCGCGTTCTGCGTGCTTTCCAGCCGGGCGCGGTACACCGCCAGGTCGCGCGCTGAATGGCGGGCACCGTCTTGCGCCTTGTAGCTGGGGTCATGTTCTTCGTCCACGATGATCAGGCGCAGCCGAGAAAACGACGCCAGCACGGCCAGCCGCGTGCCCAGCACGATGCGCGCTGCACCTGTGTGGGCGGCCAGCCAGCTTTTAAGCCGCTGGGCGGGCGTCATGCCGCTGTGCATGCTGACCACCACCGAGTCGTCTGTAACACCATGCACAGCACCTTGCGCGGCAGCTTGCGTGGCCCCTTGCACGGCCCCTGGCTGCGCGCCAAAGCGCTGTGTAAAGCGCCTCTGCAACTGCGGCGTGAGATTGATCTCGGGCACCATGACCAAGACCTGGGCGTTCGGGTCGTTGGCCAATACTTTTTTCGCACAACGCAGGTAAACCTCGGTCTTGCCGCTGCCGGTGCTGCCAAAAAGAATGGCGGGTTGGGTTGTAGCACCCGCAACCGTGCTTTGGTTAAAGAATTGGTCAATTGCCAGCGTCTGCTGTGCGCTGGCAGCTATTGAATTAATAGCATTTGTATTGATATGAACTTGTGTGTTGCCCGTCTGCGCATCTGGCGAATCAGCCAGTCCAGCATGAGCCGTGGCAGCTTGGGCCCGCTTTTTCGCCACCTGCTTTTGCCTGCGCGCCAGTTGCAACGCGTCCAGCTCGCGCAACTGGGGTGGCAGCGCACTCAGGGCCACTTCGCCCAGGCTGCGCTGGTAGTAACGGGCGGTAAATTCGACCAGTTGACGCCACACCGCGTTCAGCGCGTCGATGCCCTCTAGCGCTGAAAGAATGTCTTTGATTTTGCTGCGCTGCCCGGCGTCTAGCGGTGCCTCGGCCACGCCCCAGACGATGCCCAAAACCTCGCGCGAGCCAAACGGTACACGCACCAATGCACCGTCTGCGAGCTGCCACTCACTTCGATACGTCAAGGTTTGCGCCAGCCCACTATGCGCGGGGACGGCTACAACGACACGCCACCAAAATTCCACTTTTTAGCCCAGTTTTTTAAGAAATTTATCCAGAACAACGCCTAAGTGCTTGATTTGTCACGTGTTTGTCACCATTCCAAGGAATCTGTGGATAACTTTGTTGATATCTCACCCTCAGGGCTCGCAAACCCTTCAATACCAAGGGTTTTGCTAGATTGCCTGTAAAAAAAGCAAATCATAAAAGTCAATAAAATCAACAACTTACAATCGCTACAGCATTGATAGCGCAGGCCCTTTACTAAGCATTCATATTCTGCAGTACAGCATCATTTTTGTGTATAAGTAGGGTCACCCGAATGTTTTACCCATTATTTATGCTGTGCGCCACGCCGCATTGCAGCCGATTTGTTCTGGACAGCCGCTACCAGAGCGGCTACGTGGTCTGGCGGCGTGTACTGGCTTATGCCGTGGCCCAGATTGAAGATATGCGCGGGGCCACGGCTGGCTGTTGTTTCGATGGATGCACGGCCCGGCACTTGGGGCGGCCCAAAGGCTTGTAGTACTTTGTCTACCTCAGCCTCAATAGCGGCGGGCGGCGCAAACAGCACGTTCGGGTCGATATTGCCTTGCAGGGTTTTGCTGTGGCCCACCAGAGCGCGCGCTGCCGTCAAATTGGCCGTCCAGTCCAGGCCCAGCACGTCGCAGGGCAGGTCTTGCATGTGCTCGAGCCATAGCGCGCCACCCTTGGTAAAAACGATGCGCGGCACGGCGTGGCCGTCTGGGCCGTGGGTTTTGAGCTTTTCTAATACGCGGCGGGTGTACGCCAAACTAAAACTTTGAAAAGCCCCGTCTGCCAGCACTCCGCCCCAGCTGTCAAACACCATCACAGCCTGCGCACCGGCGTCGATTTGGGCGTTCAGATAGGCGGCTACCGCGTCAGCGTTGATCGAGAGCATGTGGTGCATCAGGTCGGGGCGGCTGTACAGCATGGTTTTGACCAGGCGGTAGTCGTCACTGCCCGCGCCTTCGACCATGTAGCAAGCCAGCGTCCAGGGGCTGCCCGAAAAGCCGATCAGTGGCACTTTGGACTTGCCGTCGACCGTGAGGGCCTTGCGGATGCTGGACACCGCGTCAAACACGTATTGCAGTTTGTGCATATCGGGCACTTGCAGGGCGGCAACAGAGGCTTCGTCGCGCACCGGGCGGGCAAAGCGTGGGCCTTCGCCCTGGGCGAACGATAAACCCAGGCCCATGGCGTCGGGCACGGTCAAAATGTCGCTGAACAAAATGGCGGCGTCCAGCGGGTAGCGCTCCAGGGGTTGCAGAGTGACTTCGGTCGCGTAGTCGCGGTTGGTAGCCAAGCCCATAAAACTGCCCGCTTTGGCACGCGTGGCCACGTATTCGGGCAAATAGCGGCCCGCCTGGCGCATGAGCCAGACGGGGGTGTACGGGGTAGCCAGGCCGTGGCAGGCTTGCAAGAAGGTGGGGTTGAGCAGATGGTCAAAGGTCATGTGCTGATTATCCGCGTCTTGGGCGATGGTTTGGCGTCGTTCGCAATGGGAAATATGCCAGCTTGGTGGGCGCGCGCCTTTGAATACCGCAAACCCGTGGTGCTTGGGTTTTATAGCATTGCAGGTGAGACTCTTCGGGTCGCATGACTGGCCTGAGTCCTCGCTATGCGTATGCCGCTGGCCTGGTACCTCGCGCTGGCGTATGCCGCTGGCCTAGTACCTCGCGCTGGCGCATGCCGATGGCCTGGTACCTCGCGCTGGCGCATGCCGATGGCCTGACACCTCGCGCTGGCGCATGCCGATAGCCAGTGCAGCTACGCGGCTGTCCCCCGGCGTGGGGCTAAGTATCTTCTTGCGACGTCTTGTATGCGCCTCCTCCTCTTATGCCGCTACGCTGCACAGGCCATCGGCATACGCCCCAACTGAGGGGGTTGGCTCGCAATACAGCCGCAGCCGCAGCTGCACACAGCCACAGTCACACACAACCGCACTCCGCCACCCCACCAAGCCACGCGTTTGCGCTGTCAGGCACTGTGCGTGGGCGGATACCGTAGGTAAAAGGGGGAGCCAGGTACAAAAGCTGACAAGAAGCTAAGGCCTATACCCTGGCGG
>JAYVTG010000111.1:0-3518 GCA_043774625.1 Polaromonas sp. | reverse complement strand
TGAATACCCGATACCGAATACCGCAAACCCGTGGGGCTTGGGTTTGTAGCTTTGCGGCCTGGTAAGTTGGGTAGCTTTGCCGTACTGAGATTGGCGACTAGCAACTCAGTGACCTGTGACTATGCAGCTTGGTGACTTTACCGTCTTGTCATCTTGTATTTACTATGCATTTGATAGCTTCTCGCGCATATTCCACGCTGGCAAATGGCATATTTGGTTGCTAAAACGCGTCAAAACGATTCTGCAGCGTTACCCAGGTCGAATTGCAGGCTTTCGGTGCTAGATCTCGGAACTTTGATATTCCGTCAAGGGTATTTGCTCTTCGGTTTTCGGTATTTGGTATTCAAAGGCGCGCCCACCACCTTTTGAAGGCTTTGGGGGAGGGGTGTGGGATGAAAAATTTTTAGGAAGGCGCGCGTTGTTCAAGGTCAAGTACTACAAAACGCAGTTCGCGCGTGTTTTCTAAAAACTTTTTGCAGCGCATACCCCGAGTCCAAAGCATGCCCGCCAAGCGAGTCAAAAACCCACCAACCGAGTCCAAAGCCTTCCCACCCACTGAGCAAGTCAAAAGCCTACAGCCTGCAAACCCAGCATCTCGCAAATCTACCCACACAATTTTCCAGCACTCTAAAGTACCAAGGGAGAAAAATTACCCGACAGTGCTGGTTTATCGATCACTCCATGCAGCCCATACTGCAGCGACAACGATCAAGGCCCCGCCCCACAGTACATGCGCTTGCATAGTGGCAGCGCCCAACCAGACCGACGAGGCACTGGCAAATAACACCTCGCTGAGCATGATGAGCGATGTGGTGGTAGCGCGCAAACGCGCTGCACCATATTGCAGCGCCATATTGCCCATCAAAAAAGCCACCGCCAACAAACCGGCCAACGGCAGCCAGGCCATGTCGGGCACCGGTAATGGCGTGACCCAGCCTGCATGGCTGCCCCAGGCCGCCACGGCAGCGGCAAACAGCGTGCCACCGGCAAACATGCCCACCATGCGCGACGCGCTCGGCGCGTCAGACAACTTGCGCAGCATGATGTTAGTCAATGCAAAGCAAAAACCACCCATCAGGGCTAAATAGTCAGGCAAGCTTTGCGGCACTGGCCAGCCAGTTCCCGGTGTCTGGAGCACCACCATCACGCCCACCAGTGCCAGTGTCATGCGCATGAGCGCAGCCGGGCGGGGTTTTTCGCCCAACAGGGGCCAGACCAGCAGAACCACCCAGGCGGGCATCAGATAAAAAAGCAGTACTACGCGCACCACGTCGCCAATAGTCACCGCCCAGTTAAAACCCAGATTGGTCAGGCCCGAAGCCAGCGCCAGCAGCCACAGACCCGACGTGTTACCAAACGCCACCCACGCGCGCGGGTGCAGGGCCAGCAAGCAGACCAAGGCAAAACCGTAAATGAGAGCGGTAGCCCACAGGGGGTGCAGACCCGCTAGTTGCAGCTGGCGAAACGGCCACCAGGACACGCCCCATACAAAAGCGTTGACCAACAGCGCCAGCGCAGCCAGCAGGGAACCGCGCGCTACAAAACCAGGTGCAGCGTCCACGGTTTAACCATGCAAATTGTCGTTGCGCGCAATGTGCAACAGCCGCGCCAGCTCTTCGCGGTGGTGTGCGTGGTTATAAGCGTGCCAGCGTTTGATGAGCCACATAAAGACAGCCACAATCAGCCCAAATACTGCAATGGCCAAATAGGCACTCAGTTGCTCTGGTTCAAAATCATCCATGCCGATGTATTCGGTGATAGCAAGCTCAGTCAAGTCAATCGACGTCAGCAAAGCATACAAAGCACCCAGGCTCAAAATGCAGGCTTGCTCGTTAAAGTTTTGCACCGCAATCGAACGGCCGGCGCCCATCAGGTTGTGGCCACGGTGCTGAAGCAGTGCGTTCATGGGCACCACCAAAAAGCCGCCAATCGCACCCAGAAAAACCAGAAACGGTGCTGCCACCCACACGTTGTTGATAAAGTTCAGCACAATCAGCAGCAAGCCCATGGCAATGCCCAGAGGCATAACATTTACCGCATGGTCCAGGCGCATTTTTATGGAAGCGACCACGGCACCTACGGCGGTGCCAATAGCCACCACACCCACCAGCGAAGACGCTTGCGTCGTGCTGTAGCCCAAGGCGGCGGCGCTCCAGGCCAGCACGATGTAGCGCAAATTGCCACTCACGCCCCAAAACAGGGTAGTGGTGGACAGCGATATTTGGCCCAGCTTGTCGCGCCACAGCTGGGTATTGCAGGTCCAGAAATCGGGCAGGAGCTGCAAGAAGTTGCGTGGCATCGGGCGCATTTCTACCCCCGTATGCGGTATGCGGGTGTTGAACCATGCCGCCAGCATATAGATAAAAATCAGCACACAAATGGCAGCTTCCGGAGGGGTGTCAATGCCCGTGTCGAAAACGGGAAAATCAAACGACAACAGCAAATGCGACACCGAATACCCTACCAGTTGGCCACCGAGCAGAACACCCAAAATAATAGACGTGATGGTCAGGCCTTCAATCCAGCCATTGGCCTTGACCAATTGCGACGACGGCAGCAACTCGGTCAAAATGCCATATTTTGCGGGTGAATACGCCGCAGCGCCCAGGCCCACAATGGCGTAGGCCATGAGCGGATGCGTGCCAAACAGCATCATCAGGCAGCCCACGACCTTGATGGCATTGCTGATAAACATGACCCGCCCTTTGGGCTGCGAATCTGCAAAAGCACCAACAAAGGGTGCCAGCAAAACATAAAACAAGGCAAACATTGGCACCAAGGCGGCGCGTTGCCATTCTGGCTCGTTGCTGCTGCGCAATAGTTCTACGGCTGCTACAAATAAGGCGTTGTCTGCCAGCGAGCTGAAAAACTGCGCCGACATGATCGTGAAAAAACCGCGTTTCATTAATGCCAGGTTTGCACCAGCCAGGCTGATGTTGAATTGTTTGTTGGTGTATCCGAACGACAGGCTGGTTATAGCACGGCGCACAGTGCCAGAATTGGGGGCAACTACCGATCCGCGTTTCCCCGATTTCTTGCCCTATGCCCCGTCCGATTCAAGCCACCATCCACACTGATTCGCTGCGCCACAACCTGGCACAGATTCGGCAGTCCGCGCCGGATGCCCGCGTCTGGGCAGTGGTCAAGGCCAATGCGTATGGTCATGGCATCGAGCGGGTGTTTGAAGCTTTCAGCGGTGCCGATGGCTTTGCCCTGCTGGATCTGGATGAAGCGCAGCGTGTGCGGCATCTGGGCTGGCGCGGCCCCATTCTGCTGCTGGAGGGCGTGTTTGAGCAGCGCGATCTGGAGCTGTGCTCGCGCCTGAACCTGTGGCACACGGTGCACTCTGAAGCGCAGATTGACATGCTGGCCATGCATAAAACCAATGTGCCGCAGCGCGTGTTCCTCAAGATGAATTCCGGCATGAACCGCCTCGGTTTTACCCCCGAGCGTTACCGTGCCGCCTGGACGCGCCTGAACGCATTGCCTCAGGTCGATGAGATTTCACTCATGACGCA
>JAYVTG010000110.1:0-39079 GCA_043774625.1 Polaromonas sp. | reverse complement strand
GTGCGCGAGCTGCGCCAACAGATAGAGCGCAAAGCCTTCGAGCGCACCGAACTCGCCAGCCTGCAAGCCCTTACCACGGTCGATGCCGCTACCCCCGTTCGGGCTGAGCCTGTCGAAGCCCAAAGCACCAGCCCCACCCAAGTCTTCAAAGACCCGTATTTCCTCGACTTCTTGGGCCTACGCCAAGGCCACGACGAGGCGGATTTAGAAGCCGCCATCCTGCGCCAGCTTGAAGCCTTCATCTTGGAGCTAGGCCGAGGCTTTGCGTTTGTAGAGCGCCAAAAGCGTATGGTCATCGATGGCGAAGACTTTTACCTTGACCTGCTGTTCTACCACCGCCGCCTACGACGCTTGGTGGCCATCGAGCTGAAACTGGGCCGCTTCAAGGCCGCGCACAAAGGCCAGATGGAGCTGTACCTGAAATGGCTAGACAAGCACGAGCGCCAAGCGGGTGAAGAAGCGCCCATTGGCCTAATCTTGTGCGCCGAATCCAGCCGCGAACAAGTGGAGCTGCTGCAAATGCACAAAGACGGGATCACCGTGGCCGAATACTGGACCGAGCTGCCGCCCAAGGCCGAGCTGGAGCAGCACTTGCACCAGGCTTTGATTGAAGCGCGGGAACGGCTGGCGCGACGGGGGGTGTTGTTGGAGGGGGGTGAGGATGAGTGATGTACGCAAATGCTCGAATTCCCCCTTGGTGGCGCTACTCGGCGCGGGTGGGGATGGAATATTTGGGCGAAAGTTGTGAACGCTGCGGTGATTCTTGTTTGATCTCACCCACCAAAAAAACGAGCCAAATTGGGTACTTCGTCTTGATATAGTGTCACCCACCTAAGGAGAATTCAGTGGAATTAATGAACCAGCCCTTTACCGGGCAGCTTGGAAACCGATTGATCGAGTTGCTCGACACAGCGGACTATCAAACTCTAAACATCATTGTCGCCTTCGCTAAAAATAGTGGTGTCCTTAGAATCAAGGATGCACTCGAAAAGTTTAGAAGGCGAGGCAGCAAAGTAAATGTGTACGTCGGAGTTGACCTCGCAGGTACTTCATACGAAGCCCTTACAGCATTACTGCTGCATACCGATTCGTTAAACGTCGTGCAGTCTGAAAAATGGCAGACATTCCACTCAAAAATTTACCAGTTCGTGGGAAGCGACAAGGGTCTAGTGATTGTTGGCTCACAGAACCTGACTGGCGGAGGTTTATGGACAAACTTCGAAAGCTCAGTACTTATCCCCGTGCTCGGATCGAGCGAGAGTGCAAAAGCACTACAAAAGGGAGTGGACGACTTCATAAGTAAATTGGCCTCACTCGGGCACTCATTTATGCCGATCGAGAAACAACTCGATGTAGATACGCTCCTCGAAAACGGCTACATCTTTAAAGAAGTGGCCCAACGAGTGCTCCGGGAGAAGGCTTCTGGCCCGGCTGGAAACCAGGCACATTTATTCGGTAATGGTGTTCCAGCAAAGCTACCTCGGTTCGGCCCGTTAAACGAGGTGGCAGTGCCCTCTCCCGCACCGGACTCTATATCTGTTTATCTAGGCGACGAGGACCAGACCATTTGGTTTGAAACGCGTGCCATGACTGGTGGGTCGCGAAATATCCTCGATCTGTCGAAGAGATCCCTTGTTGAGCGTGGAGACCCAACGGGCACGCCATTTGAACTTGAAACCCCAGAGTTCATGCGTGGCGGGGTCGAATTTTTTGGGCTAAATCCTACCAGTACTGGCGAGACCAAAGACGTGACCATCAACTTTGAAGGAGTCGACTATATAGGCAATAAGATACTTTTCCCTGAAGGAGAGAATGCTAATGGTACGTGGAGACTCCAGATCAAGGGGGTGTCTGCTGACAGCGTGAAGATCACTGAAGCTTTTAGGGTCAAAGCTGATGGGTACTATATGCAGCACAAGATCGTTACCTTTACTAAGGTGCAGGATAACTACTACTTCATGTCTGTGTTCCCAGCAGCGGAGCTTGAAAATTTCATAGAAGCATCACGCATATTGGCTCGAAACGGTTCTACAACTAGTGCGAAGCGGTTTGGTTTGCTTTAAAAACGACTAAGCCATTCCTGGTGTTTTCCCTTCTTCGTCCCACTAATTCCACCCTTTGCTCCGTTGAACGTGAGCATTAGCGCATTGTCAGTCAGAGGGACTCCTTCGGAAACGAACAGCGGAGCCCCGCTTACCTCGCGGAAACGAGCAGCGAACGCAACCACATCGAAGCCGAACGCGTACCCTGTTGTGCCTTGATATGGCGGGTCGACATAAACCACCGCATCAGTGGGCAAACGATTGCTGAGTATCGCACTGATGTCGGTTTTGAGACAGGTCACGCCTCGCATTCCATTTACCAAAGCATCGACGCGGCGACTAAGTTCAGGCGGAGAAGGTTGGATTGGATTGGCTGGGCTGCGGCGTATGCTAGTGGCGGTTGGTTCCCAGTAGTCCCGGAAGAATGCATTCGCCCAGCGTTCGCCGTCACGCCAAATCTGTTTACCTCCAAAGGCGCAAGCTTGAAGTACCGGATAAAGTTCCACTTCGTATTCACATACTGGAAGCGTCGACAGCGCCGACATGTGTGCCTTAATCTCGCGCTTATCACTCGGCAATTTCGATAAAAGTTGATTAAAGACATCCATGTTGAACGTGCCGGACCCAACTGCCGACCAGAATGAACCCCACGAGCTAAGGTCGAGCATTGTGATGCGTGAAGGGTGAACTCCTCTGTTAACTAGTTCGATGGACACCGCGCCAGACCCGCAGCACAAGTCATAGAAACGCGATTTATGCCCTGAAGCCGCATCGAGAAGATTATCAACAACTTGTGCCGCCACGCGTTGTTTGCCACCTTGATATGCGCAAGGTACGCGCATAGCGGTCATGGGGATTTCCTGCGGATAAGGATTCGCGCATAGACGCGCTTGCCGTTGATGATGCCAACTCCTCCCTTGTCCGAGGGATGCTTGCGGTACCCTACTTTTTCAAGCGTCTTATGATCTACGTTGGTTCGCGTATTACCGTTGGCAAGCATGATGATCTCGAACTGATCTGCACAGTATTTGTCGAGGAAAGTTATTGGTACGCCCATAATACCGTCGTAATCTGCAGGTATGTTTTGTGTGCGCCCAACTTCGATAGCATCGTAGTTTTCATAGCGTGGATATTCATCTGGTAAATAACTACAGGTCAACTCTATCGGCTCATGTCGCTTGCCATTGTCTAAGTTAGTTAACCACCGTACGCCTTTCACCTTAATGAAGCGTCGCCCGCTCTCGTCTATACCGCAGCCGGTCGCGTACAGCGGGTAGCTGTCGGGAACATTAAATTTTCGATCCCCGGAGCGGATGGATTCTCCGTACCACACTTTATTATCACGGAAGAGCGGGAACACTTCCTTGTAGGTGACCGCGTTCATATTCCCCAGAATGATGAAGTCCTTGTTATGACGCGCCAACTGGTTCATATACTCGCGAAAAAGGCTAAAGGGTGGATTGGTAGCTACGACGTCTGCAGCCTCAAGTAGAGCCTCGCACTCTGTTGATCGGAAATCGCCGTCGCCAGCAAGACGGACGAGAGAATTACCTGGCATGGCGAACAGGGTCTCTAAGTCGAGCGATCCGTCAGGCCTTGCTAGTGACTCGTCGGGTACTTCAGTTACCACTGCCTTGTAGGCGCCTGTTCCTCCCTCAAGTGGATATTCCCGTCCGGCTATCGCGGAGCCAACGTAACAGGTGGATGTCAGTCCAGCTAGCCCGAGCTCAGCAAAATTAAGCACAAAAAACCGGAAAAAAGCTGATTCAAACGGATCGTCACAGTTGCACAGGACAGTCTTCCCAAGTAACTTCGCCGGATATTTCACCATCTCTCGATTCACATCTTGATACTGTGTGTAGAACTCGTCTTTCTTGACGATGAACGCATGATTGAGCATGGCATTCCGGGGTTGCGAATCTTGTTTTGGGCGCTCTAACTTCATATCGAATGGCAAGTTTCCCTCGCGAACTACCGCTTTTAGAAAGGCATTAATCGCTGCGGACATGCTGATGCCAATCTCGTCGAACACTTCGCTGGCTCGTTTCTTGACTTCAAGGTCGATTCGTATAGTCGTGGTAGGTTTAACCGACATGTTTTTCCCAGCTGTTGTTAACTTCAACACAACAATTTAAAGTTAGAGCTACAATGTAGCACATAAACGGAGAATTACTCCAGGGCTGATCAAACACTATTCAGTTAGATAAATTGATTGCGGCGGTGGCTACGTCGGTGAGACGTTGCTTGCCATCAGCGGCTGGCATTTCAACTGGTGACAGTTCGTCACCAGTTGGCTGCCTTCTTTATCCAATCGGCGCTTGAGTTGATTCCAGTACTTGCGTGCGGTCGGGTCATCCGCCTGCTGCGTCAATACTTGCACCACATCCACCACCGAAAACCACCAAGTCTCGGTGTTGTCGTCAAACACGCGGCGGATGGATTGGCCATCAAACTCAGCGGGCAAGATTTTCATAGAGGGTGTTTTTTGAAAGCTGTATTTTTACACAGTTTTATCGGGGGCCGTGAATCGCTCTGTTTTTGATAGCTACTCGCGCCTATTCCACGGGGGGCGGGCTAAAAGCCAATTTCATCCTTGTGCTTCCCGCGCCCCAACATTGAACTGCAAGCCCAGTGCGTGCATGACTTTGACGACGGTGGCAAAGCTGGGGTTGCCTTGTTCGCCCACGGCTTTTGCTGACACGCTTGCCAACACAGCGCAACAGCATGATCGGCGAGTTGCTGCCCCATCGCTGGAAGCCACAGTCCTGACCAGCAACCACGGCCCCAGCGGTGCGGTCAAGATGGGTTTGCTGTGCGCTTACGAGTATTTGCAAGTTTTGTCCAAGCAAGCTTCGTAACAGTGCAATGATTGCACTATAATTTGGCATGCCAACCTTAGTCAGACTGCCCACCTGCAAAATAACCATTTACCCTGGCGATTACTTGCCGCCTCACTTTCACGTCATTTTGTGACTGACGGGCGGGATGCCTTGGTGGTGATTGCAGATTTTGAAATTCTGAGCAGCCGCATTAACAAACGAGAGCTACTGGCGGCTTTGTAATGGGCTAGGTTGAATCAAAACTTGTTAGCAGCTAAATGGAAGGAGCTGAACCTATGAAGACTGATCATTTCACCATTATTGAACTGCGCGCAGCCAAGCCCATGCACTTGGAAATGCGTTTTGCAGATGACGCTACCTTCACGGTCGACATTGCGCCGCTGGTTACAAAGTTCAAAAGCCTGAGCTCACTGAGCGATTGGTCAGTCTTTAAAACTGCCAAGCTTGAAGACGCTGGCCGCACTGTGCAGTGGAGTGGTCGTGACGAGTTGGAACTTGCCTCTGACAACCTACGAGCCCGTGCCGTTGAACAGTCTGGCAACTATTCGCACGAGTGGCTTTGGAACTGGATGCACAAGCACCAGCTGACGCTGGACGCTGCCGCACGTTTCTTAGGTATTTCACGCCGTATGTTGGCGTACTACAAAAGCGGCGCAAAACCGCTGCCGCTGACAGTCGTGTTGGCCTGTATTGGGCTTGAGAGTCGAAATTTTGAGATTGAGAAGTTGGCGGCTTAGTTAACGGCTTTACCAGTACCAAAAAATGGTATTTGTATTGACGCTTTATTCGACGCAGTAAATGCGGTGAATATTGAGTTTATTCACTGCACCATGGGTGACTGTGCTCTGTTTTCAGTAGCTGCCCGCGCTTATTCTATCTGGGCCAGTGGCCAATTTCACCCTTGCGCTGCGCGCGCGCCAACATTGAACTGCAAGCCCAGTGCATGCATGACTTTGACGACGGTGGCAAAGCTGGGGTTGCCTTGTTCGCCCAGGGCCTTGTACAGGCCTTCGCGGGTGATGCCGGTCTCGCGGGCCAGTTGCATCATGCCGCGCGCCCGCGCAATGTCGCCTACGGCTTTGGTGAACAGGGCGGCGTCTTCGGGGGCTTCGTCCATGCAGGCCTGCAGGTACTGGGCGCAGTCTTCGTCAGATTGCAGGTAGTCGGCAGCTTCAAAGGGTTTGATGCCAAGTTGTGCGGCGGCGGTAGGTTTCACAAGTGTCACCGGTGCCCCAAAGACAAGCGGGCCAGCCTGGCCAACACCTGCTTTTGCCCCATTTTGTCGCGCAATGCAGCCAGCCATGTGTCGAAGTCGGCTGTGCGGAGGATTTGGAGCATGATTGGATTGTAATCTATGGTTTACAGAATTGCAAGTATCTCAAACCATCAAACCGCTCTTATTTTTATAGCTGCTTGCGCATATTCTACGCTGGCTACAGCCATTTTTGACCAACAATTATCCCGTACTGCGGCCGTTGCCATCATCAAACGGATGCATCAGTTGTTCAGCCCACTCCAACGGCCCGATGCCAAATCGAACCGCGTTGCCTGCATGCAGCGCCTTGAGCTCAGTTAACGCCGGGTGACGAAGTGCGCCTTGTCGCCGCGCTAAGATTTGCCAATCAAAGCTTATTCAAGCCGCAGCGGCTTGCGCTTTCAGCACCTGCTTCAGAACCTTCGGCTGCTGCTCAGCAATGGTGATTAATGTTTGCGCTGCGCCAGAGGGTTGGCGGCGGCCTTGCTCCCAGTCTTGCAGGGTGCGAACGGAAACGCCCATCAGGCTGGCGAACTGACTTTGCGAAAGGCCAGATTTCATGCGCGCAGTGACAACAGGCGGCACTTCGATTTTGGCGACGACTTTGCCTTTGCCCGCTTTCATGTCGCGCACGGCTTGCAGTAGCTCGGCACCGATGTCGCGCTTGGCATCTCGGGTTTTGAGTTGTTTATCAGTCAGTGGCATTTTCAAGCTCCTGTTTCAATTGCTTCAACACATCGCCCGCTTCTGGGTTGAGTGCGATGTGCTCGAAGAATTCGTCTTTTTCTTTGTCACTCCAATAGTCAGACCACTGGCTTTGAAAGATGGGCGATTCGACGATGGTCAGCATGTTATTGTTCTTGGAAAATTATACGGCATTGCCGTATTTTTACGATTGGCAGAAAGGTGTGTTGTGACCAATTGTGGGAAAAGAGGCGTTCAGATTGAGATGAGCTCGCGCCAGTAATCGGTAAGCTTGTTGCGGGTTTTCTGGCCGGTCATGCGCTGCTGTATCCATTTGTGGCGACGGGCCGCCCCTAGCCACAAGCGCCCCCTTTGGGGGCAGCGAAGTACGCGAAGCGACGAGCGTGGGGGCCACACACTTACTGCGGCCGTGCTGTTGCCAGGTTTGGCGGGCACGGTTGAGCGACAGTGCGGGGTCGGCCATTTCTTGCATGCGCTCGTAGCCCACTTTGGCAAGCCAGAGCTTGATGGGCTCGGCTTTGGGGCTGGGGACGGATTGGACCAGGCGCAAGAGCGTTTCGGCGGTGGCTACGTCAGTGAGGTAGTTTTGCCATCGGCTGCCGGCAATTTCAGTCGGTGACAGTTTGTCACCGACTCGCTGCCTTCTTTAGCTAAGCGTTCTTTGAGCTTGTTCCAATACTTGCGTGCGGTTTGATAGTCGGCCTGCTGCGTCAGCACCTGCACCACGTCAATCACCGAAAACCACCAGGTCTCAGTGTCTTCGTCAAACACACGCCGTATGGATTGGCCGTCGAAATCGGTGGGCAGCATTTTCATGGTGAGCTTTCTTTATGTGGCTATATTTTTACACAGTATTTGAAGGTTCAACGATTGCTCTGTATTTGATAGCTGCTTGCGCATATTCCACGCTGGCTACAGGCTAATTTGGCACTCATATAACCCACGGCGGCTTGCAATTGACGCAGACCGCGCTGGTCTTCAATGACCAAATCCACCTCGTCCTGGTCTCTGGTGCGAATTGGGAGATGCGCAGCCGCTGGTCTGGCTAATTCAAAGTGTAAATCCAGCCAATTTAAATTTAGACTGGTAAAACTGTAGTGGACAAACTGGAAGCTGCTATTGCCACCGCCATGCAAAGCGCCCCAGTGCGCGAGCGCATGGACTCGATTGCTTTCATCATTCCAGCGGGCATTGCTGATGAGATAGCGATCGAGGCTACCGAGATGACTGCGTTTGAAGATTTTGTTTTAGAAAAAGTGCAAGAAGGCCGTTCAATACTGGGCCTGTACCCACCCACCGAGCAACAATCCAAAGACGATTTTTTAGCTTGGCGCAAGCTGAAAAGCCGCTAAACAAACAGCGCTGATCAAAACGTATCAAGCCCACAGCACAGTACTTTTTTCTGCATACCACGCGTCTACGGTTGGGGCTACTGCTGCTTCAATCCGCGCACGTTTAATCTTCATCGTTGGCGTTAAAAAGCCGTTGTCTATCGACCATGGCTCGCGCATTAGCACCAGCATGCGTAGTTTTTCGTAGTCTGCCAGGCCCGCGTTCACCCGCACCAGCAGTGCAGACATTTCAGCCTCTACCTCGGCGCGCACGGCGGGGTTGCTCAGTTTGGGGCGCAGGCTTTCGGCGGGCATGACCATGGCATACGCCGCTTCTTGGCCCACGCCAGACACCATGGACAGCTCCACCATCGGGTGTTCGTTGATGCGGTTTTCTATGGGCGCTGGAGCCACGTATTTGCCTTTGCCGGTTTTAAACAATTCTTTTTTGCGCCCCGTGAGCTTGAGCTGACCGTCTGGCCGCAGCACACCCAAATCGCCCGTGCGAAAGAATCCGTCGGCGGTAAACACTTCTGCGTCCAGATCTGGCTGCTTGAAATAGCCCACCAACTGGCCCGGTGACTTGATGAGTATTTCCCCGTCATCTTCTATGCGCACTTGCACGCTTGGGTAGGCAATGCCCACATGGCCTGGTGCCGCATTGGTTTGGGGCGCAGTGTGTGAATAGGCAAAGTCCTCAGTCATGGCGTAGCCTTCTATCAGGTTCAAACCCAGGCGGCGATACCAGTCGATCAAGGCGGGCGGTATGGGTGCTGACCCGCTGCCCGCCAACAGCACGTTGTTCAAGCCCAGGCCCGTTAGCACTTTGCGGCCTACTATTTTGCCCAGGATGGGAATGCGCAGCATGCGATCAAGTTTTTTTGCAGGCACTTTACTCAAAACGCCTTGCTGAAACTTGAGCCATAAACGCGGCACCGACAGAAAAATCGTGGGCCGCGCGCGCTGCAAGTCTTGCAAAAAAGTGTCCAGGTTTTCAGCAAAATAAATATGCGCCCGCCCTGCCAGCAGGCAATTGCACTCTATCCAGGCCCGTTCATACACATGCGCCAAGGGCAGATACGACAAAAAGCGGGGGGGATGGTCGATCCCGAACAGTTCGTTTATTCGGCTAACCAAACCTTCAGATACGCGGGTGATAGCTTCAAAGTTCTGCATCACCCCCTTGGGTTGCCCGGTCGAACCTGATGTATAGATGATCATCGCCAAATCGGTCCCGGCGCGTTCGGGTTTGCCAGCGATAGGCGGCGTTTTGGCGGTAATGCTGTCCCAGGTTGCAAAGTCCGTTGCGGGTGACAACGGAAAAGCGACGCAGGGCAGGCCAGACGGTACGGCGCTGGCCTGTTGCGGCCAAATGTCCAGCTTGCCCACAAACAGCAAACTGGCTTCGCTATGGTCCAACACGTAACGCACCGTCTGGGCAGACTCGGTGGGAAAGATGGCTACCGTGGTGTAGCCCGCCATCCAGATGGACAGCTCGGCCATAAAAAAATGCGCACAGTTTTTGGACAGGATGGCGATGCGCGAGCCAGGTGCAAAACCCTGCGCCTGCAGGTGCGCGGCCATGCGTCGCGCCTGATCCATCGTCTGGCCCCAAGTGTAGTCCACCACCTGGTTGTTGCCAATCGGTTGGGTCAAAAATATCTGGTCTTTGCGGCTGGTTTCATGCTCGTAGATGTAGTCCAGCATCAGTTTGTTGTGTGCCATGTCTCGTCCTCACTCATGTTGTTGCAGTTGCCAAATAAGTCACGTAACAGCAGGCTCATGGCGCATGGTAGTAGGGATTTGAAAAAACTGCAAGATAATATGCTTTTGGCCAATTACCAGCGCAGAATATGCGCGAGCAGCTATAATAATTATAGCAAAATGCCAGCCTCGTTCAGCACCTGGCTAGTGTGCTCTCCCAGCAGCGGCGCGCCAAACCGAATGCGGGTAGGCGTGCCGCTCATGCGCACGGGCGGGCGCAGTTGGCGTAGCGCGCCTTCATGCGGGTGGGGCATGTCTACCCAGCCTTGCGTTGCGGCCAGGTGCGGGTCGGTTAGCAAGTCGGGCAGGCGCATCATGGGCATGGCGGGTATGTCGCGTGCTACCAGTTCTTGTAGCCAATAGGTGCTGGTGTTGGCGCGCAATTGCTCTTGCACAAAACCGTACAGCTCGTCGATGTGTTGGATGCGCGCGCTTTGCGTGGTGAAGCGCGCATCGGTATCAAACAATATGCCCTTGCCTATGAGGTTCAAAAACGCCTTCCAGTGCGCGTCGTTGTACATCAGCGCGCAAATGTGGCCGTCTGCGGTGGCGTAGGGTTTGCGGTTGGCGGCCAACATGCGGCTGTGGCCCATGGGGGCAATCGGTGGCTGCCAGGTTTCGCCGCCTAGGTGTTCGCCCAGTACAAACTGCAACAGGCATTCAAACATGGGCACCTCTACGCTTTGGCCAACGCCGGTGCCGCCGCGTTTGTCGCGTGCAATCAGCGCGGCCATGACGGCGTGCACCATGTTCAGCGCCGTGACGCGGTCGGCAAAGGTGGCGGGCACGTAGCGCGGCTCGGGGCTGCCGCTTTGCGTCATCAGCCAGGGGATGCAGGCCGCGCCTTGAATCAGGTCGTCATAGGCGGGCAGGGCGCTGTATGGCCCGCCTTCGCTGTAGCCGTAGGCACCGCAGTAAATCAGGCGCGGGTTGACCGCCCTCAAAGCGTCATACGACAAGCCCAGCCGCGCCATGGACGCAGGGCGAATGTTGAAGGTCAACACGTCTGCCGTTTCACACAATTTCAGCAGCGCAGCCTTGTGCGCAGGCAGTTTTAAGTCCAGCACCACCGAGCGTTTGTTGCGGTTGGCATTGACAAAAATATGCCCCATACCGGGGTGCTTCATCGGCCCGGCATGGCGCATGATGTCGCCTGCGGGCGGTTCGATCTTGATAACGTCTGCCCCGTAGTCACCCAAAATCTGCGTGGCATAAGGCCCCAGCACCACACCCGTCATGTCGATGATGCGGATGCCGTGCAGGGCGCCGGGGGGATAAGCCATATTTGCTTGTGCCACGCTAAGGGATATTAATTGCTATTTAATTTATAGCTGCTCGCGCATATTCTGCGCTGGCCATAGCCATATTTAGCTCACAAAAAGGTCTGCAGTTGCCACAAATCGCCCCTCGCGCACGCTTTGCTCGCCACGGCTAAGAACGGCCATGACCTGGTGTACCTGCTGGGGGGTTACTGGCGCAGGGCCATGGCCCAGCAGGTGGTCGCGTAAGCGGGCGTAAAACTGCAGGTAGTTGCCCGCCACAGGCGCTGCCAGCTTGGGCTGGGCATCGCCTTGCAACACCAAGGCACCAACGTGCGGGTCGCGGCCCCAGTCGCCCAGGTCGCCTAGCTCTGGGCGTTGCCCGGCGCGCAAGGCATCTTCTTGCACATCCAGCCCGTACTTTACGTAGCTGCCCCCGGTGCCGTGCACCGCAAAGCGCGGCCCGGGTGTGGTGACGCAGGCACCGGCGTGCAGCACCACGCGCAGGCCTGGAAAGCGCGTGGGGTAACGCAGTTGGGCGTGAAACTGGTCATTGGTGAGCGTGCCTTCGCGCTGCTGGGCCACGTCTACCATCAGGTCGTCTGGCATGCCAAAAAGCTGCAGCGCTTGGTCTACCAGGTGCGAGCCCAGGTCTAGCCACTGGTTGGAGCCGGGAATATCGTGTTCGCGCCATTTGGCCAGATTGGGCAGGCGGTAGCGGTCAAAGTGCGATTCAAAATGCACAATCCGCCCCAACTGCCCGCTGGTCAGGACTTGCTGAAGATTCAAAAAATCAGCGTCCCAGCGGCGATTTTGAAAAACTGTGAGCACGCGTTGCTGCGCTGTGGCAGTTGCCAGCAAGTCTTGGGTTTCAGCCAAGGTGACTGTGCAGGGTTTGTCTATCACCACATGCTTGCCTGCCAGCAAAGCCGCCTTGGCCAGAGCGTGGTGCGTGCCGTTAGGAGACGCAATCACCACCAGGTCAATCGACGCGTCTTGCCAAATGTCCTCGGGTTTGGCCACGGCACGAGCCTGCGGCCAATCGGTTGCAATTTCATCTGCCTTGCTGGAGCAAATGCAGGCTAATTGCAGGCCGGGCACGCCTGCAATAACGGGTGCGTGAAAGGCTTTGCCAGCCAGGCCGTAGCCGATGACGGCGACCTGAATGGGTTTTGACGTGGTGCTTGTTGTCATTGTGGTTCAGTCTAGTTGCTACAAATTAAATAGCTGATTGCGCATATTCCACGCTGGCATTGTCCGTATTTAACGATTATTCTGGCTGTATGTTCGCCGTCTTCACCCAGCCGCGCCATTTGGTAATCTCTGCATCAATGGTGCGGGCCAGCGCGGCGCTGTCTTGCACATCCATGTCAATGCCAGCGCCCGCCAGCTTCTCGCGCACTTCGGGTTTGGCCAGCACGGCTTGTAGTGTGTCGTTCAGCCTTTTGGCTGCGTCTGCAGGAATGCCCGCCGGTGCCATCAAGCCAAACCAGGCGCTGATATCGTAGCCGGGCACCACCTCGCCAATGGAGGGCACCTGCGGCAAGCGGCCCGCGCGCTTGGCCGTGGTGGTGCCCAGGCCGCGCAGCAGCCCGCCCTTGATTTGCGATGCTGCGTTACCCACGTCGGCAAAGGCGTATTGCAGTTGGCCGCCCAGCAAATCGGTCAGCGCGGGCGGAATGCCTTTGTAGGGAATGCTGGCTGCGTCTACGCCAGCCATTTGGTTGAACATGGCAGCGGACACCAGTGAACCAGCGGACCCGTGGCCGTAAGACAGCTTGCCCGGTTGCGCTTTAGCACCGGCGATGAACTCTTTGAGGTCTTTGGCAGGAAAGTCGGTTTTTACCATCAACACAAAGCCGGTAACGCCCACTTTGCCAATCGGCGTGAAGTCTTTCACCGGGTCGTAGCTGAGCTTTTTGTACAGACTGACGTTGGCCGCCTGCGTGGTGTTGGTGGTGACCAGCAGGGTGTAAGGGTCGCCCGCAGCGGCTTTCACGGCTTCTGCGCCCAAAATGCCATTGGCACCAGCCTTGTTTTCTACGGTAATGCTTTGGCCCAAAGACTCGCTCATGGCTTGGGCTACGATGCGGCCCACGTTGTCGGTAGCGCTACCGGCAGGGAAGGGCACGACGAATTTGATGCCTTTGTTAGGAAAGCCTTGCGCATGCGCAAAACTGGCGCTAATCAGTAGGGCGGTGGCGCTGAGCAGGTGTTTGAAAATGGGTTTCATAGGGCTTTGGGGAACGGGTTGGTCAATAGCCAAAGCTTACCAAACTTTAGCATGCCTACGCATAGGGTAAAACCGTAAATTACACAATAAAATGCCGCAATGCCAGCGTGGAATATGCGTAAGCAGCTACTAATTTAATAGCGTATATAAATTTAAGCTAAACCCATATCATCCAGGCGAATCAAAATTTCAGTGCGTCGTTCTTTGGCAATTTCACGCCAGTCCACGTCTTCAACTGCACCCAACATCGCGTAGAGCAGGTTGATGCTGGTACGTGGATTTTTGGCTTTTATCAAGGCATACAGTTTGAACAAATCAGCCTTGCGCAATTGTGCGGTGCTGGTAACGCCCACGCTGGCCAGCGTTTGCACCGACACAGGTCCAAGGCCGCGCAGTTCAGACAGCGCAGGCACGGCCTTGCCATCAAGTGTTGCACCGCGGGCGTGCTCCGGCGGACGGGTGGTTCGTTCCAGTTGTGGCCTGGCCGCAGATGGGTTGTAGCGCAGGTTTTGCAAACCCAGCACTTTGCCGTTTTGCACGACAACGCCCTCGGTTGCAAGTTGACCAGTAGCGCTAAGCGCTTTGGCGGGCAGCATGCCTTTGTCGTTGACCATGCGGTGCACTGGGTGGCTAGCAAGGGTTGCTTCGTCCAGCCGCGAGCAAATGTAGGCCACGTGGCGGGCGGGCACGTCAATGCACGCGCCTGCGTCTGTATACGTGCAAACCTTGCCACGCGGAATGCTGGCGATGATGCGCAAAACATCGCGTTCAATTCTTGCAAATGCGGGTGAACCTGCCATTTTGTATGCCTGTGAAAATAAAAAACCCGCGCAAACCAGGGTCTGCGCGGGTTAAATTGTGCAGAAAAATCGCGTTTACATCAATGTAACTTCTACGCGGCGTGATTCAGCCGCACTGGTGGCGCCGGCTGTAATGTCAGCAGGTTTTACCAGTTCAATTTTGTCTTCGGCCACGCCATTGGCCTTGAGCAGGTCACGCACCGCAAAGGCGCGTTGCTTGGCCAGTTCTGCGTTTTTAGCGGGGTCACCGCTGGCATCTACAAAGCCGCTCAGAGCTGCTTTTTTACCACCCGCTACACCTTTGACGATGTCCGCCACGGCTTCTTTGGCACCTGCTGCCAGTTCTGACTTGCCAGAGGCAAAGTAAAACTTGACTACGCCGCCATCGACCTTGATGGAAGCAGCATCTGTGGCACCTGCCGCCACAGGTGCGGCAGCGGGGGCGGCAACAGCGGGAGCAGCAGCTTGCGCAGCCACAGCCACAGCCGTTACAGGCGCGGCCACAGCAGCCGCAGGCATGTCGCCACCATGCAGCTTCACCACCAAGGGCACAATCAGCAGGGCCACGATGTTGATGATCTTGATCAGGGGGTTGACCGCTGGGCCAGCGGTGTCTTTGTAGGGGTCGCCCACGGTGTCGCCGGTTACAGCGGCCTTGTGCGCCTCTGAACCCTTGCCACCATGGTTGCCGTCTTCAATGTACTTCTTGGCGTTGTCCCACGCACCGCCACCGGTGCACATGGAAATAGCCACAAACAAGCCGGTCACGATGGTGCCCATCAGCAAGCCGCCCAAAGCCTTGGGGCCCAGAATCAAACCAACCAAAATGGGCACCACCACGGGCAGCAAAGATGGGATCACCATTTCTTTAATAGCAGCCGTGGTCAGCATGTCCACCGCAGCGCTGTAGTCTGGTTTGCGTTTGCCAGCCATGATCAAGCCGTCAGCGAACTGGCGGCGCACTTCCACCACCACGCTACCGGCGGCGCGGCCTACGGCCTCCATCGCCATCGCACCAAAGAGGTAGGGAATCAAACCGCCGATGAACAAACCGACGATGACCATCGGGTCGCTCAAATCAAAGCTGATGGCCTTGCCGTAGCTTTCCAGCTTGTGGGTGTAGTCGGCAAACAGCACTAACGCGGCCAGGCCAGCAGAGCCAATGGCGTAGCCCTTGGTCACGGCCTTGGTGGTGTTGCCCACAGCGTCCAGCGGGTCGGTGATGTCGCGCACGCTGGACGGCAGCTCGGCCATTTCGGCAATGCCGCCGGCGTTGTCGGTAATCGGGCCATACGCGTCCAGCGCCACCACTATGCCTGCCATGCTCAGCATGGATGTTGCAGCAATGGCAATGCCAAACAAGCCAGCCAGTTTGTACGACAACAAAATAGCGATACACACAAAAATAACGGGCCAAGCAGTAGAACGCATCGACACGCCCAAGCCCGCAATAATATTGGTGCCGTGGCCAGTGGTAGACGCTTGCGCAATGTGGCGCACGGGGGCGTACTGCGTGCCGGTATAAAACTCGGTAATCCAGACCAGTGCGGCAGTCAAAATCAAGCCCACAGCGCAAGCACCAAACAGCGCCATGCTGGAAGCCGATGCACCACCAGTCAGCTTCACACCGTCAGGGAACATGGATGCTGTCACAAAGTAAAACGCAATCAGCGACAGCACGCCCGCAATGGCCAGGCCCTTGTACAGCGCAGGCATCACGTTCTTCATGCCAGGCGATGCCTTGACAAAGAAGCAGCCAATGATGGACGCAACAATCGACACCGCTCCCAAAGCCATTGGGTACATCACCGCGTTGACCGGGCCAGACGTGACGAGCAAAGCGCCCAAAACCATGGTTGCAATCAAGGTCACGGCATAGGTTTCAAACAAGTCAGCGGCCATGCCTGCGCAGTCGCCCACGTTGTCGCCCACGTTGTCGGCAATCACCGCCGGGTTGCGCGGGTCGTCTTCAGGAATGCCCGCTTCTACCTTGCCCACCAGGTCTGCACCTACGTCAGCACCCTTGGTAAAAATACCGCCGCCCAATCGCGCAAAGATAGAGATGAGGGACGAGCCAAAGGCAAAACCAATCAACGGGTTGAGCGAGCTGGCCAAGTCTTTGGCAGCAACGCCTGAACCGTCACCCACCAAAAAGTAAAAGAAGCCAGCAACGCCCAAGAGGCCCAAGCCCACCACCAGCATGCCGGTGATGGCACCACCCCTAAAGGCAACGTCTAGCGCGGGGCCAATGCCCTTGGTGGCCGCCTGAGCGGTACGCACGTTGGCCTTGACCGACACATTCATGCCAATAAAGCCGCAAGCGCCCGACAAGACCGCGCCCACCACGAAGCCCAGTGCTGTTTTAGAGTCCAGAAACAGAAATATCAAAATAGCCAGCACGACGCCGACGATGGTGATGGTTTTGTATTGCCGTGCCAGATAGGCAGCGGCACCGGCCTGAATGGCGCTTGCAATTTCTTGCATGCGCGCATTGCCTGCGTCTTGAGAAAGAATCCAGCTACGCGCCCAAAAGCCGTAACCCACGGCGACAAGGCCGCCAATAAGCGCTAAAAGTAGCGCAGTGTTGCCTGACATAGAAAATCTCCTGTTAGTTTTTTGACGAAGAAGATGCAACAACGTGCTGTTAAACCATCAGGCACGTTGCCAACAACGCGTCTGAAATGCTGCTGCACCCACCGCGTTGCTTCCTCGTCTCCCAACTTGCTCTTAAAAACTTGCGCCTTTAAGACAGAGACAATTGGCCAACAAGGGCAATGTAGCCCGAAAATGTGACGAAATTGCGAAATGGCTAGCGTCTTGAAAGTAAAATCAGGGTTAATCCTAGGTTCCTGTTCGGAATCGATTAACCCAGAGAGAAACTAAATGTCACTAGACCGCGTTAGCCCTGGCAAAAATGCCCCCACAGAATTCAACGTCATCATCGAGATTCCGATGAATGCCGACCCGATCAAATACGAAGTAGACAAGGAAAGCGGTGCGATTTTTGTCGACCGCTTCATGTCCACCGCCATGCACTACCCCACCAACTATGGCTATGTGCCCAAAACCTTAAGCGGTGACGGCGACCCGGTAGACGTGCTGGTGATCACCCCCGTGCCCTTGATCCCCGGCGTAGTGGTAACCTGCCGCGCGATTGGTATTTTGATGATGGAAGACGAAGCGGGTGTAGACGGCAAAGTGCTGGCCGTGCCTATCGACAAAAAATGCAGCCTGTACACCCACTGGCAAAAACCCGAAGACATGAACCCCTTGCGCCTAAAAACGATTTCCCACTTCTTTGAACACTACAAAGACCTGGAAGAGGGCAAGTGGGTAAAAGTGCTGGGCTGGCAAGGGCCAGAGGCCGCACGCAAAGAGATTGTGGACGGCATTGCGGCTTATAAGCCTTAAGGGTCTGGGCCAGACTCAAGGGCTGAGACAGGGTGCTACAAATATTGTAGCTGCTCGCGCATATTCTGCGCTGGTTTTAGCTCTAAAAAATGTTCAAAACGAAACAAAAATGCTAGACAACTGAGAAAGGTTAATGCGTGTGATGCACCTTGGCCAGCCCATACACCGGCGTACTCAAGCCCTCCATCCGCGCTTTGATTTGTAGCGACAAAAACTGCGAATAGTGGCGTGACTGGTGCAGGTTGCCGCCGTGAAACCACAGCGCGGGGTGTTGTGTGGGCTTCCACATATTGCGCAGCTCGCCCTCCCACGGGCCGGGGTCTTTGGTGGTGGCTGAGCCCAAGCCCCAGCACTTGCCCACTTTGTCGGCCACTTCTTGCGACACGATTTTTGCCACCCATCCGTTCATTGACCCATAGCCCGTGGCATACACAATCAGGTCGGCGGGCAACTCGGTGCCGTCTGTCAGCACGACAGACTTTTCCTTGATCTGCTCAATATTGCCGCTTTTTAGCTTGATGCTGCCGTTAGCTACCAATTCAGAAGCACCGACGTCAATGTAATAGCCGGATCCGCGCCGCAGGTACTTCATGAACAGGCCGGATTCGTCGTCGCCAAAATCCAGCTTGAAGCCCGCTTTTTCCAAACGCCCATACAAGTCAGCCTCGCGCTTTTTCATTTCGGCATACACCGGAATCTGAAAACTCGCCATGATTTTGAACGGTATCGACGCAAAAATCATGTCGGCCATATTGGTTGTTACGCCGTTCTTCACGGCCGCGTCCGAATACAGCCCGCCCAGTGCCAGTTCCATCAAGCTCTCAGACGGCGCAATATGCGTGGACGAGCGCTGAATCATCGTCACATCCGCGCCGTGCTCCCACAGGTCAGCGCAAATGTCGTGTGATGAATTATTCGAACCAAGTACCACGCATTTTTTGCCACGATAACGCTCGCCCTCGGGGTGCTTGCTGGAATGGTGTTGTTCGCCTTTGAATTTATCTGCGCCTGCAATTGCAGGTAAGTTGGGAAAGCCCGACACACCCATGGCAAAGATGACCTGCTTGGGCTTTAAGGTGACTGGCTTGCCATCGCGCACGGCATTCACCGTCCACTCCTGGGTCTTCTCGTCAAACTTGGCACCGGTGCATTCTGTGCTGCCCCAGTAGTTCAACTCCATCACTTTGGTGTACATCTCCAGCCAGTCGGCCAGCTTGTCTTTGGGCGCAAACACGGGCCAGTCTTCGGGGAAGGGCAGGTAGGGCATGTGGTCGTACCACACGGGGTCGTGCAGGCACAGCGACTTGTAGCGGTTGCGCCAAGAGTCGCCCGCGCGGGCGTTGCGCTCCAAAATAATCGTAGGCACGCCCAGTTTTTTAAGCCGCGCCCCTAGGCCAATGCCACCTTGCCCACCGCCGATGATGACGCAGTACGGTTGGGTTGTGGTGCCCAGCTCGGCTTCTTCTTGCGTCTTTCGTTCCAGCCAGCTTTTGCGGTCCTTTTGCGCACCATGTTCTGCGCCTTTGGCACGGTTTGCACCGGTTTTTTCTTCAAAGCCTTTCAACTCGGTCATGGTCGTCAGCAGGGTAAAGCACTTGCCGCCCATCAGGCGCAGGTGACCTTTGCCGCGCGCCACGGCGGTCTCAAAAGTAAACCACGCGTCGGTAATGCCGTCGGCCACCGTGGCTTCGCCATCAAGCTGCCAGTTGCTGGGCCTGGTTTGCTTGAGGGTCGTCTCCAGCATGGCCTTGATCTGCGGCTTGCCTTCTTGCGTTTTGATGTTCCAGGTAAAGGTGACCAAGTCGCGCCAATAAGGCTCGTCTACAAACAAGTCCAGCGCGGCGCTAATGTCACCTTTGCCAAGTGCCTTGTCAAAATGGGCCAGCCATTCTTTTGCCTGCTGCGTGGGTGTGGCTACAGCTTGCGCTACTTCTGCCATGGTGTGTCTCCGATGTAGTTTGAGACTTCATATTCTTCCCTTGGTGCAGTAATTAGAGAAGCAAATTAATTGTTAATTTTTGAATCAAATGCTACCAAAAACATCCTTGAGTGTAGAAAATCTGGAATTTGCTATATTTTTAATAGCTGTCTGCGCAGTATCTACGCTGGCAACTGGCTAAAACGCCTTCTAATCTCTTCAATCCGCGCCTTGTTCACACCAAAGTCTTTGCGGCCCAGGCGGCTGGATGATCGGGCGTGGATGACGCCGGCTGATTCGTCCAGATAAAACTCTACATCGTCGGTGTATTTCATCAACGCCGTGCTGCACTGCGCATACAAATAACCTGGTTCTTGTGTGATGACCACGGTGCGCGGCAGAGCTTTGACAATGCCTGCCAGCTTGGCCATGGCAGCTTTGCCGTCGCCGCTGAATTTGATGGGTTCGACGCGAGCGTAGTCGCGCATGGGGTGATCCACCCACAGGTCCGCCTGGCTGGAGGCAGAGTTTTCGGTTTTAGAAATGCGCTTGAGCTTGCCGTCTTTCACGCCCAGGTCATCGGGCACCTTGCCGCGCAAAAAGCCCATTTGGCCTGCGACCAATAAAGCCAATGCAAGCACAGCGATGGCAAGCAAGAAAAGAATGATGTAGCGGACCATGTTGTCTCCTGCAGGTGTGGTGGAAGGTGAGGGCGATTTTATGCCTGGTTGCAAAGGCTAGGCTAGCTAGACGGCTCGCTGGTTCAGTGCTGCCAGGTGGTTGTAGCGGGTCGCCCGTTTAGATGCAATTGCGCAGCGCTGGGCATAGATTGTGCAATCAACTTACCGCGTTTGAAGACCTTGAGCCGAGTCGCTCGCAGACGAATGGCTTCCACCGGGTCGCGCGCCTGTAGCAGCACAAAGTCTGCGTGGCAACCGGCTTGCAAACCGTAGCCTTGCAGATGCATCAGTTGGGCGGGGTTGGCCGTTACCGCGTCAAAGCACTGGCGCATGGCGGCTTGGCTGGTCATTTGCGCAACATGCAGGCCCATGTGCGCCGCTTCGAGCATGTCGCCAGAGCCCAGGGAATACCACGGGTCCATCACGCAGTCGTGGCCAAAGGCAACTGTTAAGCCATGCGCCATGAGTTCTGGCACGCGCGTCATGCCGCGTCGCTTGGGGTAGGTGTCGTGGCGGCCTTGCAGGGTGATGTTGATGAGCGGGTTGGCCACTACGCCCAGCTGTGCTTCGGCCATGAGCGGCAGCAGCTTGCTCACGTAGTAGTTGTCCATGCTGTGCATGGACGTGAGGTGAGAGCCCACCACGCGGCCATGCAGGCCCAGGCGTTGCGTCTCAAAGCTAAGAGTTTCTACGTGGCGCGAGAGCGGGTCGTCAGACTCGTCGCAATGCATGTCTACCAGCAAGCCGCGCTCGGCGGCCAGTTCGCAGAGCAGCTTGACAGACGCAGCGCCGTCTTGCATGGTGCGTTCAAAATGCGGAATGCCGCCAACCACGTCTACGCCTTTGTCCAAAGCGCGTTTCAGGTTGTCCAGCGCGCCGGGTGCGCGCAGCACGCCGTCTTGGGGAAAGGCGACCAGTTGCAGGTCTATGTACGAGGCCACGCGCTTTTTTACTTGCAGCAGCGCGTCTACGGCCAGCAAGCGCGGGTCGCACACGTCTACATGAGTGCGAATGGCCAGTAGGCCTTTGCCCACGGCCCAGTCGCAGTATTGCAGGGCGCGTTCTACCAAGGCTTCTTGCGTGAGCAGTGGTTTTAACTCTCCCCATAGCGCAATGCCTTCGAGCAAGGTGCCGCTTTGGTTGACGCGCGGCAGGCCGTAAGACAGCGTGGCGTCCATGTGGAAATGCGCGTCTACAAAGGGTGGGGTGACCAACTGGCCCTGCGCGTCCAGCACTTCATGCGCAGGTGCTTTGAGGCCTACAGTTAACTCAGCAATTTTGCCGCCTTGCACGGCGATGGACATGCCCATGCGTCCATCGGGCAAAGTGGCATTGGTGACTAACAGGTCAAGCATGTAAATATAATTGCTATATTATTAATAGCTGCTTGCGCAATATCTACGCTGGCAAACGGCTAATTTTATTGCTAAATGGTTTATTGCGTACCAAAAATACGGTCACCCGCATCGCCCAGGCCCGGCATGATGTAGCCATGCTCGTTCAACTGCCGGTCTATGGCGGCGGTGTAAATTGCTACGTCTGGGTGCGCTTTTTGCATCGTGGCCACACCTTCGGGGCAAGCCACCAGGCACACAAATTTGATCGACTTGGGTTTGAGCACCTTGACGCGGTCAATCGCTGCCACGGCAGAATTACCAGTCGCCAGCATCGGGTCCACCACAATCACGTCGCGGTTTTCCATGTCTTGCGGCATCTTGAAATAATATTCAACCGCCTGCAGTGTTGTAGGGTCGCGGTACAGGCCAATATGCCCCACGCGCGCGCTGGGCACCACGCTGAGCATGCCGTCCAAAATGCCTGTGCCCGCCCGCAAAATGCTCACCAGCACCAGCTTTTTGCCGTCAATCTCCTTGCCCGTCATCTTCTCTAGCGGCGTCTCAATCTCCACGTCTTGCATCGCCATATCGGCCGTCACCTCGTAAGCCAGAAGCATCGAAATTTCATTGAGCAAGCTGCGAAACGTATTGGTAGTTGCGTTCTTTTTGCGCATCAAGGTCAGCTTGTGTTGCACCAGTGGGTGGTTGACGACGAAAACGTTGGGGGCGTATGGGGTACTCATTGCGCAGGATTAGATGAATGTTGAAAGTTGTAGCCAGATATTAATCTCTCTTATTCAGATGTGGAATTGTTTCTTGATGTAATTTGTATTGTTTGGGTATATCCAAAAGTGAAATGCCTCGATACCATGTTTATTACATTGCGCAGGGAAAATTTACCTAAAAATACGGCGTGATGCGAATCTTCTAAAGGAGACACGACTATGGCAAAGAGCCGCATTCCGCAACCCATGAGTGATGACAATTTGAAGGGGTATCGGTGGACAACGCCGTTAGCCATCCCGCAGGTCCAACGTGTCACGCAACCCAATACCCGCGACGGCGATGGCGATGCGGACGACGACCCACCAACACCCATCAAAATCTATGCGGGGGAAACGTCTCAAACCCACGTGTTTGCGCAAGGCACTTCTGCCATAGCGCAAAAGCTTTGGGGCTATGGTTTGAGCAAAGGGCAGATCACCTACCCGGGCCCCACACTCGAAGCCATTGCGGGTGAAAGCGCGCATATTGAATGGGTTAACGTGCTCAAAGGCAGCAGACCGTCCCGGCCAGAAGAAATGGCGCACCACCCTTTTGTGCATCCCCCGCGCGAACTCGTTAACGGCATGCCCATGGGGCGCTATTCGGAGGGCCACACGGTGGTGCACATGCATGGCGCGCATGTGCCTTGGGCCAGCGACGGGTATTCCATGCGTGTGTCTGCTGGCATGGGCAACCCCACAAAAGCGGTTACTGTGCTACGGCCCGGCCAATCGGTGGTCAACCATTACCCCAATGTGCAAGCGGGTGGGGCTATGCTGTGGTACCACGATCACACGATGGACATGACATCTAAAAATGTCTATGCGGGCATGGAAGGTGTTTACCTGCTGCGGCATAAAAAAGAAAACGACGAAATGCGCAAGCTGTTTCGCCCGGCTAACTTGGGGCCGAAAGTTCCCTTTACATACGAAATCCCTCTGGTGCTGCAAGACCGATCTTTTACACGAGACAGGGAGTTGCTATACGGAGATGCGGCGTTTTTAAATCGATATCTCACCCAGACTTTGCAAGCGGACGGCAGCATTGCCCGACCCGGTCGAGATGATTTCCACTCGGGTGCTGATTCCCCCATGGGCGAATTCAAAGGCCAGGCTCTGTGCGTCAACGGCAAGGTATGGCCGTATCTGGAGCTTGAGCGCAGACCTTACCGTTTTCGCATTCTCAACGGTTCCAATACGCGCATGTATGTGCTGCGAATATCTGCTCCTGACGCGGCAGACCCTAGTGTTCCAGACACCACGCAGCCAGCTGCTGCAGTGCCCATGCTGCAAATTGGTGGCGATGGGGGTTTTTATAACGCTGCGGTTGAATTAAAAGGTAACGTAAAAAAAATATCTGCTGATGCCTCAAAAAACCAAGACATTTTGGTGCTCGCATCTGGCGAACGCGCCGATGTTGTAATCGACTTTTCAAGCTTGCCCGCAGGCAATTATTATTTGTCTAACCACGCTACTGATGGTGGCACATACATCGATTCCAATACCGAGCTAGACAATTACGGCACGGGAGGAGATATGGTCAAACCCGGTTTGACCGATGCGATGCTACAAATCCGGCTGTTACCCGCTGTGTCTGCCGACCCAGATTTCAAAGCCAAGTTGGATGCCGTTTTAACAAGACTGACTGCAGCAGTCCCAGCTACCGGCCCGCAACCCACACCCGCTACGGGGCCCAATCCGCTAGCAAATTCTGCGCTAACTACTGTTTCTCGTTCTTACCTTTTGAAAGAAGGCATTGGCGCTGCTAATGACGCAGTAGCCTTTACCCAACCGCCTGAGACCAATACCCTGGTGGACTGGAACCCTATCACCTTTGAGCAGCAGATTGCACCAGCGTCTGCGCGCCGCAGTTGGGCGGGTGAGCCGCCTGTGCTGGGTTCGCCGCCAACGGGTCGTCCAATGGCAGACCCCATAGACCAAACGCCTGCCACCCGCCACGAGTTGGGTGCGCGCATTGAGCAATGGCAATTTCGTAACGAGACCGTAGACGTACACCCCATCCATTTGCACCATTCCATGTTTTATGTGCTGTCGCGTACGCTCATTGCAGACGGCACTGCACGCCCAGTTGACCCCAACGAGTCCAGCGGCTGGAAAGACACGGTTCGCTGCAATCCTAAAGAAGTCACCACGTTGCTGGTGCGCTTTGACGACCAGGGCGACACTGACAACTACTACCGTGGTCACTACGTCTTTCACTGCCATTTGCTAGAGCATGAAGACATGGGCATGATGCGGCCGCTAGAAATTTATTAAACCCACAGGAGAATCACATGGCATACAACATTAACGGACATTTTTACGAAGCCTGCGACTGCGAAGTTATCTGCTCTTGCTGGGCAGGCGTTGACCCTGAAATGGGCCAGTGCACCGGGCTGTGGGCCTGGAACATCACCAGCGGCATGGTCGATGGCCAAGACATCAGTAACACCCGCGTCATCATTTTGAGCAAAGGCAAAAGCTGTGACGATGCAGACTACATGCTTGTGCTAATAGACGACGGTACAGCAGCCGGAACCAATACAGCCAAACAAGCGGCCATCACACTGGCCCTGCAAAACGGCCCCTGGGCGCAAGTTATTGCCACCACCGGGTCTACACTTTCTGAAACGCGCACCGCCAAAATAGACTTTTTGTCAGACGCCACCATGAACTTCATTGGCGTCAAGGCCAGTGCCATCAGTGGCCTGGCCATCACGGTGGTTGCCAACTCGCAGTTTCCACCCAAAGTGGCGCCCGCCCATGCGTCCAAGGCCTATCTTATTGACGACTTAGCCACCGGCCTGGTCAGTCGTGCCAGCGGTTCGGCTCCAGTGCCACAAAAAGTTGAAGTGGGTCGCATTGTGCGCGATGTCAGCAACGACGGCCTAAACCTGCTGGCTGACATTTCCACAGCCCCTGGCTACACCTTCGACCTGGACATCACCGGCACCACCGCCATGCGCGGCTCGTTCGAATACGTGCTGCCTTGACCCGCAACGTGTTCAACGCGCAAAGCTACCGCTCCACCCACACCTTAACGGTGCTGCTGCTTAGCGCTGCGGCGGGTGTTGGGTTGGTGGTGTGGGGCGGATCGCCTTACGGCGGGGCGTTGCAACACCAAGGCAATGCCTCGCGCGGGCTGGCAGATTTGTTGTTTGTTGGTGGCTGGCTGCTCATGTGCATTGCCATGATGCTGCCCACCGCCATGCCCTTGCTGACCGCCTTGCAGCGCACTACTGCGCAGCGTAGCGACAGCAACCGCCTTACCAGCACCGCAGCGCTGGGCTTTTTGGCAGTGTGGTGCGCGGCGGGTATTGCAGCGCGTGCGGCCGAGGTCTGGTTGCACACAGCCACCGAAAACTCCTTGTGGATGTTTACCCACCAGCGCCTGGTTGCTGCCGCATTGCTGGCCGCTGGCGGCATTTACTTGCAGCTACCTATCGCCCAAAAATGCGCTACTGCTTGCCGCTCGCCCATGGGCTTTATTGCCCAGCGTTGGTCGGGGCGGCCAGACGTGTACCGCCAGGTGGCGCGCATTGGTGTTGACTACGGCATGTCTTGCTTTGGCTGCTGCTGGCCACTGATGCTGCTTATGTGCGCCCTGGGCATGAGCAACCCCGTGTGGATGCTCAGCTTCGCCGCGCTGATGGCCTCACAAAAGCACACCCGCCATGGCAGCGCTGTCACCGTATGGGCGGGCCGCGCCATGTTGGCCGCAGCGGGCTTGCTTTTGCTGGACAACAGTTTGCTGGCAAATATGGGGATTCATTTGGCAGGTATCGACTCTTGGATTTCAACTATTTGTCGCAGTTGGAATTGATTTTTGCTATATATTTAGTAGCTGCTTGCGCATATTCTGCGCTGGCTTAGCAGTGTTTTAATCACTATCAACAGGCGCAACCGTCCAAATTCTCTGCAAAGGCAACTCAGCCCGAATGTCCGCAGGCAAACGGTCGTAGACCTCAAACAGCGCGCCAAACAATTCCCGCTGTGTCCATAAACGTACCGAGAAGAATTCGTCACGCGCTGCGTCTTCTGCAGACTTTGAAAACCCTGCCCATGAAACAAACAGGCCCTGCGTGGCACGCACCTTCTTCATGGCGCCGCCCAGCTCGTTGTATTCCTTGATACCGGCGGGAGTATTCACATGCGACTTGACTTGCACGCACAGACGCGGCTCGCCAAAACCCAACGGCCCAGCACCCGCAATAATGTCCACCCCACCGTCTGCCCCTTTGGCGCTACGGTGGGTGCTGTAGCCCTGAGCCTGCAAAATAGCCTCCACCAGCCTTGCCAAGCCATGGTCTTTAAAGCGCGCCATCACCAGCTTGGCAATCTGGTCTTGTCCTGCGGCCTCCAGGTCTGTCGCGGCATCTACAGCGTCGGTAGCGTCACTGGCATCGTGTGCTGTGCCAACTTCATTCTTTTTGCCAAGTTTCACGACATCGCTCAGCTTTTCTGGCCCCCAGTGGTTTGCAGCCATCGCCTTGAGCCGACGCTCCGCCTCGTTGCGCTCTATTCGGCACACTGTCATAAACGCACCAAACGAATTGAGTAAATCTTGCCCAAAATGGGTACGCGGAACGCCTTCTTTGATCCATTTCACGGTTCTGGAATGGAAAAATGGGTTGTCCGCCTGGGCGTTGAACTGGTAATCTCCGGTCACCTCGGCAATGCAAATCGTGCGGTCTGTTTTGCGCGGCAAAACCACCCAATCGCCCTTTGCCATGCTGCGCGCAAATGGCCAAAGCTGCGACGCGTGGTTGCGGCGGCGGCCTAAACCATCTTGCGGATAAACCTCCGCCAGCTTTTGCACCAGTGCTTCGCGGTCAGCCAGCTTGCCCAAGTCGGTGTTCAAACCGTCCCAAGTAATGTAGAGTTTTTTATCATCAACAAACTTTTTTTCAAAGTCGCCGTGTGCGCCTGCACGCACCATCCAAATTGCCATGTTGTCTCCGATTCAATGTACGGCTAATCGTATATTTCTTTACGATTGCCAACTTCAATCACCAAAACGCAGAGCTTGCCATCTTGAATGTCGCAAATCACGCGATAGTCGCCGACACGATAACGCCAGTAAGAGCCGAACACCGCGCCAGTCAATGCTTTGCCGGTGCTGCGCGGGTTTTCTAGAGCCGAGATTTTTTCTCGCAAAAACTTGGTGATTCTTAAAGCAATTTGTCTATCCAATTTGTCTAAATTTTTTCTGGCCGTCGCTGTCAGCTCAATCCGCCAAACCAAGATGCGCCTCAACTTCTTCTAAGCTATAAATTTCTTCTTTGCCTGCGCGAACGCGCTCCATGACGACAGCTGCCCGGTAGTAGTCCTCTAGGTCATCTATGCCATTGTTAATAAGCTCGCGCAAATAGAAGGCCTTGGTGCGCCCTGTAGTTTGCGCCAAGTCATCAAGACGGCGTTCTGTTGCAGGGTCTAGTCGAATCGAAACTGTCATATTTATAGCCGATCTGTATACATGTAGTCATTGTATTCTATGTATTCTATGTATTTAAAGTGCTTTGCGCATGCAAACTACAGAGCAATATTAATGTAATATATTAGTTATGAATATTAAAGAAATTATTAGCAAATTCGGCGGGCAGGCAGCACTGGCCAACTTGGTCGGCGTTAACCAGAGTGCCGTTGCCTATTGGGTAAAGCGTGGCTCTATTCCTCCTAAATGGCATATGTCTTTGCTTGGTCTAGCAAAGGAACGCACCATTTCGTTAGAGGTTGATGATTTAATAATTGAACAAAATAAACCGTTAAAGGGTCAAGTTTTTGTTGTTGATATTAAAGAAAATCAAAGGCAGCCAGAAGTAAGTATCGCCATGCCCGGCTTTGAGTTGGCAACCACCACAGCGCCAAGTGCGTCAAACTTTATGTTTTATGCGTCCAGCAATGGCGCCATCAAGGTGCAAGTGGTAGTTGCCCAGGACACTGTGTGGGCATCGCAGAAAGGCATGGCTGAAATTTTCGGGGTTGAACCTCACACCATCAGCTACCATTTGAAGGAAATTTTTGCATCGAAGGAGCTTGATGAATCTTCAGTTACTCGAAAAATTCGAGTAACTGCCGTTGATAATAAAAATTACGATACTAACTTTTACAGCCTTGATGCCATCGTTTCAGTAGGTTATCGCGTCAATTCATACCAAGCTACCCAATTTAGAAAATGGGCCACCACGGTATTAAAAGAGTATCTTATTAAAGGTTTTGCACTGGATGATGAACGCTTAAAGCAAGGCAAACAGCTGTTCGGCAAAGACTATTTTGACGAGCTGTTAGAAAGAATCCGTGAGATTCGTGCATCAGAGCGGCGCTTTTATCAAAAAATAACTGATATTTACAGCGACTGCAGCATTGACTATGACAAAAATGCACCACTGACGCAAACCTTCTATGCACAAGTACAAGACAAATTACATTACGCCATTCACGGCAACACCTCGGCGGAGCTCATCAAACTGCGTGCTGATGCGTCAAAGCCCAAGATGGGGTTGACGTCCTACAAAAACGAAAGCAAGGGCGGCAAAGTAACAAAAATGGATGTTACCGTGGGCAAGAACTACTTGCTAGAGGCTGAAATTCAAGACCTTAACCGCTTGGTTGGCATGTATCTGGACTTTGCAGAAGGCTTTGTCCGGCGGCAAATTCCTATGAAGATGCAAGATTGGATTGACAAGCTCAATGAGTTTTTGCGCTTTAACGCCTACGAGGTGCTGGCCAATTTTGGCAACACCAACCGCAAAGCGGCTGAAAATAGCGCATTAGCCGAGTACGAAAAATTCTGCGTGGTGCAAGACAAGGAGTACAAGTCTGACTTTGATGACGTGGTAGAGCAGATTAAGCACCGTAAAAGACCACCCAAGTCACCATGAATTTGATAGCTGCTTGCGTTTTTTCTTGCTAACTTCGGTGGGTAGCAGGCTGGTAAGGCGCTGGTACAGCTCAAACAGGTAGGCGACGCGCTCAGCGTCGTTTTTGTAGGTCTTTTTGCCAGGTATTGCGCCGTGCTGCTCGTAGGCTTTGTCTACGGCGGCGTCCAGCTTTTGGTGGACTTTGACAAGTAGCGGAGGCATGGTGAGCGGGTCGTACAGGTCGGCCAGCGAGCTACCCTGGTACTGGGCGCGGGCATCGAGCACGGCTTGGACGGCGGCTTCTATGGCTTGCTTTGCTCCTGATGACGTTAAGGCCCTGAGTTAAACTTCTGCCCTATAGAGGGTATGCAATGTTCACAATTGGTTATGAAGGTTTGAATCTGGAAGCGTTTTTTCGCAGGTTGCATGCTGCAAACATCCAGGTTCTGGTAGATGTACGCGAGCTGCCGCTATCGCGCAAAAAAGGGTTTTCCAAAACAAGCCTGCGCGAACATCTTGCAGGTCAGGGCATTGATTACATTCACATTCCTTCACTCGGTTGTCCCAAACCTGTGCGCGATGCATATAAAGAAAACGCCGATTGGCAGGAGTACGTAAAGGCTTTTGAAGTCTACCTGGCTACGCAAAGCGCAGCATTGAAGGAGTTAACCGCTCTTTCAAAAACCAATACTGCTTGCCTGATGTGCTTTGAGGCAGACTACAACCGGTGCCATCGCAGCATAGTTGCCCGTAAAGCTCAACGCTTTGGTGCTGCACCGACCATTCACATTACGGCGCAAACAACGATCCCTGAGCTGCGTCTTGCGGCGTAATGTGGGGTGGGTAAAGCACGCTCACGATGAGCCATTGACCGGGAAAGCGGTGGATCGTACCCATCAAAAACATCAAGTCTTGTTTGGGTAAGTCAGTTTCAAACTTTTGACGAAAACCTGCCTGCCAATCAGGCTTTCGGTGGATGTTCCAGTACAACGCGCCAGCTTCCCAATCTACCAATTTGTGGGTGTAGCTTTTGGGTACATCACCCGAAACACATTCGTACTCAAAGTGAAAATCAAAGGGCAGCTTCTTCAGCAGCTTTAGCGCTTTTTTCTCCTCAGCGTTATCAAACAACGAGTCTTGATTCTGTTCTTGTAAAAGTTTAGCTTTTTCATCCGCCGTCCAGTCAGACTCAGCCACAGGTGTAATGCGTAGCTGCTTTATTTTGGCCGGTCGAACCAAACCTAGCGTGATACCGTCTGCAATGCGCGCTTGCTCAAGTGCATCAAAATCATCAAAAACGCGCAGACTGCCTATCGCGTTACGTCGCGCCGACCAGGCGTGCGCCGTGGGCAAAGGCGGCTCACTGCAATCAATCGTGTCTACAAAAACGCGGTGACTCTCTGGCCGACGGTCGTCGTGTGCATGCACAATCCGAGCGCTGATCCATTGCCATTTTTTAAACTGCTTATCGTCACTAACCATGCGAAACGGAACTGGGAACAAGCGAATCAACTGCCCGTTTTCAGTCATGCCAGCAACACACGATGTTTCTGTGTACCTACTGCTGGGCGATGGATAGGTCTTACAAAGTATCAGAATCCGCTGTATTTTGGTATCCATAAATTTTGGACTTTCGTTGCAAAAAGATACCCAATTATAGCTAAACACTGATTTTTTGTACAGCTATTTTCATTGTTAATTGCTATTGAATAAATAGCTGCTTACGCATATTCCACGCTGGCTAGCGGCGTTTTTTCTTGGTAACTTCGGTGGGTAGCAGGCTGGTGAGGCGCTGGTACAGCTCAAACAGGTAAGCGACACGCTCGGCATCGTTTTTGTAGCTCTTTTTGCCGGGCACGGCGCCGTGCTGCTCATAGGCTTTGTCTACTGCGGCGTCCAGCTTTTGGTGGGCTTTGACCAGTAGCGGCGGCATGGTGAGCGGGTCGTACAGGTCGGCCAGCGAGCTGCCCGGAAACTGGGTGCGGGCGTCGAGAACGGCTTGGGCGGCGGTTTCTACGGCTTGCTTTGCTCCTGATTTAGGAGCTGCTTGCGCATATTTGGTGCTGGCTACGGGCTGTTTTTCTTCTAAATTTGGCCAGGGGAAGTTGTTGTAGACGATGTCTTTGGAGTAGCGGTAGCGGCTTTCTAAGCGGCCACACACTGCTCGCATCCAAGCGTTGTGCATGGTACTAGCTAGGATTCCAAAGTGAAATAGCGTCGCATCAGCAAGGTACAACGCTGAGTTGGTCGGCACCCCGCCTTCTACAAAACCCATCGGGAAGAAGGCACGTTTTTCTGAGCTGGTTTTCGGGATGAGTAAGAACTTTTTGGGAATACTCGTCTCTCTAAACAACCAAGGGGTGGCAGCGAATTTTTGCGAAGATTTGCTATTTTCTCGGAAATCACGTACCTGTTGGAGTCGCGCCATTACGTGTGGCATGGACTTCAGGTCTGTTGGCAAAGCCTTGGAAAGCCAAAGACAGTATTTTGTTTGATTATTAATGAAATCATTGCCTGTCAACCACGGTTTAAACCACTTTGCAGATGATGGTTCAAGTTGGATGAATTCGTCTTGCTCCTCTTTGGTGAATGCAAGTATTCCATTGTCTAGAGGAGTAATTCCTTCCACCATTTGTGGTACTGGGCAAATTGTTCGCGATCTGCGTTCGAGCAATATATCCGCAGCATCTACAAGATATGGATTAATGTGATTGGCCGCTGTGGCTTCAGCTTCTCCTTTTATGTCCTGATACGCATAGATTTTTTTGTTTGACTCATTGAGCATACCAAAGCCAACAATTACGCAATGAACGGCTGCTTTGCCTGAGGCCTCATTGCTCCAGCGGAAAGTGCGATGGGCGAAGTGAATTTTGATGCCTTGGGCGAGCATCCAACTCCAGAGCACGCCGACTTGTTCGCCTTGAGTGATGCTGTTGGTGGAGACGAAGGCGGCACGTGGAGCAGTCTGCGGTGAGAGCGGAAAAGTGGGGTCAGAACCCAATTTCGTTGGTACGTTACGCACTTCGGCGCGATGGCCTTCCTGAATTGGGATCTGACCCCAGTTTTCCTTTGTTGGCTCTGGCGGCGTGAATCCGCCTTTCATGTACTTGGCGGCTTTGACGTACCAGGCGGCTACAAAGTCCAACACGCCAGCGCCTTTGAGGTCGCGCATGATCGGCTCAAAAACGGCTTTCTGCGCAATGCTTTGCTCTTTCTTCCCCACAAACGGCGGATTCCCCAGCACATAGCTGCATTGCCCCGCAGGCAGCACGCCCTCCCAGTCGATCTGCAAGGCGTTGCCGTGGCGAATGTGGGGGGTGCTTTTCAGCGGCAGGCGGTCGAAGTATTTGCCAAACTCGTCACTCAGGGCGCGGTTCATCTGATGGTCGGTTAGCCACAGGGCCACTTGCGCAATTTGCGCGGGGAATTCTTCTATTTCTATGCCGTAAAACTGGTCTACGTCTACCGTGGTGAAGGTGTGCACGTCCAGCATTTGCTGGCCGCTGCCGTAGGCGGTGCGTAGTATCTCGACTTCGAGCTTGCGCAGCTCGCGGTAGGTGATGACCAGAAAGTTGCCGCAGCCGCAGGCGGGGTCAAAAAACGTAAGGGTGCGCAGGCGTTTGTGAAATTCAAACAGGCGATTGCGGTTGCCTTTGACGCGGCTAAATTCTGCCCATAGCTCGTCTAAAAATAAGGGTTTGATGAGCTTGAGGATGTTTTCTTCGCTGGTGTAGTGCGCGCCCAGGTTGCGGCGGGCCACACCGTCCATGATGGACTGAAACAGCGCGCCAAAGATGGCCGGGCTGATGCTGCTCCAGTCCAGCGCAGCGGCCTCTAGCAAAGCTTCGCGCATGGGGCCGTCAAACGCGGCGGTGGCAATGCGGTCGGCAAACAGCTTGCCGTTGATGTACCTGAAAGCCTTGTAGTTCTCTTGGTGGCTGCGCTGGCGTTTGTCCTCTGCCGTGTTGAGCACTTCAAACAGTTCGTTGATGCTGCGGCCTACGTCGCTGGGGTCTTTTAGTTCGTCCAGCAAGTCCTTAAAGCTGCCTGCGGGCTGAAAAATGCCGGTGTCGTCGGCAAACAGACAAAACAGCAGGCGCACCAGCAGTACTTCCAGGTCTTTACCGTTGCTTGCGTCGCCGTAGCCGCTGGCCTTGAGCTGGTCATGCAGCTTGCCCATGCGTTCAGCCGCTTTGATGTTGACGGGGTCTTGCGGCGCAATGGTTTGCACTTCGTACCCCGGAATAAAGCCAAAAGCGCGAATGTTTTTAGCCAAATCTTTCAGGGCAAAGCGCTTTTCGGTGTGGGTTTGCAGGTCGTACAGGTGAAAGTTTTGAAAATCGCAAACCAGGATGTAGCGGGGCAGGTCGCGTTCGGGCAAATTGTCAAAATATTCCAGCGCCTGCGCATAGGCGCGTTCCAGGTTTTGGCCCGCGCTTTTCATCTCGATCAAGAGCTTGCCGCGCCAAAAAACGTCGATCCAGCCGTGGCTGAACTTGCCCTGTGCCCGCGCCAGCTTGACCTGCGCCTCGTAGCTTGAGACCTTTTTGCCGTCTACGCCAAACACGTTGAAAAAGTCGCGCCAGTACTGCTGGCTGAGCGACTTTTCGCTTGCAGCTTGGGCATATTCGCGGCTAAAGGTGACAGCGCGGTCACGGATTTCGCTCCAACTCAGGGGCATGGGGTGTCTCTTTGTACTTTGATGGATAGTTGAATGGTCAAACAAACACGTTCTTGAAAGCCTTACGCTTGTAGGTACGGTAAACAGAAAAATCAGCACGGTCGATGGTGATGATGTCGGTGACTTCGGCTTTATTGGCCAGCCAGACCAGGGACGCATCGGCCAAATCCATAGGGCGGTCTGAGTATTTGCGCATCATGGTGGACAGGCCGGGCAGGTCGGCAACGCCCAACGCGGCTATGTCCATCGACCCGTTGCCGTGGCACAGGTGTAGCCATTGCAAAAAGTCGGCTTGCGCGTGGGCGCTGAAGTCTAAAAAGTACATGACTTCGCTGACAACCTCCCACGTGGTGAGAAAGCGCGTGTGGGGCGCGTGGGTTTGAAAGTACGCCAGCGAGCGTTGATGCCAATGGTCTTTGGTGTTGAACAAGGCGGCTAGCGGCCCACTGTCTGCCAACACCAATGGTTTGCCAAGCTTTGCCATGGGTTTATGGGCGGGCTGCTTGCGTGCTGTGCTTGGCAGATAGGCGCTGGCGAACGATGTGTTTGATGTTGGCCGATTGACGCTGTGCGTCGCCATGACGGCCAAAAAGGCCAGTGCCTGCCGTAAAGGCATTTTCGGGCTGTTCTTTGCTGAGTTGGTCTGCCATCAGGCGCAAAGACTTTTTGACAACCTCAGATTTGCTCAACCCGGATTGGGCGTGCAAAAACTCTATCAAACGCGAGTCGTCATCAGACAGGCGCAGGCTGAGATATTGAGGATTGGTAGAGAGAGGTTGTGTATGCATCATAGAATGATTGTACTACGAAAAAACTATTCTGTACTACGGATCATCCTACCGCCGCCCACCCAATATCCCGCCCAGCACGCCACGCAAAACCTGCCTGCCAATTTCTCGCCCGATGGAGCTGGCGGCGCTTTTGACGATTTGTTCGCCTACGCTGGTGCGGGTGTGGCGGGCGCCGCCAGTGAAGATGTTGCTCAGGCTGTCCAAAATGCCGCCGCCTGCGCCTTTGGCTTTGTCCAGCATGCTGGGCTCTGCGGGTGCGCCAGAGCCTGTAGAAGCCGTGCCCGCTGGGGTAGCGGCTGCGTTATCCAGCTTGGTTTCTGTGCGGCCCTTGATTTTTTCGTAGGCAGATTCGCGGTCTACGGTTTTTTCATACACGCCTGCCACGATGGAATTGGCAATCAAGGTTGTGCGCTGTTCGGGCGAGATGGGGCCGATCTGGCTGCCCGGCGGCAGCACATACACGCGCTCGGTCACGCTGGGGCGGCCTTTTTCGTCCAGAAAGCTGACCAGGGCCTCACCCACGGCCAGTTCGGTGATGGCGGTGGCAATGTCCAAACCCGGGTTTTGCCGCATGGTGTCGGCCGCTGCCTTTACGGCCTTTTGGTCGCGCGGGGTGAAGGCGCGCAGGGCGTGTTGCACGCGGTTGCCCAACTGGGCCAGCACGCTGTCGGGGATGTCCAGCGGGTTTTGCGTCACAAAATACACGCCCACGGCCTTGCTGCGCACCAGTCGCACCACCAGTTCAATGCGCTCCAGCAGGGCCTTGGGTGCGTCGTTAAACAGCAAATGCGCCTCGTCAAAGAAAAAGACGAGTTTGGGTTTGTCCAGGTCGCCCACCTCGGGCAGCGCTTCGTACAGCTCGCTCAGCAGCCACAGCAAAAAGGTGGCGTACAGGCGGGGCGCGTTCAGCAGTTTGTCTGCGGCCAGAATATTGATGACGCCTTTGCCGTCCGTGGTTTACATAAAGTCAGCAATATTGAGCATGGGCTCACCAAAAAACTGGTCGCCGCCTTGCTCGTCAATTTGCAACAGGCTGCGCTGGATGGCACCAATGCTGGCGGCGCTGACGTTGCCGTATTCGGTGGTGAACTGCGAAGCGTTGTCGCCCACATATTGGCACATGGCGCGCAGGTCTTTCATGTCCAGCAGCAGCAGGCCCTGGTCGTCGGCTATTTTGAAGACCAGCTGCAGCACGCCCGCCTGGGTTTCGTTCAAATTGAGCATGCGGGCCAAAAGCAGGGGGCCCAGGTCGCTCACGGTGGCACGCACGGGGTGGCCATGCTGGCCAAAAACGTCCCACAGTGTGGATGGGTACGCTACAGATTCAGGAGCTGCCAGCGCACGTTCTGAAAGGACTTTAAGCAGTTTTTCGCTTAAAACACCTTTTTGCGAGATGCCGGTCAGGTCGCCTTTCACGTCGGCCATAAAAACCGGCACGCCAATGCGCGAAAAGCCCTCGGCCATGGTTTGCAGGGTAATGGTTTTGCCCGTACCCGTGGCACCTGTAATCAAACCGTGGCGGTTGGCTTTGTCGGGCCGCAGGAAGCACTCGACATCTTTATTTTTGGCAATCAAAATGGGTTCAGTCATGGTGGGCCTCGAAAAGTACAATGGGGTAACAACGGATTAGAAGACGAATTTAACAGCCGAACGCGAAAAACGCGAAACTTACGCGAAAGACGCAAAAATTAAATCCAAAAAAATACAAAGGCAATAGACCCGAATATTTTGTATTTTCTTTCGCGACTTTCGCGTAAATTTCGCGCCTTTCGCGTTCAAAAATTCCCCTGTCTTCAACCCCAACAGCAAAGTATAGAAAGATCAAACATGGCAGGCCATAGTAAATGGGCAAATATTCAGCACCGCAAGGGTAGGCAGGACGAAAAGCGTCAAAGAATCTGGACCCGCGTGGTGCGCGAAATCATGGTGGCCGCCCGCATGGGCGGCGGCGACTTGAGCGCTAACCCGCGCCTGCGCCTGGCGGTAGACAAAGCCAAGGCGGCCAACATGCCGGCGGACACCGTAAAACGCAACATCGACAAAGCCACCGGCAACCTGGAAGGCGTGCACTTTGAGGAAATTCGCTACGAAGGCTATGGCATTGGCGGCGCGGCGATCATCGTGGACACCATGACCGACAACAAGGTGCGCACGGTGGCCGAAGTGCGCTTTGCCTTTAGCAAGCACGGCGGCAATATGGGCACCGAAGGCTCGGTGGCCTTTCAGTTCAAGCACTGCGGGCAGATTTTGCTGGCCCCCGGTGCCAATGAAGACAAGGTGATGGAAGTGGCGCTGGAAGCTGGCGCACAAGACGTGATTACCGACGACGAAGGCGGCCTAGAAGTGCTGACCGATTACACCGATTTTGAGGTGGTGAAAAACGCTTTGGAGGCTGCGGGCTTCAAACCCGAGATAGCCGAAATCACCATGCGCCCCGAGAACACCATTCCCTTAAGCGGTGACGATGCTGCCCGCATGCAAAAGCTGCTGGATATTTTGGAAGACATGGACGACACGCAAGCCGTGTACCACAACGCGGAAATCTTGTTATGAACGTGCTAGTCATAGGCGGCGGTGGCCGCGAGCATGCACTGGCCTGGAAGCTGGCGCAATCGAACAAAGTGCAAAAGATTTACGTGGCTCCCGGTAACGGGGGTACGGCGCTGGACAAGCGGCTAGAGAACCTAAATATCACGGATGTGGCCGAATTACGTGCGTGGGCAGCTACTAATAAAATAGCATTGACCGTGGTAGGCCCCGAGGCACCGTTGGCTGCGGGGGTAGTGGACGAGTTTCGCGCACACGGCTTGCGCATCTTTGGCCCGACCAAGGCTGCCGCGCAACTCGAAAGCTCCAAGGCGTTTAGCAAAGCCTTCATGCAGCGCCACGCCATTCCTACAGCCGAGTTTGAAACCTTTACCGACACGGCGGCGGCGCATGCGTATATCGACAAAAAGGGCGCACCGATTGTGGTGAAGGCCGACGGCCTGGCCGCAGGCAAGGGCGTGGTGGTAGCTATGACGTTGCAGGAGGCACATGAAGCCGTGGACTTTATGCTGCTGGACAATACGCTGGGCGTGGTGCACAACGCGGGCGAAGATGGCGTGGCCGTGGCCCGCGTCGTCATCGAAGAATTTTTGCAGGGTGAAGAAGCCAGCTTTATCGTGCTGTGCGACGGCAAAAACGTCACCGCACTGGCTACCAGCCAAGACCACAAACGCCTGCTGGACGGTGACCTAGGCCCCAACACGGGCGGCATGGGCGCGTATTCGCCTGCGCCGGTGGTCACGCCCCAGGTGCATGCCCGCGCCATGCGCGAAGTCATCATGCCCACCATCAAGGGCATGGAAAAAGACGGCATGGTGTACACGGGTTTTCTGTATGCAGGGTTGATGATCACTCCCGATGGCCACGTCAAAACCCTAGAATTTAACTGCCGCATGGGCGACCCCGAAACGCAGCCGATCATGATGCGCCTCAAGTCTGACCTGGTAGATGTGATGGTGGCCGCTGCCGACGGCAAACTGGACAGCATCGAACTGGACTGGGACCGCCGCGTAGCCCTGGGCACGGTGCTGGCCGCGCACGGTTACCCCATGAGCCCACGCAAGGGAGACGTGATTACTGGGCTGCCCAAAGCGGACTCGTCCATTGGCGACGACGTGGTGGTCTTTCATGCAGGCACCGCCACGCAGGACGGCAAAACCGTCACCAGCGGTGGCCGCGTGCTATGCGTTACCGCGCTGGCAGACACCGTCAAGCAGGCGCAGCAACGTGTTTACGAAGTGGCTAAAAATATCCAGTTTGATGGGATGCAATACCGCACTGACATTGGGTATCGGGCGGTTAAGCGATAGATTTATCTGCTGAAACTACCTGTAGCCAGCGCAGAATATGCGCGAGCAGCTATTAAATACATAGTATGCGGGCAGGCTAATAGTTACTGCCAATAGCGGAAAACAACACGTTTGTAAGATCCTAGCCTTCGAGGGTAATCAGGGTCAGAACACAATTATTCTGCATCCCTCCTTCTACTACATAAATAATAGCTGCTCACGCATATTCCATAATTGCTACAGCCGTATCCAGCATTAAAAACCAGTGATTTCGAGCGGAGCTGATTTCAGTGTCTACAATCTGGCTATTAAACCCCGAGTTTACGTAGAAACCTCCGTCATCAGTTATCTCACAGCTCGCCCCAGTCGTGATTTTTTGGTGGTAGCGCGTCAAGAATTTACGCGCCAGTGGTGGGAGCTGCGGTCTGAGAGTTTTGATGCCGTGATCTCAGGCATGGTCATTAGCGAGATTTCTCGTGGGGACCCCAGCGCCGCACTGCGGCGTGCGCAGATGTGCGAGGGTTTGGAAAGCCTGATCGTGGACGAAAAAGCCACCGCGCTGGCACAACAAC
>JAYVTG010000109.1:0-43419 GCA_043774625.1 Polaromonas sp. | reverse complement strand
CCGACAGCGTCCACAAGATCGGCAAAAACGCAATCAAGGTCATGATGCTGCGCATAAAGCTCACGCCCAAACTTTCCATGATGCGGGCAAAGCGGTAGGTGTCCTCTTGCACGCGCTGCGAGGCGCCTTCAATATGGCGCACCTTGTGCCAGTTGGCCGCGTAAAAGTCGGTCATCGCGGTGCGCCAGCGAAACACCCAGTGTTTGATGAAAAACTCCAGCAGCACAGCCACGACGACAAAAATACCCGCAATTTCGCCAAAGGTAATCAGTTTTGCAAAGTACTGGTCCAGCGTCGCGGTGCCAGGCTTGGTCAGAATGACCTGGATAAAGTCGTAAAAGTCGCCATACCAGGCGTTGATTTTCACGTCCAGCTGCACCTTGTACCAGGTCACTGCCAGTATCAGTACGCCCCCGCTCAACGACCATAACGTCCACTGTCGATTGCCAAAAAATGACCGAAACATAAGCGACTCCTTTTAACGATTCATGCTGCAAAATAGCCTGATGGTAAGACCAAACACCCAACTATTCGTTCCTCGCCCGTCCGCAGCCCTGCGCGAAGCGGCCACCGTGCTGCTGCTGCGCGACTCGCCCCACGGCATTGAAGTGCTGATGACGCGGCGCAGCATGACCGCCAGCTTTGCACCGGGGGCATATGTGTTTCCAGGTGGGGGTATTGACGATTTAGACAAAAAACATGCCAATGCCAGCGTGGAATATGCGCAAGCAGCTACTGAATTAATGGCAAAAGGTGTTGCACAAGTAAACCGGCGTGACAGCCAAACGCATATTGGCTGCACGTGGGCGCTGGCCGCTATTCGCGAAAGTTTTGAAGAACTGGGTATTTTGCTGGCACACCGCGCGGACGGCTCCTGGTGTACGCAGCAAGACATTGACGCGCTACAGCGGCAAACCCGCTTTTACCCGCAAATGGCCGAGCAAGGCTACGCCCTGGCAGCGCACACCGTCTACACCCTGGCGCACTGGGTCACTGACCGCGACCTGAGCCGCCGCTTTGACGTGCCTTTTTTGATAGCCCGCATGCCCGACGGCCAGCACCCTGTGGCGGATGAGACCGAGCAGTTTGCACCCGAGTGGGTGCTCCCGGCTGACGCATTGGCGCGCCATGCCCTGGGGCAGTTTTTTATTATCTTTCCTACCATCCGCACGCTGGAACGCTTGGCCCCGTTTGTCACCGTGGACGAGGCGCTGGCCGCCTGCGTGCACGACCAGCCCCTGTGGACGAGCTGCCCACGTGCGGGCTTGCTGCAGGGCGCAGAGTCGCGCCACATGGAGCACGAGGCCTGCTTTGGCGAGCTGGCCCTGGTGTGCCCCGACGGGCAAATTGCCCACCCGCTGGACTGGCAGCACGAAAAGCCCGTGCCACTGCTCAAACACGTGATGCGCCTGACCGCCCCCAACCCCGGCATGATGACCGGGCCGGGCACCAATACCTATATCGTGGGAACCCAAGACACGGGTTATATCGTCATCGACCCCGGCCCGAACGATGCTGGCCACGTGCAGCGCATTGTTGACGCCACAGGCGGCGACATTGGCGCGATAGTGTGCACCCATTCGCATGCCGACCATTCGCCAGCGGCGCGACCTTTGCAAGCGCTGGTGCATTCAAGCTCAAAAACCCTTCACACGGAGTCTGCCGGTGTAGCTCAAGTTTGTCCAATTCTGGGCCTGCCCAGTGCCAGCACATCGCGTCCCAATGCGCAATTCACTCCCGACATCGTGCTACAAAATAAGGAGCTTCTCACGCAGTATCTACGCTGGCAAGAGAGCGAAAATGCCATTAATTTCACCCTGCAGGCCATCCACACCCCCGGCCATGCGGCCAACCACCTGTGCCTGGTGTTGCAAGAAGACGGTTTACTCTTCAGCGGTGACCACATTTTGAACGGCAGCACCACCATCATCGACCCGCCCGATGGCAACATGACGGACTACCTCGATTCGCTGGACACCCTGGCGGCAGATTGCGACCAATTCAACATCGACTTTATTTTGCCCGCCCATGGCTATGTGTTGACGCAGTGCGTAGGCACCGACCATACTGGCGGCGCGCGGCGCGCCATTGCCGCCTTGAAGGCCCACCGCTTGAAGCGCGAAGCCAAGGTGTTGGCCGCTATGAAAAAGTTACCCGCTGGCAGCATTGAGGAATTGGTGCCGCTGGCCTACGACGATGTGAACCCCCAACTGTGGCCGATTGCCGCCCGTTCGCTCACAGCGCATGTACAGCGGATACGGGAACTGGCCGCCGAAACCGCTTAGAACACCTCGTCAACGCGCTTGAGGTGGCCTTCAAAGCCCGCCAACCGGGCTACAAAACGTGCAAGGCGCGTTAGCTACCCTGCCCAAAGCCCGAGCACACACCCGAGTTGGCGCGGCCCTTGCACTCGCGCTTGAGGCGGCTGGTACGGTCAGCGGTAGATTCTTCGCTGCCACGGTCAAAGGTTACTTTGCCACCACCTTTGGATTTTTTGCTTTTATGCGGCTTCTTGGTGCCAGCCATTGCATTCTGTGCGCTAGCAGCTACAAAAATAGTAGCGATACCCGTATTAAAGGCAATGGCCAACAGGCCAGTCAACAAAACAGTAGAGAGTTTTTTAACGTGCATAGCGGTCTTTCTGAATTGATTGAAAAGCTTATTTTAAAAGTGAATGCCGCGCATCATCTGCGCCATTGCAATCGCCTCGGGCGACAGGCTCGGCTTGGCGCTCTTGTCGCCTTTGGCCGCTGCACTGTCGGGGAACATGCGAAAGGTCGTGTTCATCAAAATCTGCGCAATACGGGGCGAAACGGCATGCAGCAAGCCCACCGAAGTGCCCAAGCGGGTGGCAATTTGCACTGGCTTTTCGACCACGGCTTTGACGATCATGTCGGACGCCTCGTCGGTGGACAGCAAGGGCATGCTGTCATAAATTTTGGTAGGTGCCGTCATGGGTGTGCGCACCAAAGGCATGTTGACCGTGGTGAAGGTAATGCCCTGGTCGGCAAATTCACTGGCGGCGCAGCCTGTCCATGCGTCTAACGCGGCTTTGGATGCAACATACGCCGAGAAGCGTGGTGCATTGATCAGCACGCTGATGGAGCTTAAGTTAACGATATGGCCCTTGCGCTTGGCTACCATGCCCGGCAGCAGGCCGGTGGTGACGCGCAGTGAACCAAAATAGTTCAGCTGCATCGTGCGTTCATAGTCGTGAAAGCGGTCGTAGGCGTTTTCAATCGCGCGGCGGATCGAGCGGCCCGCGTTGTTGATCAAAAAGTCTACACCGCCATGCTCTTTTTCTAGCGTGTCGATCAGGGCTTTGCAGCTTTCTTCATTGGCAATGTCGGCGGTATAGGTCACGCAAACAGCCTCTTTGCCTGCGTATTCCAGAATCTCTTTTTTTGCTTCGGCCAGCTTGTCGGCATCACGCGCGCAGATGATGGTGATGGCGCCCGCTTTGGCAAATTTTTGCGCTGCTGCCAAGCCAATGCCCGACGAACCGCCCGTCACCAGCACCACCTTGCCGCCCACGGTGCCTTTCAAAGAACGGTCAATAAACAGCGCTGGATCCAGATGGCGCTCCCAATAGTCCCATAAGCGCCAGGCGTAGTCGGGTAGCTGCGGGCAGGCAATGTCGGTGCCTTTGAGCGCCGCTGAAGTCTCTCGGCAGTCAAAGCGTGTCGGGTAGTTGACGAAAGAAAGCATGTCTTCGGGAATGCCCAAGTCCTTCATCACCGCGTTGCGCACACGGCGCACGGGTGCCAGCGCCATCAAGCCTTTTTTGACAGATTTGGGAATAAAGCCCAGGAGTGCTGCATTGATAAACAGGTTCATCTTGGGCGCATGCGCGGCTTTGCTGAAAATGTCGAGAACGTCACCTACACGGTAACCCTCTGGGTCTACCAGGTGGAAGCATTTTTTATGCAGCTCGGTTTTTTGGTGGCTTATGTAGTCCAGCGCGTTCACCACAAAGTCTACCGGCACGATATTGATGCGCCCGCCTTCCAGGCCTACGCTGGGCATCCACGGCGGCAAAATCTGGCGCATGCGCTGGATGAGTTTGAAAAAGTAGTACGGCCCGTCAATCTTGTCCATCTCGCCGGTATGCGAATCGCCCACCACCAAAGCGGGGCGGTACACCGTCCAGCGCTTGGCTTCCTTACGCACGATTTTTTCGCTCTCGTGCTTGGTCATAAAGTACGGGTGGTCGATGTTCTCGGCTTCGTCAAACATGTCTTCGCGGAACACGCCTTCATACAAGCCTGCAGCGGCGATAGATGAAACGTGGTGCAAGTGCCCTGCATCAATCGCCTTGGCAAAGTCTACGGTGTTCTTGGTACCGTCGATATTGACAGCGACTTGACTTTCAGCATTGGCACTTAGGTCATACACAGCGGCCAGGTGGTAAAAATGGTCTATCGTGCCTTTGAGCTTTTTCACATCATCGGCAGATACGCCCAGTTTTTTACTCGTCAGGTCGCCATAGACCGGCACAGCGCGGGCCGCGCCCGCTGACGTAGTGAGGCCCCAGTATTCGCGCAAGGCCGCTACTTTGCCTTCACTTTCTTTGCGCAGCAAAAAATACACGGTGGAGCCTTTGCGCTCCAATATTTTTTTGACCAGGCGCTTGCCAATGAACCCGGTGGCACCGGTGACGAAATACTGCATAGTGACTCCTTGTGTGTTATGAGCTGCCTGCTTTATGAATGAGAAAGGCTGTGGTTGCATTGTGCACAAAGTCTTGCGCTAGGCAATGGGGCATAAACCCGAAAATCGGGCTTATTTCTCGCGCGTGTGCTTCTGTAGCGCATAGATGCGAGCCTCTAGCCATTTAGAAGGCTGCACCTAAACAGGGCCGGTGCTTGGGGCTACATTCCATTGATCGCTATTCGATATTTCATTTCAAGGAGCAACCATGGTCACCAAAATCAATAAAGCCAGCGCAAACAAATCTTCTACCTCAGACATGGCTGCCACCATCAAAGAATCTGCACAGCAAATCTGGCTGGCTGGCCTGGGATCGTTTTCCAAAGCTCAGGGCGAAGGCGGCAAAGTGTTTGAAACTCTGGTGAAAGAAGGCCTGTCAATGCAGCGCAAAACACAGGCTGTTGCCGAAGAGAAAATCTCTGAAGCCACCAACAAAATGACGGGCATGGCCAACGACATCGCCAGCAAGGCCACGGGCCAGTGGGGCAAGCTGGAAGACATTTTTGAAGAGCGTGTGGCCAAGGCCTTGAACAAGCTGGGCGTGCCTTCTGCCAAAGACGTGGACGCGCTGATCAAGCGTATCGACGCGCTAAACGCAGTCGTTAGCAAAATGGGCGGCAAAACAGGTGCGGCCAAGCCAGCCGCCAAAGCAGCCCCACGCACTGCGGCCAAAAAAGTGGCTCGCAAAGTAGCCGCTAAACCTGCGGCCAAACGCGCACGCAAAGCTGCTTAAACAACAGCCACTTGTGAAAAGGGCGCATCAGTGCCCCTCAGGCCCACCAGCCGCCTGGGCCAGGCCCTAGCCCGTTTGCAAGAAGTCATGGAAGACCTGGAAACTTCGGTTAGAGTGATGGCTTAACACCATCACACCGCGCACCATCGCCACCCGCTGCGCGACAAGAGACACGAGGTTCTTTCCATGGCCAAAAAAGCGCCACGCCGCACGGCAGAGCGAATTCTGGAAGTCACGCTAGAGCTGTTTAATCGCTTTGGCGAGCCCAACGTTTCCACCACGCTGATATCGGCCGAACTGTCGATCAGCCCCGGCAACCTGTACTACCACTACCCGGCCAAAGACGAGCTGATCAACAGCCTGTTTGACAAGTACGAACGCGCCTTAAGCGAACTGCTCAACGCCAGCGACGGCGTGCGCGATGTGGAAGATGCATGGTTTTTCATGCACAGCCTGTTTGAACTGATCTGGCAGTACCGCTTTTTGTACCGTGACCTGAACGACTTGCTGAGTAAAAACCGTCGCCTGGAAACGCATTTTCAATGGGTGCTGAAAAACAAAACCCGCAGTGTGCGCGCCATGCTGGACGCCATGAGCCGCAGCGGGGCCGTGACCATAGACTCGCGCGAAGTCGAAGGCACCGCCACCAGCATGGTGGTGGTGCTGACCTATTGGCTGAGTTACGAATACGTGCGCGACCCGCGCAAGGCGCTTGAGCCTGAAAGCGCACAAGCCGCCCTGATGCGCGGCGCGCAGCATGTGCTCAATTTACTGGTGCCGTATCTGGAGCCAGCGCAGCGCACGCATTTGCTCAGCCTGGTGGGCGTTTACAGCGCACAGGCCAGTAAAGCCGTAGCCACAACAGCGTCTTGAAGGAGATCGTCGCGATTGCTGCGGGCTGAGTAGCCTCAAGCCTCAGCGCACTGACTGGGAGGTCAATCCTGGTACAGGATAGAGAGCTCAAGCCTCCCAGGGCAGCATCATCGTCACAATGCTGAGCTTGGCAAATTCGGGTTCAAATTCGTTGATGATGGCCTGCGGGTCGGGGCATAGACCCGCGTCGGTAATCAAGCCAAACTGCACGCCACCGCCGTAGCTCAAAATGCTCACGCCCATGCCCACGTCACCCGACTGCGGCACCCAGAACATGTTTTCTTCAATCCACGATCCGCAAAATTTGAGCTTCTCTTTAGGCCCCGGCACATTGGTCATCACGGCCGTAGTCTTTTTGCCGAACAGGTTCAGCATGGCGTCTTGCGCGGGTTTAATCAAGAGGCCCGCAACCGCCAACAAACTAAAGGCCAAGAGCGGCTGGTAGCTGCCCTTCATGTGCGCCATGCGGCGACGCACTTCGTACACGCGCTCGATCGGGTTGTCTACACCAATCGGCAGCACCAGGGGTGCCAGGCCAAAGCGGTTGCCCAGTTTGTAAGCCTGGTCTAGCGGGCGCAGGTTGACAGGCACCATAGCGCGAATTTCTTGCCCTGTGGGGTTGTCGCCCTTAGCTTTCAAATACTCACCAATGGCACCGGCCACGCAGCTGAGCAACACGTCGTTGATGGAGCAGTTCAGGGCCTTGCCCACGGCTTTGACTTCTTCCAATGGAATCGGCTGGCACCAGGCCACTTTTTTGGTAGTGCCGGGTTTGCCTTTGAGTCGGGTCTTGGAGTCGTCGGGCATCAAAGCCAATGCAGCCAGATCGCGCACTAGCTTCATGCCCAGTTTGGCCATGTCCATCGAACCGGCCAAGCCCTGTTGTGGGTCAGCCAGCATGTGCAGGGACCGGGCAGCGCCCTCGCCGGCAGCACCCAGTGCTTTAACCGTCAAGTCCGTAAAGGGTTTGAGCAGGGTCTGGGTAATCCAGTCTTCCGGCCCTGCGGTTGCGTCGCGCCTTTTGCGCTCGGGCGGCGGCAGGCCCCCGTCTACCAGGGACGTGGTGACCGAGATGAGGGCGATGCCGTCTGCAATGCAGTGGTGGATGCGCACGATCATCGCGCTGCCTTTGCTGCCGTCGGGCAGGGTGTAATTTTCGATCAAATGAAACTGCCACAGCGGGCGTTTGCGTTCCAGCGGTGTGGTGGTGAGCACGGCTACGCGGTCTTGCAGCGCGTCTTGCAGGGTTTGGCCTTTGGCAGGCGAGAGTTTTTCGGTGACGACGTGGTGGTTAATGTCAAACCGCTTGTCGTCTACCCAGGTGGCACCGGCCGCGTCTTCCACCACGCGCTGGCCAAAGCGGCGGTATTTCAGCAAACGGGTTTCAATACGTTCGCACAATGCAGCGTGGCTAATGCCAGGTTTGAGCACCCAAATGCCCACAATCATCATCAGGTTCTGGGGCGAGTCCATGCGCAGCCAGGCGGTGTCTACCTTGGTCATGCGTTCGCCCGAAATGCCCAGCGTGCCTGCCACCGCGTTTTCTACGTTTTTGCGTACGACCTTGGCGGCTTTGCGCGCGGTGTCTTGCGCAGAATGGGTGACTTGAGGCGTTGTAATGCGAGTGACCATGCTAGGCTCCTGCTGTGTGACTTGGGTATTCTTACCTAATTTTGACGGGTTTAGGATTACAAGATACCGAGGCTTTACCCTAAACTACAGCTTTTGACCCACAAACCCCAAGGAGCACACCATGGCCGACCTCAAAGCAAAATTCGAAGCTGCAGCAGCCGATTCCAAAAACCTGTCGGAGCGCCCCGACAACGCTACCCTGCTTAAAATCTATGCGCTGTACAAGCAGGGCAGTGTGGGCGACAACACCGAGAAGAAGCCCGGCTTTAGCGACATGGTGGGCCGCGCCAAGTGGGACGCATGGAACGGTTTGAAGGGCACCTCTACGGCGGATGCGCAGCAGCAGTATATCGACCTGATTGAGTCGTTGAAATAACTTTTTTACAGCATTTTGTGCTTTTTGCCAGCGCCATATATGCGTGAGCAGCTATTGAATGCATAGCGTTTTAGTCACTTTTTCGCACCTTCCTGCAGTCTCCGGTAAGAGCGCGCAGATGCTGCACAGGGCGTACCGAGCTTCGTAGCAAGGGGACTAAGCTGGCGAATGAAAAACCCTTGCGCACCCACCAAGCAGACCAGCAACTACGAAACCCTAAGCCTTCTTCTTTGCCGCAGGCTTCTTCTTGAGCAAAGCATCAAGGTTCTTCACAATCTCGCCTTCAATCTTGTCCTTGAACGCACCCAGCAAAAACCCCAGCTTTGCATCCAGTACAAAGCTGTTTTTGGTCACCACCAAAGAGCCGTTCACACCGTTACGGGTAAATTCCACTTCGTCTTCGGTTTTGCCTTCGATATACGCGCATTCCATGTCGAATTTTTCTTCTACCTGTTCGGTCCATTTGAAGGCGATTTTGCGGGCTTGCAGCAGCCCCAAGTCGTGGGCGCGTTCGATGTGAATGTCTGCCATGGTGTCTCCTGTGACGGTTTGTTTACTGGCCAAGGGTGATACCCGATGCCAAGCCAGACTGTTCGCCAAGAGCCTTGCGACGCATGTCACGCGGCAAGGGTACCAGCGCTTTGGCTGCATCATAAAACTTTTGCCAGTCTTTGCCTTGCTTTTCATACAAGGCTTCAAACTGCGGCACCAGTTCGTCGTAGGACGCTTGCGCGCCTAGGCTGGCGTTGTTGGCATTGGCAATCCAGTTGTCGTAGCCTGCGTGACCGCTCCAACTGATCTTCAGTTTGGCATAGTCGTCGCGCAGTTGCTGCATGATTTTCTGTTTATCTTTTGCTATTGAATCAGTAGCTGCTCGCGCATTGTTGACGCTGGCATCAAGGGGTTTTGGCAGGTAAATATCTGCCAGGCGTGCCCGTGTACGCAGCGTCAGCGTGCGAAACTGCGTGCGGCGTGCATCAAACTCGGCGTATTCTTTTTGCGCAGCTTCTGAGCCATGTTTTTGCAACCACTGTTTGCCGCCGATGCGCTCTACCGCTGTGGCAAACGACTCGTTGAACATGGTGTCGTCTTTCACGTACAGCACCTGGTGCGACAGCTCGTGAAAGATCAGGCGGGCCAGTTCGCCTTCAGGGTAATGGATGAAGGTAGACAAGAGTGGGTCGCCGCCCGCCCAGTTCATATAGCCCAGCGTGGAATAGGCGGGCACGCCGTAAACGCTGACTTCAAACCCCTCTGCCTTGAGTGCTTGTGCCTGTGCTTTCGCGTCTGCCTCAGCGTAATAGCCACGGTAACCCACGCAGCCCGCAACGGGAAAGCACCAGGTTTTCAGAGTGAGTGAATATTCAGGCGCGGCCACCACATTAGTGATAACGGCGCGCCGCTGCAAGTCGGCGTAGCGGCGGTAACTGGGGTTGTCGGGCAGTTTGAGTTCACTGGACGCAAAAGCGCGGATGCGCTGAGACAGCTCCAGGCGCTTGCGTGTTGCGTCGGGGGTGGTGGCGTCATCCAGCCATTCGTTCACAGGCTTGGCCGCATTGATAACGGCCATATGCCCGCGCATCGACTGCCAGTAGTAACCCAGGTTGGCGCAACCAGACAGGCATACACTCGCTACTAAAATAGTAGCTGCTCCCGCAATACTAGCCATGGCAATCAGCCATTTTTTCATTTGAATTCATCAAAATGCATACACCATCATAGCCGCTGCCCTGCATGTCTTACAGCGCTGCCACCTGCACCGCGCAGTCGTAAAACACGGGGCCACGGCCCATGTCGGTCAGGTTCTGGCTGGTCAGTTCGTTCACATTGGTGTGGTTCAGGCCCAGTTTGCGCCACCACACGCCCAGGCCATTGACGACACCGGGGCGGGCGCGGGTAGAGATATAGGCTGTACAGTGGTATGTGCCGCGGTCGTTGAAGACTTTGACCACGGTGCCATGCACAATGCCGCGCGGCTGCGCGTCTTGTTCGCAGATCTCCAGTATCGGTTCGCCCTCCATGTCGCGCAAGGATTTGACGTTGACGAAAGTGCTATTAAGAAAGTTGCGGGCGGGCGGGGAGATCATCGCCAGCGGGTATTGCCTTGACGCGCCTTGCAGTTCGTAATTGGGCACGTGGTCGGGCAAACCGTCCTGGCCGGCGTTTGCCAGGCGTTGGCTAAAAAATTCGCACTTGCCAGATGGCGTGGGAAAGCCACCTTGCGCAAACGGTGCGTCAGGCACGTTGAGTGACGCAAAACCGTCTTGCAGCAACTGGTCAAAATTGACTATGCCTTCAAATGCAGTGCGGCACAGCGTCTCGTCATCGTCTTCAAAACAGGGGTTGGTCATGCCCATGCGCGCCGCCAGCTCACGAAAGATTTGCGTGTTGGGTTGCGCCTCGCCCACAGGCGCTATGGCGGGTTGGTTCAGGGTGACGTCGGTGTGGCCGTAAGACAGGTGCACGTCCCAGTGTTCCAGCTGCGTAGTGGCGGGCAAGATGTAGTCAGCGTAGTCGGCAGTGTCGGTTTGAAAATGCTCCAGCACCACAGTCAACAGGTCTTCGCGCGCAAAGCCTTGCGCCACCTTGGCAGACTCTGGCGCTACCGCAACGGGGTTGCTGTTGTAGACGATCAAGGCCTCTATCTGCGGGCCAAATTCTGCCGAGGCTGGGCGCAACAAGTCATTGCCAATCGTGCTCATGTTGATGGTGCGGGGGTGCTTGCCGTTCAACAAATCTGGTCGCTGCAAGGCGTTCTTGTTCACCGGGAACATGCCCGAGCTACTGAGCAACAAGCCACCAGCGCGATGTCGCCAGGCACCAACCAGCGCTGGCAGGCAGGCCACGGCACGCGTAGCGTTACCGCCGCCGCGCACACGTTGCATGCCGTAGTTAAGGCGGATGGCGGCGGGCGTTTTGTCTACAAAGGATTGGCCATAATCGCGCGCTAACGACGTAATTTGCGCGGCTGGAACACCGCACACTTGCGCTGCACGCTGCACATCCCAGGCCAAGGCACGTTCTTTCAAAGCGTCCCAGCCCAGCGTGTGCTGCGCAATATAGTCATGGTCTAGCCAGTCGTTGACGATCAATTCGCGCATCACGGCCAAGGCCAGGGCGGTGTCGGTGCCGGGCAGCAACTGAATATGCGCATGGCATTTGTCCGCTGTCTCGGTCTTGCGCGGGTCAATGCAGATCAGCTTGGCGCCCTGGCGTTTGGCCTCGTTCGCATACCGCCAAAAATGCAGGTTACTGGTGATGCTATTACTGCCCCAGATGATGATGAGCTTGCTTTCGGCAAAGAACTCCACCTTCATGCCCACCTTGCCACCCAGGGTCTGCGTCAATCCCTCACCACCGGCAGACGAGCAAATCGTGCGGTCCAGCAAGGACGCACCCAGCGTGTGAAAAAACCGCGCCGCCATGCTTTCAGCCTGCACCAAGCCCATGGTGCCAGCGTAGCTATAGGGTTGAATGGCCTGCGGGTCGCGCGCGGCGATGGTGCTTAACCGTGATGCAATGTCGCTCAAGGCCGCGTCCCACGTCACCCGTTCAAACTGCCCGCCGCCCTTGGCCCCTACGCGCTTGAGGGGATGCAACACCCGCTCAGGGTGGTAGGTGCGATCGGTGTATTTGGACACCTTGGCACACAGCGTACTGTGCGTATGCGCGTGCGCGGGGTTGCCATGCACGCGGATGGCGATGCCGTCTTGCACGTCGGTCACCAGTGAACAGGTGTCAGGGCAGTCGTGTGGGCACGCGCCCAGTACCTGCCTGGTGCTTGTAGGTGAATGTGAATGGGTTAACACGGTAGTGGGTTTAGCAGGTGCGCTCAGCGCGGTAGGAGGATTGAAAAAATACCGCAGCACCTGCCACAGTTTTTCGGTACCAATTGGCAGTATTTTGCTGCAATTTGCCCACAAATAAAAGCTATGGGCATGCTGCATCACCAGGGCTGCAGATTACGTGTGAAACATTGTCGCTTAAATTACTGGGCGTGTATCCCCTATGCCCATGGGCGCTGCAAAAAGGCTAGACTTGATGGCTCAGGAGCAAACGCCATGCAAGTTATAGATTCCATCGTTACCCAGGCGGCCAGTATTGCCGCCATTCGCCGCGATATTCACGCCCACCCCGAGCTGTGCTTTCAAGAGGTGCGTACGGCCGACGTGGTGGCTGCCAAACTGACCGAATGGGGCATTCCTATTCACCGTGGTTTGGGTAAAACCGGCGTGGTAGGCATCATCAAAGGCAACGGCAGCAGCAACCGCGCCATTGGCCTGCGCGCCGACATGGACGCGCTGCCGATGCAAGAGTTCAACACTTTTGAGCACGCCAGCAAGCATGCCAACAAAATGCACGCCTGCGGGCACGATGGCCACACCGCCATGCTGCTGGCAGCGGCCCAGCATTTTGCCAAGCACCGCAATTTTGACGGTACGGTGTATTTGATTTTTCAGCCCGCTGAAGAAGGTGGTGGTGGCGCGCGTGTGATGATGCAAGATGGCCTGTTCACACAATTCCCCATGGAAGCCGTGTTTGGCATGCACAACTGGCCCGGCACCCAAATTGGCAAGTTTGCCGTGAGCCCTGGGCCGGTCATGGCGTCTACCAGCGAATTCAAAATTATCGTGCGCGGTAAAGGTGGGCATGCGGCTTTGCCACATGACGCGGTGGACCCCATCGTCATTGCCACGCAAATGGTGCAGGCCTTTCAAAGCATCATCAGCCGCAACGTGAAGCCGATAGATGCTGGCGTGATCAGCGTAACAATGATCCATGCAGGCGAAGCCACCAATGTGATACCCGACAGCTGCGAACTGCAAGGCACGGTGCGCACTTTTACCGTAGAGGTGCTGGACAAGATCGAGCGGCGCATGCGGGAAGTGTCGCAAGGTTTGTGCGCTGCGCATACCACCACCTGCGACTTTGAATTTGACCGCAACTACCCGCCCACCATCAACAGCGCACACGAGGCCCACTTTGCGCGCAAAGTGATGGGACTCATCGTGGGCGATGCCAACGTGTTGGTGCAAGAACCCACCATGGGTGGCGAAGACTTTGCCTACATGCTGCAGGCCAAGCCCGGCGCGTATTGCTTTATTGCCAACGGTGATGGAAGTCACCGCGAGATGGGCCACGGCGCGGGCCCGTGCATGTTGCATAACCCGAGCTATGACTTCAATGACGACTTGATTCCGCTGGGTGCCACCTACTGGGTGCGACTGGCAGAAGAATGGTTCAAGCATGACATGCCAAAGGCTGCAGCATGATCGGTATTACCGAAGGCTTTTCAACCAGCTACGCCCAAGCACGCACCAAGTTTCTGGAAGCTGCTGCCACCGCTGGCCTGCCGATTGAATCGTTCAACCACCCGCTGCCTGGCCGCGATGGCGAAGTGCTGGCAATCGACGTGGTGCTTGACGGCCCCCAAAATGCCACAAGCGTGCTCATCATCAGCAGTGCTTGCCACGGGGTAGAAGGCTATTGCGGTAGTGGCGTGCAGGTGTTTGCATTACACGACGCGCAATGGCGCGACAAGGCAAAAGCTGCGGGTGTGGCGGTGCTGTACATCCATGCGCTGAACCCCTATGGCTTTTCGCATGTGCGCCGGGTAACTAACGAAAACGTAGACCTGAACCGCAATTTTCAGGACTTTGGCAAACCGCTGCCTGCCAACCTTGGCTATGCAGATCTGCACGCTGTCATGCTGCCCGAGGTTTGGCCACCTGCTCCTGAAAATGTAGCTGCCAGCGCATATTTCATCAAGGAAAACGGCATGAAAGGCCTGCAAGACATCGTGTCGCGCGGCCAACACTCGCACCCAGACGGTTTGTTTTTTGGTGGCACGGCGCCCACCTGGAGCAACCAAACTTTGCGTACCGTGCTGCGCAAATACGCCTCGCGCTGCTCCAAGCTGGCCTGGATCGACATCCACACCGGCCTGGGCCCACGCGGCGTGGGGGAGCGCATTTTTGCCTACCGCGACAACAAGGCTTCTTACGCGCGTGCGCAGGCCTGGTGGGGCAACGCAGGCAACCCCAGTGGCGAGACACCTGTCACGTCGATTTATAACGGCACGTCTTCGTCCGCCTTTCTGACCGGCTTGATGTGGGCCGCAGTGAGTGACGAATGCCCGCAGGCCGAATACACCGGTATTGCCATGGAATATGGCACACAGCCTATTGACCAGGTGATGACAGCTTTGCGCACCGAGCACTGGTTGCACAAGCATCCAGCAGCACCCGCTGAACAAGCCAGGCAGATCAAGCAGCAATTGATGGATGCGTTTTACTGTGACGCTGACGACTGGAAGGGCATGGTGATTTCGCAGGCGCGGCAGTCTTTTTTTCAGGCTACCGACGGTTTAAGCCAAGGCTAAACCGCAAAACCCCGCCGCTGTGCAATATCCAGTAGCCCGTCAAAAATCAGGTTGTCCACCAGCTCCACCTCCATGCCCATGGACGGCAGCATTTTCCAGCCTGCGCCACCCGTCATAAACACCAAGGGTGGTTCACCGCTGCGTTGCAGCAGGTGGTGGTGCATGCGGCGCACGGCGCCAGCTATGGCATAGGTGCCGCCACTGGTCAGTGCGTCACTGGTATTGGTCGGAAACTCGGTGACCTCGCCTGTAGGCACATGCAAACCTGCCGTACCAGACTCCAGCGCTTTGAGCATGATGCCGTGACCAGGCAAGATCAGGCCACCTACAAACTTGCCCTGCACTGCGCCCTGTGCATCGCGTTGCACTTCAATCGCTTCAACCGTCACCGCCGTGCCCACCATCACCACCACCAGGGGCTGGGGCTGGGCCGCGTGGCGCGACAACATCAAATGCCAGGCACCAATCATGGCCACCCAGCGGTCAGCACCCAGGCGCATGGGGTAGTCATAACCGTTGACCAGACCCGCTTCGCTGGCGCTGGACACGACCCAATGCGCTTCAATGTCCCAGCGCTCGTCCATCTGTTCTTGCACGCGCTGGCGAATCGCGTCGCCCGCCACAATACAGCCCAGCATGCAGGCTGGCTTGTCGATGCTGGCCCAGTCGCCGTCGGCCAGTTTGTCGATATTTTCTAAAAATTCTGCGCCACTGTCCAACAGCTTGGCACCTGGGCGCGCATGGTCATACAAAGCCCATTTGAGCCGCGTGTTGCCAACGTCCAGTGCGAGAAAGGTCATATTTTTGTTACCAATGGGCGGGATTATGGCAGGTGCAAGTTGTCACATTCTTGGAGGGGAGGGGGTCAGCATCAACCAGTTGCGCATTGCAGCGAATGCCTGGGCCATTCAGCACAGCTTCTCGGCTGCGAAAGCGGCTTTTTCAAATACGTTGTCGCGGTAGGCGCAGCCACCGTGCGCCCGGGCCCACACACTGGCCAAGGCATAGACCAGTGGAAACAGCGGCCCCCAGCGCAGAGCCTGCTCAACATGCACCAGTTCATGTGTCAGAGTGTCTTGCGCTGTCGCTTCGTCACGCGCCAAAATGCAGCAACCCAAGGCCATGGCCAGCATGGAGCCCATGGGGTGGCGGCACAGTAGCTTGCTCATCATTTTACCGTGTACTATAAAAACAGTAGCGCCTTGCGCAGTGTTGACGCTGACAATACGCTGTTTTTTATCAAAAAACCAGACGCAGGCTGCCATCAGCAAACCCAGCAGTGTCAAAGGCAGCGCCCACAGGTACTGCAACATGAGCCCCAATTTTGGTTTGTGTTGCATGTTTACACCGCGCCGCTGTTAAAGCCGCGCTCCCAGATGGTTTCTGCGCAGGTCAACATTGCGGGCACCGTGGGGTAGTCGTCGCTGGATTCCACCGCACAGGGGGTGATGTCCACAAACCATTCGTCTTCTTTCAAGCCATAGGGTATTTGCAAGGGTCTGCCAAAGTTTGCCACCAAGTGCTCAATCGCATCTGCCCGGTTCATGCCGGGTACGATCAGCACCCAATCGAGCTCAGAGGTGCGCGCCAGCAAACTGCCTTGCGGGGCAATCGCGGTGATATTGGTGGCAATGTCGCGTAGCGCCAGTGTGTGCACACTGTTTTGGTGCATCGGTTCCATTGGGCTCACTACGTCAGCAATCCAGTGCATGGGCATGCGCAGCAGCACCATGGTGCAGGTCACCCCATTGCGCGCGCAGCGGCGTGTCAGCATGTCGCCATAAAAATGGAGCCCATAGCTGTTGTAAGCCAGGCTTTGGCTGTCACGGCGCATGGCGTCCATGGCTTCTTCGGCATGGCGCAGCACAGCACCAAAGCGGGCAGACAAAATGCACAAACCTGCCAACAGCACGCCCCGCAGCAGCAGCACTTCTTGCGGCAGGCTGGCGTTGACCCGTGTCGCGGCAAAGTAATACACGCTTACCAGCGTCAGACCATAGACAAATGCCTTAGCGTTGTCCATCAGCAAGGGGTAGCCCATAGCCAGCAATATCATGAGATACAAAAATGGACCGGCAACGCCACCAGAATTCGGGTCCAGATAAATCGCGCCAGAAATCAACAAAGCAAGTATGGCGCCCCCAAACCACTGGTTTTTAGTGCGCGCGGGCTTGACCCGTTTGGCAATGGCCAGTAGCAAAAAGGCGATGCACATCAGCTTAAGCTCGCCTGCACCAGGCAAAATCAGACTGCTGACCAACAAACCGTAGAGACCGCAAAACAGCAACAGCCACACTTCCAGCGAGTCAAAACTGCGTGGCAGCAGGCGCAGCATTTCGGCGGGCGGCGGCTCGGCCTGCAAAGTCGTCGCAAACAACGGGTTGACTTTGGGCGACTTGAAGCGGCTGATAAAGGAGGGGAACATGCGATTCTGGCTGGTTTTGCGAATACCCGAGTCTAGGTGCGGCTTGACGCGCAACCCATGTAAAACCACGTATTTAAGCGCTTTGAAGACTTTTTTTCGTGAAATACACCACATTTCGTGCCCATGGCGCACACCCGTAAAACTGTCTTAGACAGGCGGTCTTTGTATTGGCATGACGCTCTCATACGCACGCGCTGCGCGTAGCACCAGGGCGTCGCCAAACATCGGGCCGACCATTTGCAAGCCCATGGGCAGGCCGTCCTGGGTCAGGCCGCAAGGGATACTGCAGGCGGGTTGCTGGGTCAGGTTGAAGGGGTAGCTAAACGGCGTCCAGCCCAGCATGGTTTGTGGGGTCATGGGGGTGTGGCCTGCGTGGCGTGCGTCGAATGCCGGGATGGACACGGCGGGGGTGATGAGCAGGTCATAACGCTGCATGAACTGGCGCATATGGCTGCCTAAAACGCCCCGACTTAGTTGCAGTTTTTGAATGTCCAGCGCGCTGAACTTGCTGCCCATGTGCGCTTGCGCTTGAAAGTCGGGGTCGGTCACGGCCTGCTGCGCGGGGGTTAGTGTGTTCCACACCGTCCACGCGCCCACAAACCACAGGCCGGTGGTGATCTCCAGCGGGTCGCCAAAACCAGGGTCTACCCGCTCCACTGTTGCGCCAAGCGCTTCCAATTGTGTAGCGGCCTTGGCTACGGCTGTGGCTATTTCGGGGTGCACGTTTTTGACATAACCCAGGGTGGGGGAATAGGCAATGCGCAGGCCTTTAATGCCTTTGTCCAGGTCTTTCAAATAGTCCATGCCGTCGTAAGGCAAAGACGTCCAGTCACGGGCGTCGGGTTGGGTCAGCACGTTCATCATCAGCGCGGCGTCACGCACGCTCATGGTGTGGGGGCCCAGATGGGCCACGGTGCCAAAGGGCGACAGCGGGTAGGCGGGCACGCGGCCAAAGCTGGGCTTTAGGCCAAAGTTGCCGCAAAACGCAGCGGGTATGCGCACGCTGCCCGCGCCGTCGGTGCCAACGCCAAGCGGCCCCATGCCCGCAGCCACGGCGGCAGCCGTGCCGCCACTGGAACCGCCGGGCGTTTTGGCCGTGTTCCACGGATTGCGGGTGATGCCGCTGCGCGGTGAATTGGTTTCACCCTTGCAACCAAATTCGGGCGTAGTGGTTTTGCCAATGATGACGGCACCCGCCTCTTTAAGCCGCGCGGTGACGGGAGCGTCTACGTCCCAGGCTTGGTGGGCGTCTACCGTGTGGCTGCCGCGCAGGGTGGGCATGCCTTGGGTCAAAATCAAGTCTTTGATGGATGTGGGTACGCCTTCCAGAGCTTTCACGGGGGTGCCGTTTTTGCGATGCGCCAGCCAGTTTGCTTCACTTTTGATAGCTGCCTGCGCATATTCCACGCTGGCAATATGGCAAAAAGCATTCAAAACAGGGTTCAACTGGTCAATGCGCTGCATGACAGCAGCGTGCGCATCTACCGGCGATGCCTGACCGCTGGCGTACAGCGCCAAAAGTTCGGTGGCGGTGCAATCGGCAAGACTGGTTTTTACAGTGTCTGACATAGGCGGTGATTCAAAATACTTTGACTTGAAAGAAGTGTTGCCTCAATATAGCCCAACTTTAATTCACACAGCTATATGGAAATTACCCAGCTCAGCGCGTCGGACATTTCGACAGCCATTCATGATAAGCAGTTTTCCTGCCGCGAACTGATGCAGGCCACGCTTGCGCTGATCTCCAAGGTAAATCCAGCTGTCAACGCCATCGTCAACCTGCGCCCAGCGGACGATTTGCTGGCCGATGCAGATCGTTACGACGCGATGCTGGCGCGTGGCCAGTCTATGGGCTGGATGCACGGCATTCCCCAGGCCATCAAAGACCTGGCCCCCACCGCCGGCCTGCGTACCACCCTGGGCAGCCCGCTGATGGCCCAGTTTGTACCCAAGGAAGACGGCCTGATGGTGCAGCGCATGAAGGCGGCGGGTTGCATTGTGATGGGCAAAACCAATGTTCCGGAGTTTGGCCTGGGTTCGCACACCTTCAACGACGTGTTTGGCCCCACGCTGAACCCCTATGGTTTAGCCAAAGGCTTGCGCAAAACCGCAGGCGGCTCCAGCGGCGGCGCGGCGGCAGCGCTGGCCACCGGCATGCTGAGCGTGGCCGATGGCAGCGACTTTATGGGCAGCTTGCGCAACCCCGCCGCCTGGAACAATGTTTTTGGCCTGCGCCCCAGCCAAGGCCGCGTGCCCATGTGGCCTGCCACCGATGTATGGACGGCACAATTGAGCACCGAAGGCCCGCTGGCGCGCAACGTGCGCGACTTGGCGTTGCTGCTGCAAACGCAGGCAGGTTTCGATGTGCGCGCTCCTCTTTCGATAGCTGCTCGCGCAGATTACACGCTGGCTTTAGGTAGTTTTGATGCCCAAAAGACTCGCATGGCATGGATAGGCGACCTAGGCGGCCACCTGGCGTGCGAGGCGGGCGTGCTGGACACCTGCGAACTGGGTTTGAAGCGCTTGTCTGCACTGGGTTGTGCGGTTGAACCCACCAACCTGGGCTACAGCCCCGAGAAAGTGTGGGACGCCTGGCTGGTGTGGCGCAAGGCCTTGGTCGCGTCGCGCATTGCGCCATTTTTGGTGCAAGCCAATAACCGCGCCAAGATCAAACCCGAAGCGCTGTGGGAACATGACAGCGCCCAGTCGCTGACAGGCAACGAATTTATGCACGCCAGCACGGTGCGCACCAGTTTCTATCACCACCTGCTGGGTATGTTCGAGCGCTACGACTTTATTGCCCTGCCCTGCGTGCAGACCTGGCCGTTTGAGGTGACCGAGCGCTGGCCGCAGCAGATCGTCACGACCAACGGTGCGCGCAGCATGGACACGTACCACCGCTGGATGGAATGCGTGATCTACGCGACCTTTGCGGGGCTGCCCGCTATCAGTTTGCCGTGTGGATTTAACGCGCAAGGTTTGCCGATGGGGGTGCAGATTATCGGCAAACCGCAAGACGATGCGGGGTTGCTGCAGTTGGCGTATGCCTATGAGGCGGTTGCGCAGGATGTGCTGGAGGTGCGGCCTGCTCTTTAGTTTTTGCTTGGGGTTGGGCTGCTTGGGTGCGGTGGTAAGTTTGCGTTCGTAGGCTTGCTTGTGTACGCAGGGTGAGCGCATGCTGCAGCCCCTCATGTAGGAGTACCTAAAATCGGGTCAACAGCATGCGCTCACCCTGCTGCGATTGCGGTGACTATTCGGAGGGTCACAGTCTCAGAAGCTGTGGGTTTTCAACCGTTGCTGCCAACCATTTCAAGGCTTGGCGAGGTGTTTGCGGGCTCCGCGATTTATGCGTATGTCGCATCATGACAGGAACCGCAAACACCTCGCCAAGCCCGTACACAAGCAAAACTGCAACGCACGGCACACCCACCAGACTGGAAGCCGAAACCCTGCTAGCGACCACCCATCAAAGTCAACGAAGCCAGCGCCATGATCTTCGCGCTGTCCACCAGCTCTGCAATGCCCACATACTCGTCTGGCTGATGCGCCAAGTCCAGAATGCCAGGGCCGTAGGCAATCACGTCTTGCAGCTTGCCCGTTCGCACAATATGCTTTTGGTCATAGGTACCTGGGCTGGAAATGTAGCTGGGCTCTCGCCCCAACACGCGGGCTATCGCCACCGCAGTGGCGTGCACCACCGGTGCATCGCGCGGCGTGGCGGTGGGCACAAAGCTCATGATCTCTTTGATGTTGAAATCAAAACCGGGACGCGTGCGTTGCAGCTCTTGCAGCATCTGCAAAATCTCGCGCTTCACATCGTCCAGATTTTCTTCTGCAATAAAACGCCTGTCCAATACTGCGCGGCACGAATGCGCTACGGTGGGCGCAGGTAAATCCCCCGTGGGCCAACCACGTGGATCCATCGCATAACGCTGCTCTACTTGCCCGCCGTGAATGCTGTTGATATTGAGCGTGCTCACGCGCGCACCGGGCGGCTCTACGGGTTCTTTGGTATGGCGCTTGGCAAGTGATGGCTGCAACTGCGTTTCCAGCAAATGGATAAACGCACCCATGTGGTTGATGGCGCTGTCGCCCAAAAATGGCATGTACCCATGGGCGATACGGCCTTTGATTTCTACCTCGGCCCAGTACACACCGCGATGGCCCAAGCAAATGCGGTCAACACCCAACGGCTCGGGAATGATGACATGGTGTACACGCGGCTTGCTGAAGTAACCGCGTTCTGCCAAATAACCCACGCCGCTAAAACCACCCGATTCTTCGTCCACCGTGCCGCTTATTTCCAGCGCTCCGTAAATCGGCAGACCGCTTTCAATCAAGGCCTCGCAGGCAATCACACTGCTGGCCAGGCCACCCTTCATGTCGCAGGTACCGCGACCAAACACTTTGCCGTCCTTAATGATTGCTGCAAACGGGTCTACCGTCCAGCCGCTGCCTACTTCCACCACGTCGATGTGTGAATTGAAGTGCACGCATTCACCGCTGGCTACTTTTGCAGGGCTTTCATAGCGCGCCACCACACTGGTACGCGGATAGGCGTCGCTGTCACCCGGCGCGCCATGAGCGCGAATGTATTCCACTTGAAAACCGCGCTTGGCCAGCCGCTCGCCCAAGAACCGCGAACAGGCTTCGTACGCATCGCCCGGCGGATTGACCGTAGGAATGCGCACCAGGTCTTGCGTCAACGCGGTGACCTCTTCGCGCTTGGCGTCTATGCGTGCCAGTAGCGCGTCGGTTTGCTGTGCAGTCAGGGTAGGCATGCAGACATTTATATCACGCCAAACCAGCAGGCGCGCTCCACAGCCGACAGCTTGCTATCTACCTTCAATTTGCGCATTGCATTGGCCAAATGGTAAGTCACGGTTCGGTCACTGCAATCGAGGCGTATGGCAGTTTCAGCAGCCGTTAGCCCGTCAAATGCCAGCGCCAAACACTCTCGCTCGCGCGGGCTCAAGGGACACACCACCTCAGCAATGGCGCGCCGAATTTTGGGCCAAATGTTCATGGTGGACCACAACAGCGCAGCGGCTTCTGCACGGTCTTGCATCGCACGTGGGGTTAATAAAAAGCATTCAAAAGCCCGTGCACGGGGCAAGGCAAACTCTACACGCACCATGGTTTGCAAACCATGCCCCAAGGCCAGCATGCGCCAGCGATTCATCTCCATGTAACTGCCATGAGAAATGTTTTGCCAGGCCACCATGGGAGAATCGCTGTACTGCCACGCGTAGCCAAACTCATTACTCTGAGCCAAAGCACTTGCAGCATCTAGCAGCTTGGGGGGGTGCACGGCATGAACATAACGCTCGTTGACATCACCGTACACTGCAGGGCCCAAGACAATCAATCCCTCTACCGAAGAATCCGCCAATGCAACGAGCCAATCCGCCAACAGTCCGTCTAAAACTACGCTGTCAAAATTGGCAGGCGTATGCATTATTTTGTTATTCAACATTAAAATCTCGCCACAATAGTCGATATGTATGCCTATGTTAACTGCCAATTGGGGAGCGAAGTTTGAATAAGTCTGCGCGGCGTGCGTTGGTCATGCGCTTCCCTTTACTGCAACGGTTGAGGGCAGAAGTCTTTGACCCAGAGATAGAGACGATACTGCATCTGTCACCATTACGATTGAAATGGTTAGGGATTTTTACACTAGTCGGTCACCCGTTGTTTTGGTATCTATGGAGTGTGATTTATCCTCAGCCATACGAAAACCTATGGATCCGTTTGTCTATCACTTTATCTGGTATCGGTTTATTCTGGCAGCAAACTAAGCGTGGTATGCCGGGTGTCATTACGCGCAGATATTTTTCTATTGTCTTTTGGCTGCAGTTACCGGTATTTTTCACATGGATGTATTGGCAAAACAGTGGTGATAAAACATGGCTGGCTAGCGTGGCCGCGATGGTCCTGATTTATTACCATCTGACTGACTGGAGGCTTGCAACTTTGGGTTTTGTATCAGGCACGCTAGTTGGAACTGCAATTGCTAGCTTACAGTTAAGTACTATAACGACGCTATCTGGCGAAGATGCGATTGTGATTTTTTTTGCTTGGCTCGCATCTCTGACGGTCGCGGCCTCTAGTGCCAATCTACGCAGAGAACGAATCCGCCACTCGCTGGTAATTATTGGCATCATGGCCCATGAACTCAGAACACCAATAGCTACCGTGGCATTGATTAGCCAAGCCATTCGAAATGAAGCTTCGAATAAAGATGAGACCGAGCGCGTCAAACAGTTTGAAAAAATGGCCATTCGGCTGGAGAGTCTGACACGTGTCATCAACCATCATATTGATCTGCAGATGATTAATGCCCGGTTTATGGACTTGCCTCAGGTCGCCCAGATGATTTCTGCCGAGAATCTGGTAAGCACAGCAGTCAAGCAATACCCATATAGTTCACAGCGGGAAGAGCATTGCGTGCAACTCATCGTGCATCAAGATTTTTGGTTTGCCGGGTCTGAAAGACAATTCACACAAGTTATCAACAACTTGCTCAAAAATGCCCTGTATTCTCTCAAAGCTGCACAATCCAGACTGAACCCAGGTGATCTGCGCGTTGAGCTGGGGATTAAGTCCAATACTGGGAAAATAACGATTTCTGACCAAGGCATTGGCATTAATGCTGTGCATTTAGCGCGTATCTTTGAGCCTTTCTTTTCAACCTCCGATGACACTGGTCACGGACTGGGTTTGGCTTACTGCCAACAAGTCGTACAAAGTGCCGGCGGGGTTATTCGGGTCAAATCTCAACCAGGTCTTGGTGCCATTTTCACCATAGACTTACCTCTGCAAACTGTCACTCCAACTCCCACACCCCATGATAGCTCTACCTCTTTATCATCGACCTAGTGCTCTTATTTTTCTGGATGACGATCCCAGTTACCTGGAAATGCTAGCGCTTGTGATGCCACGCAACTGGAGTGTGCGCCTGTTTACCCACATAGATGACTGCATTCAACACATCCGCGCACAGCACGCATTGTGGGAAGCTGATTTGTGGGCACACCACGCCATGGTAAACAACTGGCGCACGGGCGCGCCCCTCATTCCCCAAATCTTGCAATACTGGCACAACCATGCACAGCGTTACGCACTTACCAGCGTTTACGTAGTTGATTACGCCATGCCCGCTATGACGGGCTTGGACGTACTCAAGGCACTGCCGAGCTGGCCAGAAAACCGCGTGCTATTGACGGGCAAAGCGGACGAGTTGCTGGCCGTAGCCGCTTTTAATCAGGGTGTGATTAGCCGGTTTGTGCCCAAGCAACACCCCGACATTGGCGCCCACTTGACGCAAGTGCTGGCTGCACAACGGGCTAACAGCTTGCCTTTGTATGAGGGCGTTTGGCGTACCACTCTACGCAAGGCGCAACACAACATCTTGCAAGACCAGAGGGTTGTCGCTTGGTTGCAGAACTTTTTGCACAAACAGCAATGGTTGGAATATGTCGTGGTGGCCCAGCCGTTTGGCATTTTGGGTCTGGACGCAAATGCCAAGCCCCAATGGCTACAGCTGGAACTGCGAGAAGATTTGCACGTAGCGGCGGAGCTTGCAGAGTCTAGTGGCCAATCTAGTACAAATGTGAATGGCATACGTGAGGGAAGCCACCTGAGCAATGCTGAACTGCTGATGGCGTTGCAAAGCGATGCTGCTATTACGATTACAGAGGCTTTTAAAATCGGCGAGAGCAATAACTTGCTGGGAGCGTTATGTGCCTTGCCAGGTGTGCTGCCGATTGGTCCGAGTTATAGAGAATTCCTCGCGTCACAACCACCACGCTCTAGCGCCGATCTGGCCTAAACGTGTTCAGGCATCTTGTGCGGCCTTGCGTCGAGCAATAGGCCATTGGTCTGGTCTGACCAACGGGACAATCTCTTGCGCAACCTTTTCTACATGCTCAATTTCGGCATCTGTCAAGGCGCTACTCAGAGTGAGCCGCACCATGGCGCGATTGCGACTGGTAGCAGGTGCGCAGAATACTGCGCCAAATACGTCGCGGGATTCAAGTGCATCCCTTAACACCATAGTGGCTGGCTCGGTACCTGATTCCAGGGAAATTATTTGTTCTGTACCTTGATGCACTGGGTAACCCATGCCAGACAAGTTGGCTCGTAACCGACGCGACAACTGTAGTAACCGCGCTCGCTCAGAATCACATTTTTTAATTACTGACAACGTTGCCACCAAACCTGCAATTTCATGCGGGAGCAGACAAGAACTAAAGATATTTGGGTAGCTTGAACTCAACACATAGTTACGCATAGCAGCAGGCATAGTGAAATACCCAGCGCGCCCAGCAAATGCTTTGGCTAAACTTGCTGAGATAAAGTGCACCCGGTCTGACAAACCCAGTTCAGCGCACAAGCCCGCACCTTGCGGACCATGTGTGCCTAAGGAATGCGACTCATCCACCAGAATCATGCTGCCATGCTTTTCTGTGATGCCTACAATCTCGGTCAGCGGACAGATGGCACCCGTGGTGCTGTATACCGAGTCCACCACAACCACACCAGGGCCATGTCGCGTCATCATACGGTCCAAGTGGGCCGGGTCGTTATGCCGAAAAGCATAGGCTGGGGCGCGAGCTGCACGTGCTCCTTCCCACAAAGATGTGTGCGCCAAACTATCAAGGTAAACAGGGGTATGTTCGTCGGCTATTGCCTGTAAAAGTCCAATGTTGGCTGAATATCCTGACTGGCAAATCATGCCGTCCTCCTTGCCCACCCACTCGGCCAAATCACGCTCCAAGTCCCTCACTGGGTGCTTGCCATGGAGAAACACACTGGACTGGATCACAAAGTCTGCATCGTGCTTGATGGTATCTGTCTGCGCCTGCACGATATTCGGGTGTCCGGTGATGCTGAGGTAGTCGTTGCCATTGAGTCGAACTGAGTTAGCCCCCGGACTGCGACCATGCAGTAAGAAGGTACCGCCCCATAACGTATCCCATCGCACAGTGAATTCACGGTGAATTCTTTGCGATAAGTGCGCAGAAATGCTGGGGTCTAACGAACGTTTTTTTGCTGGGTGCTCAAGAGTTTGCATAAAAGCCTTTCATATAAAAAGACTTCTATTGAAGGCAATATGTCACACTCGTGCGCCCAGACACCCGCTAAATTTGACAAATTTTTAGTAGCAATTAACCCAAAATGATACAAATTCACTGTTAAATTTGTCGTTATTTAGTTTTGTCGCCACGGCAACCCATGTCTGCGCCAGCCCCCCACCACGCTGCGATGCGCCTGTGCATCCGGGTCACCTTCAAAACCTTCCAGTATGTTGTAGGCCTCAAAACCCAAGGCCTGCGCGCGTTGCGCGGCGGGAATGGAGCGTATGCCAGAGCGGCACAGCAAGGTGACTTTGCTGCCCGCAGGCACTGCCGCTATCAGCTGCGCATCAAATTGCGGGTTCAAGGCCATGCCGGGCCACACTTTCCATTCAATGCCGGACACATCGGGAATAAAACCTACCCAGGCGCGTTCGGCGTGGGTGCGAATGTCGATCAGCACGGCCTGGCCTGTTTGCCACCAGTGGTAAGCCAGCTGGGGCGACACGTCGCCCGCATAACCTGCACCTGGTGCAACGGGGCGCGGCGCATCGTCTGGCGCGTTGTTCAATTCATTGGCATCGTGGCGCAGGCCCAGGCTCAGGTTGGCGGGTAGGGCTTCATCCATACGTTTGGGACGGGGCAGGTTCAGGTTATTCATGGTTTTTACAAAATCTTCTTTCAGGCGCAATCTGCCTTGCTCAGTTACTCTCAGATTGTGCAACTTCTCGTGGCCCATCGTGCTGCTGGTCTGGCCTTTGTAATCATGCCCTGGCCATACCACGGTGGCATTTGGCAGAGCAAACAGCACACGGGTGATGCTGTCGTACAAAGCGTCTGCGCTGCCTGACTGAAAGTCGGTGCGGCCACAACCGCCTATCAAGAGCGTGTCGCCCGTAAACACATGCCCATCCCACACAAAACACATGCTGCCAGCCGTGTGGCCTGGGGTGTGCAAGGCGATAAGGCTGTGCGCGCCAAACTTCAGCACATCACCGTTTTGCAATTGCAATGCCGAGGGTTGGATGCCACAGCCCGCTGGCGTAGCGGCTTGCGCGCCCGTGTGCTCGATAAGTGCTGCCGCGCTGGTAATGTGGTCTGCATGCGCATGCGTTTCTACAATGGTGCGTAGCTGCAATCCTTCTTTTTTAATGACTGCCAAATCGCGTTCTATTTGCGTGTCTACCGGGTCGATGATGATCGCGTCGCGGGTGTTGGCATCGAACACGATATAGGTGAAAGTGCTCGACGCTTCGTCAAAAAGCTGTATCGGGTTGGTGCTGCTGTTGCTGTTGCTGTTGCTGTAAGGCATAGTGATTTCTTTCAAGCAAATTTTGACAACATCGCTGCCACATGGTCGGCAGGCATGTCGCCTTGCTCGATCATGCAGGCCACCATGGCAAAAAATGATTTGTCTAGCGCCTTGCGTGCGGCGCTGAGTTGCTGGGCGATTTTTTCGCAATCGGCATCACCGTCAATGAGCTTTTGCACGCCACGCAATTGGCCTTCTACCCGCGCCAGGCGGGATCGAATGGCTTTCTTTTTTTCGGGCGGGATGTGGGAAGACATGATGGTGTCGCGAAAAAGTTAAAAACAGAGCTTGACTATATACCCCTGGGGGTATATAGTCAAGCTCTGTTTTTAACAAAGGAAATAATTGTGAATGCAAACACACTCGCTGCCCTGCAAGCCTTGGGCGGCGGTATTTTGATTGGTTTGGCCAGTTGGCTGCTATTGGCGTCGCTGGGCCGTGTGGCGGGTATCAGCGGCATTGCCGCGTCGGCCCTGGCTCCGGCAGCCACCGACAGCCGTAGCGACACGCTGTGGCGCTGGGCGTTTTTGCTGGGCCTGGTGGGTGGCGGAGCAGCAGCTACGGCCTGGCTGCACCCGGCCATGCTGGCTGCGCGGCCTGCGGTGGTGCTGATAGCAGCAGGCTTGCTGGTGGGCGTGGGCACCGTCTTGGGCTCTGGTTGCACCAGCGGGCACGGCGTGTGCGGCATTGGCAGACGCTCTGCGCGGTCCTTGGTGGCTACGCTGGTGTTTATGGGTAGCGGGTTTGCTACGGTTTTTGCTATTTATTTAATAGCTGGTCGCGCAATACTTTAAAGGGCTAGAGGTACATTATGTTAAAAAAATCTTTATTCGCACTCGCCGCTGGCCTGCTTTTTGCACTGGGTCTGGTGGTGTCGGGCATGACCCAGCCTGCCAAGGTGATTGGCTTTTTGCACTTGGCCGGTTTGGCGCAAGGCGTGTCCTGGCAAGCGGCTCCCGGTTACTGGGACCCATCGTTGGCCTTGGTGATGGGTGGCGCGCTGATGGTGACCTTGCTTGCATTTGCCATTACCCCCAAAGCGGTTAAGCCGTGGGCGGACGACAAGTTCCATTTGCCTACGCGCAAAGATATTGACAAGCGCCTGGTGGTTGGCGCGGCGCTGTTTGGCATGGGCTGGGCCGTAGCAGGCTTTTGCCCAGGGCCTAGCATTGCATCGCTGTTGGCTGGCGGCACAGACGCTCTTATTTTTGTAGCTGCTCTCGCAGTGGGTATGTGGGCTACCAAGAGATTCGCAAGTTGATGCCGCCCTTATGAAGCAACAACTCGCTCTTTGGCTGCGCACGGTCAGCCAACGCCCCGGTGGCGACATTTTGGCCATACAAACATTGCGCAATGCCTTGATGGCTGCCAGCGTGCTGGCCTCGGCCGCCATGGTGGCACTGATGGGAGTTTTGGCCACTGCCCAGTTACACAACCGCAGCGTCAGCCTAGCGGCAGCCGTGTTGCTGGCGGGCAGTACCTCGTGCGCAGTAGTTGCCATTGTGCGCATGTCGCGCGCCGGGTTTGACATGCAGTTTGACCAGGCTACCCATGACACGCTGGCTGCCACGGTGCAAAGCGCCCTGATGTACACGCAAACTGCGGCCTGGCTTTTGGCCTTGGCCTTGGTAACGGCAGCTGCGGGCTTGATGTTTTAGACATACGCAGCCCGTGGTTCTGGCAGGGTGGGGCAAAATCGAGGAAAATACAGTGATTGACGTTTACGTAAACGTCAATCAATTCAAAATTGCCCGGAGACACCATGACCGACCTATCTGCTGACTACAAGGCCCTTGCCGAATACCGCCCCACGCATAAGGTGCGCTTTGTCACGGCGGCCAGCCTGTTTGACGGGCACGACGCGTCGATCAACATCATGCGGCGTATTTTGATGAGCATGGGCGTAGAGGTAATCCACCTGGGCCACAACCGCAGCGTAGACGACGTGGTGACCGCCGCCTTGCAAGAGGACGTGCAAGGCATTGCCGTGAGCAGTTACCAGGGCGGGCATGTCGAATACTTCAAATACATGACGCAACTGCTCAAGGAGCGCGGTGGCGAACACATCAAGGTGTTTGGCGGCGGCGGCGGTGTGATTATTCCTGATGAAATTCGCGACCTGGCCGCGCACGGCGTGCGTATTTTCAGCCCCGAAGACGGGCAGCGCATGGGTCTGATGGGCATGATTGGCGAGATGGTGATGGCCTGTGATCATGACCTCGCACGGCACGCCCCCCAGGATGTGAAAGCCATTGAAGGCGGTACCGATGCGGCGTGGCGCAAACTGGCCCAGTTGGTGACCGGACTTGAAACTTCCCAACAAAAAATGCCTGTAGCCAGCGCCATCAATGCGCAAGCAGCTACTAAAACTGTAGCGTGTCCGGTGATTGGTATTACCGGAACGGGCGGCGCTGGCAAGTCGTCGTTGACGGATGAATTGATTCGCCGCCTGCGTCTGGATCAGGACGACACCGTCCATATTGCGCTGATTTCCATCGACCCGTCGCGCCGCAAATCGGGTGGCGCGCTATTGGGCGACCGTATCCGCATGAACGCGATTTCTCCGTGGAGCAAGGGTGCCAAGGTCTTCATGCGCTCACTGGCTACACGCGACTTTGGCAGCGAAATCAGTCAAGCCTTACCCGGCGTGATCGCCGCCTGCAAACGCGCTGGTTTTGACTTGATCATTGTCGAGACATCTGGCATTGGCCAGGGCGACGCAGCCATCGTGCCGCATGTGGACGTGCCCGTGTATGTGATGACGCCCGAGTTTGGCGCGGCCAGCCAGTTAGAGAAAATCGACATGCTGGACTTTGCCGAATTTGTCGCCATCAACAAGTTTGACCGCAAGGGCGCGGCAGACGCACTGCGCGATGTGTCTAAACAAGTGCAGCGCAACACCGAGGCCTGGAGCAAGCGGGCAGAAGACATGCCCGTTTTCGGCACCATGGCTGCCCGCTTTAACGACGATGGCGTGACGGCGCTGTACCAGGCGATGAAGCCGCGCCTTGCCGCGCTGGGTCTGAAATTGACCAAAGGTTCGCTGCCCTTGGTCAACACCCGCCACAGCACCAACCAGACGCCCATCATCCCCGCTGCGCGCACGCGCTACCTGAGCGAGATTACCGACACCGTGCGCAGCTACAAGCGCCGTGCGCGCGAACAGGCAAAACTTGCACGCGAGATACAGCAACTGCGCGCGGCAGCGGCCATGTTGAAGGTAGACAAGCCGACCCGCGCACCCGCTGCCGAAGCGACGACCGACCTGGCCGAGAAACGCGAAGCCCATTTGGGCGCTGACGCACGCAAGCTCTTGCAGCAATGGCCCGAGATGCAAAAAGCCTACGCGGGCGATGAATACGTGGTGAAAATCCGCGATAAGGAAATCCGCACGGCGCTTACCGTCAAATCACTCTCGGGCACCACGATCCGCAAGGTCGCCCTGCCCCAGTTTGAAGACCACGGCGAAATTCTCAAATGGCTGATGCTGGACAACGTGCCCGGTAGCTTTCCGTACACCGCTGGCACCTTCGCCTTCAAACGCGAAGGCGAAGACCCCACGCGCATGTTTGCGGGCGAAGGCGACGCGTTTCGCACCAACCGGCGCTTCAAGATGGTGAGCGAAGGCCTGCCCGCCAAGCGCTTGTCCACCGCGTTTGACTCGGTGACCCTGTACGGCGCAGACCCCGCGCTACGCCCCGACATTTACGGCAAGGTAGGCAACAGCGGCGTGTCGATCGCTACGCTGGAAGACATGAAAGTGCTGTACGGCGGGTTTGATTTGACCAACCCCAGTACATCTGTGTCCATGACCATCAATGGCCCCGCGCCGACGATTTTGGCCATGTTCATGAACACAGCGATCGACCAGAATCTGGACAAGTTCAAGCTGGACAATGGCCGCGAACCCAGCGATACCGAAGCCGCCAAAATCAAAGCCTGGGTACAAGAAAACGTGCGCGGCACGGTGCAGGCCGACATTTTGAAAGAAGACCAGGGGCAAAACACCTGCATCTTCTCGACCGAGTTTTCGCTCAAGGTCATGGGCGACATTGCAGAATATTTTGTGCACCACAAGGTGCGCAACTTTTACAGCGTGTCGATCAGCGGTTACCACATTGCCGAGGCCGGGGCCAACCCGATTTCGCAACTGGCCCTCACGCTGTCTAACGGCTTTACGTTCGTCGAAGCGTATCTGGCGCGCGGCATGCACATTGACGACTTTGCTCCCAACCTGTCCTTCTTCTTCAGCAACGGCATGGACCCTGAATACACCGTGCTGGGCCGCGTGGCCCGGCGCATTTGGGCGACCAGCATGCGTGACAAATACGGTGCCAACGAACGGTCGCAAAAATTGAAGTACCACGTGCAAACCAGTGGCCGCAGCCTGCATGCACAAGAAATTCAGTTCAATGACATTCGCACCACCTTGCAAGCGCTGATTGCCATTTACGACAACTGCAACAGCCTGCACACCAACGCCTTTGACGAAGCCATCACCACGCCCACCGAGGACAGCGTGCGCCGCGCAATGGCCATCCAGATGATCATCAACCGCGAGTGGGGTTTGGCGAAAAATGAAAACCCCTCACAAGGCAGCTTCATCATCGAAGAGCTGACCGAGATGGTAGAAGAAGCCGTGCTGACCGAGTTTGAACGCATCAGCGAACGCGGCGGCGTGCTGGGCGCGATGGAAACCGGCTACCAGCGCGGCCGCATTCAAGACGAGAGCATGCATTACGAAATGCTGAAACACACAGGCGAGCTGCCCATCATCGGCGTGAACACTTTCCGTAACCCGAAAGGCGACCCTGTGCCTGAGACGCTGGAGCTGGCGCGCAGTACCGATGAAGAAAAGCAAAGCCAGTTGAAGCGCGTAGAGGCCTTTCAAATTGCTAACGTCAATAAATCTCCTGCGATGCTCAAGCGCCTGCAACAAACCGTCATCGAAAACGGCAACGTGTTTGACGTGCTCATGGACGCCGTGCGCGTGTGCTCACTGGGGCAGATTACGAATGCGCTGTTTGAAGTTGGAGGGCAGTATCGGCGCAATATGTAGGCTGGTTTTCCAATAAATAGCAGCTTCGCCACGTTCGTTGTTTCAGTCGGCGGTACGGTTTGCTGATGCTCTTCTTGATTGTTGCATATTTTCCTTGTATTTTGAATACGTCATGTTTAAAATACAAGGATGTTTAAACGATTAGTCTTTGCTAAAATCCAAGAGCAATTAAGCTGGAGCCCAGCGGTTGCTATCTTGGGTGCGCGTCAAATTGGCAAAACCACAATTGCTCAACTGGTTGCCAACCAATTCCCCGACTCTATTTATCTTGACCTTGAAAACCCACAGGCGCTGGCGCGGCTGGAGCAGGCAGATGCGTTTTTTCAGGCCAACCGGCACCGTTTGGTGGTGCTGGATGAAATTCAAAATGCACCCGAACTGTTTAGCCAAATGCGCGGCGAAATTGACGCCGACAGACGCCCTGGGCGCTTTCTGATTTTGGGCTCTGCCTCTTTTAAGTTACTCAAACAGTCCCAATCGTTGGCTGGTCGCCTTGCCTTGGTCGATATGGCTCCGCTCTTGCTGGACGAGGTGCACCAGGAATTTGCTGATATTCAAACCCTGTGGCTGCGCGGCGGCTTTCCGGCCAGCTACACAGCGCGCAGCAATAATGCATCCTGGAGTTGGCGCGATGGTTTTGTGCGGCATTTTTTGAACACAGACCTACCGGGGCTGGGTATCAATGTAGACCCTGAACTCATGCGCCGCTTTTGGCGCATGGTGGCGCATCTGCACGGCCAAATGTTCAACGCATCCAGTATTGCCGCGTCTTTGGGTGTTTCGGCCCCCACCGTGACACGCTATCTGGACCACCTGACCAATAGCCTCATGCTGCGCAGGTTGGAACCTTACCACGCGAACCTGGGAAAGCGCCTGGTGAAGTCGCCCAAAATTTATGTGCGCGACAGCGGCTTGTTGCACTACTTGCTGGGCATACGCGAGGTCAACGACTTGTTGGGGCACCCCAGTACCGGAGCCTCTTGGGAGGGGTTTTGCGTAGAGCAAATTTGCAGCCAGTTGCCCGAAGGTGCCAGCGTGTCGTTCTATCGGTCCGCTGCTGGCGCTGAACTGGATGTCGTGGTGGAAAACGGTAGCAAAAAAACGGGTTATGAAATCAAATTTTCATCTGCGCCTAAAGTCACCAAAGGCTTTTGGCAAGCCTGCGAAGACGTAGGGGTGCACAAAGCCTATGTGGTTGCGCCCGTACGAGAAGGGTGGATGATGGCGAATGATGTGCAAGTCATATCACCTGTGCAATTGCACATTCCCTAATCCACCCGCGCCCCACTCGCCTTCACAGGCTTTTCATACTTCGCCAGTTCGCGCTTCATCATCTCGCCAAATGCGGCAGACGTGGTGGGAACAGGCTCGGCCATCAAACCCGCGAAGCGGGTTTTCGCTTGTTCGGAATTCAAGGCCTCTACAAAAGCTTTGTTGTACTTTTCCACCATGTCTTTGGGCGTAGCGGCGGGTGCTACCAGGCCCCACCAGGTGTCCACTTCAAAACCCTTGAGCGTTTCTCCCACACTGGGTACGTCGGGCAATGCCCCGTTGCGCTGAGCAGACGTGACGGCCAGTGCCGTGAGTTTGCCAGCGCGGATATTGGGGGCAGCGGTGGCGAGGTTGTCGAAGTTGAAATCTACCTGGCCTGACAACAGCGCCAACTGCGCGGGGTTGCCGCCCGGGTAGGGAATGTGCACGGCAAAAACGCCTGCCTGCGCCTTGAACATTTCCCCAGCCAAATGCCCGCCACTGCCATTGCCGCCGCTGCCGTAGTTCAGCTTACCGGGGTTGGCCTTGGCGTAGCGCACTAGGTCTGCCAGAGCGTTGATATTCAGGCGTTTGGCGGTGTCCACGTTCATTACCAGCACATTGGGTACCCGCACCATTTGCGTGATGGGTGCAAAGTCGATCGCCGCGTTGTAAGGCATCTTGCTGTACAGCCAGGGGTTGATGGCATGGGTGGCCAGTGCCGCTATACCGATGGTCAACCCGTCGGGCGCAGCCTTGGCTACGGCGTCTGCGCCGATGTTGCCGCCTGCGCCGGGTTTGTTTTCAATGATGACGGGGCCTAGCGTGTTGGCGACGCGCTCAGCCAGCACGCGCGCGGTGGCGTCGATGGGGCCACCCGCAGCGTAGGGAACTATCAGACGGATAGGTTTTTGCTGTGTAAAACCGGCTGTTGCCAGCGTAGATATTGCGCAAGCAGCTATTAATTTAATAGTGACCTGTAAAATACTGAAGCGCGTACCTGCAAGCGTGGTGATTGGTGCGGTGGTATGCATGGGTTTTCCAGAGTGCTTTTGATGACCGCTCAAGCCTTGGCTTTGTCCGCCTCAGTCACAAACGAATCTGCGTAAAACTCTTCTTCAGGCAGACCGCATTTGCTGGTGTAGTCGGCCTGTGCTGAATCCACCACAATCGGCGCGCCACACGCATAGACCTGGTAGCCTGACAAGTCGGGCAAGTCTTGCATGACAGCTTGGTGCACAAAGCCCGTGCGGCCTGTCCAAGCGTCTTCGGGTGTGGCGTTGGAGATGACGGGAATATATTGCAGGTTGGGCATTTCAGCCACACGTTCTTTCACCCAAGCGTCCAGATACAAATCTTCGGGGCGGCGGCCGCCCCAGTACAGCACCGCCGGGCGGGTGATGTTTTTGAACTGCATGTGCTCAATGATGGCCTTGATGGGCGCAAAGCCTGTGCCCGAGGCCAGCAGCACCATCGGCTTGTCACTCTCACGCAAATAAAAGCTGCCAAACGGGCCTTCGATACGCAAAATTTCTTTTTCTTTCATCGCGCCAAACACGTGGTCGGTAAATTTACCGCCGGGCGTGTGGCGAATATGCAGTTCAATTTGCGATGCCCCCAGTGACAGCGTGTGCGGTGCATTGGCCATGCTGTAACTGCGTCGCACACCGTCGCGCAGCAAAAATTCCACATATTGGCCTGCATGAAACTGCATCACGTCGTTGGCGGGCAGTTGCAGTTTGACCAGCATCACGTCGTGCGATTTTTTCTCCAGCACCGTCACGCGGCTGGGCATTTTTTTGATAGGCATCGCACCTGCTTCTGTGACCTGGCGGCTTTCCAGCACCACGTCGGTTTGCGGCATGCCACAACAGGTCAAAATAAATCCGTTGGCTTCTTCTTCGGCGCTCAAGGCTTTGCTTTGGTGCGGGCCGTGCACCACCGTGCCTTGTAGCTTTTTGCATTTGCACGATCCGCAGGCGCCGTCTTTGCAGCCATAGGGCAGGCCAATGCCTTGCGCAATGCCTGCGGACAAAATGGCCTGGTCGGGGTTGACGGTAAAACTGCGGCCGCTGGGCTGCACGGTAACGGTATGGGTCATGCTGGCTATCCTGTATGTCGTCGGGGTCAATGTTCTTTATTGGTATGCTTGGAGCAGTCTATCTTTCACTCAACAGGCTGTATTTTGCCTTCAATCCAATCCCCCTTAGGTGCGCTGCCCCGCAGATTTCGTCAAGCTCGCGTTTTGATTGTGGGCTGCGGTGATGTAGGCCAACGCGTGGCGCAGACGCTGGTGCCACGCGTGCGGGTACTTGCGCTTACGTCTAGCCCACAGCGGGTGCCTGCATTGCGTGCGCTAGGCATCACGCCCTTGCTAGGCAATTTGGATGATGCGCGCAGTGTGCAACGCTTATCTGGCATCGCCCAGCGCGTGCTGCACCTGGCCCCACCGCCCAGCGACCTGGAGGCGCAATGGTGGCGCGACCCGCGCACACAGCGCCTGGTACAGGCCTTGCGCACACGCAGTTTGCCTGCCGCGCTGGTGTATGGGTCAACCAGCGGCGTGTATGGCGACTGCGCGGGTGCCTGGGTGAACGAGACGCGCGCCGTGCGCCCACACACACCGCGTGCGCAAAGGCGGGTAGATGCAGAAGCGTCTGTTCGCTTCCTGGGTCGTGCGGGGGTCACCGCCAGCATTCTGCGCATTCCTGGCATTTACGCACCTGACCGCGAAGGCGGTACACCCGAAGCGCGTCTGCGCAAAGGCACACCCGTGCTGCGCAAAGAGGACGATGTGTACACCAACCACATTCATGCCAACGACCTAGCCCGCGCCTGTGTAGCCGCCCTGTGGCGCGGCAAGCCGCAGCGCACGTACAACGTCAGTGACAACACACAGCTAAAAATGGGCGACTACTTCGACATGGCCGCCGACCTGTACGGCCTGCCCCACCCGCCCCGCGTGGCACGCAACACAGCGCAAGACCAGTTGCCGCTGATGCTGCTCAGCTTTATGAGCGAGTCACGCAGACTGGACAACACGCGGATGCTCAAGGAATTGCGGTTACAACTGTGGTGCCCCACCGTGCAACAAGGTTTGCAGCCCAACATCTAGGGGTTTGACCTAGCTATTTGCAGAATTAGCTCTCCAATGTATCTCACGCCGTTCTGCTAAATTGACTATCTCGATATGGTTCGGGGTATGGCGCTAGTGGAGAAGAAGCAAGATGGTTGACTACATAGTGATTGGCGGCGGATCAGCCGGATCGGTACTGGCATCGCGCCTGAGCGAAGACCCTGCCGTGCAGGTCACCCTGCTGGAAGCGGGGCCGGTGGACAGCTCGGTGCTCATCCACTGCCCGGCAGGTTTGGCTTTGCTGGCGCAAACCGGCCAGGCCAATTGGGCGTTTAACACCGTACCCCAGCCTGGCCTGAATGGCCGCAAGGGTTACCAGCCGCGCGGCAAGGTGCTGGGCGGCAGCAGTTCGGTCAACGCCATGATTTATGTACGTGGCCACCAGTCTGACTACGACCATTGGGCTGCACAAGGCAACCCTGGCTGGGCTTTTAATGATGTGCTGCCCTACTTCAAGCGCGCCGAACATAACGAACGCGCAGACAGTAGCGCCGAGTTTGCCGCCCTGCATGGTCGCGGCGGGCCACTCAACGTCAAAGACCTGACCAGCCCCAACCGCTTTGGCCCAATATTTGTAGAAGCGGGCAAGCAAGCAGGCTATGTGGAGAACAGTGACTTCAACGGTGTCAACCAGGAAGGTGTGGGCCTATACCAGGTAACCCATAAAAACGGCGAGCGCTACAGCGCGGCCAAAGCCTACCTCACGCCGCACCTGGCACGGCCCAACCTGCAGGTCATCACGGGCGCACATACCACCCGCATTGTGCTGGAAGGCAAAAAGGCTGTGGGAGTCGAGTATTTACAAGGCGGGCAACGCAAAGAGCTGCGCGCCACGCGCGAGGTGCTGCTGTGCGCGGGCGCGCTACAGTCGCCACAAATTTTGATGCTATCGGGCATTGGCCCCGCTGCGCATTTGCAGCAGCACGGCATTGCCGTTGCGCACAACTTGCCCGGCGTAGGCATGCACTTGCATGACCATATTGACGTGGTGCAGGTGTATGACGCGCCGCATTTGAAAGACTTGTTTGGCATATCACCCACCGGCTTGTGGCGCGCTCTGCAAGGCATTTTTGAATGGCGCAAGCTGCGTACCGGCATGCTGACCACCAACTTTGCCGAAGCGGGTGGTTTCATCAAAAGCCAGCCGAGCGAGGTAGTACCAGACCTGCAGTTTCACTTTGTGATTGGCAAACTGGTAGACCATGGACGCAAACCCACTTTTGGCCACGGCTATTCATGCCATGTGTGCTTGCTGCGTCCGCAAAGCCGTGGCTCGGTCACGCTAGCCAGCGCCGACCCGCTGGCTAGCCCGCTGATTGACCCTGCATTTTTGACTAATCACGATGACACGCAACGCATGGTGCAAGGCTTCAAACTCATGCGCCAGTTGCTGAACCAGCCCGCGCTGGCAGGTTACCGCGGGCGTGAACTTGCAGCATCGGCCAGCGCCCAAACCGACGCGCAGATCGAAGCCTTCATCCGCAGCCGCGCCGACACCATTTACCACCCTGTGGGCACTTGCCGCATGGGCCCTGGCCCGCTGGACGTGGTGGACGCACAGCTGCGCGTGCATGGCATGCAAGGCCTGCGCGTGGTGGACGCATCCATCATGCCGCGCACTGTGGGCGGCAACACCAACGCACCGACCGTAATGATTGCCGAAAAGGCTTTTGATATGATAAAAGCAGCATAAAACCAGCCAACGCCAGCGTAGAATATGCGCAAGCAGCTATCAAATTTATAGTACTTAGATAAATTCAGCGCGGCATGGGCTGCAAGCCACGCTCCTGCGCAAGCCAGTCCAGCACCGGGTAAGCCCCCGGCAAGATGGGTGACACTGTGGGCACCGTGCTTGCGTTAAACGGTTGCCAAGCTATCTGCTGGCCCTCACGCATTTCAAACTCCCCCGTCCATGCGGTCACCCTCACCCAGTGCAGCCGCACCTTGGCATGCTCGTAGTCATGCTCGGTCACCTTCCACACCTGCGCCGCGCTACTGTCCAGGCTGATGGTAATGCCCAGCTCTTCGATCAGTTCGCGCTGCAAGGCCTGTTCCACCGTCTCCCCAGCTTCAATCTTGCCGCCGGGAAACTCCCAGTAACCCGCATAGGCCTTACCTGGCGGACGGGTAGAAAACAGCAGCGCACCGTCTGCGCGGACGAGCACACCGACGGCGACTTCGGTGCGCTTGATAGCCGGGGCTACGGGAACTTGCATAAACCGTGTGGAGGGTTGAATCAAATGGATAAGCCGTGATTATTCACTACGGCCAGGGCGAGGCGGTAAAACCAGTAATATGAGGCAATTGACACAACTTTTGAGGACGTTCGCATGCAAGCAAGCAATTTTTATCCATCTGCAGGGCGCTGGTTTTTCATCGCTATGGCTCTAGCTTGCATGGGTTTTGCAGGTTGTAGTCTGCTAAGCCCTGGCCCCAAGACCATCCAAGTTCCGCAGGCTGTGCTGCAAAAATTGATAGACAAGCAATTTCCCCATACCAGTTCGCTGTTAGACCTGTTGAATGTACAGGCCACGAATCCACGCTTGCAATTGGATGCCGTCAACAACCGCATCAACACAGCGCTGGATTTGGGTGTCACTACGCGGGGCCTGGCTGCATTGCTGACCAACAAAGACATGCAAGGCGTGCTGGACATGAGCTATGGGCTGCGTTTTGAACCCAGCGACAACACCGTGCGCATGACCGATGTGCGCGTCAGCAACCTGCAAATCAAGGGTGCCCCAGAGCAACTGCAAAACACCCTCAACCAGCTAGGCCCCGTGCTGGCCGAGCGTGTTTTGAATGACTACAGCTTGTACAAGTTGTCGGAAAAGGATTTGAGTGCTGCCAAAGGCTGGGGCTATAAACCCGGCGCAATCAGCGTTGATGCCAACGGGTTGAACATTACGCTTGAGCCGGTTATGTACTAAGTTTGTGCGAGAGTCTTCTTTTTGAAACTACTGGATAGGCAGGGATCTAGCTCGAGTTGGCTACAATTTTTTATTTTTTGCTCAATCAAGCAATTGTCAATTTTAAATCAGCGAATGTTTGTAAATCTTGCAGCGGTTCACCATCTGACACCACAATCGCAGTTTTGGCACTGAACAGTTTCATGTACAACTTTTCCCTTTGCTCAATTCGTAGCGGATATCGATTGCCTTCAGAATTGAAGAGTAATGTGATTGAAACGTCAGTTGGCTCAATATAATTCAAGGCTTGCTCTAGCGAGTCAAAGGTAGCCTGCCAGCTACCCGCTTCAAATACATAGAACATCAATCGCATTAGAATCGATCACAGATATTTTTATCAGGTGATTTTGACTCCCATGGGCGATGACGCCCAATCCCTTGTCCTGGCAAGGTAACACCTTTATCATCAGTCCCCCGGCGATGATAATGCGGCCACTTCCCGTACTCATTTCCAGTGCGATTACCCCATGGTGCCATTCGGAAATCGTCACCAAACTTGTACTCGCGTCCTGTCAAGACATCTCGAATAACTCGCCCAGTCATCGTAGGGCTTACAGAGGCTGCAGCACCAATTGCGGCTGTAGTTATCCCTGCTGCAATAGCAGCGTTGCCTGGCGCACCGAAGGTGGCGGCCTGATTTAAGGTGGTTCCATTCTGCATTCCGCCTAGAGTGCTCATAAAAAGCAGTCCGTCTGGATCTATATATGAAATCGGATTTCCTTCAACATAAACATATTGATTCAAGCCACCTACAAGTCCTATTGGATCAGCTTGAATAAATCGCGCAGATGCAAAAGTAGTGAAGCCTGAGATTACCAAGCATAAAACGATATTTTTAATATTTATTGCGCAGTTCATACTGATTTACTCCCTTAGTTTGCTTTCGCATTTTTGACGAATCTCATATATCTAACCTCCGCTTCGGTAGTACACCCATTCCTAACAGCAATGAGTGTATTCAAGCACAAAGTGTACGAAAATCGAATGCGGAGTTCAGGTGTGCAAGCATATTGGCTCTTTCAAACTTGGCCTGCAATGCCCTTTTTGCGGATAGAAATGGCTTGTTGGATATCTAAAAAGATACTGCTGGGTTTGATCAACCCAGCCTACGCATGTTAGTAGTTAACTTGCCACTCAAACCCTTCCAATTCAACTTCTAGTGTTTCAATGTTTGAATTTGATACAAAAAAATCCATTAATAGGCTATTGGAAGCATCACTACTTAGAATAGAAACCACTCCATCTTTATTAAAACTGAATGGAAACTCAAAATTAATGTCAAACAATGAAGCAGTTTCTATAAATCCAAATGCTAAAGTGCTTGGTGTAAAAAGAAGAACAGAGCCATCGATTTTTTTATTCAAATTCCGAACGAAGCTTCGAAACCTGCCTGATGACTTTTCTGAAAAAGGAATAACAAATGATGAAAGTGGTTTCATTACCAAAGCTTTACTCTTTAATTGAACCTCAAGGGCTGCAGCAGGTGAGGATAATTCTGACGCATGTACATCTCTGTTGAGCAGAACCGATAGTTCCGCAAGGTATTCTTTAGATACAGAACGAGCTTGCAAAATGCTCTCTTAGTAGCAAACTTTTGATTTGTCGTTTGTCAAACGAGGAAAGCCATAATCGTTATTGCGTACTTGGCCTGTCAGTGGATCTATTTTTACGCGCCCTGCTTCCCAATGTGACTGTCCCATATGGCTTCTATCCAAAGTTTGCTGTTGTACGGACATTCTCGTTCCACCTACGTTATAAGAATATTCGCGACCTGAAGCGTTGCTAGTTTGTGCCAGGGGTTGTTGGCTTGTGGGAATACCCGCTTGTCGCATTGCATCAAGGCGAGCGGCATTTGACGATGATGCCCCCAAACCTCTACCAAGCGAACCACCTCCTCCTCCTCCTCCTTCAAGCGGCATGAGATCTATTGGTCTTTGAATGCCTTTAGGAGGTGCCAGTCCAAGTGGATCAACCAAATTCAGCGGGTTTCCCTCGACATAAACATATTGATTCAAGCCACCTTCAAGTCCTATTGGATCAGCTTGAATAAATCGCGCAGATGCAAAAGTAGTGAAGCCTGAGATTACCAAGCATAAAGCGATATTCTTAATATTTATTGCGTAGCTCATACTGACTTACCCCCTTAGTTTGCTTTCGCATTTTTGACGAATTTCATATATCTGGCATCCGCTTCTGGATCGGGTTCGCGCCAGCCCAGCGCCTCTGCTTTTTCGTACCACATACGATTATTACGGTCTAGCTCCGAATAACGTGCATGTAATTTCACAGGAATATCCCTAGGATTAGGGTATTTTTGCAGAAACTCATGATTTAGTAAAACATAATATGCGTAGCCCTTATTGAGCATCGCGTTGTGATCTTTAGGAAAATGTTCCAGTACCAATTCAGATAGAGCAATAATTGCCGCTGGTTTTTGTGCATCCTTGTAGTGGTCTACCAGGGTTCCCACCATTACCACCAGCATTGACTCTTTTTTGTTCAACGGGCGCATATAGAGACCGTTTTTCAGTGCTTCCGTAGTCATTGGTGTGTCGCGCTGGTACAACTCATCGCGTCTTGGATTTCCACCAGATGTAGTTTCCAAGTTGTAGATACGCCCCGTTTCGTCACGGTATTTCACGAAGACATGATTTGGGGTTTGAGCCAAGGTAGCATCAAGTCCTAACTTTTGAGCCAACAGCACGAAGAGTATTGGCATCGAAATGCAGTTGCCTTTCTTGGTTGCCAAATAGTTGGGTAGCAATTTATTTGAAACTTTGCGTCCAAGCGGATCGCCATCAAAGTCATAACGAAACGGTTGGCGGTTATTCCATGCTCCCTCGTCATAAAGATACGAGCGGAGAACAGAGGCGGTTTGCAAGCTACCTGCGTTTTGTCCAGCGGACAAACTTACTGCGGCAGCCATTGCATTGAGTGTTTTGAGATTTACGTCAATGTCGATACTTGGATCAATCATTTGATCAATTGTCAGCTTAGCTCTAGCAAGATCAAGCATGCCTTCTGGTGTTTTAAGAATGTTCCGAATCGTCTGGATATTTTGATCGACGCTTTGAGCAATAGCGCTTATGTGCACGAGTGAAGTCAGCAAGAGCAAACCTACGCGGAGCAACCAAAGACAAGTGGAGTGATATGTCCGCATAGTAGAGTTTTTTCTATGAAATAAGCTTGCCTATCTAAGCTTGGGAGCGGTTTTTAGTCAGTATGTCGCTTAGTTTAGCCCCATGAAGCAGGTCAAAAGTTTGTTGTGCTTGGATACGTTCAAAGAATTGAGCCGATGTAGCTGCACGCTCTACGATGTCCACTACAAACGGGATGTTCGACTCGCTGAATGCCAGCTTCAGGTTGGCGCGCGCCTGGGCATCAAGCGCTTTGTTATTCACAATACACAAATCAATGTCGGAATTGGGCTTGGCTGTGCCATCGGCGCGTGAACCGAACAGCCACACCTCTTGGCCAGGCAGGT
>JAYVTG010000108.1:0-3163 GCA_043774625.1 Polaromonas sp. | reverse complement strand
GTCAAAGGTGTCATTGAGGTGCAAACCAGTGCAGCCAGCGCGAGCGCCAGCGTGACCTGGGCGGCTGCTGTAACCCGGCCTTCCATATGGATGCGAGCGGCACTTGCCAAGGGTTACGAGCTGTTGCCTGCTGAGGATGCAATTTCAATCAGCAACGATCGGCAGCAGTCACGGTTAGCGCTGTGGCGATGGTTAGTAGCTGGCTTTTGCATGATGCAGGTCATGATGTATGCAGCGCCAACCTACTTTACGCAGCCGGGGGATGTGTCGCCAGATATTGAAAAACTCTTGCGTTGGGCATCGTGGGTACTCAGTCTGCCTGTGGTGATATTTTCGTGCAGGCCGTTTTTTGCCAATGCCTGGCGCGACTTGATGCAACGCAGCATCAGTATGGACTTGCCCGTCGCCATCGGCATTGTGGTGACATTCACTGTTAGCACCGCAGCCACTTTTGAGCCGCAGGGATGGTGGGGTCGTGAGGTGTATTTTGATTCGCTGACGATGTTTGTGTTTTTTTTGCTGACCGGGCGATGGCTTGAGCAGCGCTTGCGCACCCGCACAGCAGGGGCTTTGGGGGCGCTGATGCAGCGCCTGCCTGCCAGTGTGGAGCGGCAGCTGGCAGGTGGCAACTTTGAGCGGGTTGCTGTGCGCCGCTTGAGAGTTGGCGATGTGGTTCGGGTGTTGCCTGGCGAGGCTTTCCCCGCAGATGGCACCGTGCTGGAAGGAGGCACGTTTGCTGACGAAGCGCTCATGACGGGTGAATCACGCCCGATCAAGCGCGATGTAGGCGACCTGGTGATGGCAGGCAGCTACAACGTGGGCAATGCAAGCTTGGTGAGCGTTGACAAGCTGGGTCTGGAGACGCGATACGCGCAAATCGTCACGCTGATGGAGCGAGCCGCGCTGGATAAGCCACGCCTTGCGGTGTTGGCTGACAAAGTAGCCAGGCCGTTTTTGATATTTGTATTATTTGCCGCGCTGGGTGCAGCGGCTTTCTGGTGGCAGACGGATCCCGCCATGGCCCTGATGGCCGCCGTTGCTGTATTGGTAGTGACTTGTCCCTGCGCGTTGTCACTGGCCACACCTACTGCCATGCTGACCACTGCCGGTGTGCTGGCGCGTCATGGTGTGTTGGTTCGACGCTTGCAGGCGATTGAATCGCTGAGTGATATTGACACGGTTATTTTTGACAAGACCCGCACATTGACCGATGCCGCCATGCATTTGAAGTCTGTGCAAACGCGTGCTGATGTTTCTGGCGACCAGGCACTGCAATGGGCCGCAGGTTTGGCAGAACACTCCTTGCACCCGGTGTCGCGCGCTCTGGCGACTGCTGCTTTCACAAAAGCCAGCGTGATTGAGGTCAAAGAGTTTGCAGGCCTTGGTCTTCATGGCTGGCTTGCCGAAAGTTCTACATGCGTGACAGGCCCGTTGCGCTTGGGTTCAGGCCATTTTTGCCAGGTTGAAAATGCTAGCGATTCAGGCAGATGTGTCTTTCTTGCCGACCAGCAGGGCTGGATTGCGACCTTTGAATTTGTCGAGAACGTGCGGCCAGATGCTGCAAAGACGCTTGCGATATTGCAGTCGCACGGAATGCAGATTTACATGATGTCGGGTGACGCGCAGATAGCCGTTCAAGCCGTTGCCAAGCAACTGGGTATTAACAACATCAACGACGAAAAAAGTAACGTGATGGGCGATTGCACGCCAGAAACCAAGTTGGCGTTGATGAAAGTGCTGCAAGCTCAAGGCCACAAAGTGTTGATGGTGGGTGACGGCCTGAACGACGGACCAACGCTGGCTGCGGCGCATGTGTCTGTGGCTATAGGGTCTGCCATGCCACTAGCCCAGGCGCAAAGTGATTTTGTGATGCCTGGCGCACAACTGCTGATGTTGCCAGTCATGTTGAGTCAGGCCAGGCGCACACTGCGCATCGTCAAGCAAAACCTGGCTTGGGCCGCGATTTACAACGCCACTTGCGTGCCATTGGCACTGGCTGGTTTTTTACCTGCCTGGATGGCAGGGCTGGGCATGGCGCTCAGCTCGCTGTTGGTGATGACCAATGCAGCGCGGCTGTCTCAATTCAAAGCGGGGTTGTGATGGATATTTTGTTTTTATTGATCCCGCTGTCAGTGTTGCTTGCACTTGGCGTGATGGGCGTGCTGGCCTGGGCTGTTTGGGCTGGGCAGTTTGAAGAGTTGGACAGCGAAGGTCAGCGGATTCTGATGGTTCAGTCTGAAGAGTCTACGCAAGTGACTGATCCAAGCTTGATCCATATCAATACACCTTCAGCGCTTGATCAGCACACTTGAGCCATAACTTCAGGCATCGCTTCAGACAAAGAGGATTCCCAACATGACAGCAGTACTGCCCATTCCATTAACGCACGCTCCCCCAAGAGTCTGGTCTGCCTCCAAAGCGACGGTTTACAACGACAAGGTGGTGCGGCAGTTCAGCATCATGGCGGTCGTGTGGGGCGTGTTCACCATGCTAGTAGGCGTGTTTATTGCTGCGCAAATGGCTTGGCCAGAGCTTAATTTTGGTATTTCGTGGCTGTCGTTCGGGCGGTTGCGTCCGCTGCACACCAACGCTGGTGTTTTTGCGTTTGGCGGTTGCGCGCTATTTGCGACCAGTTACTACGTGGTGCAGCGCACTTGCCAGACACGCATCATTTCAGACAAGCTGGCAGCCTTTCACTTTTGGGGCTGGCAGTTGGTCATTGTGGCAGCGGCCATCACGCTGCCATGGGTTTTACGCGGGGTAAAGAATATGCCGAACTGGAATGGCCCATTGCCATTTTGATCACCGTTGTGTGGGTGGCCTATGCCATCGTATTTTTCGGCACGATTGGCATCCGCAAGGTGCGGCACATTTATGTGGCTAACTGGTTTTATGGCGCGTTCATCATCGCGGTGGCGATGCTGCACATTGTCAATGCCGCCGTGGTGCCTGCGGGCTGGATGAAGTCATACTCTGCCTACGCAGGTGTGCAAGACGCGATGATCCAGTGGTGGTACGGACACAATGCGGTGGGCTTTTTGCTCACGGCTGGATTTTTGGGTATCGTTTATTACTTCATCCCAAAACAGGCTGAGCGGCCTGTCTATTCGTACCGCTTGTCCATCGTCCACTTTTGGGCGCTGATATTTACTTATATGTGGGC
>JAYVTG010000107.1:0-2146 GCA_043774625.1 Polaromonas sp. | reverse complement strand
GCCGACAGGTGCGAGTGGTACAGCCAGGGCTCGCCCGGCCACATCGCGTCTTCATAGCGGCCAAACAATGGCAGCCGCTCAGTGATAAACAAGTGCAGTGCTTGCAATGCCTGGGTGCGCGTCACCGGCCAGGCAAAGCTGGCCAACTCGCCGGGGTGGTTGGCAAAACGCTGGTTAACCAGGTCGATCACGCCTTGCGTGAGCGAGTCCGGCGTAAAAGTGGCGCGCTGCGGCAGGGGCTGGGGGCCAGCGTGCGGCCCCGTTTTGCCAAAGGTCTCCCGGTTTTCGGCGTCAAAATTCCAGCGGCCACCCTCGGGCTGGTCACCGTGCATCAGCACCTGGTGCTGCTTGCGCAGCGCGCGGTAAAAATACTCCAGCCGCAGCGATTTGCGGCCTTGGGCATAAGCGGCAAACTCGTGCACAGTGGTGTAAAAGTGCCGGTCGTCGCGCACCTCTAGCGGCAGGCCTGCGCCGGAACCAGCCGCTTGAGCAGCGGCTTTGAGGGCCTGCAACACGCGCCAGTCACCGGGGGCCGTCATTACCAAGCGCTGCGGCTGGTGCTGCACGATGGCGGCTTGTAGCGCTTGGGCCAGACTGCTGCAAGCCCCCAGGGTGTCCAAATGCTGGTACAGCACGGTGTGGCCCTGGGCGCGCAAGGCCACCGCAAAATGCCGCATGGCTGCCAAAAAGAGTGCAATGCGCGGTTTGCTCGACCAAACGTGGGTAGCCTCGCTGGACACCTCAGCCATCCAGACGGCGTCTTGCGCGCTGTCAAAGCCGTCCAGTGCGGACGAATCCAAATCCAGCTGGTCGCCCAGCACGATGACCAGGTTGCGCAAGGCTGCCATTTGGTTTACTGCCTATTGTTTGGACGGTTTTGCCTTGCGGCAAGCGTCCGAGCAAAACTTGACAGTGGCCCAGGTGTTGGCCCAACGCTTGCGCCAAGCCATGCTGCGGCCACAGGCCACACAGGGCTTGCTTGGCAACATCTGTTTGTTGCCTTTAAAGGATGGTGGTTGAGTTCCCATGCGATCCATACCCCAGCCTGCCAGCGTTCAGGCCTTTTTTGCCCAAGCGCTGCACCAGCCTTTGCCCGAAACTTGTTTACCGGCAAACAGCGGGCATACAGCCATGGCATCCGTAGCCTTGCCTTGGTAAAGCACGCAATTGGCGCAGTTTTGGCCAGCGGCGTATTTGGGGTACTTTTTGGTGTCGGTCTTGCTGGCGTCGGCCAGGTAACCCAAGGCGGTGGCTTGGGCGTCTTTTTCGTCCAGCTTGGCTTGTGCATGCAGTGCTGGGGCGGTGGCCATGCCACTGGCCACCAGGGTGAGCAAGAATATTCGGCGAGGTTGGTTCATGAGGATTCCTCAGTGGCTTAATGGAAATGACTAGTATTTGACTCGATAATTATAATAAATAAATGTTATTCAATCAAAAATATCGGTACATTTTGAGAATATATTTTGTAAAATGGATACATATTGGAGACAACATGCCAACTCTATCTAACAAAGCAGCCAACGCCCTTGCACCGGCTGGTTTGCCCACTTACCGCAGCGGAACAGCCGCCCGCCTGAGCGGTGTGCCCGTAGCCACACTGCGCGTGTGGGAGCGGCGTTACCAGGTGATTGGCCCCCAAACCAGCGCCAGCGGCCATCGCCAATATTCAGGCGACGACATCGGTCGCCTGGTGCTGATCAAGGCCTTGGTTGATCTAGGTCACCCGATTGGCTCGATTGCCCATTTGGCACCCGCCCTATTGCAAGAACAACTGGATGCGCACGCGCCCCTTCTGCGCCCGGTGCGACCGATGCGCCCGGCACCCCAAGGCGGACCAGCCGATGCAGGCCAGGCTGGGCCAATCCGCGCCGCGCTGGTGGGCACGTCATTGATCGCCCAACCACCCCATCCGTTGCCCGCCCGGTTGGACGTGGTGGCGATCTGCGCCGACCCGCAGCAAGCTGCCGACGCATTGCGCGGCAAAACCGCCGATCTGCTGGTGATGGAGTTAGTGGCACTGCGCGACGAGGCCGTGCCGCTGGTGATGGCGCTGGCGGCCCAGCTCGGTGCTACGCAGTTGCTGGTGGCGTACCGCTATGGCACGCAGGCGGCAGTGCGCAGTTTGCGGGCGCAGGGCGCTGTGGTA
>JAYVTG010000106.1:0-51535 GCA_043774625.1 Polaromonas sp. | reverse complement strand
CGCCGACCCGACACAGTCAAGCTGGTGGACTGGCTGACTGACGAATTGCGCAATGAGTTGCGCCCGCCGCAGCGATGAGCGAGGCGCGCAACCCGCCGCCTACTGGCGCTCCGGGCGACTGGCGATGATGGCTGAAAACTACTCCGTGATCGGCGGCCCAGGCAATGGCTGTTTTGTTGATGCCTTGCTTGCGCATGGCGTGTATCTGGTATCGTTTATCTTGGTTCAAGTGTGTATAGGCCATCGTTTACTCCAGATCTTGGTCGGTCAAAAGAAAATATCCTATCGCTCTTGAGCCAACCTGTTTGAAAAACGATGCACTTTGTAATTAAATCTAAGATCAAAAACAGTCAATGCCAGCGTCAACAATGCGCAGGCAGCTACTAAATCAATAGCGAAAAGCTACTCGAGCACGGTAGACATGGACTGCGACCTGCTGGTTCTGGGCGCGAGCCCCGGCGGTTACAGCGCCGCCTTTCGCGCTGCAGACCTGGGCCTCAAAGTCATCGTGGTAAAACGCTACGCATCGCCGGGTGGTGTGTGCTTGAACGTGGGTTGCATCCCGTCAAAAGCCTTGCTGTATGTTGCAGCCGTTATGGACGAAGTGCCGCACTACATTGGGCGAATCCATCGGTATGGCTGCGGAAGTGGCGCATGGCAGTTGCATGGATGTGCCTCCGGCGCGTAAGTGATGTAAGAAAGTCGCTGTAAAGTCGCAGAAAACGCTATAAATTCAGTAGCTGGTTGCGCATATTCTGTATGGGTTTCAGGGCTTTTTACTAGATTTTCCAATGATGCCCTGCATTGGCCTGTCACGCACAGACCACACAGGGCAAAGCATTTGCACCACCTCCATCAGGCCCATCCACTCGGCGATGGGGTCGCCCCCAGATGCCTTACCCAGTGGCGGCTGAAAAGGCACTCCCGCTTCGCGTGCCAGCACCGCACCTGACTTGGCACGCTCTTGTGTCAGGTCAGTGTTTGTAGCAGCGTTATCCGAGGAGTTCATGCCGATGCGCGTACAGAAAATTTAACCTCTCTGTAGAGAAGTGGCTCGACAAATCTGAACAATGACGTAAGTGAGAACTCAGTTAACCTTGCCTCAGGCGGTTGAATTTCCTATCCGCATCCGTTTGCCAAGCCATTAGCTGCCCAGTGCAGGCGTAGAGCGTCAAACGGTACGGCCACCATCCACCGAAAACTCCACGCCGCTGATAAAGGACGCTGCGTCGCTGGCTAAAAACAGGGCAGCGGCTGCCACATCTGCGGGTCGTGACAGGCGACCCAGGGGAATGGTAGCGATGAACTTGGCGCGGTTCTCCGGTGTGTCGGGCATGCCCATGAACTTCTCTAGCAGGCCAGTTTCACCAATCACCGGGCAGATGGCGTTGACGCGAATGCCATCTGGCCCCAATTCCACCGCCATGGACTTGGAGAGTAAGTTCACTGCGCCCTTGGAGCCGTTGTACCAGGTCAGACCCGGCCGGGGGCGGATGCCAGCAGTAGAGCCGATGTTGAGAATTACGCCCGCGCGCCGCTTTCGCATCAGTGGCACCACCGCGTGCGCCATGTGGAAGATGGATTTCACGTTCACTGCGTACATGCGGTCAAACGTGGCTTCGTCTACCTCCAGCATGGGACGGTTAGGGTGCGTGGTGCCAGCGTTGTTCACCACGATGTCGGGCACGCCAAAGTGCTGCACACGTGCATTCACCAGGGCGGCTACCGCCGCGCCACTGGCCACGTCGCAAGCCACAAAAGCGCGCGGCTTGTGGCCCCAGCTCTTTGGCCAGTGCCTGGCCTTTGTCCTCGGCCATATCGGCAACGACCACTCGCGCACCTTCAGCCACATACAAACGCGCAATGGCCTTGCCAAAACCGTTCGCACCGCCTGTGACAATAGCCACCTTACCCTGAAGTTGTTCCATTGCTGTACCTTTCAACCGTGGTAGTGAACCAGTGTTTTGGTGGTGCTCACCTCTTCCAGCGCAAGCAAACCCTTTTCGCGCCCATGGCCGCTGCGCTTGGTGCCGCCAAAGGGCAACTCCACGCCGCCGCCCGCGCCATAGCAATTCATAAACACCTGGCCAGCCCGCACGGCCTTGGCTACGCGGTGCAAGCGGCCAGCGTTTTCCGTCCACACGGCGGCCAGCAGGCCGTAATCGGTGCTGTTGGCCAGGCCAATGGCGTCTGCCTCGTCGTCAAAGGGCATGGCGGCCAGTACCGGGCCAAACACCTCTTCGCGCGCCAGCACGGCGTCGCGTGGCACGGGGCCAAATAGCGTGGGTTTGACGTAGTAGCCTGTGGCTGGCGCGTCCGCAGCAATGCTGCCCTCGGCAATCACGGGGATGCCCGCTGCGCGCGCACCATCGACATAGCGCCGCACGCGCTTGAGTTGGGCGGGGTTCATCACCGGGCCGCAGTCAAAATCCATCTCTGGCGTGCCCACACGCACCTTGGCAAAGGCTTCGGCCACCCGCGCTACAAAACTGTCGTAGACCGTGCGTTGGACCAGCAAACGACTGCCTGCTGTGCACGTTTGACCAGCGTTTTGCACAATGGCACGGACGATGATGGGCACCGCGCGTGCCACGTCTACATCGTCAAACACAATCTGCGGCGACTTGCCACCCAGCTCCAACACGCACTTCACGGCATTCTTGGCGGCAGCTTGTTGCACCAGGGTGCCCACTTCGTTGGAGCCGGTGAAAGAGACGAAATCAATCCCCGGATGCGCCGCCAGCGCCGCGCCAGCTTCTTCGCCCAGGCCGGTGACGATGTTGAGCGCGCCCTCCGGCAGGCCAGCAGCCGTGGCAATTTCGGCTATGCGCAGCGCAGACAAGCTGGTGTCCTCCGCCGGTTTGAGCACTACGCCATTGCCCATAGCCAGCGCTGGTGCCACGGTGCGGCCCATCATTTGCGCTGGGTAATTCCAGGGAATGATGTGCGCGGTAACGCCCAGCGGCTCGCGTAGCAGGCTGACCTGGTGGCCGGTCAAGAAAGGAATGGTTTCGCCATGTACCTTGTCTGCAGCCGAGCCATAGAACTCAAAATATCGCGCCAGCACTTTGATGTCGTTGCGCGCGGTGGTCATGGGTTTGCCGGTGTCACGCGCCTCGATTTGCGCCAACTCCTCCTCGTGGTCAAGTACGGCTTGGCCAATTTTGATCAGGATGCGGCCACGCTCGGTGGATGTGAGCCGACCCCAAGGGCCGTCCACGGCTGCCCGGGCAGCGGTCACGGCCTGATTTACCTCTTGTGCGCCACCGCGCGGGATTTGGTCAAACTCCACGCCATCGGCGGGCGACACAACGGCAATAGTGCGGCCGTCTTGGGCGGGCAGCCAGCGGCCACCAATAAACATTAGCTTCATGCTTGCATCCTCAGGTATTTGATGAATAGAACTTTAACAAACTATACGGCCTAAGTACCGCCGCTTGAATTGGAAACTGGGCAACGGCGCGTTGTTCTCCGTGCAATCCACTAGAAAATTGGGCACCGGCAGCTCTTAGAATGCCTTTATGCTCCCAGATATAGACTCCCTGGCATTGTTTGTCAAAGCAAGCGACATGCGCAACCTCACCCGCGCGGCCGAGGCTTGCTACATCACCGTGCCGGCTGCCAGCCGCCGCCTCTCGCTGCTGGAGCACCAGTTCAAAGCCCAGCTTTTCGAGCGCCACTCGCGCGGCCTGGATCTCACTCCCGCTGGGGAGCACCTGCTCAAGCACGCGCGCGAGGTGATTGCTGCCGTCAACCAGATGCGCTCAGAGATGAGCAACTATTCCTCGGGAAAAAATGCCGTTTTGCGGGTTTTGGGCAACACCTCGGCAATGACCCAGTTTTTGCCTTCTGATATTGCAGCATTTCAAGTAGCGCACGAAACCATTCGTATCGTGCTGGAGGAATCGTGGAGCGATGAGGTGGTGCGCAGGGTACGCAGCGGCGAAGCGGATTTGGGTGTTGTGGTTGATGGTGCCGTGGCGGAGGGGCTTTGGTGTCGCAGCTATCGAACTGATCAACTCGCAGCTATTGTGCATGAGAGCGATGACATTACCGCAGCGACTATTGCGTTTGCTGATTTGCTTGGTCGCGACCTCGTTGGTTTGGAGGGGGGAAGCACCCTCACACGTTTACTTACATCCCAGGCTGCGCAGCACATGCGGCCGATGGCGCTGCGCGTGCAGGTGAGAAGCTTCGAAGCGGTTTGCCGTGCCGTTCAGGCCAGATTGGGCGTGGGCATTTTGCCAATGGCAGCGGCGCGCAGCTTTGCCCACGCCATGCAGCTACGGGTGCTACCACTTTCTGACGACTGGGCGCTACGCCACATGCGCATTTGCATGCGCAGTCAACCGGCAGCTCAAACCCCCCTCGCGTTGCTGGCGGCGCACTTGGAGGCGATTGCCCGCGAGGACGCGCCAGCGGTGGTTTAGTAGAGCCATGCAACGCAACACTCAGCGCGGCATGGACAGCGCAAACGACGGCCTTTGGCGCAGCTTGGCCGAGAGCGCGTCCAGCTTGGGCAGCGGCGGTAGCCAAGCAGCATCGGGGAAGCGAAACCGTAAATAGTCGAGCGCCGTCACGGCGGCTGCATCGTCCAGCGTAGGCGTGGGATTGCGGCCCAGTTTGTCGGCCTGCTCCTCCAGCCGCGCAATGCCTTCGGCCATGGTACGGCGTCGGCGCAAGCCCACAGGAGTTTCGTCGAACAGTATCGGAGCTGTTACTTTGCGCGTGATCAGGGTGATGGTGGCCGCCTCAATCACACCAATGGCTGCTCCAGCGCGCGCGAGGATGCCGTCCACATCGCTGCCGTCGCCCAAATAGCTGGGCTGAGTTGGGTATCTGCGTTCTAGCCACATCACAATCGCCATGCATTCCGAAATCGGCGTGCCGTCATCCAACACCAGCGTGGGGACACGCACTGCTGCATTGGCCGCGCGCAAGCGGGCATCGTCCGCCCAAGGGTCCACGATGATGGGTTCTACGTTAAGTCCTTTTTCGATCATGCCTATGCGTGCAATGCGTACAAAGGGTGAGGTGGTGTTGGCGAGTAGTTGCATGGCGATTTCCTTTAGGCAGCAACGGCTCCAAGCTGCTTCATCATGCCCAAATTGTCAAGCTGCGCCCAGTGCTCCACCAGCACACCGTCGCGGAACTGGAACAGATCCAGCACGTTCACATTGATGCGCTTGTCCGTGGCTGCCAAGTCGCCAAAAGGCCCAGTATGGGTGGCGTGGATGGACAGGCGTACCAGTACCTTTTCGCCCTCGGCCACAAAATCGTGCAGCGGCAACTCCATGTCGGGGAAGGCGGGCATCAGCGCTTGGTGCAATTGGTACACGCCATCAGGCCCCTTCACCTCGAAGGGTAGGCCGGGGTCGTGGCGCTCGAAAGTGGGCGCGATGTTCTTTTGCATCCAGGCGCGGTCGCCTTTGAGAAATGCCTGAAAGTAATCGCGGCACAGTTGTTTATTGGTGTCTTGTACGGTTGGCATAGTTGTAGTCTCCTTGGGGTTATGTTCAGACGGACTTGATGTCAAAGCCTAGGCGCGGGAAGTGAACGTGCAAGTCACCCGCTTCTTTATCGTGGTGGTGAATCACTACTTCGCTGTCGCTGGCGGCCACAAGCGTGCCTGTCACTGGCACGCGTGCATTGTCGTCAGGAGTGACCGTGACCTTGGTGCCGGCTTTGATACCACCAGGGTCACCATTGGCTTGCAGATGCGTCACCGGTGCGGGCTTGGCATCGCGCGCGGCGGCAAAGGCTTCTTCGCTGGTCATGGGCGTCGGTTTGCCATGACCAAAAGCCGCAATGCGCTCGTACCAGGGCACCAGTGGTGCAAAACCCACCAACACATCCACCTCAGGCGGGCAGTTCTTGCGCAGCAAGAAAATGGTTTGCCAACAGGCCAGGTCGGCGGCGCTGGGCTCGTTGCCAAACAGGAACCTGCGGCCATCGGACAGTGCGCGATTTAGCCAGGCTACTTGCGCACGCACGAACTGCAAATGCTGCTCAAACTGCGGAGCCATGGCAGCTTTGCTAATGTCGATGCCCAAGTAACCTTCCTTGCGATCCTTGATGAACTCGGGCGGGATGTGCTCGCCGATGTAATGAACCAATACACCGATGGTCGGAATCCACATTTGTCGTTCCCAGGCAAAGCCCAGGCCCTGCGCAATGCCGGCACTCGCTGCGGGGGCTAGCGTTGGTGTGGGGTGCAGACGCTCAATGGCTGGCAAGATGCAATTGGTGTCGCAATATATGTCCGCACCGATTTGCAGTATGGGTGCGCGGCGGTAGCCGCCGGTGAGTGGCGAGAGTAGCGGACGCGGCGGCAGGCCGGGAATGTCCACCGAACGGTAGGTCAGGCCCTTGTAGCCAAGCGTTATGCGAATCTTCTCCGAGAAGGTGGAGAAGGCGTAGTGGTGCAGAATGAAGTCGCTCACAAAAATGTCTCCTTTAGTGTTGTGTTGCGTTGAACTTAATACATGATATGGCCGCCATCGACGACCACGGTCTGCCCTGAAACAAACCCGGCAAGGTCGGAGAGCAGGTACAGTGCCGTGCCCACCAAGTCGTCTGGCTTTTGCTCGCGTTGCAAGGCGCGTGCTTTCAAGAAACTTTGCTGCCATTCGACCGGGCGGTTTTTGGTGGCGTCGGTGATCACAAAGCCTGGCGCAATCACGTTGGCACGCACGCCATATTTGCCAAGTTCTTTGGCCAAACCTTTGGTCATGGCCAGCACCGCGCCTTTGCTGGCCACGTAGTGCAAATACCCTGGTTGTCCGGCCAACGCCACTACCGAGGCAATGTTGACAATACTGCCACTGCCCTGTGCGCGCATCGCCGGCAGCACCGCCTTGCAGGCCAGCCAAACACCTTTCACGTTCACATCGAAGGTGCGCTGCCACACCGCTGGGTCGATATTCTCGAACTCGGTGAGCTTGACTTCGCGGAAATAGGCAGCGTTGTTCACCAAACCGTCGATGCGACCAAAGCGCTTCATGGCGGCATCGGCCATGGCTTGCGTGGAAGCCTCGTCGCTCACGTCCACCTTCACGGCCAGCGCTTTGGCACCCGCTGCCTCGATGGCCAACATCGTTTCGTCGGCTGCGTTCATGTCTGCCACCACCACACTGGCACCTTGCAAGGCGCAGCCCAGTGCAAAAGCCTGGCCAATGCCGGTGGCAGCGCCGGTGACGATGATGGTACGGTCTTTGAGTAGATCATGGGCGACCATATATTTCTCCTTTATTTCATACTTTTCGGTGGTAGAGCGGGGCAGCGTTTGCTGGGTTCGCACTCAAACACATTCACGGTTTTGACGACGCGATCACGCAAGGCCGTGGCCGATACGTCGATCATGACGGCCCAAGTGCCTTCCATCTCTAGCGTGAGCACGCCGCGATACTCACCTGGGGTTGAGGTGGGCGCAGCGGCCACGGGGCGCACCGCGTGCACCATTGGCATTGAGGGCATGTCAGCGCTGAGCTTGACCGTGGCACCGGCCAATGGTCTGGCAGATTGGCGCAGGGCAACCGTGCATTCAAGTTGCGGGCCATCATCAAAACTGACGCAACTCATGCTTGCGTCCACGCGTTGCGCTGCGAGCGCATTACAAGCAGCAATCAGGCTCAGGGTAGCAACCAGAGCGCGGCTCATCGCATGGCCTTTGTGCCAGAGGTATTGCCGCGCAAGGCAGCTCTTGGCCTAGTTGATTTGAGCAAGTGATGCACCAGTCCTTCGTCCAGCAGGCCGCGTGGTCTGTAGCGTAGAAACAGAGCAACAAGGCCACCAAACACCACCATGCGCCAGCCAGCAAATATACGTGTGGCCTCCAGCAAGCCGAGATCTATCAACACGCCAACGATAGGGCCCAAGGCAGTACCCAGGCCACCGATCAGGGCATAACCCACGGCATGTACACCGAGCATAGGGTCAAACAAGGCCGGCTCAATGTAAGTGGTGCGATGCGCGTACAAGCCTCCGCCCAGCGCGGCGAGCGCGCCAGCCGCAGCCGCAGCTACGAGACGCAAGCGCCGCACGGGCACGCTGTACGCGCCAGCGAGTGTGGCATCGTGGCCGAGCATTCGCATCGACACACCAAGGCGCAGGCGCTCCGATAGTGCGAGAACCACCAAAATTACGGCCAACAATGAGCCGACGAGCAGCAGATACTGCACCGCAGATACATCGTTTTCAAGCAACCAGCGAATATCACGAAAACCCTCACTGCCAGCAGGGCCTACTAGGTTGCCATCACCAAGGTCAATTTGCCATTTCCAGCTCGACAGCGCAATGCGCGTCATTTCGCCAAACGCAAGTGTTGCTACCGCATAGTGCAGGCCGGACAAGTGCATGGTGGGCAACGCCAGCGCCAGCGATGTGAGCGCTCCCAACGCAGCCCCAGAGGCCAAAGCAGCAGCCAGTGGCCACTGCGCCATTGCCGTGAGCAGGCCCGACGCATAGGCACCCAGGCCAAAGAAGGCTTGTTGACCAAAGGACACGCGGCCCACCAGCAGCATCAGGTAAGCAGACAGCGCCAAGAGCGACATGATCATCATGTCGCTGGCCACGCCAATACCCTGCTCAAACAGCATGGCATACTCCATCGCGCTGAGCACGCCACAGCGGGCGTGCGACGAGCGCTGCAAACAGCAGCGCATAGGTTGCGAACTCACGGCCAAGCGCGCCGAACGCGGCCTGTGCATGAGCCTCTGCAATACCAAGCAAGAGTCCGCCAGCCAGCACCCCACGCAGCGAACCCAAGCCGCCGAGCATCGCTGCTACCAGACCTTTGATGAGCACCCACATGCCGAACATCGGGGTGACTTGCCCCTCCACAGCCAACACCGCGAATGCCGCTAGACCCGACAGTGCGCAGGCCGCCACAAACGCCATGCGCTGTACCCGAGGCACAGCCATGCCAGCCAGATACGCAGCGGTACGCTGCTGTGCGCTGGCGCGCCAAGCCAGGCCACTGCGGCTGACGCGTAGCCAATGAGCAAGGCTAAAAGTCAGCGCCACCGCGAGCAAGGCCAGCAGCAACCGATCGCTGCGCAGAACGAGACCGCCAAACGATTCACCCAGTGTCCACTCGCTTTGCACGGCAAGCGATGGGAAGGGATTCAGATGCCGTGGCAACAGATTTACCGCCAACTGCTCCAGTTGCATCCAGATCGCAAAACTTGCCGCCAATACGACTACCTCGCGATTGTCAATGCCCGCCGGGGTACCATCAAAGGCTGAAGCTGTGGTACTCAGCTCATTTGCACTTGAAAAACACAAGCACTCAACATACAGGCCGATCAAAGCTGCTGCACTCACCATGATCGCAGCAACAACCCACCACGGCAGGCCAAAGCGCGCAAAGGCCCAGGCACCCAGGTAGGCGGAGAGCATCGCGCCCGCACCATACGCAAGATTCAAGCGGCGCAACACGCCAAACGACAGCGTAAGACCCAGGCCCACCAGTGCATAGCTTGCACCGTCCAGCATGCCGTCAAGAGTGCGTTGCGCAAAGTCGATCATGGTCGTGCATCCGTGGTTTCATGCAGCCTTACGCTGCCCAAGGTAGGCGCGCTGGATCACTTCGTCCCCAGCCAATTGACCTGGAGCACCTGAAAAACTCACGCGCCCCTGTTCCATCAAATAAAAATGCTGCGCCACCTTGAGTGCCATATGCGCGTTTTGCTCAACGAGGAAAATACTCACGCCTTCAGCGTGAAGCTGGCGAATGATTGAGAAGATCTCGGCCACAACGAGAGGAGCCAATCCAACTGAAGGTTCGTCCATCAGTAAGAGGCGCGGGCGCGACATCAGCGCACGCGCCACTGCGAGCATTTGCTGTTCGCCGCCCGAGAGCGTGCCGGCGAGTTGGCCGATGCGCTCTTTCAGGCGCGGAAAGCGCTCGAACATACGTTCCATATCGGCAGAGATTCCACTTTTGTCGCGGCGGCGAAAGGCACCGGCTTGCAAATTCTCTTTGACAGTGAGTCCAGGAAATACCAAGCGGTTTTCGGGCACCAAGGCCAAACCGCGTCCTACGATTTCTGATGGACTTTTACCCATGAGCTCCTCACCCTCGAATTTCACCGAACCGCGCTGCGGCTTGAGGATGCCCGAGAGCGTAAGCATCAGCGTGCTCTTGCCCGCACCGTTGGGGCCGAGCAGGCAGGTCACTTCGCCAGCCTTGGCGGAAAGCGACACGCCTTTGAGTGCTTCAATACGACCGTAGGAAGTGGCAAGGTCTTTGATTTCCAGCATGGCGTGCTCCTAGGCGATCACAGCGTCGCTGCCCAGATAAGCGGCGCGCACATGCTCGTCGCTTTGCACCTGCGCCGGCGTACCTTCGGCGATCTTGCGACCGAAGTTAAGCACCGCCACGCGGTCGCAGACGTTCATCACAAGCTCCATATGGTGCTCGATCAAAAGGATCGTACGGCCCTGCGTGCGTAGGGTACGGATTCGCTCGTCAAGCTCCTCAATTTCTTCGGCGTTCATGCCGGCGGCAGGCTCGTCGAGCAACAATAGGCTCGCGCCAGAGGCTGCGGCACGCGCGAGCTCCAGCCGACGTTGCTGGCCGAAGGCAAGCTGGCCTGCGAGTACGTCGCGCTTGTCGGCCAAGCCGCTGAATTCGAGCAGCGCCTGGGTCTCTTCACGCGCCGCACCCGCCCCAGAAAACCAACGTCGCTTGAAGCCCGCCCAGCCTTTATCTCGTACCACTTGCGCGGCCCAGAGGTTCTGCCACACGGTGAGTTGAGAGAATAGACGGATATTTTGAAACGTGCGCGCCAGACCCAAAGCGCAGCGCTCATGTGATGCTAGGCTTGCGATATCTTGCCCCAAGAAGGTGATGCTGCCGGCTGTAGGTACATACAAGCCCGCGATCAGATTGACAGTGGTACTTTTGCCAGAGCCGTTAGGGCCGATCAGGCCAAGAATTTCGCCACGCCGCACCGTCAGGTCAATGCCGTCAATGGCCTTGACACCACCAAAGTGGCGGCTCAAATTTTTCAGTTCAAGCATGGCGCGGCCCTCCGTGTGTTGCCGATGCGGATGGCCGCCGCCAGCGCAGTGGCGCGTGCAAGAAGCCATTGGGCCGCAGCAGCATGACCAGCACGATGAACGCGCCAAACAAGAGGCTGCGCCAATCGCCCAAGAAACGCAGGCCCTCGATCAAAAAACCCTGGATAAAAATCACCGCAAGCAACGTGCCTGCGAGACTCTTCAAACCGCCGATGATGGGATAAGCAATCGCAAAAGTTGCTAGCAAGATCGAGAAGTTGCCGTGTTCTATGTGCGTCGTGGTGTGTGCAAACAAGCCGCCGGCCAGGCCCGCGATTGCACCCCCGATGCCGAAGGCCGAGACCTTGGCTGCAGTCAGATCTATGCCAGCGCTTTGCGCCGCCACTTCGTCTTCACCCACCGCGCGCCACAGTGTGCCAATGCGCGAGTGGTCAAGTACCCACAGTGCGAACATCACCAGGGCAACCAGAGTCCAGATCAACAGATCAATTTGCCAGAGCGTCCAACCGTTGCTTTGGAACCAGCGGATGCCGCCAAAGCCCAAACCCCCATCGGGGCCAATGGGGCCTTGCGGCGTTTCTACCCGCCACTTCAAGTTGAAAAACACCAGACGAACGATTTCGGCGTAAGCCATGGTTGCCACTACCAGCATCAAGCCCTTCACACGCAGCGCCGGAACCCCCACTGCAATTGCTACCGCAGCGGCGGCCACCATGGCTACTGGCAGCGCAAACCACAATGGCCAGCCCGCCATGGTGGTGAGCATACCCGCGGCATAAGCTCCAATGGCAAAAAAGCCACCTTGTGCCAAACTCACCTGTCCGGTGTGCAAGACGCACCAAGCCGACAAACCCAGCAAGGTATGAACGCCAATGACTTGTGCGAGACCGAGGTAGAACTCCATCTCAGTCTCTCCCGCTGGGCACAGCAAACAAGCCGCCCGGACGGAACACCAGGAAGGCGAATAACATTAACATCACATAGATGTCGCGCTCGCTCACACCACGCATGAACTGAAACAGGTTTTCAACACCGCCCACGATCAAGCCCGCGAGAATGGCTCCCGGCACGCTGCCCAGTCCGCCGATCACGGTGACGATCAAGCCCTTCACAGTGAGCGGTAATGCCAACAGCGGCGACAGCACGCCAATGGCTGCCCCCGTCATCGCACCGGATAAGCCGCCCAGCAGCCCGGCGATGACGAAGGTGCTGGCATTGGTGCGATCTACACCCATGCCGCACAAGCGCGCAGCCACCGGCTGCTGCGCCACAGCGCGCGTGGCTAGGCCCAGCTTGGTACGCTTGAGCAAAAGCGTCAGCCCCACCATCGCTGCGCAGCCAAGCGCAAAGACAAACATCAGATCGCCACGTAACATAAAGACGCCGAACTCGAAGTTGGCCCCAGTAAATAGTGCGGGATAGTTTTGCGGTGCGCCTGCGGTTATATGCACGATGCCTTCTTCGAGCAACAGCAGCATGCCCACTGTGGACATGAGCGTCGCCAGAGGTTTATCCAAGGGTAAAAAACGAAAGCACACCAAATAAATCAAGCCTCCGAGCACGCCCCCCATCAGTGCGGCGAACAGGTACACCAGTGGTGCCGGTGCTACTTGCACGATTAACAAACTCAAGTACGCAGCGCCGATGCTAGCGGCAGCGTAAGAGAGATTGATCTTGTGCATCACGCCAAAGATCAGCGTGAAGCCGATCCCAATCAGCGCGTAAGTGGCACCGAACATCACACCATCGGTTACCGATTGCGCAAGATCCTGCAAATCCAATAAGGTCATGGTGGGCTTAGTTCGGGGTATGTGCCACCGTCCATGCGCCATTGTCAGCTCTGACAAACAGGAATGGTTTGATCGCCTCACGGTCATCGCCACGCCCGACCTTGCCAAGTAGCCCCGTGGTCTCCTTCATTGCCGCCAAAGCATCACGAATTTTTACGCGGTCGGCTTGTACGGTTTCCGGTTTGCCGGTAATCATGGCTTTCTCGATCAAGTCTTTGAGTGTGAAGACGTTCTCCCAGGCTGCGGCATTGTGCAAGTCCATATTGGCACCCATTGCGGCTACTGCCTCTGCGGCTTTTTTGGCCTCGGGGGTCACTGGCGCAAAGCTGGTGGGGATAATCAGGCCCTGAGCCTGCTGGGCACAGCCCTGAAGGGTTTCCATGCTTGATGAGCTTGTCAGACCAACCAACATTTTGGGTTTAACGTTTTGGCGCTGCATTTCCTTGAGCACGCCGCATGTTGTAAAAGGATGTGCGGAGATTGCCACCAAATCAGCCTCGCCACGCTTCATTTCACGCACCTGGGTGGCGAAGCTGGTGTCGTTCAGCAGCCATTCGCTGGTGCCCTTGACCTCAAAGCCATTTTTCTCGGCGTTGGTCTTCATCACGTTATAAGTGGCGTTACTGTGGGCGAAGTCTTTTTCCACCCCTCCCCACACGGTTTTGACATCGGGCTTGGTGGCCTTGATCCACTCAAACAAGCTTTTGTACATGGCCGCTTCGCTGGGCACATTGCGAAAGGCCCATTGCGAGATTGAAGCCAGCCCGCCCTTGGCGGCCACATCGGTGTAAAGCGGGAACTGCAGGCCCGAGTCGCTTGCGTCGCCCACTTTCTTTTGCAAGATGCCAAACACCGGCTCAGCCACATTGCTGCAGGTGGGGCCCACGGCCACGATGGCATCGGGCTGCGCGGCGATGCGGCGCAGCGCGTTGATGCCTTCCTCCGCGTTGCAACGGTCATCCAGATACTCGATAGTGAGCTTGGCTTTGGTACCGTCGGCCATCTTCACGCCACCTGATTTGTTGATCTGCTCAGCAGCGGCTTTCATGGCGGCCTCACTATTAAGGCCAAAAATGCGCACGACACCACTCTTAGCTCCAAGTCCGTAAATCTTGATTTCACGGCTTTGGGCATAAGCAGAGGCTGAAACCAAGGCGGCTACAGCGGGAATGAGGACGAGGGCGTGACGTAGGTTGGTCATAGTGGTCTCCTGGCAGGGTTAATGGTTACATACTGTGAGCCAGTGGCTGGCTACTGGCAATTTCAAATAAGTTCACGCTGTGTTGCCGTTGTCGCAACAAGCGTGTTGCGGCAGCGGCAATACTGAATTCGCGCAATTGGAATTCCCCGCGTCGGCCCGCTTGCACATAATTCAGCTTAGTTTGATTTGGAAAACACGATGGACCCAAAAAGTGTGCCCACAGGTAGCCAGCGCACCAAGCCTTTGGATGGCTTGTTGGTGATTGCATTGGAGCAAGCCGTTGCGGCACCTTATTGCAGCAGCCGCCTGGCCGACGCTGGTGCGCGCGTGATCAAGATCGAGCGCAGCGAGGGCGACTTTGCGCGTGGCTACGACCGCGCGGTTCATGGCGAATCGTCTTATTGGGTTTGGATCAACCGTGGCAAAGAGTCCATTTCCTTAAACCTTAAAGACCCCACTGAACTTGCCTTGCTTCAACGTATGGTGGCGCGAGCCGATGTGCTGATTCAAAACCTCGCTCCGGGCGCTACCGAGCGCTTGGGCATTGGCTCCCAAGCGCTGCGTGCGAGCCATCCACGACTTATTACTTGCGATATCAGTGGTTATGGCGATGACGGGGAACTTTTCGGCCTCAAAGCCTATGACTTGCTGGTGCAGGCCGAAAGCGGCTTGGTGTCGGTCAGTGGCGCGCCCGGCGAATGGGGCCGCATTGGAGTGTCGGTGTGCGACATTACCGCCGGTATGAACGCCCTGATTGGCATTCAGCAGGCGTTGATTCAGCGCGAACGCACCGGCAAAGGGTCGGGCGTGAAGGTCTCACTCTTTGGCTCGGCGGCCGAGCTGATGAGTGTTCCATATTTGCAGGCTCGCTATGGCGGCAAAGCACCCGAACGGGTCGGTCTTAAGCACCCGTCCATAGCGCCTTACGGCGCTTTCACCTGCGCGGACGGGCGCGATATTGTGATTTCGATCCAAAACGAGCGCGAGTGGGTAGATTTTTGCCACTCGGTACTGAGGCGCCCCGATTTGGCAGAAGATCCGCGCAGCAAGAACAACGCTGAGAGGGTGAAGAACCGGGAGTTTATTGACGGCCTGGTTGCTGACATTTTTGCTTCTTTGAGCAGTGGCGCAATCATTGACCGCTTGACGGCGGCTCAAACGGCTTTTGGGCAGGTCAATACCGTCCACGACCTGATTGAGCACCCGCAGTTGCGAACCAAGCGTATGCTGGTGCGGGGTAAAGAGATTGAAATGCCAACCGCGCCTTGGGGTATGGAATGGGATGCCCCCTGCTTTGCGCCAGCCCCCAATCTCGACGAGCATGGTCAGGCTCTGCGTGAGGAATTTACCCAACTTGCCGCCAGTGCGTAAGTTTGATGCGAATTTAGAGGTTAAAACGACTCCTAGCCAGCGTAGAATATGCGCGAGCAGCTATTAAATTTGTAGTAAGCTGGTCTGCTGCGCAGTCGCACTGTGTACACAGAGCCACTCACTTTGAAAACGCGCGCGAGCGCTGGCGCACGGCTGCTGGCTTGGCGCGCGTCGTTGTGGCTCACCCCGTTTCCACAGGCAGTTGCGAGTTTCTTGACCTGCCGGGGTCTTCCATCAAATCTGCAATGCAATGCCGCAGCCTCAGACTAAAGGATGCGTTGTGCTTCTGATGAGAAATACCTGTCTGCATCAAAAAACTCTGCCAACCCCCCAGCTAGCTGAAAATTGAGGCGGTATTTGAGACTTGCCAAACCAACCGATCTGAAACGATAGTAGAGACATGCAATTTCATCAAGATGGGTTCAAACCCGGCGACCCCCACAAAACCGTACCAGCAACCAGCTCAACGCCGCACACGAATACCGTGCCAGCGCAAGTGGATGTGTTGATTGTGGGCTGCGGGCCAGCGGGGCTTACATTGGCAGCTCAACTGGCAGCATTTGCCGACATCACCACCTGCATCGTCGAGCAAAAAGACGGCCCGCTGCAACTTGGGCAGGCCGATGGCATTGCTTGCCGCACCATGGAGATGTTTGAGGCTTTCAACTTCAGTGAAAAGGTGCTCAAAGAAGCCTGCTGGATCAACGAAGTGACCTTTTGGAAGCCCGACGAAAAGCAGCCAGAAAATATTGTCCGCCACGGACGCGTACAAGATACGGAAGACGGACTTTCTGAGTTTCCACATGTGGTGCTGAACCAGGCGCGCATACACGACTTTTATCTGGAGTTGATGCGCAATTCACCAACCCAGCTAGAGCCGCACTATGCGCGCAAGCTGTTGGATGTGACGGTGGATGGCGCTGCTGCAGACTACCCGGTGACGGTGCGGATGGAGCGCACCGACCCTGCCCACGCAGGCCGGGTTGAAACCATTCAAGCGCGCTATGTTGTGGGTTGCGATGGCGCACGCAGCGCGGTGCGCAAGTCCATCGGCCAGACCCTGGTGGGTGATTCGGCCAACCAGGCCTGGGGCGTGATGGACTTGCTGGCCGCGACGGACTTTCCAGACATTCGCTACAAAGTAGCCATTCAGTCTTCGAGTGGTGGCAGCATCATTGTGATTCCCCGCGAAGGCGGTTATATGTTTCGCCTGTATGTGGCGATGGACAAGCTGGGCGAAGACGAGCGTGTAGCGCAGCGCAATATCACCGTGGACAAACTCATCGCTGCCGCGCAGCGCATCCTGCATCCCTACACACTGGACGTGAAAGAGGTGCCCTGGTGGTCGGTGTATGAAATCGGCCAGCGTATTTGCCCCAGCTACGACGACGTGCCCGCACAAGACACGGGCACGCGCCTGCCCCGCGTCTTCATCGCAGGCGATGCCTGCCACACCCACAGCCCCAAGGCTGGGCAGGGCATGAACTTTTCCATGCAAGACACCTTCAACCTGGGCTGGAAACTGGCCACTGTACTGCGCAAACTATCCCCGCCCGAGTTGTTGCGCACTTACACTGCCGAGCGCCAGGTGGTAGGCAAGGAGTTGATCGACTTTGACCGCGAGTGGGCCAAGATGATCAGCGACAAACCCAAACAAGGCGCGGGTGGTCAAGCGGGTGGCGTAGACCCCAAAGAATTTCAAAAATATTTTGAGCGACATGGGCGCTTTACCGCAGGCATGGGCACACGCTACAGCCCATCCAGCATTTGCGGGCAAGCCACACACCAACACTTGGCGACAGGCTTTGAGGTTGGCACACGCTTTCATTCTGCGCCCGTGGTGCGTGTCACCGATGCCAAGCCTTTGCAACTGGGCCATGTGGGCAAAGCCGATGGCCGCTGGCGGCTGTATGCGTTTGCCGCAACGAACGACCATCAGAACGCGCATACTGGCGTGCGTGCCCTGTGCAGCTTCCTGGAGAAATCGCCAGATTCCCCCGTGCTGAAATACACCCGCAAAGGCCAAGACCCTGACGCAGTATTTGATCTGCGCGCCATTTTCCAGCAAAGCTATCAAGAGTTGGTGATTGAATCCATGCCCGCTTTGCTGCTGCCGCGCAAAGGCCGTTATAGCTTGCAAGACTATGAAAAAGTCTTTTGCCCGGACTTGAAGAGTGGACAAGACATTTTCGATATGCGAGGCATTCACCGTGGGCAGGGAGCCTTGGTCGTGGTGCGCCCCGACCAGTACATTGCCCATGTGCTGCCCTTGGACGCCCACGATGCCTTGGCGGCGTTCTTTGCTGGGTTTATGCAATCGCAATCACCGTCTTTAACTCTAAACCGTCGTACCGTCTTGTGTTGTACAGCAGGCTTATGGACGTTGCCTTTGTCGCGCCTTGCCACAGCTGTACCGCAAGCCGTCGATGTCTGGCCGCAGGCATCGCAAGTGCCCGGCGGCATTGCCCGGCTGTCACTCGGCCCTTCGGCCACTCGCCCGCTGGCGCATGTGCGTAACGTAAACGGTGATGTGCCCTTGCTGGTGGTGGGCGATGCGATTGAATGGACGGCACTGGTAGGCATTCCACTGACGGTCAAACCGGGTGTGGCTAGCATGGTGGTGCAGCTTGAGGGTGGGGTAGAGCGCAAGCTGGCCTACACAATTGCGTCCAAAAAATACAGCGAGCAACGCCTGACAGTAGCTCCAGGCACGGTGGATTTATCTGTAGCAGACCAAGCGCGGTGTACGCAAGAAAGCGCGCACTTGGCTGCGGTTATGGCAACGTTTACTGAACCTGCGTCTGCAATACCACCGTTTTTGCGCATGCAAGTTCCTGCGGCGGGGCGGCGCTCCAGCTCGTTTGGCTTGCGGCGTGTGTTCAACGGCCAGTCGCGCAATCCGCACAGCGGAATGGATATTGCTGCCGCCACAGGCACACCTGTAAAAGCACCACTGCCAGGGCGGGTGATAGACACTGGTGACTACTTTTTTAGCGGCAACACCGTATGGCTAGACCATGGCGGCGGTTTGATGAGCATGATGTGTCACTTAAGTACCATCAACGTGAAATCAGGTGACAAGCTGAACACGGGTGACCGTCTGGGCGCGGTAGGTGCCACAGGCCGCGTAACGGGCCCACACCTGCATTGGAGCGTGCTGCTCAACCGTACGATGGTTGACCCGGCGCTGTTTGTAGCCAATTGAATTTTTGTAGATTGACGAGTAACCGGAAGTAAATTAAGGAATCTTTACCGCTTAAATCCCGAAAATCGTAGCCTAGCAAAGGAGTTGTGATGGATCATGACTTACAAATAGATAATCGGACGAAGCTGACAACCAGCATCTCTACGCTGCGGCAGCGTTACTTGGTACGACGTGACGCGCCTGTGTGGCCGTTTGTCTGGCGTGGTTTGCTGCCACTCCTGGGACTGTTGTTATTGGCCTTGTTTGCATTCATGCCTTTTGCCAAGCGTGACATTGAAGCAAACGTGTTGCGCGAGACGCGCGATCAGTTGTCGCAGCGCGGCATGGCTTGGGTTGATGTCAAAGTGTCTGGCCAAAATGTGACGCTCTCGGGCACGCAGCCAACGGCTGGTGCCGGCGATGCAGCCAAGGCCCTGGCCCTTGCACGAGAAGCCACTTGTCCAAGCTGGGTTGGCCGCACTACCTGTGCAGTGTCAGTGACCGCAGACTTTGCCGAACCAACCGCTAAAGCGCCAGCACCCGTGGCGCAACCCAAAGCCGTCGCTGAGGCCTGCGAGCGCTCTTTGGTCAATCTGCTAACCAAGTCAACGCTCGAATTCGAAACGGGCAAAGCCATTGTTTTGTCCAGAAGTGATCCGCTGCTTGATAAAATTGCGCAGGCTATCGAGTCCTGTGCAGGTACCATACGTGTGGAAGGTCACACCGACAGTGTGGGCGACGCCGCGAAGAACCAGGCTTTGAGCCAGGCACGTGCACAAGCGGTGCGTGCAGCCTTGCAAGCGCGCAAGGTGCCGGAGTCGCGCATGGTCGCTCAAGGTTTTGGAGACACACGACCCATTGCTGACAACACAGATGCGGGTGGCCGTGCGCGTAATCGGCGCATCGAATTTCGCGTGGCCGTATCGCAGTAACAACGAGGAGAACACCATGGCCTTCCTGCTCGCAAAAATATTGATCTTGTTGGTATTAGCTGCGCTTTTGGGTGCATGGCTGGCGTGGTGGTACTTTCGCCGCCATTATGACGACGTGACCGTCGAACACACGCGTTCGTCCAGCGACATGCAGGCCTGGCGCAGGAGCTTTGAAGAACGCTTGGCCGCACGGCCTGTAGCAGATTTGCAGCCGGTGCACGAACGCCTGGGGTTGATGGAAAACGCTGTGCGCAACATCGTCATCCCTACACCTAAAGAGACAGATTTGAGCGGCGTACATGCGCAATTGCAGGCGCTGGACCAAGCGGTGAAGAGTATTCGCATGCCAGACATGCCACCACCCACCGATCTAAAACCAGTACAAGAGCGACTAGCTGCTGTAGAGCGCGGGCTGGCAAATTTAAAGTTCCCCGTGATACCCACAGTCGATTTGGCACCGACACAAACCCGCCTGGGTCAGCTAGAAACTGCGGTACGCGCTATCGTCATTCCAACACCCAAAGAAACAGATTTGAGCGGGGTTCACACCAAACTCCAAGCGCTGGATCAGGCAGTCAAGAGCATTCGCATACCAGACATGCCACCACCAGCAAACTTAAAACCACTGCAAGAACGGCTAGGCGCTTTGGAGCACTCGCTGGCAAACCTGAAATTTCCCGCGATACCCGTAGTCGATTTGGCACCCACACAAACCCGTTTGGCTCAACTCGAAACTGCGGTGCGCGCCATCGTCATTCCAACACCCAAAGAAACGGATCTGAGCGGGTTGCGCGCACAGTTGCAAACTGTGGACCAGGCAATAAAGAATATTCGGATGCCTGATGTACCACCCCCAGCCGATTTAAAACCGTTGCAGGAGCGGTTAGCTGCCGTAGAGCACGCGCTGGAAAATTTAAAGTTTCCTGTGATACCCACAGTCGATTTGGTGCCGACACAAACACGACTAGGACAGTTGGAAACTGCGGTACGTGCCATCGTCATTCCAACGCATAAAGAGGTTGATTTGAATCCAATTCAAGCTCGCCTTGCCGAGCTTGAGCGTGCCATTAAAGCCATCAACTTCACGCCAACACCTGCACTGGACATACGTCCGCTGATGGACAAACTCAATGCGATGCAGGCGCAGTTAGAACGAGCACCAGTACCGTCGCCTGTATCTTCCCCTGTCCCTGCACGCGCTCAGGCACCAGCATCTGCTGGCTTGGTGCGTGCTGGCAGCCGAAATTTATTGACCAGAGCGACGTTTGGAAAACCCGACGATCTCAAGCAAATTAAAGGCGTAGCTAATGTGTTGGAAAATATGTTGCACGGTATTGGTGTCTATTACTTCTGGCAGATAGCAGACTGGAACAACGAAGATATTGCCCACGCTGACCAACAACTCACCGCATTCAAGGGCCGTATTCAGCGCGACGACTGGGTGCCCCAGTCTGTTCGCTTTTCTCGCCAGCCAAATTCCGCTAGAAAGCCGGATAATTTCTAGGCTAGCTCACATGGTTCGCTGAATCATGACGGCCCTGCTAGGGCGTTGACATGAAAGCAGTAAACTATTTGCATGCTAAGCGCCACCCAAAAGACCTCCTATCAACAAAACGGCTTTCTGGTTCTACCCGACTTCAAATCGGCGGCTGAAATTACTGCGGTGCGTGCGCAGGCCCAGGTGATTGTGGATGCGTTTGACCCTAGGCTGCACAAATCGATTTTCACCACCAAAGAGCAGGTGCGTACTATTGACCGTTATTTTCTGGATTCTGCAGACCAAGTGTGCTGTTTTCTTGAAGAAGAGGCGCTTGACACAGATGGACAACTGCGTCAGGCCATAGAACTGTCGATCAACAAAATTGGCCATGGATTACATGACCGCGATCCAGTTTTTGATGCCTTCTCGCATTGCCCGCAGCTCGCAGAATTATCGTATGACCTTGGTCTGGCTAGACCGCAGGTTTGGCAGTCGATGTACATCTTCAAGCAACCCGGTATTGGAGGTGAAGTGGGCTGGCACCAGGACGCAACGTTTTTTGAAACTACACCCATCAGTGTGACGACGTTTTGGTTTGCTTTGGAAGATGCTACGCAAGACAATGGGTGCCTGTGGGCCGAGCCTGGGGGGCATCGCGGCCCCCTGCGCGAACTCTTTGTTCGGCATGGTGATGTTGTCAGCATGCAAAAGCTGGACACTACGCCATGGCCAATTGCTAACGCTAATGTAGTGCCGCTGGAAGTTAAAGCGGGCAGCCTGGTAGTGTTCCATGGTCTACTGCCTCATTACAGTGCGCCCAACCGTTCAAGCAAGTCGCGCCACGCTTACACACTGCATGCAACTGATGCAAGCAGTGTGTACTCAGCAGGCAACTGGATACAGCGCAATGCGACTTTACCTGTTCGCGGGTTTGCGTGAAATATGTGGAGAATGAACTTATTTTTCTCAGTTCTGTCAAACCAAAAATTACACAGTAAGCGTATATTGAAGGTGTGCAAGCGTTAAAGTTGAATTGAATGTAAGCTTGGTTTTAATAGGCTTTCTTACAACCGATCATCAGGAGGTTTTATGGATGTAGTCCGCAACTTTCAGACGCGCTATGAACAGACCCGCGAGGAAGAGCTTTCGCTGGAGGAGTACCTCGATGCCTGCAAGAAGAACCCTCTGGTCTATGCCACTGCAGCCGAGCGCATGCTCGCAGCCATTGGTGAGCCTGAAATTTTTGATACGCACAATGACCAGCGCCTGTCGCGTATTTTTGGCAACAAGGTCATCAAAATATACCCTGCTTTTAAAGACTTTTTTGGTCTTGAAGACCCTATTGAACAAGTAGTTTCGTACTTTCGCCATGCGGCGCAGGGGCTGGAAGAAAGGAAGCAGATTTTGTATTTGCTGGGGCCTGTAGGTGGCGGTAAATCGTCTATTGCCGAGCGGCTCAAACAAATGATGGAGCGTGTGCCGTTTTATGCGATCAAAGACTCACCTGTCAATGAGTCTCCCTTGAGTTTGTTTAACAATGCTGAAGACGTGCCCGTGCTGGAGGCGCAATACGGCATTGCATCGCGTTATCTGCAGCGCATCATATCGCCATGGGCTGTTAAACGGCTGGAAGAATACGGTGGTGACATTCGCAAGTTCCGTGTAGTCAAGCGTTACCCGTCGGTGCTCAAGCAATGTGCCATTGCCAAGACCGAACCTGGTGACGAAAACAACCAGGACATTTCGTCCCTGGTGGGCAAGATTGACATTCGCAAGCTGGAAACCTTTGCGCAAGACGATCCAGATGCTTACAGCTATTCTGGCGGTTTGTGTCTGGCCAATCAGGGGCTACTTGAGTTTGTGGAGATGTTCAAGGCCCCCATCAAGGTGTTGCACCCTTTGCTCACTGCCACGCAAGAAGGCAATTTCAAGGGTACAGAAGGTTTTGGTGCGATACCGTTTGACGGCATTGTTATGGCGCACTCGAACGAGAGTGAATGGAAGGCGTTCAAGAACAATAAAAATAATGAGGCTTTTTTAGATCGTATCTACATCGTCAAGGTGCCGTACTGTCTGCGCGCAACAGAAGAGATCAAGATTTATGACAAGCTGATCAGCAATTCGTCGTTAGCAAGCGCAATTTGTGCACCTGGCACTTTGCGAATGATGGCGCAGTTTGCAGTACTGACTCGTTTGAAGGAGCCTGAAAATTCCAGCATGTTCAGTAAGATGCAGGTGTATGACGGCGAAAACTTGAAAGACACCGACCCAAAGGCCAAGAGTTTTCAGGAATACCGCGACTATGCGGGCGTAGACGAAGGTATGAACGGCATATCAACCCGTTTTGCGTTCAAAATTTTGTCCAAAGTGTTTAACTTTGACTCGACTGAAGTGGCCGCCAACCCTGTGCATTTGATGTACGTGTTGGAGCAGCAGATTGAGCGTGAGCAGTTTCCGCCAGAAATTGAACAGAAGTATTTGGCCTTCATCAAAGAAAACCTGTCGGTGCGCTACGCAGAATTCATAGGCAAAGAAATTCAAACCGCTTATCTGGAATCATATTCAGAATATGGGCAAAACATTTTTGACCGCTACGTGACTTATGCCGACTTCTGGATTCAAGACCAGGAATACCGCGATACAGATACTGGCGAGTTGTTTGACCGTGTGTCGCTGAATGCTGAGCTGGAAAAAATAGAAAAACCCGCAGGCATCAGCAATCCCAAAGACTTTCGTAATGAGATCGTCAACTTCGTACTGCGCGCGCGCGCCAATAACGCTGGTAAAAACCCGTTATGGACGAGCTATGAGAAGCTGCGTTCTGTCATTGAGAAAAAGATGTTCTCCAATACGGAAGATCTGCTGCCGGTCATCTCCTTCAACGCCAAAGCCAGTGCAGACGAGCAGAAGAAGCATGCTGACTTTGTGAGCCGCATGGTGTCCAAGGGCTACAGCTCCAGGCAAGTGCGCCTGTTGTGTGACTGGTACCTGCGGGTCCGCAAGAGTTCTTGATTGCACAGGAGCTAACGAGCAGTCAACATGACCATTGCCAGACTGGAGAGCACCATGCCCTATCAAGTCATTGATCGACGCTTGTCTGGCAAAAACAAGTCTATTGGCAACCGTGAGCGTTTCTTGCGTCGCTACCGCGAACAAATACGTGACGCTGTGCGCAAGGCTGTGTCGGGTCGTAGCATTCGTGACTTGGAGCGGGGTGAAGACATCAACCTGCCGCGCCATGATGTATCGGAGCCCGTGTTTGGCCATGGCCCCGGAGGCACGCGAGAGATGGTGCACCCTGGTAACCGAGAATACGTGCGTGGCGACCGCATAGAGCGCCCGCAGGGTGGCGGTGCCGGTGGACAAGGCAGCGGTGCCAGCCCGGACGGTACCAGCGAAGACGACTTTGTGTTTCGCATCAGTCGCGAAGAGTTCATGCAGTATTTTTTTGACGACTTGGCGCTGCCCAACCTGGTGCGAACCCAGTTGCTGCCCGACGCGCCTGAGTGGAAGTCGCAGCGCGCAGGCATCATATCGGAAGGCACGCCTACCAATCTTCATGTGGTGCGGTCCATGCGGGTAGCATTGAGTAGACGCATTGCCATGGGCAGTGAAGCCAGACGGGAATTGCGGGAAGCGCAAGACAAGCTGACTTCGGCGCTATGGCATCCTGATGCACAGCGTGCAGAAATTTTGCAGCTGCAAGCACAAATTGAGCTACTACTCAAGAGAGTCAGGCGCATCCCGTTTCTTGACCCTTTTGACTTGCGCTTTCGCAACCGTATCAAGGTGCCATTGCCGACCAGCAAGGCGGTGATGTTTTGTCTGATGGATGTGTCAGGCTCCATGGACGAGCAGCGCAAAGATATTGCCAAACGATTCTTTATTTTGCTCTATCTTTTCCTGACGCGGCATTATCAAAAGACCGACGTGGTCTTCATTAGGCACCATACCCAGGCTTCAGAGGTTACCGAGGATGAGTTTTTTTCATCAACCGAGAGTGGCGGTACGGTGGTGTCCAGCGCATTGGAGTTGATGTATGAAATTGTGCAATCTCGCTACCCGTCTAACGAATGGAATATCTATGGCGCGCAGGCCTCTGATGGTGACAACTGGCATCAGGACTCGTCCAAATGCCGTGAGTTGCTCACAGGCAAGCTGTTGCCGTTATCGCGTTACTTTGCCTACATTCAGGTAGGCGAAGAAAGTCAAAACTTATGGGAAGAATATACGGTGGTGCAAGAAAGTCATCAGCACTTTGCCATGCAGAAAATTATTGAAGCGTCAGATATTTTTCCTGTGTTCAAGGAGTTGTTCAAGAAAGCGAGCCCTGTATGAGCGAGAAGACGCGTGAACAATTACCCTGCCCATCAGACTGGTCATTTGACCTGATCAGAACCTACCATCGCGAAATTTCCAGCACGGCCAAGAGTTTTGGCCTGGATACGTATCCGGTGCAGATAGAAGTTATTACCGCTGGACAAATGATTGATGCTTACGCATCGGTGGGCATGCCAATCAACTACCGGCACTGGTCGTTTGGCAAGCAGTTTATCGCTACCGAAAAAAGCTATCGTCGTGGCCACATGGGACTGGCGTATGAAATCGTCATCAACTCGGACCCCTGCATTGCCTATCTGATGGAAGAAAACACCATGCCCATGCAAGCGCTGGTGATGGCGCACGCATGCTATGGGCACAATTCTTTTTTTAAAGGCAATTACCTGTTTCGCATGTGGACGGACGCAACCTCCATCATCGACTATCTGGTGTATGCCAAAGCCTATGTGGCGGACTGTGAAGAGAAGCACGGGTTGGACGCGGTAGAGGACTTGCTTGACAGTTGTCACGCCTTGATGAGCCATGGTGTGGATCGCTATCGTCGTTCGCAAAAATTGTCTTTAGCAGAAGAAGAAACACGCCGCAAGGAGCGAGAGGCGTATTTGCAGCAGCAGGTAAATGACCTGTGGCGCACGGTACCCAAGGGGGCAGACAAGCAGGTTGAAAAAACCAGCCGCCGCTTTCCTCCCGAGCCGCAAGAAAACTTGCTGTACTTCATTGAAAAAAATGCCCCTCTGCTGGAACCGTGGCAGCGTGAAATTGTGCGTATCGTACGTAAGGTGGCGCAGTATTTTTATCCGCAACGGCAAACGCAGGTGATGAACGAAGGCTGGGCGACCTTTTGGCATTACACCTTGCTCAACACCATGTACGACCAAGGCAAGTTGACTGACGGCTTCATGATCGAGGTGCTGCGTTCGCACACGAATGTCATTTTTCAACCGCCTGTCACGCACCCTGGCTACAGCGGTATCAACCCTTACGCCTTGGGTTTTGCCATGTTTACTGACCTTAAGCGTATGTGTGAAAACCCAACAGATGAAGACCGGCAATGGTTCCCGGATGTTGTGGATACCGATTGGCTCAAGACACTCGATCACGCAATGCGCCACTATCGCGATGAAAGTTTCATTGGGCAGTATCTGTCACCTAAATTAATGCGCGAGATGCGTTTGTTTGCCATCATCGACGATGCTGACGATGACGAGCTGGAAGTGTCGGCCATCCACGACGAATCAGGCTACAAACGTGTGCGAGAAATACTGGCGCGCCAGCATGACCTGAGCTGGCGTGAACCCAACATACAGGTGTGGAATGTAGACGTGCGCGGTGACCGTTCGCTTACGCTACGCCATAGTCAAAGCAATGCACGCCCTTTGCATGACGAGGTGCAAGAGGTGGTCAAGCACGTCGGGCGACTATGGGGTTTTGGCGTGCGGCTAGAAAGCGTAGACAAGCACGGCAAGGTCATGCAGCACTGGGATGTACCACCCAGTGAACATAAACGCTGATGCACTATAACGTTTAGGCTCTTTTGAGGCTATGGTTTCTCAAAGGTAAATCACGAATACGCTTACCAGTAGCTGCAAAAATCGCATTCAATACTGCCGGTGCAGCTACCGCAATCGTTGGCTCTCCCACCCCACCCCAAAAGCCCCCTGATGGCACCAAAACCGTTTCCACCTTGGGCATGTGGCGCATCTGCACGACCGGGTAGGTGTTGAAGTTGTCTTGTTCCACGCGGCCATCTTTCACGGTGCATTCTCCAAACAAGGCTGCCGATAAGCCATAAGCAAAAGAGCCTTCTACCTGCGCTTCAATTTGCTGTGGGTTCACCGCGTAGCCAGGGTCGGTCGCGGCGACGATACGATGGATAGTCAACTCACCGTCGGCACTAACCGACACTTCGGCGCAGGCGGCCACGTAGCTGCCAAAGCCGTGGGTTTGTGCCAGGCCACGGAATACTTTTTGTCCATTCACATCGGCTGCGGGGCTCCCCCATTTGACGCGCTCTGCTACGGCATTGAGCACGGCTAAATGTTTGGGCGCTTTGTCCATCAATTTGCGGCGCAGGGCCAGTGGGTCTTGCTTGGTGTGCGCGGCAATTTCGTCGATAAAACTTTCCACGTAAATCGTGTTTTGGTTCAAGTTCACGCCGCGCCAAAAGCCCACAGGTGTGCTGGGGTTGCGCATAGCGTGGTCAATCAGCAGGTTGGGTATGTTGTAGCCAAACGCACCCTCGGCACCGCCGGCGTTCAGGCCCTGAAAAACGACCGGGTCCAGACCGTCTTTGATGTTTTGCGGCGCAACACCTGCCAAAATGGACTGGCCTGCAATGCGCATGTGCAGCGCGGTGATATTGCCTGCGGCATCCAGGCCTGCTGTCATTTTGCACTGCGTGACAGGATGGTACTTGCCATGCAGCATATCCTCCTCACGCGACCACAAAAGCTTGATGGGTGTGCCCGGCATTTCTTTGGCAATGGCTACCGCCTGGCGAATCCAGTCGGTCTGGCCGCGCCTGCCAAAGCCACCACCCAGGTGCAATTTGTAAACTTCACATTTGGCCGCAGGCAGTCCAGATGCCTCTGCCGTAGCAGCCAAGGCGGCTTCGCCGTTTTGCGTAGGCGTCCATACTTCGCAACGTTCACTGGTGTAGCGAACCGTTGCATTCATGGGTTCCATGGTGGCGTGGTTTTGGTGCGGATAGCTGTAGACTGCTTCAATTTTCATAGCAGCTTGCGCAATAAAAGTGCTGGCATCAGCTGTTTTATTTCCAGAAACTGCATCAGGATCGGTCAGCGCAGCCTTGAGTACTTGGGCAAACGCGGCGCTGGAATTGCTTTGGTTGTTACCGTAGTCATATTCAATTTTCAACGCATCCAGTGCGGTTTTGGCACGCCACCAGGTGTCGGCCACTACAGCTACTGCACTATCGTCCACGCGCAGCACTTTCTTTACACCGGGGTGCTTTTCAATGCTGGAGGCATCAAAGCTTTTTACCTTGCCGCCAAATACGGGGCAGTCTTTGATGGCGGCATTCAACATGCCGGGCATGTTCAAGTCTGCACCGTAGATTTGTTTGCCTGTCACCTTGTCTACCGTGTCTAGCCGAGCCAGGCGTTTGCCGGTTACTTTCCAGTCTTTGGGATCTTTGAGTTTGATGTCAGTAGGCGCTGTGAGCTTGCCTGCTGATACCGCGACTTTGCCATAGGTGGTTTTGCGGCCCGTAGGCGTGTGCGTGATGACGCTGCTGGCACTGGTGCATTCAGCGGCTGGAACTTTCCACTCGTCTGCTGCCGCCTGCACCAGCATCATGCGCGCAGCTGCGCCGCCTTTGCGTACATAGTCTTGCGACTGGCGAATGCCCTGGCTACCGCCCGTAGAAAAATTGCCCCATACCCGGTTGCGTGCCAAATTCTGGCCAGGTGTGGGGTACTCTGCCGTTACCTTGGCCCAGTCGCATTCCAGTTCTTCGGCCACCAACTGCGATAGACCAGTGAGCGTGCCTTGGCCCATTTCGGAGCGGGCAATGCGGATAATGACAGTATCGTCTGGCTTGACGACCACCCAGGCGTTTACCTCAGGTGCTATATTATTAGTAGCTGCTTGCGCATATCCCACGCTGGCAAACGGCACATGAAAGCTTACTACCAGGCCGCCAGCGGCTGCGCTTGAGCCTAGAAACCTGCGACGTGAAACGTTTTGAGCAATGATGGTTTTCATGTCGTACTCCCATCGGTGTGTTTAATTGCCAGACCCGCCACTTTGGTGTCGCCCCCCGCAGCAACGACCTTGATAGCCGCACGAATGCGGTTGTACGTTCCGCAGCGGCAAATATTGGTCATGGCTTCGTCTATGTCTTTGTCGCTTGGTTTGGGATTGCTTTTAAGCAAAGCTACAGCCGTCATTACCATGCCGCACTGGCAGTAACCGCATTGCGGAACGTCTAGCGCCACCCAGGCTTTTTGCACTGGATGCGAGCCATTAGGCGACAGGCCTTCAATCGTCACTATCTTTTCAGTCATGCTGACGCTAGGGACGGGCCGCACGCAGCTGCGTGTAGGCACACCGTCGATATGCACGGTGCACGCACCGCAGGCCGCAATGCCACAACCGTATTTGGTGCCCGTCAAACCCAGCTGTTCGCGCAGCACCCACAGTAGAGGCGTATCGGCCTCCGCTTCAAAATCACGGACTTTGCCGTTCACATTGAGTTTCGCCATATTGCAGCTCCTAGGGGTAAATGTATGCCACCACGCACCGCCGCGCAGGCAAAATATCGTACACCCAGAGTCAGACTATGGCTAGGGGATTAGCCAGCGTGACTGTGCGAATTAGTGGTGACTGACTACTCCTTCCCCGCGCTCGCGTATGCCAGAACCTCGCGCAGGCGCATGCCGATGGCCTGTGCAGCTACGCGGCTGTCCCCCGGCGCGGGGCATAATTTCTTCTTGCGTCGTCTTGTACGCGCCTCATCCTCTTATGCCGCTACGCTGCACAGAGCATCGGCATACGCCCCAACTGAGGGGGTTGGCACGCAACCACACACAGTGCCTGGCAGCGCAAACGCTCCAAGCTAGACACGCACCCTAGCCAATCAGAGAAAAACACGTGAGCTGGTCACGCTGCAGACTCACAGTATTTCGCATAAGGCCAAATTAGTCGCCTAAAACGACACCTTCTTTCCGAGGGTCTGCTCCGCCAAAAAAGCCAGTAGAGGTGCGCTGGATGGCTTGCAGGCCACTGGTCATGTTTAGCTCACGCACCTCGTGGCCTTTGGATTTCAGGTAATCCACCGTAGCCGACGGAAAGCGTTTTTCTTCCAGCAGCGTGGGTACCCCGGTTGCGCCAAAATTGGGTAAGTTAATGGCTTGTTGTGTATTCAAGCCCCAGTTCAGCACCCCGTACAGCGTTTTGGCGGTGTAGTGGATGATGAGTGCACCGCCGGGGCTGCCGCCACTTATTAGTACTTCGCCAGTGGCTTTGTCAAACACCAGGGTGGGCGCCATCGAGCTGCGCGGGCGCTTGCCTGGTTGCACGCGGTTGGCGGTGGGTTTGCCCTCGGCATCGTTGGGAGCAAAGTTGAAGTCGGTCAACTCGTTGTTCAGCAAAAAACCTTTGACCATTTGCCGAGAACCAAAAGCATCTTCAATCGTGGTCGTCATGCTGATCGCGTTGCCAAAGCCGTCGATGATGCTGATGTGGCTGGTGCCGTATTCAGGTTGGTCAGCGCCCAAGCCATAAGCCACTTTCACGGGGCCTGGTACACCGGGTTTGCCGGTTTTCATGGACTGCTCGCCAATGAGTTTGGCGCGTTCTGCAAGGTAAGTGGGTGCTACCAGGTTAGCCCAGTTGTCGCCGGGTGGTGTTACAAAATCCGGGTCACCCAGGTGCTGCGCGCGGTCAGCAAAAGCCAGACGGGATGCTTCGGTGTACAGGTGTAACCATTGTGGCGCAGGCAGGCTGTCTTGCAGGCTAATAGTTGCGGCATGGGTATGGCTCAATATGCCTAATATCTGCGCCACAGCAATCGCGCCGCTGCTGGGTGGCGGCATGCCGCACAGGCGGTAGTCTTTGCTGTTGGCTTTGTAGTCGGTGCAAATAGGTTCGCGTTTTTTAGGCTGGTAGTTGGCCAAATCTTGCAGCGTCAGCTTGCCGGGGTTGCTGGAGTGTTTTTGCACTTTGTCGATGATCGCTTGGGCAATGTCGCCCTGGCTCATGGCGCGGGAGCCCTCTGCAGCAATACGTTTGAGCACGGCTGCCAGCTCGGGGTTTTTCAACGTATGCCCCACCGGCCAGGGGTTGCCTTGCACATCATAAAAGTACGCTGTAGCAACCGGGTCTTTTTTCAAATACTGCTCAAAAGTCAAGAGCGTGTTCAAGCGCGGACTCACCTTGAACCCGTTGTCTGCCAAGCTGATGGCCGGTGAAAAGAGGGCAGACCAAGCCAGCTTTCCGTATTGCTTGTGCACCATCTCCAGCATTTTCACCACGCCGGGTGCGCCCACGCTGCGACCACCCACCACACCTTCGATAAAGGGCAGGGGTTTACCGTCTGCTCCGACGAACAGGTTTTCATCTACCGCGGCGGGGGCTGTTTCGCGGCCATCAAAAGCCTCGGTGGTTTTGCCGTTGTAGTGCAGCAAGAATGCGCCGCCGCCAATACCGCTGGACTGCGGCTCTACCAGTGTGAGCACCATTTGCACTGCAATGGCTGCATCAACGGCACTACCGCCTGCTTTGAGTATCTGGTAGCCCGCATCAGTGGCCAGGGGGTTGGCAGCAGCTACGGCAAACTTTTTGGTAGCCCAGCCAGGCTTTTCTGTATAACCCGATGCGCCTTCGGGTTGGTTGGGTAGCTGGTTAAAGGGTTGTTGTGCTGAATTGCGGGGCGCGTTGACACAGCCCCAAAGAATGAGCACTGCTATAGAAAGAATAGCTGGTCGCGCAATGTTTACCATGGCTAGGCTCCTATTACACACACGCCAGGTTTTCTTGGTTCCTTCGCTGTACTTCTGCACTGACTTCTAGCTGTGCTTGATGCATTACCCTGCCGTTTTCGACCCACAGTAGTTGGCCAGGTGCCAGTTGTTGCCATGGCTCGTTGGTGGTGAGCGGTTGGGTAGCAATAACGCAGAGCCTGTCGTTTTGGGTATTGGTCTGTGCAAAGTCCATGCTCAAGTCGGCATCTATCAATTTGGCGTTTGAAAACGGCCACTGGCGCAGCAAATACCACAGCCGGGTAGAACAGTGCGCAAACATGGTTTGTCCGTTGGACAGCAAGAAATTGAATACACCGTGCCCCGATGTGCGTTGCGCCACTTCGCACAACGCGTCAAAAACCACGGTGGGACTGCATGGCTCCCGGGGGCTTATTTTGCGCAGGCTTTGCAGCATATCGCAAAACGCTTTTTCGCTATCGGTGTTGCCAATGGGCAGGTACGCGCCGTCCAGTTCAGGTTCGTAATTTTTCAAATCGCCGTTATGGGCAAACAACCAGTGCCTGCCCCATAGTTCGCGCACAAAGGGGTGGCAGTTTTCCAGGCGCATGGCATCGCCCTGCGTGGCTTTGCGAATATGCGCTATCACGTTGCGCGACTTGATGGGGTATTGCTTGATGAGATCCGCCACGGGGGACTGCGCAGCAGGCTGGCTATCCATAAACAGGCGGCAGGCCTTGTCTTCAAAAAAACCTACTCCAAAACCATCAGCGTGGTTGTCGGTTAGGCCACCGCGTGCAGCGAAACCGGTAAACGAAAACCGCAAGTCTGCAGGGGCTGCGGAATTCATTCCAAGCAATTGGCACATAAGACTCTCCTTCAATGCCCCAAAATTTTCGACAAAAAATCTTGTGCTCGGTCTGTCCTGGGGTGGTTAAAGAATTCATTTGGCTTGTTTTCTTCGACGATCTGTCCCTGGTCCATGAAAATCACGCGGTCAGCAACGGCTTTGGCAAAGCCCATTTCGTGCGTCACGCACAGCATGGTCATGCCGCCCTTGGCCAGTTCGATCATCACGTCCAGTACCTCTTTGATCATCTCGGGGTCCAGGGCAGAGGTGGGCTCGTCAAACAGCATGATCTTGGGCGTGAGACATAGTGCGCGAGCAATGGCTACGCGCTGCTGCTGACCGCCCGAGAGTTGCAACGGGTATTTGTGGGCTTGCTCGGCAATCTTCACGCGTTCTAGTTGCTGCATGGCGCGTTCAATAGCTTCTTTTTTGGGCATGCCTGCTACCCAGGTGGGCGACAGCGTGAGATTTTCTAGCACGGTCAAATGCGGGAAGAGGTTGAACTGCTGAAACACCATGCCCACTTCACGGCGTACCGCGTCAATGGCTTTTATATCGTCGCCCAGCACCGAACCTGCGACCGTGAGCTTGCCTTCCTGGTATTCCTCCAGCGCGTTGATGCAGCGGATGAGTGTGGACTTGCCTGAGCCAGATGGCCCGCAAATCACCAGGCGTTCGCCTTGCGCTATGTTCAAGTCGATATCGCGCAGCACATGAAAGTTATTGCCATACCATTTGTTGACTTTTTCAAAGCTGATGATGGGTGCTGTCATTTTTATTCCTCGGTAGCAATCAGATTTAGCGGGCTCTGCCCACAGCCACATTCTTCTCAATCCACAGGCTGTAGCGCGACATGGCAAAACAGCACATGAAGTAAATGGCGGCGATAAACAAATACGCCTCAATTTTGAAAGGCCGCCAGTTCGGGTCAGAGCCTACGGCCAGGCTCAAAGCGCCAGTCAATTCGTACAAAGACACGATGGTGACCAAGGATGTGTCTTTGAACAGCGAAATAAAGTTATTCATGATGCTGGGCACCACAGCGCCCAAGGCCTGTGGAATCACAATTTTGATTTGCGTTTGCCAGTAACTCAGGCCAATGCTGGCCGCAGCTTCGGTTTGCCCTTTGGGTAGCGACTGCAGGCCACCGCGAATGATCTCGGCCATGTACGCCGCAGCAAATAGGGTAATGCCAATGACGACGCGAATCAGCACATCGGGTGATTTGCCAATAGGCATAAAAAGCGGCAGCATGAATGAGGCCATAAACAATACCGAGATAAGCGGCACACCCCGAATCAATTCCACATACACCACACACAGGCTTTTGATGGCGGGCATGTTGGAGCGCCGCCCCAATGCCACAGCCATGGCAATGGGGAAAGCCGCCGTCATAGAGATAACCGTGAGCATGATGGTGAGCGGCAACCCGCCCCATTGGTCTGTAGGCACTTTGGTCAGGCCCAGTACGCCACCAGCCATCAGCACAAAGAACAGTGTGAACACTGCGACCCACACGCCAACCAACCAGGGCTTCCAGAAAAAGCGGCTACAACTGGCAACTACCAGACCGATCAAAGCCAGCGTGGCGATGACAGGGCGCCAGTGCTCTGGCTGCGGATAGCGACCCAGCACGATAAAACGCGCTTTTTCGTTCAATACCCCCCAGCAGGCACCCATACCGCGTGCGGCTTGGCATAGGTCTGCATTGGCTGCAGCCACGGCGTTGAACACTCCCCATTGCAAGATGCCCCACAGCGCCCACACCAAGATGCCAACGATGGCGATGGTTAATGCGGTATTGGGCAGGCTGGCAAACAGGTTTTGCCGAATCCACGGCATCAGACCCACCGTTTTGACCGGGGCGGGGCGCTCGGGTTTAGAGGCAAATATTTCAGCCATGCTCATCTCTCCTTGATGGCCGCGCGGGCGTTAAACCAGTTCATAAAACCAGACGTGACCAGGGATGTAGTGAGGTAAATGGCCATGATGATGGCAATACACTCTACCGCTCGGCCCGTTTGGTTAAGCGATGTATTGGCAATAGATACGACATCGGGGTAGCCCACTGCCACAGCCAGAGACGAGTTTTTGGTGAGGTTTAAAAACTGGTTGGTCATGGGCGGAATGATGACGCGCAACGCCTGCGGCAAGACCACCAGGCGCATGGACAGGCCGCGCGACAAACCCAGCGAAGCGCTGGCTTCGTGCTGGCCCTGCGACACCGAGGCAATGCCGCCGCGCACCACCTCGGCAACAAAGGCTGATGTGTAAAGCGTAAGGCCAATCAACACCGCCAGATATTCTGGCGTGAACGAGCCGCCGTCTTCTACCTGTATCTCGGTGAGCTTGGGCACATTCCATTCACGGGGGGCACCACCTGCTAACCAGCCGACTACGGCTACGCCAAAGATCAAGCCCAGGGATACCCATAAAACCGGACTGAGTTTGCCGGTCTGGTCAAACTTTTTGCGCGCTTGGCCTGCGTACGCCCAAGCCACCGCAGCTCCCAGTGCCGCGCCAGCAAGTGCCAGTGTGTGGCCTAACTGCCAAACGGGAACGGGATAAGAAATGCCGTTTTTACTGAGGAAAAACAAATTGCCAATATTCAATGCCTCATTGACTTGCGGTAGATATTCGGTGAACAGCAAATACCACATCAGCAGTTGCAGCAACACCGGAATGTTGCGAAAGCATTCCACATAGGTGTAGCAAAGCCCGCGAATCAGGGCGTTGCGTGAATAGCGCCCCACACCCAGCAAGGTGCCCCAAATACTGGTTAAAAATATGCCAACAATCGCCACGCGTAAGGTGTTGACCAGGCCCACTAAAAACGCTCTCCAGTAATGGTTATTGGAGTCATAGCCAATCCATTCTTCGCCAATGTCAAAGCCTGCGGGCTGCCATAAAAAGTCAAAGCCACTTTGAATGCCGCGCGCCTTCATGTTGGCCAGCGTATTGCTGACCAGTAGCCAGATTAACAATGCAATGATCGACACGGCCAGCAACTGGTAGACGATGGCACGCGCCTGCTTGCTGCGCCATGAAAAGCCCGCCTTACGCAGGGCAGGGGCGCTGCGCGGCGGAATCATGGTGGTGTTGAAACTTGGATCAGCCATAGACACAACCTGAAAGAAAAAACATCGCCAGTAAAAACGGGCCGCATCGAGCACCTTGGTACATCGATCGGCCCGTGGGGGAACTAAAGGGAATTGAAGTCGGGTGGAATTAACGCACTGGGATGGCGTACATCAAACCGCCTTTGTTCCACAGGTTATTGGTGCCGCGTGGCAAGGCCAATGTAGTTTTAGGGCCCACGTTACGCTCAAAAATCTCACCATAGTTGCCCACGGCTTTTACAGCGCGCACGAGCCATTCTTTGTCCAGGCCCAGCAGCTTGCCAGTGTCTTCACCACTGCCAGTCAGGCGCATCACCACCGGGTCTTTGCTGTCTTTGACCATGGTGTCTACGTTGGCTTGTGTTACGCCATACTCTTCGGCTTCCAGCAAACCGTAAACGACCCACTTGGTGATGGCAAACCACTCGTCGTCACCGCGGCGCACCATGGGGCCCAGGGGTTCTTTGGAGATCAGCTCAGGCAAGATCAAATGGTCTGCAGGCTTGGTAGCCTCTTTGTTGCGCACAGAAGCAAGACCCGATGCGTCGGTGGTATAAGCCTGGCAGCGGCCAGAAAAGTAAGCGGCGTTCACGGCTTCCTGCTTTTCAAACACAATAGGTTTCAGGTTCAGGTTGGCGGCTTTGCTGTAGTCGGTCAGGTTCTTCTCGGTCGTGGTACCAGACTGCACACACACGGTGGCGTTTTTCAGTTGCTTGGCGCTTTTGATATTGCTTTTAACGGGAACCATGAAACCTTGACCGTCGTAGTAGGTCACAGCTGTCATGTGCAGGCCTAGCGACGCGTCACGCGTCATGCTGAAGGTGGTGTTGCGCGACAAAATGTCTACCTCGCCAGACTGCAGGGCGGTAAAACGCTGTTGGGCGTTCAACGGAACCCATTTGACTTTGGTTGCGTCGCCCAACGTAGCGGCGGCGATGGCCTTGCAAACGTCCACGTCCATGCCAGTCCAGGCACCGTTACTGTCAGCCGACGAAAAACCCGCCAAACCTACGTTGACACCGCAGATAACTTGACCACGCGCCTTGATGGCATCGACAGTTTTGCCAGCGTGCGCGGGTAGTGCAGTAACGGCCAGTGCTGCAGCGGCTGCCGACAAGAGGCTTAATTTTTTAACCAGTTTCAACATGGTGTGCTCCAAAAGGGTGAATAAACTTTGAATGCAGGCCGTCAACCCTGTGGTTACAGCAACTTGCATGCCAAACGTGGATGTTAGCCCAGTAAGCTGCTTTTAGCTGCTTGGCGGGTATAGGACAAACCCTCTGGCATGACCGTTTTGTACCCCAGACCCGTGGCCACCTTGGCCGCTGCCAGCCCACTGCGCACCGCGCCTTCCAGCGTTGACGGATATGGCCCGTCCACATAGTCGCCGCAAGCCAGCAGACCGGGTGCAATGTGCATGCCGGGGCGCTCTAAAGCGGGGGTGCATGCAAAGGTGGCGCGTTTGTCTACGATGGTTTTAACGGGTTGCAGGTCGGGCAAGTTAAGCTGTGCGCGGCCTTGGGCTATGACTTGTTGCTCTAGCGTGGCCGCATCACCAGAACTGGCGCTGACGACAAAGGCCAGCAGGCCTATATGGCCGGTAAGCTGGCCACGGTCAAAAACAAACTGCGCGGGTTCCTGAGCGTTGTTGCGCAGAGCCAGCATCGGTTGAGCCAGCTTTGCCTGCGGGCTGTGGGCATAAACGGTGGTGATGGCTTCGTATTGCAGGGTGTTGGCTTTGCTGAGCCAGTGCTGTGTCGAATTTGCGGTTTCATCTGGCAAAGACGTGCGCACAATGCGCGCTGCATCGGCTGCCGGCGTGGCGACGATCACAGCATCAAAATTATCTGTTTTGACAGGTAAATCTGCCGATTGCCAGCGTGGAATATGCGTGAGCAGCTCACTTTTTGATAGTATCTGATTATTAGCACTTGTTGCAGCCTGCAAGCTTTGCAAGCGCACACCGGTGTGCAGGTCTGCACCTTGCGCACGCAACCAATCCCATGCGGCAGTGGGAAAGAGTTGCCCCAAATCTGCTTTGGGTAGCAGCAGGTTAGACCCTGGCCCCGCGTCCGAATTGGCAAACAACGAATCGCGCATGATGCGCAAAAACACCTGGCCGCTGGCTCTGTCGGTCGGTGTGTTGAGCGCAGACACCACCAGCGGATCAATCATGTCCGTCATCACGCGGGGGCTGATACCTTTGCACAAATTGGCGACGGTATGTGTTTCTGCACATATAAAGTTGGACCTCCTCCATGCGTCTGCAGCCCTCAGCAAGCTGATTTTGTCACCCAGGCTCCAGCCCTTGGCGCGCAAGATGCCGGTAGCCACGTCTACGCCTGCAAACCAGGGTTTTTTCCAACTAGGTAACTGCAGGCCACTGCCATCTGGGTAGCGCAACGTGAGAGGCATGCGCAGCAAACACTTGTCCACATCCACACCCACGGTTTGCATCAGGCGCAGCGTGTCGCTGTACGCGCCAATCATGATGTGCTGGCCGTTGTCCAGCGTCGCCTCCAGGCCGCTTGGCAGGGTGACATTTAAGGCTCTAGCCCGCCCCCCTATTGCGCGAGCAGCTTCTAAAACTGTAGCATGGTGGCCCGCTTGGGTGACGTGAATGGCTGCGGCCAGACCCGCCCAGCCAGCGCCGATGACTAAAACGCGCATGCGATGGAGTAAATAATTTGCAAAGGGTGTTTCATTACGGGCATTCTAAGTAATGTTAAAATCTTACCAATCTTTTATCGATATAGAAATAGAAAGAAATGAAAGCTACCGCAACCCTGTCCAGCAAATTCCAAATCTCCATTCCCAAGCCCGTTCGCGATGAGCAACACTGGCTGGCGGGGCAGGAGTTTGTGTTTATCCCCAAAGGCAAAGGCGTTTTGGTAATGCCCGTTCCTGGCCTGGATGAGCTGGCGGGTATGGCCAAAGGTGCCAACACGGCCAATGTGCGTGACCGGCAAGACCGCTTTTGATGCGGGTCGTAGACACATCGGTGTGGATTGAATGGCTAACCGGCAGCGCCCTGGGTGTGCGGTTGCGCAAAGAGCTGCCGCAGCGTGACGAATGCGTGGTGCCGACGATGGTTCAGCTTGAACTGGCCAAATGGCTGACCCGCGAAATGGGTGAAGAGCAGGCCGACCAGATGATTGCCTATACCCAAAAATGCATTGTCGTGCCGCTGTCCACTACCATTGCCCTGCGTGCAGCCGCCTTGCACCGTGAGCATAAACTGGCTACAGCGGACGCCATCGTATATGCCACCGCGCTAGAGCAGCGCGCGCAACTCATTACGTGCGATGCGCATTTCAAGAATCTGCCACAAGTCTTGTACTTTGCGAAGCAGGCCGTGCATTAGTCTGTTGAATGCAGGTTTGTCGAAAGCTCAAATCACGCGTTTGCGCTTTTCTTCTGCCTGGTGTTGCAGCAAAAACAAGGCTTGAGCTGCGCCCGCCATGTGCGGGTGCACCTTGAGTACACGCTCGTAATAGTCGATGGCGCGGTCAAACTCACCCTGTTTGATAAACATTTGCGCATAGCCCGACAGTGCGCCAAAGTGGTTGCGGTTGCGTTTGAGCACCTCGTCGCAGTCTTTCATCGACAAGTCAAACTTGCCTTGCAAATAGTAAATGGTGGCGCGCTTGTTCCAGGCTTCGGCAAAGGCGGGCTTTGCTTGAATAATGCCGCTGAAGGTGGCTACTGCTTCGTCCAGCTTGTTGCTGTCCATTTGCTCCATGCCGCGCGCGTACTGCACGTCTATGGCCGCGTCACCAGAACGGCCCCAAATCTGCCACAGCGCCTTCTCGGCCAGCTCACGAATAATGGGGTGATCGTCATCTAGACGGGCTACTAGCTTGTCGGTGTCTTCCATGGTGCCCACCTCGGCCAGACGAACCACCGCTTCGCCACGCTTGGCGGGAACGGGTTGCGACAGGTCCTTGAGCGCCTGCGCGCGGGTGAGGGGTTTGTCTGCGGCCTGCACAGGCAATGACAGGGCCAGACCCAGAAGAAAAATGCTAAGCAGCATGCGATGGAACATGGTGAACTCCAGAGGCTGTGAGGTTAAGCCCAGTGTATGCGCAGAGTGAGAGGTTCGTCAAATCACTATATATTTGATAGCTGCTCACGCATATTCCATGCTGGCAATCAGTGGTTTTTCTCGGTGGATTTATTTTCACCCCCCCAACGCTTGCACCTTCCAGGCCAGCCAAAACTTGCGCAATGGCGTGAGGCTGATGCGCTGGTGCAGCACCTGAAAATTCTCGGCTTCTATTTCGCGCAGCAGGGTGCGGTAGATGCTGGCCATCATGAGGCCGGGTTTTTGAGCGCGGCGGTCGGCGCTGGGCAGCAAATCAAAAGCTTCGTCATACAGCGCATGTGCGCGCTGGGCCTGAAACTGCATCAACGCAGTAAAGCGGTCTGAATAGCCGCGCTTGCCCAGCTCGTGGGCCTTCACATCAAATTGCTGCAACTCGCTCACGGGCAGGTAGATGCGGCCGCGCTGGGCATCTTCACCTACGTCGCGGATGATATTGGTGAGCTGAAATGCCTGCCCCAATTTGTGGGCGTATTGGGTGGTTTGCGGGTCGGTTTGGCCAAAGATGCTGGCGGCTACTTCGCCCACAATACCGGCTACCAAATGGCAGTAGCGCTGCAGATTGGGGTAGTCTAGGTAGCGGGTTTGCTCTAGGTCCATGCGGCAACCGTCGATGACGGCTTGCAGGTGGCGTTCTTCAATTTTGTACGGTGCTGCGTGCGGTAGCAGGGCGAGCATGACGGGGTGGCGGTTAGTGGTTGCCGTGGGGTTTGCAAAGGCTTGCGAGACTTCTTTGGCCCACCACGCCAGCTTGGTAGCTGCAACAGACGGGTCGCTCACTTCGTCCACCACATCGTCTACTTCGCGGCAAAAGGCGTAGAAGGCCGTGATGGCAGCGCGCCTGGGTTTGGGCAGGAATAGGAAGGCGTAATAAAAGCTGCTGCCGGATGCGGCGGCTTTTTGCTGAACGTATTGCTCGGGGGTCATGGCGCTAATTGTCGCCGCAAAATTCAACGACGCAGGGTTACGCATGTAGGCTGGGTGATCTCAACCGTAAACGCCTCGCCAAGCCTGTGCAACACCTATAGGCCTAACCCCGCATCCAAAAAGCACGCCAAACCACCACGCAGCCGTCCCATGCAGAAAGCTTGGGGCGTTGGCTCAGGGCCTGGTAGTTCATGGCTTTGATTTTCTGGACAATGCGCAAACCGCCTTGAATGACGCAGCGCAGTTCCAGGCTGGCGCGCCAGCCGTCAAAACCTTGCATACGGGTGCGTACGCGGGACGGTAATTGCACACCTTTTAGCATGGTAGCCTGCGCCGAATATGCGCAAGCAGCTATTAATTTTATAGTGCCAGGGTTGTCTTGCAAGCCGTTGATGTGCAGCGCCGTGACGCCGTATTGGGCCATCAAGTCCAGTGGCAGGTAGTACCGCTGGTTGCGTGCATCGCGCCCCACGTCTTGCCAAAAGTTGACTAGTTGCAGGGCGCTGCAGATGGCGTCTGACTCTTGTAAAGCGGCTTGGTCGGTGACGCCATACAAGTGCAACAGCAAACGGCCCACCGGGTTGGCCGACAGCGCGCAGTAATCCAGCAGCTCGGCCTCATTGGCGTACCACTGGTTAGCGGCCGTGCGCTGCACGTCTTGTTCAAAAGCTTTGAGCAAGTCGTCCAGCAGGTGCACAGGCAGTTGAAATGCCTGGATGTGTTGGCCCAAAGCCGCAAAGATGCCCGTCCAGCGGCTGGAAACTGCTTGCCCAGCTGCGCAGGCCAGCAAGTCCGCGCTGTAAGCGGCCAGGTCAGCCAGACGCGCCTGGGCCGTCGCGTTGCCTTCGTCAGCCATATCGTCTGCCGTGCGCGCAAACCAGTAAATGGCGGCAATGCAGGGCCGCAGCCGGGCTGGGCACAACAGAGAAGCAACAGGAAAGTTTTCGTAATGGTCTACACCATGCGCAGCGGTCATGGGGCAGATTGTAGAGGCAAATTAGCCGGTTGCCAGCGTGGAATATGCGCGAGCAGCTACTAAAATAATAGCGAAAATCTCAGTGGAAAGCTGTTTACCAGAACTTGAAGCACACCGCTACGCAGCCCGCGCCGGGTCTGGGTACACCAAACCTTGCAGCCCCAGCAATGACGGTTTTTGAAAGGTTTGCCAGCGCCCTGGCTCTTGTGCCAAACGGTCGGCTACCGCCCACCAGGCGCTGGGGTTCAGGCCAATGCCCAGGTGGCTGGCTTGCACTTCGATATTTTCGGTATTCGGGTTGTGGGCGCTGGGCGCTTGCACGCTGCCCTGCCAGGCCACCACGCCATCGGTGCGCGAGTAAATGCTGGTGGTCGGGCAGGACGGGGCTGCTGGCAGGTCGAAGTTTTCGGCTTCGCGTTCTATGTCGCGGCCACTGGTCAATTGGTACAGCCGCCAGGCGCGGGTAGAGCGGGGCGAGCCAGAAAAGGGGGTTCCCAGCGTAATCACGCTGCGCACGCTACCAGACAGTTCTTTGGCCAGCTCGCGGGCATACACGCCGCCCAGGCTCCAGCCAATCAGACTGATGGGGCGGCCACTGGCTTTAAAAACTTCACCGATGTGTTCTTTGCCGCGCTCCAACACGCCTGCACGGGGGCCAAAGTTGAAGTCTTGGCCCCAGCCGTGGGCGTCGTAACCCAGCGAGCTGAGGTATTTGCGCAGGGGCGCCGTGGTGGTGTCGCTGGCGCTCAGGCCAGGGTAGACGATGACGCTGTGGCCGTCGCCGCGTTTGACCTTTTGCAAGGCGGGCCAGGCGGGTAGCACAAAGCCAAACTCCCAAAAAGCGCGCAGTTCCAGCGCCAGCAAACCGAAGCTGGGAGGATCGTTATGGATCATGAAGGTGAGGCGGTTTTAAAAGGTAAACAAGAAATAAAGCGTCGCAGCATACCGTTATGCATTGTTACGGCTCTTGGGCATAAGAGTAGCTGCTTTTTTCGCTTTAAGCGGTCTCACTTTAGAGGCGGCGCTCCGTTTTTTTGTCGCTCCCGAGACCGGGGTTTTTACGGAGGGTTTTGTAACAACAGAGGCAACGATTACAGGTGGTGCCACTGCTGGAGTCTGCGCAAAAGCATACAGGCGCTGGGCTTCTTCAAACGCGGTGGCAATGGCGTCGGCCAAATCCTGCGCATGCGCGAGCGCATTTTTACCGGCGATGATGCCAAAGTCCACCCGCCCCGCATAGGTTTGTATAGTGATGTTCAGCCCCAGGCCGTGCATGACGATGCTCAAGGGGTGAAAGGTCAGCATGCGCGCACCTGCCAGATACAAAGGCACTTGTGGGCCGGGCACGTTGCTGATGACCAGGTTGGCCAGCATGGGCAAGCGCTGTGCAATGCCCGCGCTGCCATAAGCCTTCAAGGCCAGGCGCGCCGCGCCGCCCACCACCCACGGGGCTAGCAGGCCGGGGTAGTCGGTGGGCAGTACGGATTTGAGGTTCAGCAGCGCTTTTTTTACCTTGCCGGTAGATTCCATGATGGCGTTCATGCGCTTCATGGGGTGCGCAATATGGGTGCCCAAATTGGCCAGACTCATGCTGGCCTGGTTGCCCATGTCTTTGTTGCTGTCGTCGCGCAGGCTCACGGGCATGGCGGCTATCAGCGACTTTTTGGGGATGCTGGCGTGCTTTGCAAGGTAAGTGCGCAGGGCGGTTGAGCAAATCCACAGCACGATATCGTTAAAGCTGGCACCTATCGACTTGGCCATGGTGCGGCATTCGGCAAAGGGCAGGCTGGCAGTGACAAAGACGCGGTCCGCGCTGATGCCTACGTTGAACGGTGTTTTAGGAGCCAGACTGAGGGGCGACTTGGCTTTGATAGTGCTGCCACTGGCCCTGGTGCTGTTTTTTACCAAACTGCTACCAAGTTGCGTTGCCGCTGCGGGTAGCGACTTGGCCAGCTTGGCGTACTGCGCGAGTGAATTGGAAAATACTGCGCCAATCATTTCGCCAATTTTCAAATCTGTAGCCTTGCGTTTGTTTGCTGGGTCTGGCGGCGGCACTTCGCGCGGCACAGGGCTCACGTCCAGCACGGCATTGGCCAGCACGGTGCCGCCTTTTCCGTCTAGTGCAGCGTGGTGAATTTTGGAATAAAAACCGGCGCAGCGCTTGCCGTCATTGCGCAAGATGCTATCAAAAGCATAAAACACCCAAAGCGGGCGGCTGCGGTCAATCAACTCGCCATGCAGCGCAGCCGCCATGTCTTGCGCCATTTTTTCGGTAACGGTTTTACCTTTGACAGTCTTACCAATTTTGATGATGTGCTGGTCCAGATCAAAGTCTTCGTCATCCACCCACTGCGGATGCCCCAGGTTAAACGGCATAAACGCCAGCTTGCGGGTGAAGATCGGCGAGAGATGAATACGCCCTGACATGTGTTTGAGCACCTGCGCATGAAAACTGCCTTTCAAACCCGCTGGCAATTCGTACAGATGCAGGCTACCCACGTGCATGGGTGTTTCGGGGGTTTCCAGGTACAGAAACGTAGCGTCTAGTCCGCTCAGGCTGTTATTGGCTTTGTTCATGCTGCAGGTCTTTCTATAAAGCTGCGTGAAGGTATGCACCACTGTAGTCGCAAGTGGTGTACCTCCGTACTGGGGTTTGTGCGCAAACCAAACACTTTAGTGGTCGAGGTGGGCTTTATCGATGGCGGCATGCGTTCAGCGTCATGTGAATCGATGCTAAAAAGTCTATGACTTACCTAACTACACACCATCTGGCGATACGCCATGAAAGTGCGTTTCTCGCTACTCTTACGCTTATGGTTCTTTTTGCCTGTTCTGTCCTGCCCAAGCAGGAACCCAATACGGTTATCCGCAGCTTGGAGCGCCAAGGTACAGATTTTCGAGAAAGCTACACCGTATCATGGACTATAACAACCACCCTGACACCGCCCTTGTTGACATTCACTTTCTGCTGCGTACCGCACAAAAACGGCTGGAACAGCGAATGAAATAGTATTTTGGTTATTTTTACCGCGGAATAAGCGCCAGAAGCTATAAATTTAATAGCATAAAGAGTACGACAGTTTATTCATGGGTTTATTGCACAAGTTGTTGCAATACCTTGCGCAGTTCATCTGACGATACAGGCTTGTGCAGCAGCACTGCCTGGGTGTTTTGCGCTTCTCGCAAACGCTCGGGTGCTGTGTCTCCAGTGACGATGATGGCTGGTAGTTGGCTTCCCACAACACGTCGCACAGCCTCGATGACCTGACCACCGTTCACGTTGTCGCGCAATCGGTAGTCGCTAATCACCACATCAGGCATAAACTCTTTGAGTGTATTCAACGCTTCATCAATGTCTTGTACAACCCGGCAAATGCAACCCCAACTGGTGAGTAGCTCGCGCATGCCCAGACGAACAGACTCTTCGTCGTCAACCACCAGCGCGTGCAGACCTTGCAGCCCCAAGCTTGATGTAATGCTGACTGCCGCATCGTACACATAGCCATCATACTCATCTAGCCACAGGCGGAACATGGAACCACGGCCTGGGCGTGACACCACCTGTATTTGTGTGCCCATTTCTTGCACCAGCTTTTGTACAATGGCTAAACCCAAACCCAAACCCTTGCGATGGTCGCGTTCTGAATTACCCAATTGATGAAATTCTTTGAAGATACTGGTCTGGTCTTGAGCTGCAATGCCAATACCTGTGTCCCATACTTCCAATGCCAGGCGTCTGTTGCGCTTTCTGCAACACACCATCAGGCCACCACGGTCGGTGTAGCGAATAGCGTTGCTGATCAGGTTATGCATGACCAAATTGACCAAGCTTGGATCAGCGAAAGCAGCCAAGGCAGTCTCTCGGGTGCGATAGAACAAATTTTTAGCATCGGCCTGCGCCCCAAATACTTGTTCCAGTTTACCCAAAAGCGCTTGCACGTTAAAAGCTTTGGGCTCAACGCTAACGACGCCAGCCTCCAGTCTGGAAAAGTCCAGCAAAGTGGTGAGCATTTCACCTGCAGCGTTTGACGCAGTTTTGCTGTGTTTTAACACTAGCTGTTGTTCTGCATTCAAGCTCGTTCGTTGCAGCGCTTCTAAAAATAAACCCATGGCATGTAAGGGTTGGCGCAAGTCGTGGCTGGCAGCAGCCAAAAATTTGGATTTATCGGCGTTGGCTTGTTCGGCTGCTGCGCGGGCCAAGTCTGCCTGATGCGATTCTTGGCGCAATTTTTCTACCAAACCGGTGTTTTCCATTTGCAGGTCAATGCTGCGTAGAGTAGATGTTTCTACCGTGCGCATTTGCGAGACGAGCAGTAAAAAATAAACCGGAGTCATCAGACTCAAAGCTAAATATCCTTGACCGTCCACATACGCAAAACCGAAGCCCACCGCTGTAATTGCAGGTATCAAAATTGCCATAGAGCCCGAAAAATGGGGCCTGACAAGCCAAACCAACCGGACATGACCCCGCACATGACGGACATTGCGTACAACATACCCACGGGTGGTCCGTAGAAAACGGCTGTAACGGCGAAGCTGCCCCAACTCATGCCCATCACGCCCAGGCACATTACCATCCATCGTGCGACTTGCCGTGGGTTGTTGTGGCGTAAGCGTAAGCGAAACCAAAAGAATAGAGAACCAGAAATAATTGTCTGGCTGACTAGCCAGATATTCAAAGCGGTTTTTTCTACCAAACCCTGCATGGCCCAGGTTGCCAACACTGCGACCAGGTATGAACTCAAGATGGTGATTGGAAAGTTGCGCAGCATCAGTGCAACCTGCTGGCGCAGAACTTCTAACTCTCTATCGCTCACTACATCGCTCCTCCCAGGCTCACCAAGCCGGCCCGCTGCGCCGCCAATGTAGCTGCCGTACGGCTATTCACACCAAAATGCGTAAAAACGGCCGCCACGTGTACGCGCACCGTGCTTTCGCTCAATTCCATGTCGCGCGCTATCAATTTGTTGGATTGACCTGCAGCCAATAGGCGCAATACATCCAGTTGGCGCGAGGTTAACCTGCTGGCACTGCCCCTTGGCTGGCTATACGATGCAACCAGCTGCGAGAAAAATTCCTTGCCATTCAAAAGCGTGGTGATAGCGCTCAAAATATCGTCAGCTGATGCAGCTTTGCTAATGTAGCCGTGCGCTCCGCGTTCTTGAGCCAGTTGTTCAGCCTGCGTGCCCATGCTAGCCGACACCACCAGGATGCGGGCTTGGGGAAACAGGCTGCGTATCCAGCGTAGGCCGTCCAAGCCGTTGATTTGCGGCAATTGCACGTCCAGAAACACCAGTTGAACATGCTCGCTAGCAAAAGTTTCCGCTTCACGTATGGATCCAGCTTCAGCTATGCCGTGTATTTGCGGATGTGACTGCACGATCATGCGCAGCCCGGTACGAAACAGTGCGTGGTCGTCGATCAGAACTGCATTGGGGGTAGAAGATGAATTCACCATGTAAGTATCACGCAAATTTGCCCTCCGTTATCTAGTTAGTTCGTACGATGCGGTAAACCGGGTTTCCAATCAAAATTGGTCGTCACATTAAACCAAAAAACGCATTTTTTCTTATTCTTGTCAGAACGACCCATTCATATGCTTGCTCTAACTATTGCCCCCTTTTCAGCATATCGCTCGGCGTGGAGGGGTTTTTGCAGCATGTTTTGTAACAAACGCCTAGCCAAACAACCGGGTAAAAATGTATTGGTAGTTACCAATGCCAATGCACAGCAAGAGTCATTTTGTATCGGCCCCGACGGTTGCGTTTGGAGCTTCGAACTTGCCAGCACCTGGCGTAAGGCTGGCAAATTGACCAGTACTGGGCTGCGGGCTACATCGTTTACGGTGGGCGCAGAAGGTAACGGTAGGCTGGTGGTGCTGGCGGTTGACGGGTTGGCGATTCGAACCACGGTTGAAAGCGGTGCATCGTCATCATCGTCCGGCAATCGCTGGTCAACCCCCAAGCTTGCAGCCATGCCGATGGGCGATGGCGTGCTGTGTCTGGACAAGGTGTTTACCAAAACAGAAGATGGCAACCTGTTTGTCGGCGCAACTGTGTTTTATACGGATACGAATGGCCAAATGACGCGCCAGTTTTGGCATGGTGTGTGGGCAGGCAATGAACTGATCTGTAGTCATCACCCCATGCACCACCGCTATGTGCACGAGTTCTGGTTTGAAACTTTTTGTGCCAACGGCCATTGGGAACATCTGATTGCCTGACGTGGCGCCTGGAGCCACGCAAACCTGCTGTTGGGCTTTATGGCACTCTAGCAGGGCGAAACGGGTTGCGCTCTTGCAGATGCTCCAGGTAATTGTCAATGCCAACCCCCTCGCGCTCTAAAAACCGCGCCACGGCATCAGCAAACTGTGGGTGGGCCAGCCAGTGGGCACTGTGGGTGGGTATGGGCAGCAGGCCACGGGCCATTTTGTGTTCGCCCTGCGCGCCGCCTTCAAAGCGGGTAAAGCCGTTGTCTATGCACCATTGCAGCGGCTGGTAGTAGCAGGCTTCAAAGTGCAGGCTGTCTACTCTAGCCAGAGCGCCCCAGTAGCGGCCATAGGCTACCTTGTTAGACTTTTGGGAGTCATTTTGGCCACTAGCCAGCGTGGAATATGCGCAGACAGCTATTAAACTTGTAGCAATTGGCTGATTTTGAAAGTACGCGGTAAACAGCACCCAGTTCTCGGGCATGGTGGTGGCCATGCTGTCAAAAAAGGCAGGGGTGAGGTAAGGCGGGTTGCCGTGTTCGAGGTAGGTGCGTTCGTAGCAGCGGTAGAAAAACTGCCACTCTTGGGCGCTAATGTCGGCCCCCACGCTGGTCTTCCATGTAATGCCTGCGTCCGCTACCTTGCGCCTCTCGGTGCGGATTTTTTTGCGTTTGTCTTGGGCTAAACCTGTGAGGTATTCGTCAAAGCTGCGCCAGGGCAGGCCATCGGGTTTTTGATTGATCCAGTGAAATTGCACGGTTTGCCGCGCCATGAGCTGCGCGGTGTCGGTAACCGTTTTATCTGCGTCAGAGATGAACAACCCATGCAGAGACGATAACTTATTTTGCTCACAAAATGATAGCTGCTCGCGCAATAGGCACGCTGACATTGCGCTATTTTTAGCCAAATAACGGGTTCCGGGCACAGGTGTGAAGGGTATGGCAACGCTGGCCTTGGGGTAGTAGCGCAAACCGTGCTCCTGGTAGGCGCGCGCCCAGGCCCAGTCAAAGATGTATTCGCCGTAAGAATGGTCTTTGACGTACAGCGGGGCGCTGGCCAGCAGCTCTTTCTCGTCGGGTGCGTACAGCGAAACAAATTGCGGCAACCAGCCGTTGGCCTGGGTGGCCGAGCCGCTGCTGTGCAGGGCGGCCAGGTATTCGTGGCGCATGAAAGGCGTGGGCGCGTCGCAGGCGGCCAGTAGCTGGTTCCACTGCGCGGCGTCTATGTCCAGCGGGCTGGAATGCACGCGCACGCAGTAGGGTGCTACGCCCGGTGCACTGGCAGCATGACTGGCGTGGGCTACACTGTAGTTAACTTGTTTTGGCACCAAAATTGATCCTGATATGACTTTGAAAATTTGCGTTGCGCAACTGAACTTTACCGTAGGTGACATGCCGGGCAATGCAGCCAAGATCATCGACGCCGCCCGAACCGCTTACGCGCAGGGCGTGCGCCTGGTGCTAACGCCTGAATTGTCCATCAGCGGCTACAGCGCCGAAGACCAGATGCTGCGCTTAAGCTTCACCGCTGCTTGTGATGATGCCTTGACCACGGTAGCCCGCGAATTGGCGGGGTTAAAGGGCCTGCACGTCGTCGTCGGGCACCCCACGGGGGGCGACAGCCGTACCAAAAGCGTGGCTGTGCAGCGGCGGCACAATGCGGCCAGCGTGTTGCTGGAAGGCAAAAAAATTGAAACCTACGCCAAACGCGAACTGCCCAACTACCAGGTGTTTGACGAGCGGCGCTACTTCACCCCAGGCCAGGGCGTGTGCGTGTTTCAGGTCGAAGGCGTATCGGTAGGCCTGCTGATTTGCGAAGACGCCTGGTTTGACGAGCCGGGTCAGTTGGCCAAGGAGGCGGGGGCAGAGATTTTGGCCGTGATCAACGCCTCACCCTTCCACGTGGGCAAGGGCCATGAGCGTGTGGAACGCATGCGGCGCGGCGCGCTGGCTACCGGGCTGCCCCTGGTGTATGCGCACCATGTAGGCGGGCAAGACGAGGTGGTGTTTGACGGCGCGTCCTTCGTGCTGCATGCCGACGGCACGCTGGCGGGCAATGCGGCCAGTTTTAAGGAAGATTTGTTCATTTTTGAAGCAAAACAGGCCAGCGCCAGCGTAGATAATGCGCAAGCAGCTATACAAATAATAGCAAACAAGCAACCCGCCCGTACCGACGAAGCTGACCTGTGGGACGCCCTGGTGCTGGGCGTGCGCGACTATCTGGGCAAAAACGGTTTTCCTGGCGCGCTGCTGGGTTTGTCGGGCGGCATCGACTCCGCCTTGGTATTGGCTATTGCCGTAGATGCGCTGGGCAAAGACCAGGTGCGCGCCGTGATGATGCCTTCGCCCTACACCGCAGACATTTCGTGGATTGATGCGAGAGACATGGCCAAGCGCATGGGGGTGCGCTATGACGAAATTTCCATCGTGCCCGAGTTTGAGGCTTTCAAGGCGTCTTTGGCGGGTGAATTCAAGGGGCTGAAGGAAGACACGACCGAAGAAAATATCCAGGCCCGCATTCGCGGCACCCTGCTGATGGCACTGTCAAATAAATTTGGCTCCATTGTGCTCACCACGGGCAACAAGAGCGAAATGGCCACCGGTTATTGCACCTTGTATGGCGACATGGCAGGCGGTTTTGCGGTCATCAAAGATTTGCTGAAAACCACGGTCTTCAAGCTGTGCCGCTGGAGAAACGCCCACAACCCCTACGGTAGCTGCGACAACCCCATCCCCGAGCGCATCATTACCCGCCCCCCCAGCGCCGAGCTGCGCCCCGACCAAAAAGACCAGGACAGTTTGCCGCCCTACGAGGTGCTAGACGCGATTTTGGAACGCTATATGGAAAACGACGGCAGCCTGGAAGACATCATCGCGGCGGGCTACGAGCGTGCTACGGTAGAGCGCGTGGCACGGCTTATTCGCATCAACGAATACAAGCGCCGCCAGTCTCCCGTGGGTATTCGCGTTACCCATAGGAGTTTTGGCAAAGATTGGCGTTATCCTATAACCTCTAAATTTCGCGCATAAAGCATTCACTTAACTTCTCTCGCTGGAGCCACCATGAAACAAATCACCGCCATCATCAAACCCTTCAAGCTAGAAGAAGTCCGCGAAGCCCTGCACGAATGCGGCGTTACGGGCCTTACCGTTACCGAAGTCAAAGGGTTTGGCCGCCAAAAAGGCCATACCGAGCTGTACCGTGGCGCGGAATACGTGGTGGACTTTTTGCCTAAGGTGAAAGTAGAAGTGACCGTCAAAAGCGAAGACGTAGACCGCTGCGTAGAAGCCATCGTGGCCGCAGCGCGCACCGGCAAAATCGGCGACGGCAAGATTTTTGTCACCAGCGTAGAGCGGGTGGTGCGTATTCGCACGGGTGAGCAAGACGAAGCGGCCGTGTAGCATTAACAATCCCCGCATACGTATTGCAAATAGTTACTCTTGACAGAAGGAGAAGCAGGTATATTGCAAATAGATGCACATTCATATTGATGTGCACTGTGAGGGAAATAAATGGCGCTTGAGCAGGGATATAAGGCGTTTAAACAGGGCGAATCACATGCTTCTGGGGGGGGGGGGGGGGGATG
>JAYVTG010000105.1:0-43683 GCA_043774625.1 Polaromonas sp. | reverse complement strand
GCCAGTGACCACCAGCGGCGCGACCGTGACCTCCAACATCGGCACCTCCAGCGTGCCTGAGACAACCACAGCCAACAACGTGGCCACCGCCACCTTGGTAGCGGGTACACCGAACGCCTCTGTTTCTGGCCGAGTCTGGCTAGATATCAACGGAGATAAGAAGTACCAACCAGGCCTGGACAAAGATTTGTCAGGCTGGAAAGTTGAATTGCTGCAAGGAAGAACCATTGTTGGTTCGGCTATCACTAGCTCCACTGGAAGCTATGTAATAACTGGACAAGTACCAGGCAGTGGCTATTCAGTACGCTTCAAGAACCCGGCTGGTCAAATACTTGTATCTACGCCGGAAAACCAAACGTCTACAACAGAAGGCGGCAAAGCTTCAACAGGCACTACTACAAGTGTGTTCACTGGTGGTGGGGTTATTAGTGGAGCGATCAGCAATGTGACACTTTACTCAGGCGACAATACGATTGAGCAAAACTTGCCCATAGATCCGAGTGGCGTTGTGTACGATGCAATTACCAGAGATCCAGTAGCTGGTGCGATAGTGACGTTGATTGGGCCTAATGGCGCCCCTGTGCTGGGAACTGATCTGCTACAAGGCTCACCGTCAATGACGACTGATGGATCTGGTTTGTATCAATTCGATCTCTTGCCAAGCGCGCCAAGTGGTCGTTACAAGCTGCAAGTTACGCCACCGGCGCAGTATTTGCCCACTCCTGCAATTCAGGGTGGTGTGTCGGCACCTGGCGTTGCTCCTAACACAACAATCGGTACTGTAAATGGCGTAGCCTATAAACCGCCTACGGGTCCGGGTAACTTCATCTTGATGCAGCCGAATACGACCGCACCTGCGGTTGCAGTAAACGTAGCTGGTGCAGTCAGTGCAATTGGCACACAGTATTTCCTTGAATTCGACTTCGACCCAACTTCTAAAGGCGTTAAGCACAATCACATTCCGCTCGATCCATTGACCTCAGATTCAATTCGGGTCACTAAAGTGGGTGATAAGACTGTGGCAGAAGTGGCTGATTCTGTGCGCTATACCATCCGTTTGCGTAACACTACCGCGATATTGATTGCTAATGTGAAGCTTGAAGACTTGTTGCCTGCTGGCTTCCGCTACATTCTTGGAACTGCACGTTTGAATAGCGTGACTATTGCTGACCCAGCTGGAGGCGTAGGACGTGCATTGACCTTCAATATTGGTACTCTTGCAGGAAATAATGCGCCACCAGTTGAGCTAAGCTATTACGTGCGGTTGGGCGTGGGTTCTCAGCAAGGTGATGGCATCAACCGTGCCACGGCGATTTTTGGTAATGGAATACGCTCCAAGACAGCCCAGTTCAAGGTAAACGTCCAAGGCGGCGTCTTCAGTAATGATGGTTGCGTCATCGGTAAGGTGTATGTGGATTGCGATGGTAGCCACGTACAAAACAATGAAAGCGGTTCTCGTGAATTGGGCATCCCAGGTGTGCGCCTGGTGATGTTGGACGGCACTTATGTCATCACTGACAACGAAGGTAAGTACAGCATGTGCGGTCTCAAGCCACAAACGCACGTTGTCAAAGTTGATCGTTCGACTTTGCCTAAAGGGTCACGCTTGTTGCCATCGAGCAACCGCAATGCGGGTGTAGGCGATAGCATCTTTGTTGACCTCAAAGGCGGTGAATTGGCTCGTGCAGACTTCATTGAGGGCTCATGCAGCCCAGAGGTACTGGACCAAGTCAAGGCACGCCGCGCACAGGGCGGTGTGTTGGCACCAGAAAAAGAAATTGCACCAGATTTAAAAATTGATAACCGTCCTTCTGAAGCGCAGCAACAAATATTGCCTGCACCGCGCCCTAGCGAGCCTGTAAGTCCACCGAACGCACCGGCTGGAGGTACGCGTCCATGAAAATGAAGTATCCAATAGACAAAGCTGCGCTAGGCTATTTACGTCGCACGCCCATTGCGGTGGCTGTGGTCTTGCTGCACGGCTTGGCGCTTGCCCAGCCAGCGGTAAATACAACCAGTGCAGACGTTTCAGAAGCCAAGAGTTTGTTTGAAACTGGTGGTCAGCCTGGTATCGGGCCACGTCCTTTCAACTCGTTCCTGGAGCGGTTGAGTTCGCCAGTCGAAAAAATCAAGATCAACGTTGCTGCTGACAATCTGCCTGCTGATGGCGTGACAGGCACTGAGGTACAGGTTCAATTACTAGACATTAAAGGCGAGCCACTCAAAGGCGAGCAAGAGGTCACGATTGAAATCAATGGTGGCGCTCGCATCTTGTTGCCCGGAAGACTGACATCCGAATCTGGTGCTGACCGTGGTGATATTGACCGCGTGACGCCCGGCGTACAGGCCAAATCCAAAGACGGTGTTTTGAACTTCAAGCTGATTGCACCCTATCAACCAGACGCAGTTGTTTTGCGTGTGAGCGTGAAGGGTGTTGCAGAGAAAGTAACTGTTCGCTATGTGCCCGAGCTGCGAGAAATGATTGCAGTTGGTTTGATTGAAGGTCGCCTGCGCTCAGATAAATTCGACCCTAAAACCATCGTTCCTGTTCGGGAAAACGACGGTTTTGACAACGAACTTAAAGGCTTCACTAAAGAGTTCAATGGCGGCAAGAGCAATTTAGGTGCTCGCGCTGCCTTGTACCTAAAAGGAAAAATCAAGGGCGAGTATCTTATAACCGCAGCCTACGATTCTGATAAAGACACCCGCCCGCAACTATTTCAGTCCATTGATCCTAACGCTTTTTATCCGGTGTATGGTGATTCCAGCGTGCGCGGCGCCGACGCACAAAGCTCTGGCAAGCTGTATGTGCGGATCGACAAGAATCGCAGCTTCTTGATGTACGGCGACTACACCACTACGGACGATAGTCCTGGGCGAACGATCAGCCAATACAACCGCTCATTGCCAGGCTTGCGCGGGCACTATGAAGAAGGCAATGTAACCGCTAACGTATTTGCATCAAAGCAAAGTTTCCGCCAGGTATCAGACGAATTTCCTGCACGAGGCGTATCGGGCCCTTATTCAGTTTCCAACCCTAACGGTATCAAGGGCTCGGAAAAGGTGGAGATTGTGGTGCGCAATCGCAACCAAACCTCGGTCATTTTGAAGACCACAGCCCTCGCACGTGAATCTGACTATGAATTTGAACCGTTTAACGGACAGATTCTCTTTCGAGCACCCGTCCCCAGTGTTGACGATCAGTTGAACCCAGTATCGATTCGGGTGACGTATGAGGTAGAGCAGGGCGGCGAAACCTTCTTTGTGTACGGTGGCGATGCTAAACTTAAATTGTCTGACAGCATCACGGTAGGAGTGTCGGCAGCTCGCGATAAGAACCCCGCTGCGCCCTACGAATTGACGGGTGGAAATCTACAGCTCAAGCTGACCAAGAACACTGAACTGATAGCTGAAGTGGCCCGCTCAAGCAGCGTGGTTAACACCAACGCCAACGGTTTTAATACCAATAACAGTGCGAACTTTGCTGGCAAGAGTGGCAAGCTGGATGGCAACGCAACACGTATCGAACTTCGCCATGCCGACGAGACTTTGCGAGGCAATGTATTTGTGACCCGCGCGGGCGACGACTTTAACAATCCGTCAGGTGGCATCACAGGCGGCAAACAAGAGCTTGGCGGCGCAGCGGCTTACAAAGCAACCAATGCTTTGACCATTACTGCGGATGCAAAACGTTCTGAAGACCGTATTGTACGCAGCAAAGACGAAGCAGCCTCTTTGGCGGCAGACTTGAAACTCACAGATCGACTCACGGTAGGCGCGGGTGTGCGCCATGTGCAGCAAAATTCCTTGAGCCTGACGCAACAAACTCTGGCTGGCTGCTCAACTACCAACATACCCCCCTATCCGGGCATTGTTCCGGGCTACAACACGGGTTTCGGTATCAGCCAAGTGGGCAATCAGCAGATAGATCCTGCAACTGGACAACCGGTGGTGTGTAACAGTGCTGTTAACACAGTAGGTACTCCACCCCCCGACGTTGACCGTAATTCAGTATTTGGTCGCGCAGACTATAAAATTACTGACAAACTGAACGTGAACGGAGAATTGCAACGTATTACCGGTACTGACCCTGGCAACACGATCAAACTGGGTGCCAAATATGCAGCTACCAATACGATAGATTTGACGGGTGAGGTGCAACGCGAATTTGGCGGAGATAGCGGTAATAACCTCTACCGCTTAGGTGCTGATTGGCGTGTGGCAGACAAGACCCGCATCTACTCACGCTACGAATACACCCACCAATATTCGGGCAGCTATGGCTTGGGAACCGGGCCGCTATCGCGAGCATTTGCCCTGGGTATCGACACGCAATATATGCAAGACGGTTCGCTATACAGCGAATACCGCTTGACCGACAGCAGTTCGGGCAAATCAGTGCAAAATGCCATTGGTCTGCGTAACGGCTGGAACGTGGCCGAAGGCCTACGGCTGGTGACGAATGTCGAACGACTCGTCAGCACTGCTGGCAACAGCACGGCTGCAGGCCTGGGTGTCGAATACACGGCCAACCCGCTGTGGAAAGGTTCTGGCCGCCTCGAATGGCGTGAAGACAATACCAACACTAACTGGTTGCTCACAGCATCGGCTGCCCGCAAGCTAGACCGTGACTGGACATTTATTGCGCGCGACTATTTGAGTCTCATCATCCCGCGTTCAGGTGCAGCAGATAGCCGCCAGAACCGCTTGCAACTAGGGTTTGCTTACCGCCCGGTGGACAATAACAAGTTTGATGCTTTGGGCTTGTATGAGCGCAAGACTTCTGACGATGGTGCAGGAACGCGCAACGGTACCGATATCGTCAGTTTGCGTGGCAATTACCACCCCTCACGCCCATGGTTTGTTTCTGGTCGATTTGCAGCCAAGCGCGTGAATGAATTACTGCAGGGCAATACCGATAGTTCCTACAACGCATCTTTGCTGGGCGGACGCATTACGTATGACGTCACCAACCGCTGGTCAGTAGGTGGTATTACTACGATGTTGGTTGGCAGTGGCGGCGCAAAACAATATGCTTATGGTTTAGAGGTGGGCTACACCCTCGTGGATAACCTGCTCGTTACCCTGGGCTACAACTGGCGCGGCTTCCGCGATGATGACTTGACGGGTAGTGATTACACCAACCGCGGCTGGGTGCTGGGTGTGCGCTACAAGTTTGACGAAGACCTGTTCAAGGGCAGTGACGCCAAAGTGAACCGTGCCTTGAGTCCCACTGTATCGCCCGCTATTGGGACGGGCGCCGCACCCGCCAGGCCATGATGAGGTTTGACATGAAAAATTCTATATACACCGCCGTTTCTATGCTCGTAGTGTCGCTCGCCCTTATCGGCTGCGCGTCTTCTGGCAAAAAAGAGCTTCCTGGGCCTGCTGCGCAAAATACAGGCTTGAATCCACAACAAGCCCGCATCACCGAAGCACCTGTACTGGCTGACCGCAAAACACTAGATGCGTTGCAAGAGCGCCTGCGCAAGCTGAGCGAAGCTGGCGTTGCACAAAACTACTACCCATTGGCTAAAGCACAGTGCTGGCTGGATACAGCCAAGACGCAATACCACGAGAATGACCGCACTGGCTACATCGAAGAGTCGATGACCGAGTCGCAGAAAATCATTCAGGCGCTTGAGGCAAACAAAACCGCCAAAGTGGGTTACGACACCGTTCACGTAGCGCGCAGTACCCGTTTGCGTGACGACCTGTGGGCTTCTTTGTCCAAGTTCAAAGACAACGACGCTACTCTGGCATGCAATGCCCGTACCGTCGCCTGTTCTGAAGTGCGTTTGGTGCGTGCAGGCCATGCACAAGAGCAAACGGGTTGGCGCGCTGCTACACCACACGTGATGATGGCAGAAGATGGCATTCGCCGCGCTGGCCAAGAGGCTGCCAGTTGCGCTGCACCGGCGGTAGCAAGAGCTGTAGCTCCTGCGGCTGCGCCAGCAGTAGTCGCTCCAGCCGCAGTTGCACCCGCTGCACCCGTTGCTGCTCCCGTCATTACCAAAGAAAGCTTTATTTTGTTGGCTGATACCTTGTTCAATTTTGACAAGTCTGGGCGTGACGAAATGCTGCCATCTGGTAAAGAGCGTTTAGTGGCTATTGCTCAGCGCTTGAAGTCATACCAGACCGTCAACACCATGACTATCGTAGGTCACACGGACCGTCTGGGTTCTGATAGCTACAACGACCCACTGTCTGCCAATCGTGCAGCCACAGTCAGGCAGTTGCTTGACGGTATGGGTGTCAAAGCTACCCGGGTAGAGGCTATTGGCAAAGGCAAGAATCAGCCAGTAACAACCAGTTGCTCTGACAAACTGCCGCGCGCACAACTCATTGCTTGCTTGCAGCCAGACCGCCGTGTGACGATCGAAGTCACTGGTATTGTTAAGTAATTGCTACATATTTAATAGCTGCTTACGCAATAAATACGCTGGCAACAGCCGTATTTGATGGTCAAACCAAAAAAAGGGGTGCTTCGGCACCCTTTTTGTTTAGTCAGGTAACACAGCAGTGACCTCAATCTCCACTTTGGCCCGTGGTTCCATCAAACCTGAAACTTCTACGCAGGTCATGGCTGGAAAGTGTTTGCCCATTACCTTGCGGTAGACATCGCCCAATTCTTTCAACCGTATGTTGTACTCTGCGCGATCGGTCACGTACCAGGTCATACGTACCATGTGTTCAGGCCCTGCGGCCGCTTGCTGCAGAACAGACAAAACATTGCGCAGAGTTTGCGCGCACTGGGCAATAAAGTCGTCAGTTTGAAACTGCTGCTGCGCATCCCAGCCAATCTGCCCACCTACAAAAATCAAGGTACCGCGTGCGGCCATGCCATTGGCGTAGCCTTTGGGTTCAGCCCAGGCGGGTGGTTGCAAACGTTTCAGCATCGTCGGTCTCTAATCGTTTTATGAGCTGTGTCTAAGTTTGAAGCGTTGCAGCTTGCCGTTTTCTGTGCGAGGCAAGACGCTTAAGAATTCAATCTCGCGAGGGTACTTGTACGGTGCCAGGTTCGCTTTGACATGCTCTTGCAATATGCGTGTCATCTGCGCCAAATCAGCTCCTTGCCCACTTGTCGCAAGCGGTTTCAAGACCACAAAAGCCTTGACGATCATGCCGCGTTCATAGTCGGGCTTGCCTACAACGCCACACTCCGCCACCGCCGGGTGTTTGAGCAGGCAGTCTTCAATCTCGAGCCCACCAATGTTGTAGCCCACGCTGATGATCATGTCGTCTGCACGCCCCTGATAGAAAAAATACCCGTCTGCATCTTGTACAAAAGTATCGCCAGGGTAGTTCCAACCGGCTTTCACGTAGTTGGCCTGCCGGGGGTCGTCCAGATATTTACAGCCCGTAGGGCCAGTCACGGCCAGCTTGCCTACGCTGCCGTGTGGCAGCTCAAGGCCGCAGTCGTCAACCACGCGCGCGCTGTAGCCTGGTACCGCCTTGCCAATCGCACCGCGCCGCACATCAGCGCCAGCGCTGGAGATAAAGATGTGGAACATTTCAGTCGCGCCAATACCGTCTACCATTTCCAGACCCGTAGCCTCGCGCCAAACCGTTCGCGTGGCGTCGGGCAGGCCTTCGCCTGCACTGACAGATTGGCGCAGAGTGGGCACCCCCAGGGCTTTGGCAAACGGTGCCATTTGGCGGTAAAAAGTGGGCGCAGACACGACGAGGGTGGCGCCCACCTGGTTGATGGTGTGCACTTTAAGCTCAGGGGTGAAGGGCGCATCATGAAAGTACACCGACGCACCATACGCCATTGGAAACAGTAGCAAACCACCCAAGCCAAAAGTAAAGGCCAATGGTGGCGAGCCGATGACGATGTCACTGCTTTGAATTTTGAGTACCGAGCGTGGCCAGGCAGCGCAGGCGGCCAATACGTCGCGGTGGGTGTGTACGGCGGCCTTGGGTTTGCCCGTAGTGCCAGAGGTAAAGGCCAATAACGCCATATCGTCTGCACTGGTCGGGCAGGCTGCACACATACCGCTTTTGCTAACAGCGCGCACGGCCAAGCTGCCGGGCGTATTCATCAGGTTGAAGGGAATGATGCCCTGCATCACCGGGTTTGCTGCATGCGCAACATGCAATTCGTCCAGCAGTTTTGCGTCACACAACGCGACACTGGGTTGCGATATAGCGATGATCTCGCCCAGCTCTTTGGCACGTAGCAGCGGCATGGTGGCTACGGCGACTAGCCCGGCTTTGATAACGGCCAACCACGCCAGAGCCAGGTCAATAGAGTTGCTGCCGCGCAGCAGAACGCGGTTGCCGGGCACCAACCCCAAGTCTTCGGTCAGCACCTGGCAGATGCGATCTACGCGCGCTTTCGCATCTGCATAGCGCAGGGTGATGGCGGGCGAGCGCAGCATGGGTAAGTCGGCAAAGCCTTTCTCGCTGACTGCTTTGTCCAGCAGTTCCACCACCAGGTTGGCTTGAGCCGGAATTTGCAGTTCGGGCAGATCGTAATGCATGCGCGGCAACAGCGCAGGCGGTGGCAGGCGGTCATATACGAAGCGATCCGTTTGGGCACTTGGCACGCTGGAGTTGTGCGCATTTGTCATCATGGTCTAGGCCTGCGCTACGCCGGGTTCAATACCGACTTGCCAATGATGAGCTGCTGCACCTCGGTCGCGCCTTCGTAAATGCGCAGCGCCCGAATATCGCGGTACAGGCTTTCAATGCGTGTGCCCACCTTTACGCCCATGCCGCCGTGCATTTGCAGCGCCATGTCGATCACGCGGCTGGCGTTCTCGGTGGCTGTCATCTTGGCCATGGCCGCTGCAGTGGTGTATTGCGCGCGGCTGGCGGTGCCCGTTGGCAGCGCTACGTCACGCAGCCACGCGGCGCGGTAAGTGAGCAAGGCTGCAGCATCAATCAGCGCTGCCATCTCTCCGAACTTGGCTTGGGTCAACTGAAAGTCAGCCAGGGTTTGCTTGAACATTTTTCGGTGCACAGCGTAGTGCACAGCCTCGTCCAGCGCGCGCCTGGCAAAACCCAATGCGGCAGCAGCGACCGATGCGCGAAAGATGTCCAGCGTTTGCATGGCCAGCTTGAAGCCCTGGTTTTCTGTGCCCAACAAATGCGTGGCTGGCACGGCACACTGGTTAAAGCGCAACGTGGCCAGTGGGTGCGGAGCCATGACGGCGATGTGCTCGCTAGCGTCCAGCCCTGGCGTACCCGCATCAACTACAAATGCACTGATGCCGCGTGTGCCCAATTCAGGGGCAGTCTTGGCAAACACCACATAAAAGTCTGCCATGCCGCCATTGCTGATCCAGGTCTTACAACCATCTATTTGATAGGTATGCCGGCCACTAGCCAGCGTACTATATGCGTGAGCAGCTACTGAATTTATAGCGTTTGTAGTTGCGGTGGTTGTCATGGCACCCGCGTCGCTACCCGCATCAGGCTCGCTTAAAGCAAAGGCGGCAATCATGTTGCCACGTGCTACAGCACTCAGGTACTTTGCTTGTAGGTGGGGTGACCCGGCCAGCGTAATGGGCCCACTGCCCAAACCTTGCATGGCAAATGCAAAGTCGGCCAGCGGCGAATGGTAGGCCAGGTTTTCGCGCAGCACCACTAGGGCGCGTGAATCCAGTTGCTCTAACGCACCACCCCAAGCACCGCCGGGGCCAGCAGGCACGCAGTAGCGCAACCACTGGTTGTCACCCAGCAGGCGCACCCAGGCTTTGCAGGCGGTGCGGTCGTTGGTTTCGTCTACCTGCTGCTGTGGCAACCAGTCGGCCAGGCAGTTGCCTATTTTCTGGTGGCGCGTGTCAAAGAAAGGCAGTGACAGGTGTAAGGTGCTGGCGCGCATGCTCAGTCCCCTTGAAACTGTGGTTTTTGCTTGGCCGCAAACGCCTCATACGCCCGCTTGAAGTCTTGCGTTTGCATGCAAATGGCTTGCGCTTGCGCTTCGGCTTCAATGGCCTGGTCAATCGTCATGGCCCATTCCTGGTGCAGCATGGTCTTGGTCATGCTGTGGGCAAAGCTGGGGCCATCGGCCAGGTCTTTAGCCATGGCTTGCGCAGCCTGCAACACCTGGGCACCTTCGTGCAGTGCGTTAAAAAAGCCCCACGCCAACCCCTCGGTGGCTGTCATTGCGCGGCCCGAGAATAGCAATTCACTCGCACGGCCCTGGCCTATCAGGCGCGGCAGCAAAGCGCAGGCACCCATATCTGCGCCCGCTAAACCCACGCGTGTGAACAGGTAGGCTACCCTGGCCTGTGGTGTGCCCAATCGCAGGTCTGCAGCCAGTGCCAGCATGGCACCCGCACCGGCGCAGCTACCGTCAATGGCAGCAATCACCGGCTGGGGGCAGGTCTTGATGTTCTTTACCAGCTCGCCGGTCATGCGTGTGAATTCCAGCATTTCGGGCATGCTCATTTTGGTCAGCGGGCCAATGATCTCGTGCACATCACCGCCACTGCAAAAATTGCCACCCGCCCCGGTCAGCACAATGGCTTTCACGTCGGTAGCAAAGCGCAGTGCATACAACAAGTCGCGCAGTTCGGCGTAAGAATCAAACGTCAACGGGTTCTTGCGTTCAGGGCGGTTCAGTGTGATGGTGGCCACGCCTGCATCAAAGGCGTATGCAAAATGCATGGCGGTGTGGGCAGCATGGGCAAGAAATTGCTTGCGCATGGGATTGCTGGGGCCGATATAGTGTTTCATGGTGTTGTCTTGTTTCAAACTAGGAGGGGATGGCACTAGCCAGGTCATCACGGCGCGCAGCTTCTTTCACGCGGCCCAGCAGTTTGTGCAGGTTGACCATCTCGCGCTCAGTCAGGTCTGCAAAGGCTTGCACAATCCATTCTTCGTGGGCGCGCGCCATCTCAGTAAAGCTGGAGCGGCCCACAGTGGTGAGCTTGATGTGGAAAGCGCGGCGATCGTTCTGCACGCTCACGCGCTCAACCAAACCTTCGTCCACCAGTTGGTCGGTAATGCCGGTGATGTTGCCGCCCGTCACCATCATGCGGCGCGACAGCTCGTTCATCTTTAGTCCAGTGGGTGCGCGCTCCAGTTGCGCCATCAAGTCAAAACGCGGTAGCGTGGTGTCAAACTGTTCGCGCAGTGCGCCGCGTAATTTTTTTTCAATCAACTGCGTACAGGTGAGCATGCGTAGCCACAGGCGCAGGGCCTGGGCATGGTCAGCATGGGCGCGGGCTTCCTGGTCCATGGCATTATTCCTCATTTACTATTTTTTTAATAGCTGCTTGCGCAATATCTACGCTGGCTACAGCGTTTTTTTGCTTGAAAATATCTCTGTACAACTGATCGCGGCCACTCTCATAAGGTTGTGGCCATTGGACATCGGTGCTTTGCAGTTTGGCCGACTCATGCAGTGTCCATGCCGGGTCTGCCAGGTGCGGGCGCGCTATGGCGCACAGGTCTGCACGGCCCGCAGCGATGATGCTGTTGGCGTGGTCGGCCTCGCTAATGGCACCAACGGCAATGGTGCGAATACCCACCTCGTTGCGAATGCGGTCAGCAAACGGCGTTTGGTACATACGGCCATACACGGGCTTGGCCGCCCGTGTGGTTTGCCCGCTGGACACGTCCATAAAGTCTGCACCTGCGTCTTTGAACAGGCGTGCCATGGCCACGGCATCGTCCGCCGTGTTGCCGCCCGGTGCCCAGTCGTGCGCGGAGATGCGCACGCTCATGGGCTTGTCTTGCGGCCACACGGCGCGCATGGCCTTGAACACTTCTAGCGGGTAACGGCAGCGGTTTTGCAAAGGGCCACCATAAGCATCGGCGCGGTTGTTGGTGAGCGGGCAGATAAAGCTGGACAGCAGGTAGCCGTGGGCGCAGTGCAGTTCCAGCCAATCCACACCGGCAGCTGCAGCACGCCTTGTAGTAGCTACAAACTGCTCTGTCAGCGTGTCCATGTCAGCTTGCGTCATGGCAAGCGGAATCTGGTTTTGTGCGCCGTAGGCAATGGCGCTGGCCGCCATCAAGCGCCAATTGCCGCTGGGCAAGGGCTCGTCAGTCGCGTCCCAACCCCGTTGGGTCGAACCCTTGGGGCCACTGTGGCCCATTTGCAAACCCAGCTTGGCGCTGCTGTTGGCATGCACAAAGGCCACCACACGTTGCAAAGCGGCTTGCTGCGCATCGTTGTATAGCGCGGTGCAGCCAGGGGTGATACGGCCTTCGGCGGTGGGCGAAGTCATCTCCACCATCACCAGCCCTGCACCGCCCAACGCACGCGCACCCAGATGCACCAGATGAAAGTCTTGCATCACGCCATCGACAGCGCTGTACATGGCCATGGGACTGACGACGATGCGGTTTTTCAGGGTGAGGCCGCGCACGCTCAGTGGTGTGAGCATGGGCAGTGCGGCACGTGTAGCACCCGTTCGATCAGAGTCCGTGGAGGCGCTGAGCCAGGCTTCGTAACCCTGCAGCCACGCAGCGTCGCGCACTCGCAGGTTCTCGTGGCTGATGCGCTGACTGCGGGTCAGCAGGCTGTAGTAAAACTGCTCGGCCTCCATGCGGCTGTAGCGTTCTACATTCTCAAACCATTCGGTGGAATTGCGCGCCGCGTTTTGAATTTTCAGCACCTCCACGCTGCGCCGCGCTTCATAAGCCTGCAAGATACGGGTAACATCATTACTATTAAATTCATAGCTGCTTACGCATATTCCATGCTGGCTATTGGGTGATTTAGCGGTTAAAACTATTTGAAACGCGTTCGCCAGGTCAATTGCATCTTCCAGCGCCAGCTTGGTGCCTGAGCCGATCGAAAAATGCGCTGTATGCGCTGCGTCGCCCATCAAGACAATGGGCACAGACTTGCCTTGGATGACTTCATGGTGCACCCAGTTTTTGCACACCACACGCGGAAAGCGAATCCAGTTGGCCGAGCCACGCAAATGCGCGGCATTGGTCATCAGCTTATGGCCGTCCAGATAGCGCGCAAACAGGTTTTCGCAAAAGGCGGTGGCTTCATGCTGCTCCATCTTGTCCAAGCCATGTGCCTGCCACACGGCTTCGGGCGTTTCGACGATGAAGGTAGAAGTATCTTCGTTAAATTTATACGCATGCACCGCAAACCAGCCATGCTCGGTTTTTTCAAACACAAAGGTAAATGCATCAAAGGTCTTGTGGGTGCCCAGCCATACAAAGCGGCATTGGCGCAGGTCAATGTCGGGTTGAAAGGTCGCTGCATACCGTGTGCGAATACGGCTGTTCAGGCCGTCGCAGGCAATCACCAGGTCTGCATCGTATTGCGCAGCCAGAGCCTGGTCGTCAACAACATCTGTCTCAAAAACCAGCTCCACCCCCAGCCCTTGGCAACGCTCTTGCAAAATGCTCAGCAAATGCTTGCGCCCGATACCGCAAAAGCCATGCCCGGTTGAACGGATGCTGCGGCCTTTGAAAAACACTTCCACATCATCCCAGTGGTTAAAGGCATCGCCAATGCGCTGGGCAGAGTGTGGGTCAGCCAAGCGCAGGTTGTCCAGGGTCTGGTCAGACAGCACAACACCCCAGCCAAAGGTGTCAAACGGTTTGTTGCGCTCTACCACCACCACGCGGGCCGTGGGTTGCTGCTTTTTCATCAGCAACGCAAAGTACAACCCCGAAGGGCCGCCACCCAGACAAAGAATATTCATACAAGCCAACGGACGCAAGCCCAGTTCAAAACAGTATTAAATACTTTAAGTCTAAATAATTCAAAAGTCAAATTAATGACAAACTAACCCGGTGATTGGCTCTGACAAACCAGTGTCGTAGAGACGATATAACTGGCAATAACCCCTACAATCGCCCATACTTCGTATGATTAACTCTTGCCTTAACTAAAGGATGCGCATGGGCTGGATATCCAAACTCTTGAACAAAACCGCTGACGAGCCCGAGGTGCCCTCGCCCAACACAGGTTTTCATGACATGCAAGAGCACCCAGTACCCATCTTGCTGGCATCTGCTGACCCGCGTGTAGCCCGCGAGCTGGTACACAGCGCTGCCAAGCTGACTGCCCATACCTATGGCATTCCCCTGGACTGGCTGTCGTTTGAAGTGGTGACCATTGCCGACGACGAAAAAGCTTTCTTCCAATTGCAAGTGCTGATGCACCATTGGGACGAATATCTGATGGCACACAGCCACGCTTTTGAGCGGGCCGTGATTAAAACCATCAGCAAAGAAGACGTGAAAGTGGGCCGTGCCGTGCGCTCGGTGTTATGGCGTATAGCCCCCGACGCGGGCTGCCCTTACGACGACATGCCCGAGCCGGATGCCTGGGCTACTGAGGCTATCAAACAGCGTGCTGAAGTCCGTGACCGCATCAATCGCGTAATGTATATGCAACACCATAATGCCTTGCCAGCAGCGATGACTTTTGGTGACAAGAAGTCCCCAGTGCAGGAGAATGTGGATACCTTACCGGGGGCAAACCGTTCCACTATGCCTGCAACAGCAGACAGTGCAGATTCACTGTCGGAGCATTTTGAATCGACCCACGCTGCCCAGCTTAGTGGCTTTGTGTCTACCCTGTCGTTAGCTGGTGACCTCCCGGCCAAAGCCAAGGTGGATGTGGCCACGCACGGGCACTGACCATGTTGTACAAATTCAAGTCTGCCGCTGCTGGCGATCTGATCATGCTGCAAGCCAATGGTCAGCGTGTGCTACAGATTGTCGGCAAAGACGCGGGTGCCCAAGGCATCATCTTGTCCGAAGAAATGGCCAGCGCCATTGCAGCGTTGCAAGCAGCCGTTACCAGCGAAGAAGCCGCGCAGCAAGAAGCTATTGCCCAGGCTAAAGCACGTGGCGAGGTACCCCCCAGCTTTGACGCCATCAACCTGCGCAAACGTGCCTGGCCCTTTGTTGACATGTTGCAGCGCTGCCAGCGCGACAAGGCCGCCGTCACCTGGGGTGTTTAAACCTGGGGCGTTTAGTCTACCTTGGCACCCGAAGTCTTGACCACAGCAGCCCACTTGGTGATTTCTGCGTCGATAAATTGGGCAAACTCTGCGGGCGTGTTGCCACTGGGAATAGCACCTTGCGCTTGCAGCTTTTCCTTGATCGCTGGCTTGCCAAACGACTTGGCTACCTCTTGTTGAATGCGGTTCACAATGTCTGGCGATGTGCCTGCCGGGGCCAGCAAACCAAACCACGAACTGGCGTCATAGCCCTTTAGTGCCACCCCATCCGCTTGCTCCAGTGTGGGCAGTTCAGGCAGGGCAGACGAGCGCTGTGCACTGGTTACAGCCAGCGCCTTCAGTCGCCCACTCTTGATGTGCGGCAGCGCGCGGGGCAGGTTGTCAAACATCACATCCATGCTGCCACCTATCAAATCGACCAGCGCCGGGCTGGAGCCCCGATAAGGAAAGTGCACCAGGTACGTACCCGTCATGCTTTTATACAACTCCCCCGCCAGGTGGATAGATGTGCCGTTGCCGCTGGACGCCATGTTCAGCTTGCCGGGGTTGGCGCGGGCATAACGGGTAAAGTCAGCCACCGTATTGATAGAGAGCTTTTGCGCCCTGTCGGCGTTCATGACCATCACGTTGGGTACACCCGCCACCAGGGTGATGGGCGCAAAGTCTTTCACCGGGTTGTAGGGCAGGCTAGGGTACAGCGACTTGTTGATACCATGTGTGCCTACGGTGCCCATCAGCAATGTATAGCCGTCAGCAGGCGACTTGGCCACTGCGTCTGCGCCCACGTTGCCACCAGCGCCAGCGCGGTTTTCTACGATGAAGGATTGGCCAAAAGCTTTGGACAGTTCTGGTGCAATGGCACGCGCCAAAATATCGGTGGTGCCACCCGGTGCAAAGGGCACCACAATACGCACGGCTTTGCTGGGCCAGGCAGGCTGCGAAAATGCAGTTGAGGTTACCCCTATTGCTACAAATAAAGTAGCGGCTTGCGCAATATATATAAAGACATTTCGGCGATTGAACATATTGTCTCCGGTCAGTTATGGTGTGTTGGTAACACCATCATAGCGCTGGGTGGTAATTTTTGCGTCCCATAAAAATGGCAGCCAAGGCTGCCATTTTCAAATACAGTACTGTGCGTTAGATCAATCCGCAAAAACGCCCGCAGCCTTGATGATCGGGCTCCACTTGGCAATTTCTGAAGCCACATATTTCTTGTGCTCAACCGGGTTGTTACGGCTGTCGTTGATGATGACTGCTCCCAGGCCTTCTTGCTTCTTGATGAATTCTGCGTCGAGCAAGGCGACTTTCAATGCGTCATTGAGCTTCTTCAACACTGCAGGTGGCGTGCTCTTGGGTGCATACAAACCGTGCCAAATGCCCACCTGAAAGTCCTTCAACCCCGCTTCTTGCAGCGTAGGCACGTCTTTCAGCACTGGTGTGGTCAGGCGCTTGGCGGTGGTTACACCAAACACCTTGATCTTTTTGGCTTCAATTTGCGACGAGGTATTGGTGGTCTGGTCGCACATCAAATCGGTTTGCCCACCGATCAAATCGGTCATGGCCGGGCCCGTGCCTTTGTAGGGCACGGTGGTCATGTCTACCTTGATGGCCGACTGAAACAGCATGCCGCACAGGTGCGATGCCGATGCCTGGCCCGCGTTGGCAATGTTCACCTTGTCTTTGTTGGCGGCAATCCACACGGCCAGTTCTTTGTAGTTGTTGGCTGGCAATTGTGGTTTGCCTACCAGGGTCATCGGCACTTCGTTGATCATGCCCAGATATTCAAAATCGCTCTCGACCTTAAAGGGCAGGTTTTTCACGAAACTGGGAAACACGCCCATGGCAATGTGGTGCACCAGCAGGGTGTAGCCGTCGGGGGTGGCCTTGGCCACTTTGTTGGCACCAATCAGGCCGCCAGGGCCGCCAGCAGCGTTGTCCACCACAATGCTGGCACCGCCCATGGCCTTGGTCATGGCAGCAGCCAAATCGCGCGCCACACGGTCTGTGGGGCCGCCTGCGGCAAAAGGCACCACGAAGGTGATGGGTTTGTCTTTGGACGGGTAGTCTTGCGCGCTGGCAGTGCCTACAGCGGCCAGTGCCAAGGTAGTGGTAGCCAACGCAATGGCCAAAGGTTTGAAGAACATGGTAGATTCCCTTATGCAAGATAAAAAAAAGATAAGGTTATCGTAGCGCCGGGATAAGCCCCTGCAATGGCGGAAATTACGTAGCTGTAAACACTGATAACCGTTTTTGAAACAGAAAAAACGCTGCTTTTTCAAGCACTTGGGCTGATATAGCCAAAATGCATGAGCTGCTGACTTCTTTGTATTGGACGCATTTTTAGCCTCTGGCTACATTGGATGTCTGTTTGATCAAAGGTTTTCCATGCGCTTGAACTTTTTTGCCCTGCCATCGCGTTATGCCACTGGTTTGCTATTTGTAGTTGTATCGGCCTGCTCCATTGCAAACGCTGCCGTGCACGAACCTGTGTCTGCCGACGCAGCCGCGCAAGCCCTGGCGCAAGGTGCCAGCGTGGTAGACGTGCGCAGCGCCGACCAGTTTGCTGCGGGCCACATGGCCGGTGCCATGAACTTGCCTGACCTTGTTGCACCCATGCCAGCCGCAGAACTTGCCTGTAGCCTGTCTGGCGCAGGCATAGACGCCTCACGCACCGTATTGGTTGTTGGCGAAGCGGGTGACCCGCGCGCTCACGCCTTGTGGCACACCCTGCAAACCTATGCCACGGGGCGTGTGCTGTGGCTGGTGGGCGGCACTACCGAATGGCAGATGCGCGGTTATGCGCTGGGCACCCAAGCGCATACGCTCAAACCCGTGCCCCAGTACTTCGTGTCTTTACAACCTGTGGTGACAACACCGCGCATGGCGGGGGCAGCGCTGCGGTCCAATACCCTGGTTGAGCGGGGCCTGCCAGTCAAAGTCTCGGTAAACGGGTTTTAATTAGTTCTGCGCTTGCGTGGCGGTTTGCAATTCGCCATCGCAACCCGCCAAAATTAGTCTCGCAGGCGCTACCAGGCTGCACGGGTTTGGGTTATGGTTGCAGCCATGAGCAATACGACCCTTCTCGTTCGCAAAGATACCCTCTCTACTACGCAACTTGCTACCACAGAAGACGCACCGCTGGCCGACGGCCAGGTTCGCGTTCGGGTAGAAAAGTTTGCCTTGACGTCCAACAACATCACCTACGCCGCGTTTGGTGACTTGATGAATTACTGGCAGTTTTTCCCCACCGGGCAAGACGACTGGGGCACCATTCCGGTATGGGGCTTTGGCGCCGTGGTGCAAAGCGCGCATGCGGGTGTGGCAGTGGGCGAGCGCTTGTACGGTTACTGGCCCATGGCGTCGCATGCGGTGTTGTTGCCCGACAAACTCAGCGACAAGGGTTTTATGGACAGCGCGCCCCACCGCCGCGAACTGCACCCGCTGTACAACACGTACTCGCGCACCAGCAGCGACCCGTTTTACCGCGCCCACACCGAAGACCTGCAAGCCCTGCTGCGCCCCCTGTTTATCACCTCGTTTTTGATTGACGATTTTCTTGCTGACAACGCATTTTTTGGCGCCAATGTTCTTGTTTTGTCCAGCGCGTCCAGCAAAACCGCCTACGGTACAGCGCATGAGTTGTTCAAGCGCCAGGGCATCGAAATAGTGGGCCTCACGTCTGAACGCAACCGCGCGTTTTGCGAAAGCCTGGGTTGCTACCACCGGGTGCTCTCCTACGACGAGTTAGACCAGATCAAGGCCGACGCCGCCTGCGTGTATGTAGACTTTGCGGGCAATGCCGCGCTGCGCAAAACCATCCACACCCGCTTTGCCAAGCTGGCCTATAGCTGCTCCATTGGCGGCACGCATGTACAGCAACTGGGCGGAGGTAAAGGCCTGCCTGGCCCCGCACCCATTTTGTTTTTTGCACCTTCGCAGGTCAAAAAGCGCCAGACAGAAATGGGCCCTGCCGAATTCGGCAAAATGATGGTGATGGCCTGGAACGGTTTTTGCAAAAAAGCCTCTCAGGCCCAGCCGCCGTGGATCAAGGTGCAACACCACCACGGTGCGCAGAGCGTGCAAAGCGCTTACAGCCATGTGCTGGCCGGGCAGGGCGACCCGCGTGATGGGCATATGTTGTCGCTGCATGGTGCGTAGTTGCTATATTTTTAGTAGCTGCTTACGCAGTATCTACGCTGGCAATGGCCGTATTTGACACGCGGATTGAATCACAAAGTGCATCGTTTTCAACCTGATTGGCTCAAGAGCGATACAGCGTTTTTTGAATGTTTGGGTGGCGCTGCCACTCGGCTTTGTTTCCTCGGTAGCGCACGCGGCGCTGAATACGCCCGGCTGGATACAGGTTGACGATGTCTTGGTGCGACAAGGGCTTTATACGACAACAGATGTATTGGGAGTGTAGGAAAGTTAATCGTTTTGTAGCGCTTGCACCACCAAGCGTGCAAATTCACCCACATGCTCGCTCTCGATCCATCGAACAACGACGACGCTGCCCAGCGCCGGATCGATCCACACATAGTGGCCGCCTGCCCCCACCATTGCAGTAACTGCTGCGCGAGGCGGCGCTTAGCAGTTTGCCGTCGCCATTGAGCCAAGTCAGGCGGCCATAGAACGGGGCGATGGGGTTGGGCTGGGAGAGGGACTTCACCCAGGCGCTGCTCAAGAGCTGGCGGCTTTGATGCGTACCGTTATCCAGCAGCAATTGGCCTACAAGAGCCAAGTCGCGGGCGCTGATGGGCAGCCCCGCACCCCAATGCGAGCCACCGGGCACGGATTGCACGCGCTGCCCTTGGATCGTGACCCAGGCCTCGTCATAGCCACGCCAATTCCAACTCTGACTCGCGCCCAGGGGCTGCATGATGGCCTTGGTCAGTACATCGGGCAGGGCGCGGCCAAACAGGTGCAGCAGCGCCAGCGAGAGCTGGTTGATCCGCACATCGTTGTATTCCCAGCACGTGCCGGGCTGCGCGGCGGGGCGCAGTGAGCCTTTGGGGTACGAGGGCGGGTTGGGGTCGTGTGCGACGCGGCGGTAGTGCTCGGCTTGATCGGGCAGGCCAAGGCAGCTACCACGCCACTCGCTGGTTTGCCCCAAGAGTTGCGCCCACGTGACTTGTGCGTTGTGTGCATCGTCAAAGCCGATGCCACAGACGCGCTGGCCTACCGCTTCATCGGCATTGGTAATCAAGCCTTTGTCAAGCGCGACGCACACCAACAAGGCCAGAAAAGTTTTTGCCACGCTGAAAGTGAGGTCAGCACGATCAGGCTCGCCCCAAGCGGCCAGCTCTTGCCCATGCTGCCACACCACGCCTGATACTCCGCCACGCGCATACACGGGGCGGAACAAACGGTTATAGGGAGCAGGGTCGGTATGGTGTACACCCCAGCGTTCAGGCGCGTCGATGGGGTTGCGTGGCCAATTGACTTCATGCGCCTGTGCATAAGCAATCGCCTCTTAAAGAGTTTGCACGTGAGCTTGTTCGGGAAGCATAAGAAAACATGACCAGCCTTGGCCCCGGCACTGACTCCACAGTGAGGGCTGCTTGGTTCCCCACCTGACCCGGTTGGCCGTTTCAGCATGCGGGAAGACCCGTCGGTTGTGATTATAGGGTTTGTGCCTTGCAGAATTTTATGCGCGTTCGATCTGACCCTGACTCCCGTGTTAAACTAGTCATCTAACTGGTTTGAAAGACGATCATGCATGTTTGGCCTGTACAAGACGCAAAAGCACGCTTCAGCGAATTTTTAAGCGCTTGCCTTGCGCAAGGGCCCCAACTGGTCACGCGCCGGGGTGAGCAGGCGGCTGTACTCGTGCCGATTGGCGAGTGGCTGCGCTTGCAAAGCGCGGCTAAGCCAACGCTGAAAGCGCTGCTGTTGGCCGAGCATGCGCAAAGCGAAGCACTCGCGCCAGCGCGCGGCGCATCCAAGCGCCGCAAAACGCAATCGTTTTAAGCGGGCGTGGTGACCGATGTATTTGCTTGACACGAATGTCGTCTCTGAGCTGCGTAAAGCCAAACCGCATGGTGGCGTGTTGGCCTGGGTGCGGTCGCTTGATGATGCGCAATTGAACTTATCAGCGATGTCTCTAGGCGAAATTCAATCAGGCATCGAGTTGACGCGCGAACAAAACGCACCTAAAGCCAAAGACATTGAATCTTGGCTAGAGCAAGTTGCCGCTGCATACAACATCCTTCCACTCGATGCTGCCGTGTGCAGACAATGGGCGCGCTTGATGCATAAAAAGTCAGATACCTTGGTTGAAGATGCCATGATCGCGGCGACTGCGCACGTGCATGGCCTGACAATCGCAACACGCAACTTGGCAGATTTCAAAGCACTGGGTATCAAAACCTACAACCCTTTTTCATTTCGCGCCACTCCGCTGGCTTGATCGCTTCGTGTGTAGTGGTCTCATAAAAACAGACTCTGAGCATCAGCCTAGTCTGCCAAGGTTTTTAAGCGAGTCTACATGCCCCATCTTTTTGAAACCCTGACACCCGATGTGGTGATGGACGCGCTGGACGCCACTGGCCTGCGGCTGGATGGCCGCTTGATGACTTTGTCCAGTTATGAAAACCGTGTGTATATGGCGCACCTGGAACAAGACGGTAAACAGGTCGCGCCGGGCGAAGCAGTCGTTGCCAAGTTTTACCGGCCACAGCGTTGGACACAGGCGCAAATTCTGGAAGAGCATGCCTTTGCGCAAGAGCTGCACGCGGCAGAAATCCCGTTAGCCGCACCCATGGTGCTAAACGGCCAAACCCTGCACCACCACGCCGGTTTTAGCTACAGCATCAGCCCGCGCATGGGCGGCAGGCGGCCCGAGCTGGACGACTTTGACACACTGGAATGGATTGGCCGCTTTTTGGCGCGCATCCATGCCGTGGGCGCTGTGAAACCCTTTGCCACCCGCCCCGCGCTCAACGTAGCTACCTTTGCCACCGAGCCGCACAACTGGTTGCTGGCCCACCATATGATCCCGCTGGATGTGCAATCTGAATGGGAGGCCGTGTTTGCAGATGCTATGCAAATAATAGCTGCTTGCGCATATTCCACGCTGGCTAGTGGCATAAAAGTCTCTCAAAACACCGAAGCAGGCAGCCCCATCGTCGTGCTGCGTTTGCATGGCGACTGCCACCCCGGCAATATCTTGTGGACGCCGTCCGACTTGCCCCAAAGCAATAGCAGTGCGGGCCCGCACTTTGTGGACCTGGACGACGCGCGCACCGGCCCCGCAGTGCAAGATGTGTGGATGTTGCTCAGCGGTGACCGCAGGCAGCGCACGCAGCAACTGTCGGCTTTGCTGGACGGCTACGAGCAGTTTCGCCCTTTCGACCGACGCGAACTGGCCTTGATCGAACCGCTGCGTACGCTGCGCCTGATCCACTACAGCGCCTGGCTGGCCCGCCGCTGGGACGACCCGGCTTTCCCCATCGCTTTCCCGCATTTTGGAACCAGTGATTACTGGAAAGGGCAGGTGGCGATGCTGCGCGAGCAGGTGGAGCAGATGCAGCTTGCGCCATTGTCGGTTTAGGTTTTGTCGTGTTTATTGGGGGCATCTTCGCTGTAGGGCCAGCCGTTCGCGATCCCGCTCATGATGCGGGTACGCATAAATCGCGGGAGTCGCGAACGGCTGGCCCTACAGCGAAGATGGTCGCACGCAACCGTTTGAAGAACAAAGCCCGCAAGAAGCAAGAACCAACGATGTCTGACAATCCATGGCGCGGGGTGAGCGTATGCCGTTGACGCGATTTATGGTATGCCCATCATGAGCGGCAAGGGCATACGCTCACCCCGCGTACAAGGCTTTCCCGATCACAATCCGCTATTATTCAAGACAAGTTAACCCAACACGCACGAGCCTGCCATGAACACCACCACCGACGTAGACCTGACCCACATTTCCCCGCGCGACAAGGCCGAAATTTTGGCGCAAGCCTTGCCTTACATTCGCAAATTCCACGGCAAAACGCTCGTCATCAAATACGGTGGCAACGCCATGACCGACCCAGCGTTGCAGGCCGACTTTGCCGAAGACGTGGTGCTGCTCAAACTCGTGGGCATGAACCCCGTGGTCGTGCACGGCGGTGGGCCGCAGATTGAAACGGCTTTAAAGCGCTTGGGCAAGGAAGGCAAATTCATCCAGGGTATGCGCGTGACAGACGCTGAGACGATGGAAGTGGTGGAATGGGTGCTGGCCGGTGAAGTGCAGCAAGACATTGTGGGTTTGATCAATGCCGCTGGCGGTAAAGCCGTGGGTTTGACGGGGCGCGACGGCGGTTTGATTCGCGCACGCCAGCTCAAGATGGCAGACAACAAAGACGCCAGCATCGAGCACGACCTGGGCCAGGTAGGCGACATTGTGTCGATTGACCCCAGCGTGGTCAAGGCGTTGCAAGACGATGCCTTTATTCCCGTCATCAGCCCCATTGGCTTTGGCGAGAATAACGAGAGCTACAACATCAATGCCGACGTGGTAGCTGCAAAGCTTGCTACGGTTTTGAAAGCAGAAAAACTGGTCATGCTGACCAATATCAGCGGCGTGCTGGACAAGCAAGGCAAGCTGCTGACCGATTTGACGGCCAAGCGCATCGACGAACTGTTTGCCGATGGCACTATCTCGGGCGGTATGCTGCCCAAGATTGCGGGTGCGCTGGACGCCGCCAAGAGCGGTGTGAACGCCGTGCACATCATCGACGGACGTGTGCCCCACGCCATGCTGCTGGAAATTTTGACCGATCAGGCCTACGGCACGATGATCCGTTCGCATTAATTGTGTTCTGACCCTATTTAATTCTCTGACCCTATTTAATTCTTATGCGACTGCTTTTGGTAGAAGACGACGTGATGGTGGCCAGCGGCATCAAGCTGGGCTTGTCGGGCGCGGGCTATGCGGTGGACTGGGTGGGCAGTGCAGAACGGGCGCTGGACGCGGTGGCCAAGGACGTGTTTGACGCAGCCATCATCGACATTGGCTTGCCGTACGCCGACGGGCTGGAACTGACCCAGCAGTTGCGGCAAAACGGCCACAGCATGCCGGTAATGATTCTCACCGCGCGCGACGCACTGCAAGACCGCGTGCAGGGGTTGGACAAGGGGGCTGACGACTACATGGTCAAGCCCTTTGAGTTGCCCGAGCTGTTGGCGCGGCTGCGCGCCTTGTTGCGCCGCTCGCAGGCAGCCACCTCGGCACGCCTGAGTTTTGGTGTGCTGACCCTGGACACATCGCTGCGCGAGGCGCGCGTGCATGGCCCGTTCAAGGGCCAGTTGATCGAGCTGGGCCCGCGTGAATGGACGGTGATGGAATACCTGCTGCTGCAAGCGCCCAAGCCCGCAGCCAAAGACAAAATTCTCGCGGCGCTGACCGGGTGGGACAAAGAAATTACCGCCAACGCGGTCGAGGTGTACATCTCACGCCTGCGCAGCAAGTTAGAGCCTTTTGGCATTACGCTGCGCTCCATTCGCGGCTTTGGTTACCGGCTGGAGCATGGCAGCAACAGCGTCTTCAAGCCCAGCTCGCCCGACGATGCCACCCCCCCAGTCTGACAGCGCGGCTGCAGACAGCCCTGCTAAACCAGTTACAGCCGGTGTGATGGTGGGCCTGCGCCAGCGCCTGCTTGTCATGCTCTTGGTACCCCTGGTGTGCGTAACGCTGGCCAATGCCTGGGTGGACTACCGCTTGGCCAGCAACGTGGCGGCGCTGCAAGACCAGCACCTGCAACGCCTGGTGCCCTTGCTGGCCAGTTCCATTGTTGCGCCGCCGCCAGCCGATGGCGAAGCCCCCATAGTGCTGCTGGCCCCTGCCATCGAAGACTTTTTAAAAGACCGAAGCGACGCAGACTTTGGCATTGCCACGCTGGACGGGCGCATGCTGCTGGGCGAGCCTTGGCTCTTTTCCTTTACGCCCTTTGCTAACGAGGCGGAATTTCGCAGCGAGCGTACACGCGGCAGCATTTACCGCATCATTTCGCAGCGGATGCAAACAGCGGGAGGTGAGTTTGTGGTGCTGCTGGCCGACGGCTCAGACGCGCAGCAAGACTGGGTGCGTGCCCTGTTTCTCAAAGTGCTGCTGCCCAATGTACTCTTGCTGGCGGCGGTCATCATTGCCGTCAATCTGGCAGTGCAGCGCGCTTTGAAGCCGCTGCTGGACCTGAAAGAAGCTGTCGAATATCGCTCCGCGCGTGACCTGAGCCCGCTGGACGTCAGCCACTCGCCGCAAGAAGTACGCCCCTTGGTGGAATCGCTCAATCGGCTCTTCAAACTGATGCACGCGCAAGAGCAATCGCAACGCCGCTTTATCGCTGACGCAGCGCACCAATTGCGCACGCCGCTGGCTGGTTTGCAGGCGCAGGTAGAAGCCTGGGCGCTGGCCGTGAACCTGCCTCAGACTAGCATTTACCCATTAAATACCTCTAATGCCATTGTAAATAGTGCGCAAGCAGCTATAAGTTTAGGAGCAAATGAAATTAATCATTTGCTCAGCGCCACGCGCCGCACCACCCAGTTGGCTAACCAGTTGCTGGCCTTGTCGCGGGCCGACGCAGAGGCCACGTCGCTGCAACCCATGCAGCAGGTGGACTTGGCAGAGTTGTGCAAAGAGGTGCTGGCCCAGCATCTGGATGCCGCCACGGCCAAAGACATTGATCTGGGGTTGGAGCTAGGGCTGGAGGTTGGCGTACCGACGCAAGCCAACACCAATGCCAATGCAACCCTTACCACGACCGGCCACGAATGGCTGTTGCGCGAACTGCTGTCCAACTTGACTGACAACGCCATCCAGTACACGCCTGCGGGCGGCAGCGTTACTATCCGCTGCGCCTGGGTTAACCAGATGCACAGCGCCATCGTGCTCGAAGTGCTGGACGACGGCCCCGGCATTGCACCCGAGGAGCGCGAACGCGTGCTGGAACGGTTTTACCGCGTTAAAGGCACGGTGGCGCAAGGCAACGGCCTGGGCCTGGCGATAGCCGACGAAATTGCCCGCCTGCACGGCAGCCAGCTCATGCTGGACGACGCCAGCAAATACACCGCCCGCGACCCCGTCGCCCGCGATACATCGGGCAGGCACCCCCGCAGCCTGACCTACAGCACCAGCCAGCCCCACACGGGCCTGCGCGCGGCGCTGTTCCTGCGCCCCAGTGCGGCCACGGTTACCGTTACACCAAGCAGCGATGTAGGCCGCAATTTGGGCGGTCGTTTGGGCAGTGATGTGCCTGTGGTTTACCCCGAGTAAGCGCTCACGTAAAGCGTTAGCTTGGTGTGCGAGAATAACGCAAACATCGAGCAAGACCATGCCAGACAACGCACTTTTATCCGCCAACACTTCAGACCACGAGTCCACCGCCAGCGGTGATGCCAACGCCCGCAAGCGCCCCAAGCCAGGCGAGCGCCGTGTGCAGATTTTGCAAACCCTGGCCCACATGCTGGAACAACCTGGCGCAGAACGTGTCACCACGGCCGCGCTGGCTGCCAAGCTGGACGTGTCCGAAGCCGCGCTGTACCGCCACTTTGCCAGCAAGGCGCAAATGTTTGAAGGCCTGATCGACTTCATCGAGCAAAGCATTTTTGGCCTGGTCAACCAAATCAGCGAACGCGAAACCCAACCTGGCGCGCGTTTGGCCAAAACGGTCACCATGCTGTTGCAGTTTGGTGAAAAAAACCCCGGCATGGCCCGAGTGATGGTGGGCGACGCCCTGGTGTTTGAAAACGAACGCCTGCAGCAGCGCATGAACCAGTTGTTTGACAAGCTCGAATCAGGCTTCAAACAGTCCCTGCGCGAAGTGGCCGAAGCAGCAGGCAGCGCAGCGCCCACGGCAGATGCGCAAGCCAGAGCGTCCATGCTGACTGCGTTTTGCATGGGCCGCCTGCAGCGCTATGCACGTAGCGGCTTTAAGCGACTGCCTGGGGAACATCTGGAAGCTTGCCTGGCAGTGTTGCTGGGTTAGATTGCTATTAATTTAGTAGCTGCTTGCGCATGTTCCACGCTGGCTAGACTTGAAAACAGGCGTGCTGGTTTTTCTGGAGTTGTTATGACTATCCATCAATACGGTATACCGCTTGAAAGCCTTAACTGACAAGGCTCTCTGTGGCATATCGCCTCCGATGTTGGGCAGACAAATCCCTTGTTGGGGCGACAGATTGCTGCCTCTCTACATTGAGTTAGGCATCACAAAAGGCGACCCATGAACCTCCACGAAATTCAAGCCGCGATTGTCAAGGCTCAGACGGGTATCGATCGATACACGGAACTGATGGACTTGTTCAAACAGGTCGATGTTTCTGCAGATGTTACTTTCCAAAAGAAGTACAACGCCTTCTATCGAGTGCAGCGTCGCCAGGATTCGTGGTATCGCAACTACTACGCACTGATGCAGAAGTTGAAGGGGACTGAGCCCACCTTCCCAGCCGTCCTCGACGCGATATTCCGCGCAAGCGGAAGGTATGAGCCGTCATTTTCAAGCAAGCTTGTAGCGACCATTGATCCGTCCAAGCCAGTCTGGGATACGCATGTTCTTGGAAATACTAACCACAGGGCACCGAGCTACGCTAACAAGGCCAAGCTCTCGCTTGCCAAAGTGGCATATGCGTCAATGGAGAGTTGGTATGCCGAATTCCTGCTTTTGCCTGAAGGTAAGCTTTGTATTAGCGAGTTCGATCGGCTTGTATCGAGCCACCAGAGATTTACGCCGTTGAAGAAAGTAGACATCATCCTTTGGCAGCACCGGCCCATCCACTCGAGGGAGGCTGGTAGTGCAACAACGACGAAACGTGCGGCCTAACACTTCGGTCAACCTGACGCGCAACAGCGTGCCGCCCTGCCCTGACGGTGACCGCTGCGCTCATTCTTCACCACCGGGGCGGGGTGGCACGCTGTCGCACGCAGGTTACCTCCAACGTTGAGGTTGTAAAAAAACCTCTTCGCCCAAATTGGAAACCAACGATATGAAAATTCGACTTCATAGAATGTCCTACAGCGCACGATCACTGATTTCGGAAGGGGTCAAGTACCCTCTGGAACTAGTAGTATTTACCGCCGTCGATATTTTTTTACAACCTCGTTAGGTCTCTTTGATGCGCCGCCCTCGAACACGCCCAGCTGATATCGAGCCAGCCTCCAAGAAGGCGCTAGTTGCCGCGCCGAATCCGTATGCTCTCGCTGTCGCCACAGCGCTTCTCGCAGCGGTTCTTTCGGTTGCAGGCGGCTATTTCACTGCCGGCTTTCAAGCGCGTCATGCCGTCGCACAGAAGCAGCTGGAGTTCAAAGTTGGTACTTATACTGCGTTCTTGGAAAGGATCGACCACACTAAAGCGCCTCTGCTCAACGCATTTTTGAACGTAGGCCGGTTACTCGATATGAAAGGCAAGACTGATGGCGAGATTCAAATTTCAGAGGACCAGCTTGAGAGCCTGCTTCGCAAGTCAAACTTAATCGACATTTCGCTTACTCTAAATTCTTACTTCGCCACACTTAAGCTTCATGGCTCTAAGCAGGTTTCGAAAATTTGCGACGACATCTTGACCGAGTTGATCTCGGGCGATGAGAACGTTGATTGGAGCGACTATTCGCAAGAAGCCCGCGCGTATCACAGCAAATGGAAGCAACTGCAGCAAGATGGCATTGCGTACGGCTGGGTCCCTAAGATCTCAAATGAAGATCGCCTCATGATCCACTCTGTCTCTAAGCTGATGAGCTTACTAAATACGCAGCTTCGTTCGGAGATTGCAACCACAGGCACCTAACATTTCCTATATTGACTCCCCTACAAGTGCAAAAACCTGATCAATAGTCTGGTTTCCTGGGAAACACCCTCAGTCGCCTGTCCGGCATCTAAGTTGGTTTCAGAAAACAGGTTGTTAAAACATAACATTTTTGTTATCATGCCCGAGTGGACTATCTCGTAACCTACTACAGCGAAGCTGTGCAACAAGAGATTCTTGCCCTACCGGATACGCTTGCTGCTCGATACATCGTTCTCACCAGAAGGATGCAGGCACTGGGTCCAAATTTGGGTGAGCCTCATACCAAGGCGTTCGGCAACGGCTTGTTTGAGCTTCGCCTGAAAGGTGCTGAAGGTATTGCCAGAGTGTTCTTTTGCACCATTATTGGTCGGCGAGTTGTGATGCTTCACAGCTTTGTCAAGAAAACAGACAAAACCCCGTTGCGAGAGTTGGCCGTTGCGGAATCACGATTGAAGGAAATCAAACATGCGCACTCATGATCAAGTTGTCAAAGCACTGATGCAACGTCCCGGCGTTCGTGCTGAGGTTGAGCGGATTACACGCGAGGAATCGGAGCTATTGGATTGTTTGCTCAAAGCCCGTCAAGAAGCTGGGCTGTCCCAAGCCGATGTCGCTGAACGTATGGGGACACAGGCACCAGCAATCGCCCGGTTGGAGCGTGCGCTTGCAACAGGAAAGCATTCTCCGTCTGTCGCAACACTGCGCAAGTATGTCAAAGCCTGCGGTAAACGCCTCGTCTTGCAAGTGGCGTGAAACTTAACTGTTTGGTCAGGCATCACGTTTCCTTCTACCAAGCTCAGTTAGCGTTTTCCGATCCGCATCATTTGCGCCGGATTTTGGCGCAAAGGACTGGCGCTCCATAACTGCTCGTTCAAGTCAGACGGTGCGTAAACAAGCCGCAGCTTAGCTCCACGGTACTACTATTTTTATAGCTGGTTGCGCATATTCCACGCTGGCTACTGGCCATAAGGATTGGTAAAAATGCATACTGCAGCCGCATCGTTTTCAGATCTCGCGTGTGTTGAAAATAAATAAATTTTTTCACCACACACACGTTCACCTCTTTGGTGCGTAAGCTATAGTGCAAGTAACGAATTTGTTCCCTTAACTGATCCAGCAGCCGAATAGAATTGAAAACAGGCGTGGTGGTTTTTTTGGAGTTGTTATGACTGTTCATCAAGTCGGCATATCGCTTGAAAGCCTTACCTGGCAAGGCTTTCAGTGTCATATCGCCGCCGATGGTAGGCAGACGAATCCCTTGTTTGGGCAGCTGATTGCTGTCTCTCTATATTGAGTTGGATTTTATCAAGGAGTGAATTATGGGTGGTGCAAAACAAATGATGGAAGAACACGAAGGAAAACTTGGTGTCGCCATGGAACTCGCACTTGAAGCAAATGTTCTTGAGAAATGTGAATATCATGACGATTGCATTTATGCAGGAAGTGAAGATATTGAAAGTGCTTATAAGCTAGGAAACTACAAGCTCTCCAATGGAGAACTCGAAGCCGTGTTCAAAGACAGGCGAGAAATGACTGACCTGGTCAAGGAGGTTGTTGAAGATCACCAAGGAGACGAGTGTTTTGCCTGCGCCAAAAACCGGGACGAATGATGCTCATATTGTCTAATCTTGCACTCAAGCGGGACGCGCCTTCGGCACGCCGCTTAACGCCACGTTAGGCACCACACATGAGCCTAGGTGACATTTTCACATTCTTGAAAGCAAACCACGAGGTTGCCAACGCTGTTTCAGCGATGGCAAGTGCAGTTGTTGCGCTACTAGCCTTCCTGATCTCTTTGATTTCCGTTGTTTTCACTTGGCGTGCACTGAAACATCAGCGTACACACAATTGCCTTAGCGTTCGTCCACTTCCGTACATCACAGTTGGCGACTATGAGAACGCGATCTACGTCAAGATTCGAAACAATGGCACGGGCCCGCTAATTGTGAAAAAGCTGACAGTTCTAGGCGCTGCAGATCCATCAATGCCACTCATAGCCAACATGCCGGAATTGCTGCCCGGGATCGCCTGGGCAAACTTCACCGGAGAAACGGGCGGAAGGAGCATTCCCGTCGCGGGGGAGATGGTGTTGCTTGAGTTATCCGATCCAAGTTTAGGTGGCAGATTTCAGCTATCACGGAACAAGGCGCGAGAGGCCCTTGGAAAGTTGTCACTGAACCTTGAGTACACAGACATCTATGGCAGCAAGCTGCCAGCTTGCACCAGGGACCTCAAATGGTTTCATCGAACACTCACCTTGCCCTAGCGGAGACGCTAATCCATCATTCGAGAAGAGATGTGCGAAAAGCTGTACAGATCCATTGAACTACGAATTTAATAGCTTCTCGCGCATATTCCACGCTGGCATTTGTCTGTTTTCATAGTAAAAAGTGAATCAAGACTACTGTATGCGACTAAATGGTAAGACTGTATTGGTAACCGCTGCGGGCCAGGGCATTGGCCGTGCCAGCGTGCTGGCCATGGCGGCGCAGGGTGCGCAGGTGCTGGCGACTGACATCAACCCTGAGCTGTTGCAAAACTATGCGGGCGTAGCCAATGTCAGCACCGCCCAGCTGGATGTGCTGGATAAAGCGGCCATTCAGGCGCTGATAGCCAAACACCCGCCATTCAACGTGTTGTTCAACTGCGCAGGCTTTGTGCACAACGGCTCGGTACTTCAGGCGACCGATGAAGACTGGGAGTTTGCTTTCAATTTGAATGTGCGCGCCCAGTTCTGGACCATTCAAGCCGCCTTGCCGCGCATGCTGGCCAATGGCGGCGGCAGCATTATCAACATGGCCAGCGTGTGCAGCAGCATCAAAGGTTTGCCTAACCGTTTTGCCTACGGCAGCACCAAGGCGGCGGTGATTGGCCTGACCAAATCGGTGGCAGCAGACTTTGTCACCCAGGGCATTCGCTGCAACGCCATTGCGCCGGGCACGGTGGATACGCCGTCCCTGGGCGATCGCATCAACAGCTACGCCGACCCGGTGGAGGCGCGCAAAAACTTTATCGCCCGCCAACCCATGGGGCGGCTGGCGCAGGCGCATGAGATTGCGCCCATCGTGGTGTACTTGGCCAGCGACGAATCGGTTTTTGCCACCGGCCAAGTGTTCACGGTAGACGGCGGCATCAGCATTTGACTTTATCCACTACAAAAGAAAGCGAGACCCCATGAAACTTGTGCGTTACGGCAACCCCGGCAAAGAAAAGCCCGGCATCTATGACTGCGACGGCCAACTGCGCGACCTGAGCGCGGTGGTTAAAGACATTGGCCCCGATCAGTTGTCTGACGCCGCGTTGGCCAAGCTGCGCAAGCTCGACCCCCTCAAACTGCCTCGCGTCAAAGGCACGCCGCGCATAGCCTGCCCCATTGCCAACGTGGGCAAGTTCATCGCCATCGGCCTCAATTATTCTGACCACGCGGCCGAGGCGGGCATGCCGATTCCCAAAGAGCCCATCGTGTTCATGAAGGCCACCAGTTGCATCGTGGGCCCCAACGACAACGTCATGCTGCCCAAAGCCTCGGCCAAAAGCGATTGGGAAGTCGAGCTGGGTATCGTCATTGGTACCAAGGCGCAATACGTGAGCCAAAAAGACGCTCTTAATTTTGTAGCGGGTTACGCATTAGTAAACGACCTGAGCGAACGCGAATACCAACTGGAACGCGGCCCGCAGTGGGACAAAGGCAAGGGTTGCGATACCTTTGGCCCCATCGGCCCGTGGCTGGCCACGCGCGACGAGATGGCCAATGTGCAAAAACTGTCCATGTGGCTAGACCTGAACGGCCAGCGCATGCAAACCGGCAATACCAAGACCATGGTTTTTGGAGTGGCCAAAATTGTGAGCTATGTGAGCCAGTTTATGACCCTGCTACCCGGTGACGTGATCACCACCGGCACGCCCCCCGGCGTAGGCATGGGCCTGAAGCCCCCGCGCTTTTTGAAGAAGGGCGATGTGATGACTTTGGGAATTGAGGGGCTGGGGGAGCAGCGGCAGGTGGTGGTTGCTTACAAGAAGGCTGCTTAGTCTTTTGTGTCACGCATTGTTTGTGTCGAGTATGGGCTTGGCTGGGTTTTTACGGTTCGGGGTGCGCTCTTGTACGGTCTTGGCTAGGTGTTTGCGGTTCCGCTCATGATGCGATACGCATAAATCGTGGAGCCCGCAAACACTTAGCCAAGCCTTGAAATGGTGGGCGCGCAACGGTTGAATACCGACACACTCACAGGTTGCTGCTCTTCGGCGCGCCCACCACCAACGCGGCAGGGTGAGCGTATGCTGTTGACCCGATTTTAGGTACTCCTACATGAGGGGCTGCAGCATACGCTCACCCTGCGTACATGAGCAAAACACGAAAACTACGCACGAAACCCCCCTCATCCAGCGTACAAGAGCAACCCCAAGAGCAGCCCGAGGGTTTGCACCGAGCCGCAATAGTTAATTACCTCTAAAAACGTATTGTTTTTGCACAAAGCCAGAATTTGCTGCAAAATAGCACGATCGTTCTTTTTTGTAATTGCAAAATCATGTCAGATCCCGCTTTGTCAGACCGCCCAGCCAGGCCACGTGCAGCAGCAGGGGTAGTTGCGTCAGCCAAAAGCCTGCACAAGGGTCAGCACAAGGGTCAGCAAACCAAGGCCACTATAGTCGAAGCCGCCTTGGGCTTGGCCACGCAAATTGGTCTAGAGGGTTTGAGCATCGGTGCGTTGGCCGAAGTCACGCAGATGAGCAAGTCTGGCGTGTTTGCGCATTTTGGTTCGCGTGAAGAGCTGCAAATATCTGTGGTGCGCGAATACCACCATCGCTTTGAACAAGAAGTGTTCTACCCCGCGCTGCAAGCGCCGCGTGGCCTGCCGCGTATGCGGGCCCTGTTTGACAACTGGATGAAGCGCACCTCGGTCGAGATTGACTCGGGTTGCCTGTATATCAGCGGTGCGGTCGAATTTGACGACAGGCCCGGCCCGGTGCGCGACGCGATCGCGTCTTCCGTCAAGATTTGGCTCTCTGCCGTGCACCGCGCCATTACCAATGCGCAAGAGGCTGGGCATATGGATGCCACGGCCAACCCAGAGCAGGTCATGTTTGAAATCCATGGTCTGATTTTGGCCTTGCACTACGAAGCACGATTTTTAAAAACGCCAGGTTCGATAGAACGCGCGCTGCAAGGCTTTGAGAACATCTTGCAGCGCTATGGAACCACAAAAACAGGTAATGCCAGCGTGGAATATGCGCGAGCAGCTACTAAAAATATAGCAAAAAAGAAGTAAACCCTTCTACCACATTGCCTACCGTGTTGATTTAATTTTTTGTATTTGAGAAAGAAACCACCATGCCAACCTATACCCCCCCTTTGCGCGACATGCAGTTTGTCATGAACGAATTGCTAAACGTGACCGACGACCTGAAGACCATCCCCAAGTACGCCGACATTGACACCGACACCATCAGCGCTGTGCTGGAAGAAGGCGGCAAGTTCGCGTCTGAAGTGGCTTTGCCGCTCAACATCAGCGGTGATGCGGAAGGTTGCAAGATTGACCAAACCACCCACGCCGTGACCACCCCCAAGGGTTTCAAGGAAGCCTACCAGCAGTACGTGGCTGGCGGTTGGCCAGGCCTGTCCTGCGCCCCCGAGTTTGGCGGCCAGGGTCTGCCATTGGTGGTGAACCAGTGTTTTTACGAAATGCTCAACAGTGCCAACCAGGCCTGGACCATGTACCCAGGCCTCACGCACGGCGCGCACGCAGCCCTGCACACGCACGGCACAAACGAGCAAAAGCAAACGTATCTGCACAAAATGACCAGCGGCGAGTGGACGGGAACCATGTGCCTGACCGAGCCACACTGCGGTACCGACCTGGGCCTGATGCGCACCAAGGCTGAGCCACAGCCTGACGGCACGTACAAAATCACCGGCAACAAGATTTTCATCAGCGCGGGTGAACATGACATGGCGGGCAACATCATCCATCTGGTGTTGGCACGCTTGACGGATGCGCCCCCCGGCATTAAGGGCGTGAGCCTGTTTATCGTGCCCAAGTTCAATGTGAACAAGGACGGCAATGGTAATGTAACTTTGGGCACGCGCAACGGCATTTACTGCGGTGGCCTGGAACACAAGATGGGCATCCACGGCAACTCTACCTGCCAAATGATGCTGGACGGCGCCGTAGGCACCATGGTGGGCGCACCCAACAAGGGCATGCAGGGCATGTTTGTGATGATGAACGCTGCTCGCCTGGGCGTGGGCAACCAGTCGCTCGGGCTGACCGAAGTGGCGTACCAAAACGCGCTGGCCTATGCTAAGGATCGCATCCAGATGCGTTCACTGTCGGGCCCCAAGGCCAAAGACAAACCGGCAGACCCGATCATCGTGCACCCCGACGTGCGCAAAATGCTGCTCACGGCCAAAGCCTATGCCGAGGGTGGCCGTGCGTTGGCTGTGTTTTGCGCGGTGTTGCTGGACAAAGAGCACCATCATCCTGACGAAAAAGTACGCAAGGACAGTGGGGAAATGCTGTCGCTGTTGACCCCGATTGTCAAAGCCTTTACTACCGACAACGGCCACATTGCTACCAATATGTGCATGCAGGTATTTGGCGGCCACGGCTTTGTCAAGGAATGGGGCATGGAACAGTATGTGCGCGACAACCGCATCAACATGATTTATGAAGGTACCAACACCATTCAATCACTCGACTTGCTGGGCCGCAAAGTGTTGTCCAACAACGGTGCCACACTGGCCAAGTTTGGCAAGCTGGTAGGCAAGTTGGTCGAAGAAGAAGGCGTGAACGAGAAGATGGCCGAGTTCATCAACCCGCTGGCCATGCTGGGCGACCAGATGACCAAGTTCACTACCGAGATTGGGTTCAAGGGTTTTCAAAACCCGGACGAGGTAGGCGCTGCGGCGGTGGACTACCTGCGTGTGGCAGGCCATTTGGTACACGGTTACTTTTGGGCACGCATGGCGCAGGTGGCTTTGCGCGAAATTGCGGCGGGTAACACCGACAGTTTTTACCTGGCCAAACTGCAAACGGCACGGTTTTATTTTGCCAAATTGTTCCCGGAAACTGCCAGCCTCATGCGCACTGCGCGTGCAGGCTCGAAAGTGCTGATGGACACCGATGCAGTGTTTGCCTAAACTGGTTTTTTTTTAACTTAGGAGTGCGCTATGTTGAATCGTTTCATTTTGGGTTGCGCTTTTTTCGCCACCACCGCTGTAGCATTTGCAGACAACACACCTGTTGGCAAGTGGCACAGCATTGACGACAAAACCAAAGAGATCAAGTCTGAAATTACCATCACCGATGCGGGTGGTGTACTGACAGGAAAAGTATCCAAGCTGCTGCGCAAAGATGCCAAGCAAGACGCGGTGTGTGAGGAATGCAAGGACGCTCGCAAAGACAAGCCCCTTCTCGGTCTGGAAATCATCCGTGGTGCCAAGAAAGAGGCCACCGAAAACGTGTGGACGGGCGGCAAGATTTTGGATCCTGAAAACGGCAAGGAATACACCCTGAAACTTACGCCCGAAGACGGCGGTAAAAAACTGGCCGTGCGCGGCAGTATTGGCTCCTTTGGCCGCACCCAAACCTGGGTTCGTGTGGAATAAAGAAAGTAAAGAATGTCCCGTTTTCAAGTCAAAAGAGTCGCTGTGCTCGGCGCGGGTGTGATGGGTGCGCAAATCGCTGCGCACCTGGTCAACGTCAAGGTGTCGGTGGTGCTGTTCGATCTACCCGCCAAGGAAGGCCCGAAGAACGGTATCGTCATTAAGGCAGTGGATGGCCTCAAGAAATTGAAGCCTTCGCCGCTGGGCGTGAGTGATGACGCCGTGCTGATTGGCCAGGCCAATTACGAAGAACACCTGGAAGAACTGCGCAGCTGCGACCTCATCATCGAGGCGATTGCCGAGCGCATGGACTGGAAACTGGACCTGTACAAAAAGATCGCCCCTTTTGTGGACGAGCACGCCATCGTGGCGTCCAACACGTCGGGCCTCTCCATCACCAAGCTGTCTGAGGCCTTGCCCGAGAACATCAAGCCGCGCTTTTGCGGTATCCATTTCTTCAACCCTCCGCGCTACATGCAGTTGGTGGAGTTGATCAACACGCCCACCACACAGCCCGTGGTGCTAGACCAGCTGGAAGGTTTTGTGACGACAGCTTTGGGCAAGCACGTGGTGCGCGCCAAAGACACGCCCAACTTTATTGCCAACCGTGTGGGTATTGCGGGCTTGCTGGGCGTGATGAAACAGGCAGAAAACTTTGGCCTCACGTATGACGTGGTGGACGATTTGACCGGCAAGAAACTGGGCCGTGCCAGTTCCGGCACTTTCCGCACGCTCGATGTGGTGGGACTGGACGTGATATCCCACGTGATCAAAACCCTGCAAGACAATCTGGACGAAAAGTCTGACCCGTTTTACGGCAACTTTGGCACGCCAGCCGTGCTGAAGGGGCTGATGGAAGCGGGTGCGTTGGGCCAAAAGGCCAAGGCCGGTTTTTTCAAAAAAGTAGGCCGCGATATTTTGCGTTTTGACGCGGAGAAGAAAGACTATGTGCCCGGCGGCGAAAAGGCCGACGAGGTGTATGTCCGCATGCTGAAAAAGCCTGCTGCTGAACGCTTGAAGTTGCTGCGCAATGCCGAAGGCAAGCAGGGCCAGTTTTTATGGGCGATTTTGCGCGACGGTTTTCATTACGCCGCCATCCATCTGCAAAGCATTGCCGAGACTGCACGCGACGTGGACTTTGCCATGCGCTGGGGTTTTGGTGCTAACCAAGGGCCGTTTGAGCTGTGGCAAGAAGCCGGTTGGCTGGAAGTCGCCAAGATGGTGCAAGACGATATTGATGCAGGCAAGGCGCTGTGCAAAGCACCGTTACCCGCCTGGGTGTTCAAAGGCCCTGTGGCCGACAAGGGCGGCGTGCACCAGCCAGAAGGCTCATGGAACCCTGCAACGCAGACCTTTGTGCCCAAGCGCAGCCTGCCTGTGTACGCACGCCAGCATTTCCCCGAGAACGTGCTGGGTGCCAACGCGGCCAAGTTTGAAACTGCTGGCAAGACGCTGCACGAAGACGCAGCCATTCGTTTGTGGACTTTGGATGGTGATGATCGCCCCGCTGGTAGCGGAATCATCATCGCCAGCATCAAAACCAAAATGCACGTGATGAGCATGGAAGTGATGGCGGGCATTGAGCAAGCCATCCAAATGGCCGAAGCCGACTACCAGGGCGTGGTTATCTGGTCAGGTGATGAACCGTTTTGCGCGGGCGCAGACCTGCAAGGCATGATGCCCGCCTTCATGAGCGGCGGCGTGAAGCTGCTGGACGAGGCACTGGCCGAGGTGCAACGCATCATCTTGCGCATGCGCTATGCCAATGTGCCGGTGGTCAGCGCCATGCGTGGCCTGGCACTGGGCGGTGGTTGCGAACTCGCTCTGGCGTCTGCCAAGCGCGTAGTAGCTATGGAAAGCTATATCGGCTTGGTGGAAGTCGGTGTGGGCCTGGTGCCTGGTGCTGGTGGCCTCACCTATATTGCGCGCCGTGCAGCAGAGAACATACAAAACAGCAGCGGCAAAGACTTGTTGCCTTTTGTGACCGAAGGCTTTACTGGCGCTGCGATGGCCAAGGTAGGCACCAGTGCCATCGAGTCGCGCAAGCTGGGCTATCTGCTGGACAGCGACCCGATCGTCGCGCACAAGGACGAACTGCTGTTCATCGCCATCAATGAAGCCAAAGCCATGTTTGCGTCGGGCTACCGCGCGCCACACAAGCGCATGTTCCCGGTGGCGGGCCGCAATGGCAAGGCCACCATTCAAGGGCAGCTTATCAACATGCGCGACGGCGGTTTTATCAGCCAGCATGATTTTCATATAGCGTCCCTCATTGCAGGTATCGTCACGGGCAGCGACGTAGAAGCCGGTACGCTGGTGACCGAGGAATACATCATGGCGCTGGAGCGCAAAGTGTTCTGCCAGTTGCTGACCCACCCAAAAACGCAAGAGCGCATCATGGGCATGCTCAGCACAGGCAAACCAGTGAGGAATTGATGAGCACCTTGAACTCTACTGCGGCTGCTGCGCTGCACCCTCAGCCTAACCGTCTGGTTCGGCAATTGCAGCGTTTGGACGAGGTACCTGCGTTTGCACGCACCTGGTTTCAAAGCGTCATCTTGCGTCGTGCAGTGCCCTTCACCGGCACTGCAAAATTGCGCTATGAAGTGATGACGCCTGAAAAAGTGGTGATCAGTGTGGCCAACGACCACAGGGTGCGTAACCACATTGGGGGTGTACATGCGTTGGCCAGCACGCTGGCCGCCGAGACGGCTACCGGCATGGTGATGGGCCAAAGTGTGCGTGACGACTGCCTGCCTGTTATCAAAGAGATGCGGGTGCAGTTTAAAAAACGCGGACAAGGTGCCATGCGTGCAGTGGCCACGCTCACGCCGGAGCAGCGCCACCTGATTGCGACCACGCAAAAAGGCGAAACTCTGGTGCCCGTAACGGTCACCGACGAATCGGGTGGTCAACCGATTGAGCTGGAAATGCTCTGGGCCTGGATTCCAGCCCAACGTCCGGCTAAAACAGAAGCCACCGCATAAAGAATGGAAGCGCCTTGCAAGGCGAAAGGAAAACACCATGAGCAAACAAGTTCAAGAAGCCTATATCGTTGCCGCCACGCGCACGCCCATTGGCCGTTCGCACAAAGGTTTTTTCAAGAACATGCGCCCTGACGACCTGCTGGCTACGGCCCTGCGCAGCGCCCTGTCGCAAGTACCTGGCCTAGACCCCGTCAGTATTGAAGACGTGATCTGCGGTTGCGCCATTCCAGAGGCGCAGCAGGGCCTGAACGTGGCCCGCATAGGCGCAATTTTGGCAGGCCTGCCCAAGTGTGTAGGCGGCATCACCGTCAACCGTTTTTGTGCATCGGGTATCAGTGCCGTGCAAATGGCCGCAGACCGCATCCGCGTGGGCGAGGCTGATGTGATGATTGCCGCTGGCGTTGAGAGCATGAGTATGGTGCCCATGATGGGCAACTCTCCATCGCTGTCGCCCACGATTTTTTCCAATACGGACGACATCGAGAATTACGGCATTGCCTATGGCATGGGTTTGACGGCAGAGAAGGTCGCCATACAATGGAAAATCAGCCGCGACGCACAGGACGAGTTTGCCTATAACAGCCACATGAAAGCGCTGGCGGCTATGAAGGCGGGTGAGTTTTTCAGCGAAATGACGGCTGTAGAAGTAACCGAGCGCAATGTCGATCTGACCAGCACAGAAGTGACCACGACAAAACGCAGCGTCAACCTGGACGAAGGCGCAAGACCGGATACGACGGTTGAAGATCTGGGCAAACTCAAGCCGGTGTTTTCTGCACGCGGCTCAGTGACGGCAGGCAACAGTTCGCAAACATCGGACGGTGCGGGCGCATTGATTTTGGCGAGCGAAGCCGCGATCAAACGTTACAACCTCAAGCCGCTGGCCAGGTTTGTCAGCTACGCCAGCCGTGGTGTGCCGCCCCACATCATGGGCATCGGCCCGATTGAGGCTATTCCGGCTGCACTGCGTTATGCGGGCCTCAAGCAAGACGACATTGACTGGTTTGAACTGAACGAGGCTTTTGCCGCGCAGTCGCTGGCTGTCATCAACACGCTGGGTTTAAACGCGGCCAAAGTCAACCCCATGGGCGGTGCGATTGCTTTGGGTCACCCTTTGGGTGCTACTGGCGCCATTCGCGCGGCCACCGTGGTGCATGCACTGCGCCGCAAGAACCTCAAGTACGGTATGGTGACGATGTGCGTGGGTATGGGCCAGGGTGCCGCAGGTATTTTTGAGCGGGTTTAGGCGTTAGGAGCTGGGTAGCGCTTGCGCTGTCAGGCGGGCTGTGCGCGCGGATACCGCAGGTAAAGGGGGCGCCAGCGTACAAACGATGACAAAAACGCGAAACCCCAATCGCTGGCGGAGGACACGGAGGTATCTGCGCGCACAGCCTGCCTGACAGCGCAAGCGCCGTGTTCCAAATTGCGCGCAAGTGACTGCAATGTGCGGCTAAATCTGGCACTATGGGCTCATGAATACTTCTGCCAATAAAGTTGCCCTTGTGATCGGTGCGGGTGATGCGACCGGTGGTGCCATCGCTCGCCGCTTTGCTCGCGAGGGCTACACCGCCTGCGTGACACGCCGTACCCTTGACAAGCTGCAACCCCTCATTGCGCAGATTCAGACCGGTGGCGGGCGCGTGTACGGCTTTGCGTCGGACGCACGCAAGGAAGAAGAGGTGGTGGCTCTGGTCGAGCAGATCGAATCAACCATCGGCCCCATTGAGGTGCTGGTGTTCAACATTGGAGCCAATGCACCCAGCAGCATTTTGGAGGAGACCGCGCGCAAGTATTTCAAGATTTGGGAGATGGCCTGTTTAGCTGGTTTCTTGAACGGGCGCGAAGTGGCCAAACGCATGGTGACCCGTAGCAGCCCCGAACGCAAGCAAACGATTATTTTTACGGGTGCTACAGCGTCCCTGCGCGGCTCTGCCAACTTTGCCGCCTTTGCTGGTGCCAAACATGCTTTGCGAGCATTGGCGCAAAGCATGGCGCGTGAGCTGGGGTCGCGTGGCATCCATGTGGCGCATGTGGTGGTTGATGCGGCGATCGACACCGAGTTCATCAAGACAAACTTTCCCCAGCGCTACGCCCAAAAAGACCAGGATGGCATCGTCAACCCAGACCATATTGCCGATACCTATATGATGCTGCACCAGCAGTCGCGCGACGCATGGACGCATGAGCTGGACTTGCGGCCCTGGATGGAAAAATTTTGAACTTGCAGACCCTGAGAACCTAAAATAACTACAAAAACAAGGATGTCCATTATGGCAAAAACAGTAGATTTTTATTTTGACTTTGGCAGTCCTGCCTCGTATTTGGCGTGGACGCAATTGCCCGCGATCTGCAAATCCGCTGGCGCGCAGCTCAACTACAAACCCATGCTCTTGGGCGGTGTGTTCCAGGCCACAGGCAACCAGTCTCCCGTCACTGTGCCCGCCAAAGGCAACTACACCTTCAAAGACTTTGCCCGCTATGCCAAGCGTTACGGCGTGCAACTGAACCGCAACCCCCACTTTCCCATCAACACCCTTATGCTGATGCGTGCTGCCACGGGCCTGCAGATGCGAGACGCGACACGTTTTGATAGCTATTGCACGGCTGTCTACAGCGCCATCTGGATAGCCGCTGAAAATTTGAATGACCCGGCCACAGTAGGTAGTGTGCTGGCCAAGGCAGGTTTTGACCCTGCTGCACTGGTGGCTCTGGCAAGTGACCAGGCAGTGAAAGACCAGCTCAAGGCCGATACCGAAGCGGCAGTAACGCGCGGCATTTTTGGCGCGCCCACGATGTTTGTGGGCGACGACATGTTTTGGGGCCAAGACCGGCTGGACTGGGTGCGCGAAGCCCTGTCTAGCTAATTTGCCATGCCATCCGCATTGACCGATTGATTCAATCCAGTACCACCATGACTACAAACACCGATATCCTCACCCATACCGAATCGGGCGTGACTACCATCACCCTGAACCGCCTGGAAAAGAAAAACTCCATCACCGCAGCCATGTACCAAAGCATGGCTGATACATTGGCCGCGGCCAAAGATGACGCCGCAGTGCGCGTAGTCGTCATTCAGGGTCACGAAACCATTTTTAGCGCGGGCAACGACATTGGCGATTTTTTGAACGCCAAACCCAGCACCCTGGACAGCCCGGTGTTCCAGTTTTTGTTCGGTATCGCAAGCTTTCCCAAGCCCATCGTGGCTGCTGTGTGTGGCCCGGCCGTGGGCATAGGCACTACTTTGCTGTTTCATTGCGACCTGGTGTACGCAGGCGATAACGCCGCCTTCTCCATGCCCTTTGTCAACCTGGGCCTGTGCCCCGAGGCCGCGTCCAGCCTGTTGGTGCCGCAAATGCTGGGCTACCACCGCGCCGCTGAAGCACTACTGCTGGGCGAGCCCTTTATGGCAGAGGCCGCGCTGGAGGTGGGCCTGATCAATCGCGTGTTGCCGCCCATGGAAGCCAACCACTACGCCCAGAGCGTGGCCCGCAAGCTGGCCGCCAAACCCATCAGCTCGTTGATAGAAACCAAACGCCTGATGAAAAAACCATTTGCCGACCTGGTGCCCCTCACCCTGCGCGAAGAGGCCGCCAGCTTTGGCCGCATGCTGAGTGAGCCCGCCGCGCGCGAGGCCTTTGGCGCGTTTATGGAAAAGCGCAAACCAGATTTTTCTAAAGTTTGAGGTGGCTGGAGATTTTTACTGCGCTTTCAGTGTCAGGCTATTGCAGCCCAGACACGCGACAATGCCTGCATGACCAAAAAAATTGACCTGAGCAGCATTGTGCTGGACCCTGAATTCATCGCCGGGGTGCACCGCATCTTTGAAGAAAAAATCGTTTTCAACAAAACCCTGGGTCTCAAAATCGCGCAGCTGCTGCCGCTGCGCTCCAGCGCGCATATCGACATGCGGCCAGAATTCATCGGACACTTTGCCTACAACCGCATCCATGGCGGCGTCATCAGCGCGGCGCTGGACGCGATGGGCGGTCTGGCGGTCATGGCCGCAATGGGTGCGCAGCACCATGAAGAACCGGTACAAAAGCGCCTGGAGCGTTTTGGCAAACTGGGCACGATTGACCTGCGCATCGACTATCTGCGCCCCGGCATTGGCGAACGCTTTGAGCTGCGCGGGGAGGTGCTTCGACTAGGGTCACGTGTTGCCAGTACGCGCATGGAGTTTGTGGGAATGGATGGCACCGTGCTGTCTACGGGGTCAGCGGCTTACATTGTTTCTTGACGCGTTACTGTCCGGTAAAGTTTGACGTTCGGTGCAGCGTTGAGCTGGTATTCCTATTTGGTAGGCTTTGGGGTTTGGCATGCTTGGTGGGCAGGCTTTGGACTCGGGGTATGCGCTGCAAAAAGTTTTTAGAAAACACGCGCGAACTGCGTTTTGTAGTACTCGACCTTGAACAACGCGCGCCTTCCTAAA
>JAYVTG010000104.1:0-40906 GCA_043774625.1 Polaromonas sp. | reverse complement strand
AATCGCCGCTGTCAGGGTGGTCTTGCCGTGGTCAACGTGACCAATCGTGCCCACGTTGACGTGGGGCTTGGTACGCGCGAATTTTTCTTTTGCCATTTTATCGCTCCGAAATTAAACGACTATCAATTTAAACAATGAGCACAGCACCACCTGGCAATGCACCCTCAAAACTGGTGCCCTTTGCGGGAATCGGACCCGCGACCTCTCCCTTACCAAGGGAGTGCTCTACCACTGAGCCAAAAGGGCGTCAAAAACATCAACTACTTGTCAGCAACCGTTGGTCCATGGAGCGGGAGACGGGAATCGAACCCGCGTCATTAGCTTGGAAGGCTAGGGTTCTACCATTGAACTACTCCCGCATTGAACCGCAATAAATCAGGGCACAAGCGTGACATCCAAACGCTCTACAAAACAAACAATCAAACCGACAAACAACTCACAAACCGTGGTGGAGAGAGCTGGATTCGAACCAGCGTACTCGTAAGAGGGCAGATTTACAGTCTGCTGCCATTAACCACTCGGCCATCTCTCCATGGGGAACCTCGGAATATAACACGCATTAGGCCTTTTCGTCGAGCAACCACATCAATTCTCACCAACGAATAAAGCATTTATGGATGCGAATTTTGATAGGTTTAACCTCTTTGCCTGCGCCAGATATACGCAATTTGCTATTAATTGAATAGCGAAAAACGTATGAATAGTTTCAGGTAATCGCATTGCCGTCACACTTGTCTAAGCCTAATGCACGCTGTTGTGTTAATTCCGATGCAAATTTGATGCGCTAAGTTTTACCCGTCCATACCGCGCATTCAGTAGATACGGCTTACAAATCAACTTACTGTAATTTTTATCAGTAAAAATAAACACCATCGCAGCGTTAATCCAAAAAACCAGGGTGCTGCTTGATCGATGCCACAAAAAGAAAAAAGCCGCCCGAGGTGGCTTTTGAGGTCCGTATAAACGCGAAGAGTTATTTCTTCTGACGGTATTTGCGCAGGGCTGCAATCTGCGCGGCCATTACAGCCAGCTCGGACTGCGCCTTGGCCAAGTCCAGCTCGCTCTTGGCATTTTTGACAGCCTCTTCGGCAGATGCTCTGGCGGCGGCAGCTTTCTCATCGTCCAGATCCTTACCACGCACAGCCGTGTCAGACAACACAGTGACGCAGTTAGGCTGTACTTCTAAAATACCACCGGCGACAAAGATAAACTCTTCGCTGCCATCCGCTTTTTCAATTCGGACTGAACCAGCCTTGATACGGGTGATCAAGGGTGTGTGGCGCGGATAAATGCCCAACTCGCCTGCTTCGCCAGGTAAAGCCACAAACTTGGCTTCACCCGAGAAGATGGACTCTTCTGCGCTTACAACATCAACATGGATGGTGCTCATGGGTCAACCCCTTATGCCTTCTTGGCTTTCTCGAAAGCCTCGTCGATAGTTCCGACCATGTAGAACGACTGCTCTGGCAGGTGGTCGCACTCGCCGTTGACAATCATCTTGAAACCACGGATGGTCTCTGCCAAGCTGACGTACTTACCGGGCGTGCCAGTAAACACTTCGGCAACGTGGAAAGGCTGCGACAGGAAACGCTGAATCTTGCGCGCGCGGGCCACAGCCAGCTTATCGTCAGGAGCCAGTTCGTCCATGCCCAAAATGGCAATAATGTCGCGCAGCTCTTTGTAGCGCTGCAGTGTGCCCTGCACGGCGCGCGCGGTTTCGTAGTGGTCTGCACCTACGACCAACGGGTCGAGCTGGCGGCTGGTGGAATCCAGTGGGTCCACAGCGGGGTAAATACCCAAGGACGCGATGTCACGAGACAGCACCACGGTGGAGTCCAGGTGTGCAAAGGTCGTGGCAGGAGATGGGTCAGTCAAGTCGTCCGCAGGCACATACACAGCCTGAATGGAGGTGATGGAACCGACTTTGGTGGAGGTAATGCGCTCTTGCAAACGGCCCATTTCTTCGGCCAGCGTCGGCTGGTAGCCCACGGCAGAAGGCATACGGCCCAACAGGGCAGACACCTCGGTTCCGGCTAGGGTGTAACGGTAAATATTGTCCACGAAGAACAGCACGTCTTTACCTTCGTCACGGAATGACTCGGCAATGGTCAAGCCCGTCAAAGCCACACGCAAGCGGTTGCCTGGTGGCTCGTTCATCTGACCGTAGACCATGGCTACTTTGGAGTCTTCGAGTTTCTCTAGGTTCACCACGCCAGAGTCGGCCATCTCGTGGTAGAAGTCGTTGCCTTCACGGGTACGCTCACCCACACCGGCAAACACGGACAAACCGCTGTGCGCCTTGGCAATGTTGTTGATCAGCTCCATCATGTTCACGGTCTTGCCCACGCCAGCGCCGCCGAACAAGCCGACCTTGCCGCCTTTTGCAAACGGGCACACCAGGTCAATCACCTTGATGCCGGTTTCCAGCAGTTCTTGCGAAGGGCTGAGTTCGTCATACGATGGCGCCTTGCGGTGAATAGACGCTGTGAGTGTTTGCGCAACAGGGCCGCGCTCGTCGATAGGCGCGCCCAGCACGTCCATGATGCGACCCAAAGTGGCTTTGCCCACAGGCACGGTAATAGCCTTGCCGGTGTTGGTTACGACCAAGCCGCGGCGCAAGCCGTCAGATGAACCGAGAGCAATGGTACGCACCACACCGTCACCCAATTGTTGCTGCACTTCCAATGTCAGGGCAGAGCCCTCCATCTTGAGCGCATCATAAATGTTGGGCATCTTGTCGCGTGGGAATTCCACGTCAACCACTGCGCCAATACACTGAACTATGGTACCTTGTGCCATTGCACTATTGCCTTGAGCCATTTTTTGCTCCAATTAAAAAATAATAATTTACTAAGCCAAATTACACCGCAGCCGCACCGGCGACGATTTCCGAAAGTTCTTTCGTAATCGCAGCCTGACGCGTCTTGTTGTAGATCAATTTGAGTTCGGCAATCACACTGCCAGCATTGTCTGTCGCGGACTTCATGGCTACCATGCGGGCAGACTGCTCTGACGCCATGTTTTCGGCCACGGCCTGGTACACCAGCGACTCGGCGTAGCGCACCAGCATTTCGTCAATCACCGTTTGTGCGTCCGGTTCGTAGATGTAGTCCCAGCCATGCGCGGTTTTTTCAGCCTGCATTTTCGCTTGCGACAAGGGCAGCAACTGCTCTACCACGGGTTCTTGCTTCATGGTGTTGATGAACCTGGTGTAGCACAGGTACACGGCGCTCACTTCGCCTTTGGCATAGGCATCCAGCAGCACCTTGACGGGGCCAATAAGCTTGTCCAGATGCGGCGTATCGCCCAGTTGCGTCACATGCGATACCACTCTGGCGCCCACGCGATTGAGAAAACCCAAACCTTTGTTACCAATAGCTACTGCTTGCGCAGACACTCCCGCAGACTGGTTCTCGCGCAATTGGCTGGTAAGTGCACGCAGCACGTTGGTATTCATACCGCCGCACAGGCCTTTATCAGTGCTGACTACGATGTAGCCGACCGACTTGGCGGTGTTCGTTTGCATAAACGGGTGCGTGTACTCGGGATTGGCTTGACCGAGGTTGGCTGCGATATTGCGGATTTTTTCGCTGTAGGGACGGGCAGCGCGCATCCGGTCCTGCGCTTTGCGCATTTTGGATGCGGCCACCATTTCCATGGCCTTGGTGATCTTCTTGGTGTTTTCCACCGATTTGATCTTGCCGCGTATTTCCTTACCTGCTGCCATGTGAGGCTCCTATGTGGGTATGGAAATCAAGCAAAGGTTTTCTTGAACGTCAGCACTGCAGCTTTGAGTTCAGTTTCCGCGTCGATACACACCTTCTTGAAGGCTTTCTTTTCGTCAGAGTCACTGTCCTTGGCAGGCTTTGCATCCCACTTCGCACCGTTCTGCTCAATCGTCACCAGCAAAGCAGCGTGCTTGTCTTTCAAGTGTGCATGCAGACCCGCCTCAAAAGGCAGAACCTTCTTCACGTCGATGTCGTCCATCGCGCCCATGTTCACTGCAAACAGCGACACACCCATGGTGCTGATAGGCAGCGGCGCATACTGGGCCTGCTTGAGCAATTCAGTTACGCGGGCACCGCGGTCCAGCTGCTTGCGGGTGGCTTCGTCCAGGTCAGAAGCAAACTGCGCAAAAGCGGCCAGTTCACGGTACTGCGCCAAGTCGGTACGGATACCACCAGACAAGCCCTTGACCCAGTTGGTCTGCGCTGCAGAACCCACGCGGGACACGGAAATACCGGCGTTAATGGCAGGACGGATACCGGCGTTGAACATGCTGGTTTCCAGGAAAATCTGGCCATCGGTAATCGAGATCACATTGGTTGGCACGAAGGCAGACACGTCGCCGGCTTGGGTTTCGATGATGGGCAGAGCTGTGAGCGAACCTGTTTTGCCTTTGACGGCACCTTTGGTGAAGGCTTCGACATAGTCGGCATTCACGCGGGCGGCACGCTCGAGCAAGCGGCTGTGCAAATAGAACACGTCGCCAGGGTAGGCTTCGCGGCCTGGTGGACGGCGCAGCAGCAAAGACACCTGGCGGTACGCCACGGCTTGCTTGGACAAATCGTCATACACGATTAGCGCGTCTTCGCCGCGGTCGCGGAAGTACTCGCCCATGGTGCAACCAGAGTAGGCGCTAACGTATTGCATCGCTGCAGATTCAGACGCAGTCGCGGCCACCACGATGGTGTAGGCCATGGCACCGGCTTGCTCTAGGGCGCGCACCACGTTCTTGACAGATGAAGCCTTCTGGCCAATGGCGACGTACACGCAGGTCATGTTCTGACCTTTTTGGTTGATGATGGCGTCAATCGCCACAGCGGTTTTACCGGTCTGGCGGTCACCAATGATCAGTTCGCGCTGACCACGGCCCACGGGCACCATGGAGTCGATGGACTTCAAACCGGTTTGCATTGGCTGGCTGACGGACTGACGGGCGATCACGCCGGGCGCAACCTTCTCAATCACGTCGGTCATCTTGGCGTTGATGGGGCCTTTGCCGTCGATAGGCTGGCCCAGCGCGTTGACCACACGGCCAATCAGCTCAGGGCCGACGGGCACTTCCAGAATACGGCCTGTGCACTTGACGGTTTGGCCTTCAGAAATGTGCTCGTAGGCACCCAAAATCACGGAGCCGACCGAGTCGCGCTCCAGGTTCAGCGCCAAGCCGAACGTGGGAGTGCCGTCTGGTGCCGGGTCAAATTCCAACATCTCGCCCTGCATCACGTTGGAGAGGCCGTGCACGCGGCAGATGCCGTCGGTCACAGACACTACGGTGCCCTGGTTACGAACGTCTGCGTGGGCAGACAGGCCTTCGATACGGCTTTTCAGCAGTTCGGAAATTTCTGCGGGATTGAGTTGCATGGCTCTTATCCTTATCTTTCAGTTATGTGCTCGCTGCCTAAACAAAGTTTACGCAGTCAGGGCAGCTTTCATTTGATCCAAACGGGCTTTGACCGAGGTGTCTAGCACTTCGTCGCCCACCACAACGCGGATACCGCCAATCAGCTCGGGCTCCAGTTTGACCTGGACGTTGAGCTTGCGGCCAAAGCGCTTTTCCAGCAAGGCCGACACATCGGCCAGCGCTGTGCTGTCGATAGCAAAGGCGCTGAACACCGTAGCGTCAGACGTGCCGCTTTGCGCATTTTTCAGCGCACGAAACTGCGCCGCGATCTCGGGCAGTGCGTTGACACGGCCATTGTCGATCACGGTGTTGCAAAAGTTTTTGCCTTGTTCTGGCAAGCTCACTTTGGCCACCGAGGTCAACACGTCAAACACCTGGGCAGCGCTGGCGTTGGGGTTAGCGGCAAACTGCTGCAACTGCGGGTTTTGGGCCACAGCGGCAACAGCGTCCAACCAGGCCGACGTACCAGACAAGTCTGCCACATCACTAGATTGGGTGGCCTTGAACAACGCCTCAGCGTAAGGGCGGGCAATGGTGGCAAGCTCAGCCATGGTGCGCGTCCTTACAGCTCAGCTTTCAAGCGGCCCAGCATGTCGGCATGCGTTACCGCATTGACTTCTTTGCGCAAGATTTGCTCGGCACCTTTGACAGCCAGTGCAGCCACTTGCTCGCGCAGGGTTTCACGGGCCTTGATGGTTTGCTGGTCAGCCTCGACCTTGGCAGCGGCAACAATCTTTGCAGCCTCTGCCGTGGCACGGGTTTTGGCCTCTTCAATGATCGTCTGGCCGCGACGCTCTGCGTCAGCCAAACGTGCGGCGGTCTCGGTGCGTGACTTGGTCAGCTCGTCTTCCACACGCTTGTTGGCGTTGGACAACTCAGCCTTGGCCTTGTCAGCAGCGGCCAGGCCGTCCGCAATTTTTGAAGCACGCTCATCCAGCGCCTTGGTGATAGGCGGCCAGACAAACTTCATCGTGAACCCGACCAAAATCAGGAACACGATCAATTGAACGATCAGGGTGGCGTTGATATTCACGTCAGTTTCCTTAAAAGCGCTGTGCGCTTGCCGTTAATGCAAGCACACAACCGGGGAATGGCGGAAATTACTTAGCCAAACGGGCGATCTGACCCAGGAACGGGTTGGCTGTAGCGAACCACAGAGCAATACCGGTACCGATAATGAAAGCAGCGTCGATCAGACCGGCGAGCAAGAACATCTTGGTTTGCAGTTCGCCCATCAGTTCTGGCTGGCGAGCAGCAGATTCGAGGTACTTGGAGCCCATAATGCCAATACCGATACAAGCGCCAATAGCGCCCAAACCAATGATCAGACCCGATGCCAGTGCTACAAAGCTAATAACTTCCATGATGACTCCTAAAGATATGGGAAGGGTTACGAGAAAAAGAAAACGAGAATTCTGTTGCAGGGTGATGCTGGACGATCAATGCGCGTCATGTGCTTGCCCGATGTACACAAGCGTTAGCATCATGAACACAAAAGCCTGCAACACAACAATCAGAATGTGGAAAATAGCCCATGCGGTGCCTGCAATGATGTGCAAAGCCGCCAGAGCAACACCGGTGGCAGACAATGTCCACGCACCACCAAGCAAGGCGATCAACATAAAAATCAATTCGCCCGCATACATGTTGCCAAACAGTCGCATGCCATGCGACACGGTTTTGGCAACGAATTCGATAATCTGCATCGCAAAGTTTGGGAGCCACAGCACAGGATGCGCACCAAACGGCGCACTAAACAGTTCGTGCAACCAACCACCAGCGCCTTTCATCTTGACGTTATAGATCAGGCAAGTAATCAACACACCCAAAGACAGGGCCATGGTGATGGACAAGTCAGCGGTAGGCACTACACGCATGTAGGCGTGGTGCGGGTCGTGGCCCATTGCGCCGTAGATTTTTTCCCAAACCATGGGGATCAAATCCAGCGGCAAGAAGTCCATGGCGTTCATCAGAAAAATCCAGACAAACACAGTCAAAGCAAGTGGAGCGACCAGCTTGCGGCTTTGCGCGCTATGCACAATGCCTTTGGCCTGGCTTTCGACCATTTCGGTCAAAATTTCTACAGCAGCCTGAAAGCGGCCCGGTACGCCCGCCGTGGCTTTGCGCGCGGCCATCCAAAGCAAAAAGCAGCCTACGACCCCCAATGTCACCGCGTAGATGATGGAGTCGATATTAAAAACAGAGAAATCAACAACCGACGTCTGGGCCTTGTTTTGCCAGTGCGTCAGGTGGTGAACAATATATTCACCAGAGGTTGGGGCGTTTTCAGCGGACATCGTCTTGTTACCTAAATACGTCTCTAATTAGAAATTAATTCTTGATATTCAAACTTTGGGTTTCGGCTTATACAAAGCCGCAACCCAATACACTTTCATCGTCAAAATCAAACCCACCAGCAGTGCCAGCCAGCTTAAGTTGGCTATCAACTGCGACGCCGCAAAAAACATTGCGATGCTCAGGCCGATTTTGACCATTTCCCACACCATAAAGCCCATTGCTGCGCTCACGGCATTCAAACTCGACATGGGCGACATGATGCCCCTGGCTAGCACTGCCGCCGGGAGAATCACTGTGAGCGAGCCGTAACCCGCCGACATTGCCACCGTTTTGTCACCACTGAGCAGCCAGGCCGCACCAGTGATAACTACACCCGCCATGATTTGCCACCGAATGACGCGCCAAGGCGAAACACCGGGAGACTTGTCACGCAGCGCCTGCGCTTCTTGCGCAGTCCACTTCTTGAACTCGGGCTCTTTTGCTGGCTCTTCAGGTGGTAGCGGTGGAGGTAATTTAGTGGCAATATTACGCATCGTAAATTACAAGCCCGTTACAAGTCTGAATATTCAGCAAAGCCTTTGATTATACGTAGAAACCCGGCAGGCCTGAGAAAAAATGCGCAGTTTGGCTAAAACACCCCATTTCTACAGCGCTGGTGCGTATCAGGCCACAATGGGCAGCTTCTTAACACCCCATCTACTGCCCAAGCGCAGCCATTTGCACCATGTACGACATAGCCAAACTGATTCACCTGGTTGCCGCCATCATCTGGATGGGCGGCATGACCTTCATGCTCTACGCCCTGCGCCCCGCCGCTATGGCCACACTGCAACCGCAACTGCGTGCCGAGCTGATGGGGCAGGTGTGGAAACGGTTTTTTGCTATGGTTTTGGCAATTATCGTGCTGCTGTTTTTGACCGGCACGCATATGTACACGACCGTTTTTCGCGCAACCAAGGCGGCCATTGCCGCTGGCACCCTGGCGCCCACTGCTACGGTCATTCCTCTAGGCTGGAACATCATGTTAGCGCTGGGCATGTTGATGTTTCTGGTTTTTGGGCATATTTACTTCGCAGGCTTCAAGAAGTTCAAACGCGGCCTGGCAGCTGCAGATTGGCCTGCGGTAGCCAAGGCGGCAGAACAAGTGCGCATCATGGTGACGGTGAACTTTGTTTTGGGTTGGTTAGCCATTATTTGCGTGCATTTAGTGCGGTAGCCAGCGTGGACTATGCGCAAGCAGCTCATGTTTTTATAGCATGTCTCACTTTGATCGGTGTATCAACCGCGCTGGTTTATGAACGAGCAGCACGTCAACCCCGCCGAGGCAGTGCGCGAGAGGCGCTGATTGCTTTTTTAGTTTTGACTGTTGATGCTATTTATTTAGTAGCTGCTTGCGCATATCTGACGCTGGCAATCGGTGGTTTTGCTCTCTAAATGCAGTTTGAGCCATGTTTTTTGCTCCACCGACTGATACGCAACCGTATGTACGGGGCTCGGGCCGATGGCCTGGTTGACTGGCTGGACGTGAAAACCCGCTAAGCGTAGTGTTGAGGCATTTTGGAGCTCCGTCTGCGCATTTTTATTTCCAAAACAGCCGATTGCCATCACCAAATATGCGCGAGAAGCTACTAAATATATAGCAACTACCAACTCAGCGCACTACCCTCAGCCCGTGAAAGCCAGCGTCAGCCAAGCGCCGAGCGGCTGTGTTGTACGCAGCGACATAAAGGGGGAGCCGAAGGCGGAGGACAGTCGCGCAGGGCAACACAGCCGCTCGGCGCTTGGCTGACGCTGGCGTTGTACAGGTGGCCTGGTTGGCGCTGAAAGTGACAAGTGAACAGGTGGCTTGGCTGGCACTGGTGCAAGTACAGGTGGCTTACTCGACCCTGGCGTACCCCAACACAGGTGCAACCAAAAAAACCCATGCAGTTTTCAACTCCGCTACAAATACAATAGCTGCTCGCGCATATCTGACGCTGGCATTAGCCCAACTTAACCTCAAAAACCGATACGTCCTACAATGACCCCATGCCACAAGCCGCCCTGCCCTCTCACCCCTGCTACCTGAACGGCGCGTACACCCCGCTCAATGAAGCCAAAGTCAGCGTGCTGGACCGTGGCTTTATTTTTGGCGACGGTATTTACGAAGTGCTCTCAGTCTATGACGGCAAGATTTTTCGCTTTGCACAGCACATGGATCGACTGGAACGCAGCTTGCGCGAATGCCGCATGCGCAACCCGCACACGCGGGACGAGTGGCAAGCTATTGCTACACAATTAATAGCTGCTTGCGCACAATCCACGCTGGCTAGCGGCCAAAATGGTACCCCCACGACTAAAGAAGGCGGTGCTGGGGACTATTTGGTCTATCTGCAAATCACACGCGGCGTGGCCATGCGCGACCACGTGATGCCACAAGACATCAGCCCCACCGCGTTTGCCATGTGCAACCGCTTGAGCCCCGCTACCGCCCAGCAGCGCACCCAGGGCGTGGCCTGCGTGACAGCGGACGACTTTCGCTGGCAAAAGGCACACATCAAGACAATTAGCCTGCTCGGCTCGGTATTTGCGCGGCAAATCAGTTTTGACGCGGGCGTGCTTGAGACGGTGATGTTCAGAGACGGTTTTTTGAGCGAGGCGGCGTCCAGCAACGTCTGGATCGTCAAAAACGGCGTGGTGCTGGGTGTGCCCAAAGACAATTTGGTATTGGAGGGCATTCGCTACGGCTTGATCGAATCCATCTGCCGCCAGCAAGGTATTGGCTACCAACTGCGCCGCATTAGCCAAGAGGAAGTACTCACTTGTGACGAACTAATGCTCTCGTCTGCTACCAAAGAAGTGCTGCCAGTGACTGTGCTGGACGGCAAGGCCGTTGGAAGCGGCCAGCCCGGCCCCATCTACCAAAAACTCTATGCCGGCTACCAGGCCGCCAAGCTCACCGATCCAAATTAAATAGGGTCAGAACACAATTAATCGCAATTAATCGCATTCATGGACATCCCCAAAAACCAATCGCTGATCGAATACCCGTCCCAGTTCCCCATCAAAGTCATGGGGCACAAAGTGGACGGCCTGGTCAGCGCCATCACCCATATTGCCAAGCAGTTTGACCCGGATTTTGACGCCACCACGGTAGAGCTACGCGAAAGCTCGGGCGGCAAATATCTGGGCATCACCATCACCATCACCGCCACCAGCCGCGACCAGCTGGACGAGGTGTACCGCACGCTGTCTACGCACCCGATGGTCAAAGTGGTGCTGTAGGGCTGATTTGACGGCTGCCCGCACACCATGGATTTAGTTGTTGCCCGGCCCGAGGGGCTCTATTGCACAGCGGGCGATTTTTACATCGACCCATGGAAGCCGGTTGGCCGCGCCGTGATTACCCATGCGCATTCTGACCACGCCAGAGTTGGCCACGGGCACTACCTGGCGCATACCCATAGCGAAGGCACGTTGCGTACCCGGCTGGGCGAGATTACGCTGCAAACCCTGGCGTACGGCGAATCGATTGAGCACAATGGCGTCAAAATCTCGCTGCACCCGGCAGGCCATGTGCTTGGCTCGGCGCAGGTGCGGCTACAGCACGCGGGGCGCGTGTGGGTCGCCTCGGGTGACTACAAGCTGGAAGACGATGGTACCTGCCCTGCTTTTGAGCCAGTGCGATGCGACACCTTCATTACCGAATCAACTTTTGGCCTGCCAATTTACCGCTGGCCTACACCGGCAGCGCTGTCGCAAGAAATTAACCACTGGTGGCGCACCAATGCAGACGCTGGGCGCGCGTCGGTACTGTTTTGCTATGCGTTTGGCAAGGCCCAGCGCATCTTGCATGGCGCAGATACGTCGATTGGCCCTGTCGTGGTGCATGGCGCGGTAGAGCCGCTGAACGCCGTGTACCGCGCCGCCGGTGTTACCCTGCCGCCCACATTGCGCGTCAGCGACCCACAGGTTAATGCGCACATGCTTAAACGCGCGCTGGTACTGGCACCGCCTTCTGCGCAGGCAACACCCTGGATGAAACGGTTTGGCAATTATTCTGATGCATTTGCCAGCGGCTGGATGCAGCTGCGCGGCGCGCGGCGGCGCCGTGGGGTAGACCGCGGTTTTGTCATGTCTGACCACGCCGACTGGCCCAGCCTGCACAAAGCCATTCAAAGCACCGGGGCAGAACGCATATTTGTAACGCACGGCAGCGTAGCCATTATGCTGCGCTGGCTTACTGACAACGGCCTGGACGCACAGGGCTTTAAAACCGAGTATGGCGACGAGGACACGGACCACGAGGCGCCGTTGTCAGCCCACCAGGCGCTGGCAGCTAGCGCAGATAACCCCGCATGAAAGCCTTTGCCGCGTTGTACCGCACGCTAGACGCCACTACGTCAAGCTTGGCCAAGCAGGCTGCACTACAGAGCTATTTGGTGAACGCGCAACCGGCAGACGCGGCATGGGCGGTGTATTTTCTGGCGGGGGGCAAACCGCGTCAGCTGGTTCCTACCAAAGTGTTACGCGCGCTTGCACGCGACGCTGCCAGTTTGCCTGAATGGTTATTTGACGAGAGCTATGACGCGGTAGGTGATCTTGCTGAAACCATATCCCTGCTGCTACCACCACCCAGTCAATCGCACAATCTGGGCTTGGCGGTGTGGATGCAAGAGCGCCTGCTGCCGCTGCGCAAGACGGCGCCCCAGGCACTGCCAGACACACTGCGCATGCAGTGGGAGCAACTGGCCACCGACGAGCGCCTCGTGTACTTCAAACTCATGACCGGCGGCTTTCGGGTGGGCGTGTCCCGGCTGCAAGTTACACAAGCGCTGGCGGCAGTGGGCGGTATTGACACCAAGCGCGTCGCTCAGCGATTGATGGGTTATCTGAATATTACTGGCGAGCCCAGCGCAGCCGGTTATGCGGCGCTGGTTGCACCGGAAAGCCCCCAAGAGCTCAATCAAAAAACCAGTGGCCAACCCTATCCGTTTTTTTTGGCACACCCTTTTAATTTGCCTTTAGAACAGTTTGACGTGGCGCTTGGCCCGCCAGAAAATTGGCTGATAGAGTGGAAGTGGGACGGTATTCGCGCGCAGCTGGTACGCCGTGGCGGGCAAGTGTGGCTATGGTCGCGCGGCGAAGAGCTGGTGACTGACCGCTTTCCCGAGCTAGCCGCCATGGGGCATGCCTTGCCAGATGGCTGCGTGCTAGATGGCGAAATTGTGGTGTGGCGCAAAAACGCTACCACCAGCGGCGACCTAGGTAAAGTGCAGCCTTTTGCCGATTTGCAAAAACGCATTGGCCGCAAAACAATTGGCGCTAAATTGCTGCGTGATGTGCCGGTTGTTTTGCTGGCGTATGACCTGCTGGAGCTGGATGGGCAAGATTTGCGCGACAAGCCGCAGTGTGAACGCCGCGCGCTGCTAGACGCGCTCGTCTCGCAAACAGCGCATGCGCAACTTATGCCCAGCCCCATGCTGGTTGGTGGCACCTGGGCAGACCTGGCGCGCCAGCGTGAAGCTGCGCGTAGCTTGGGTGTAGAGGGAATGATGATCAAGTCGAGCACCTCGCAGTACGGGGTGGGCCGAACTAAAGATGTAGGCGTTTGGTGGAAGTGGAAGATAGAGCCGTTCAGTATTGACGCTGTGCTGATTTACGCACAACGCGGCCACGGCCGACGCGCCAGCTTATATAGTGACTACACCTTTGCCGTGTGGGACAGCGCGCCCGAGTGCTCCGAGCGCAAGCTGGTACCGTTTGCAAAAGCTTATTCGGGCTTGACCGACGCTGAAATGGCGCGGGTTGACGCCGTGATTCGCAAAACTACCATAGAGACTTTTGGCCCTGTGCGCAGCGTTAAACCAACCCTGGTTTTTGAGCTGGGTTTTGAAGGTATTGCTCGCAGCCTACGCCACAAGAGCGGTATTTCTGTACGCTTTCCGCGTATGCTGCGCTGGCGAGAAGACAAACCGGTAGCTCAGGCCGATACACTGGAGACGCTGTCGGCATTGCTGCCAGCAGCGTTGCCCACATGAAGCTCCAATTGCAAGCCTGGTTTACTGAGCGTGGCTGGAAACCGTTTAAGTTTCAAAAAGAAGTTTGGCAAGCCATTGCGCGCGGCGAGTCAGGCTTGTTGCACGCTACCACAGGCGCTGGCAAGACCTATGCGGTATGGCTTGGTGCCTTGATGGCCTATGGGGCTGTAGCCCGCACGAAACATGCGCAAACAGCTACCAAAAAAGTAGCTATGCCACTAACTTTGCTGTGGATCACACCCATGCGCGCGCTGGCCGCCGACACACTGCGCGCCTTGCAGCTACCCCTGGATTTCCTGAACCAGTGCGCAAGCATCGATCCCGATGGTGTGATCACCCAAGCGTTGAGCGGTGCTGCCTGGAGCACGGGCGCGCGCAGCGGCGACACCACTGCCAGCGAGCGCAGTGCGCAAAATAAACGACTGCCCACCGTGCTGGTGACCACGCCTGAAAGCTTGACCATACTGCTCTCGCGCGCTGACGCACGCGAGGTGCTGGGTAGCGTAAAGATGGTGGTGGTAGACGAATGGCACGAGCTGCTTGGCAGCAAACGTGGCGTGCAGGTACAACTGGCGCTGGCGCGGCTGCGTCGCTGGCGTGAGGCCTCGTCGCCCCAAGCCGGGGCAGCCCCATCGCAGGGCAACGCACCACGCACAACGAGAAGCACAGGGGCATTGTGTATATGGGGTATGTCTGCCACGCTAGGCAATCTACAAGAGGCCATGCACACCCTGCTTGGCCATGCAAACGGCACCTTGATACAAGGACAGGTGCCAAAAAAATTAGCTATAGATTCGCTGCTTCCCCAATGTGTAGAGCGCTTTCCCTGGGGTGGCCACCTGGGCTTGACCATGCTACCCCAAGTGGTTGAAGAAATCGACAAAAGCGCTACCACCCTGATTTTTACTAACACGCGTTCGCAGTCCGAGATCTGGTACCAAGCGCTTATTGAGGCGCGGCCCGATTGGGCTGGCATAGTTGCGCTGCATCATGGCTCGCTAGACCGTACGGTGCGTGAATGGGTGGAGGCAGGTCTAAAAAGCGGCGCGTTGAAGGCTGTGGTCTGCACGTCAAGCCTCGACCTGGGTGTTGATTTTTTGCCGGTTGAACGCGTGCTGCAGATTGGTTCGCCCAAGGGTGTAGCGCGGTTGTTGCAGCGGGCGGGTCGCTCTGGTCACGCACCAGGCCGTCCGTCGCGCATCACCCTGGTGCCAACGCACAGCCTGGAAATTGTGGAGGGCGCAGCAGCGCGGGCTGCTATTGCAGCGGGGCATATTGAAGCGCGCTCATCGCCCGAGCAGCCGCTGGATGTGCTGGTGCAGCATCTGGTTACGGTCGCGCTGGGCGGGGGTTTCATCGCCAGCGAATTGCTTGAGGAAGTTCGCAGCACAGCCGCCTATGCCCACTTATCGGCTGACAACTGGGAATGGGCGCTCAATTTTGTGCGTCAGGGTGGCGCGTCGCTAGTCGCCTATCCAGACTATCAGCGTGCTGCACCTGATGCTGCGGGCGTCTGGCGTGTGTCCGATACCCGACTAGCGCGACGCCACCGCATGAATATTGGCACTATTGTGAGCGATGCCAGTATGGCCGTGCAGTACCTGGGTGGCGCAAAAATCGGCACGGTAGAAGAGAGTTTTGCTGCACGCATGAAGACCGGTGATTGTTTTTTATTTGGTGGGCGTTTGCTGGAACTGGTGCGTATTCATGACATGACCGCCTGGGTACGGCGCGCTAGCGGCAATCGCCCGGCGGTGCCGCGCTGGAACGGTGGGCGTATGCCGTTGTCCACAACACTGGCAGACGCAGTGGTGCAGCAACTGGCGCTGGCAGGCGACGGGCATTACGACTCGGACGAACTCCGTTGCATGCAGCCATTGCTCCAGCTACAGCAACAATGGTCGGCGCTGCCCACGCCGCAAACCCTCTTGGCAGAGGTTGTGAAAACCCGTGAAGGCTCGCATCTGTTTGTATATCCATTTGCGGGTCGTCATGTACACCTGGGGCTTGCCAACCTGATCGCATGGCGTGCAGCGCAGCATGCGCCCTGCACGTTTTCCATGGCTGTGAACGACTACGGTTTTGAGCTGCTCAGTGCAGCGCCTGTGGACTGGATCACTCTGCTGCCGCAGGTATTAAAGGCAGGTCATGAAGCGCAACCGCAACAAGTATTGGCGCATGTTGACGAAAACGCAGCCTTGCTGCAAGAAGTGTTGACCAGTCTCAACGCAAGCGAGCTGGCGCAGAGGCGTTTTCGTGAGATTGCGCGTGTATCAGGTCTGATCTTTCAATCTTTTCCAGGCGAAAAACGTAGCAGCAAACAATTGCAGGCTTCGTCGTCGCTTTTTTATGAGGTGTTTCGCAAATACGATCCAGCTAACCGGCTGCTGCTGCAAGCCGAGCAGGAACTGTTGGCGCAAGAGCTGGAGATTGGCCGCCTGCGGGCTAGTTTGGCCCGCATCGCTACGCAGCAACTCGTACTTAAAACGCTATTGCGCCCTACGCCATTTTCTTTTCCGCTAATGGTAGAGCGCTTGCGCGAAAAACTCTCCAATGAGAGCGTGGCTGACCGTATTGCGCGGATGGTTGGCGAACTTGAAAAAGCAGCCGGTGGCAGCACGGCAGGTGGTGACAGCGCGGCTACAGCGAGCCGCGTGAAAGAATCGCTGGTCTTTGGCAGCGACAGCGCAGGCGGGCGCAATGCTCCCTATAACCAGCGTACGCGTCGCCCACGTAAACCCTCGCGCCCATTGCCCCCGTTATGACCAAGCAAACCATATGCAAGGCCTTATGGGCCAATGAGGAACTGCACTTATTGCCAGAGCGGGCTGCCTGGTGGCCCGCTGGCAAGACACTATTTATTGCTGATTTACATATCGGCAAAGCGGCTACTTACCGCGCACTGGGCCAACCGGTACCTGGGGGCACTACACAAGAAAATCTGTCTCGGCTCACTGCACTGATAGGCACATGCGCTCCGATACAGATCATTTTTCTTGGCGATTTTTTACATGCAGTGGCTGCCCGCACCCAGGCCGTGCTGGCGGCATTGCAAGAATGGCGGTTACACCATGCCGCAGTTGATATGCTGCTGGTACGCGGCAACCACGACAGCCGTGCGGGGGACCCGCCAGCGCAACTACGAATTAGCGTGGTCGATGAGCCGTACCTTCACGGGCCGTTTGCCTTATGCCATCACCCCCAGCATCACGCAACGCATTTCGTGCTGGCAGGCCACATCCATCCAGTGTGCCGGCTATCGGGCCCGGGTCGTGACAGCATGCGTATGCCGTGTTTTGTGGCGACGAAGGGGCAAGCAATTTTGCCTGCGTTTGGTGAATTTACTGGTGGGTGGATGGTAGACGCAGAGCCACTGCGGCGGCTTTACCCGGTTGGAGGGGGTACGGTTTGGTCTTTGCCGGTTGGTGCTTGAAGCATCAGACATTCTGCGGTCACATTGCCCCTTTAAGCTGTGTTGTACATTGCGTAAAACGTAAGGACTCCCCATGCCCCAAGCTCATCAGGCCCCATACTTTGACGCTTTACTCCAAAGTAGCGAAATACAGCGCGCCCGCGTGCGCAACCTGGTGGCGCATGGCTTGTGGAAGCAGGGCGAACCTGTGGCGGCGCGTTCGGCGGCTTACTTTGCCAAAACCGGTGTCACGCCGCGCAATGCACCAGAGTCGCTCACGGGTGACACGGTGGATTATTTAAGTGCGGCTTTTTTGTCGCATGGTGCCCAGGTGCGCCGCTGCATTGGTTTTGTGGAGCTAAACCTGGGCACCGAGTCGCGCATGGGCACGGGGTTTTTGATCGGCGAAGGTTTGTTCATTACCAACCAGCATGTGATTGGCAATGCGCAAGAGGCGCAATCGGCCCTAGTGACTTTTGACCGGGAGCTGGGGGAGGATAACTTTCCGCTACCAACCACGTCGTTTCGGCTGGACCCGCAGCGCTTTTTTCTGGCGTCTGCACAGGGCGAGCTGGACTTTGCCGTAGTGGCCATTGGCGCGCGCACTGCGGGCAAGGCCAGCCTGAGCGACCTGGGCTTTAGCCCGCTCAGCCCCGAGGGCAACAAACATGTCATCGGCATGAATGTGAACATCATCCAGCACCCCAAAGGCTATTACAAGCAGGTCGCCATTCGCAACAACCTGCTGACCTTTCGCACCGAGCGCAGCTTGCTGTACGAGACAGACACCGAGGTCGGCTCGTCGGGTTCGCCCGTCTACAACGACCGCTGGGAGGTGGTGGCCCTGCACCACTATGGCGAGCCGTATTTGGCCAGGCTGGACGAAAAGGCAAACGCCAGCATTCCCACCCATGCCAACGAGGGCGTTCGCGCCAGCGTGCTGCACGCGGCCTTGCAAGCGCTTCTACCCAAGCTGAAAGCGCCGCAAAAAACCTTGCTCAGCGCGGCACTCACGGCTTACCAGGCCGCGCAAGCGGGTGCTAAGCCTGGTGCTCGTCTTGGGCCCAGTACACGGTTTAGCCGAGGTGCAGAAGCCGTCAAGATCGACACCGACTACAGCAAGCGTGCAGGCTATGACGCGGCCTTCATCCAGGGTGCCAAGCTGCCATTACCCAAACTGGGGGCCGCGCTGGCCAAGCAAGTGGCCCCCTTGCGCACCGGCGAGCCAAGTGCCGCCAGCGGTTTGCTCAAATACGAGCACTTCAGCCTGAAGATGCACAAAATCCGCAAGGTGGCTATCTTTACCGCTACCAATATTGACGGTGACACCTATAAAACCGTAGACCGTGGCACGGGCCTGGTGACTAATGCCAGCGAGGCCGACACCTGGTTCAAAGACCCGCGCATCAGCGAAAGCTTTTTCCTGGGGCTGGACTTTTACGCCAGCACCTCACAGTATTTTGACCGTGGCCACCTGACCCGCCGGTCAGACCCGACCTGGGGCAGCGCGCAAGTGGCGCAGCGCGCCAATGCCGACACCTTTCACCTGACCAACTGCTCACCCCAGCACTTTCGCTTTAACGAATCTGCCCAGTACTGGCAGGGCGTGGAGCGTTACATTCTGGAAACGGGCGTGCTGAAAGCGGGGCCTGGGTCGCGCCTGTGCGTGTTTCAAGGCCCTGTGTATGACGACAACATCGACTGGTGGGTAGACGACGAGATTCAAATTCCCTCATCGTACTGGAAAGTGGTGGTGTGGAAAGGAGCCAAGGGGCTCAAATCGGTAGGCATGGTGGTAGACCAGTTGCCATTGCTGAGCGAAACCCGCACGCCCATGGGCCAGCCTGTAGACGTGCCGCATGTGCAGGTGTCGCAGTGGCGCGTGCATGTGCAAGACATTGGCCAACGCACGGGTTTGGTGTTTGACCCAGCCATTGTCGCGGCTGACACCATAGGCCAACCCGTGCAGCCCCAGCCGGGTAAAGAAGCGGCCGTGGGCACGCGCATACTGCGGCTGCAAGACATCGTGCTGTAGGCAGCGATGTCTTTACGAAAATTTGATAGCCTGCCGAATCTGCGCGGCCATATCTAGTCCATCGCGCTTTTTCTCTACCATGGCAAAGCATTGCCCGGTAGTTTGTGCCCAGCGTTCACCGACCAGTTTCTTCTCGCGCGAATCATCATTGGTCGCATAGTCCTCCCCCTTGTATTCCAATACAAATAATCGCCCATCGGTTAATTCGGCTATAAAGTCTGGGTAGAAATAATCAGTTGCTGTGGGCAACCAAAACGCAAATTCTGGCAAACGCACCAAGTTGCGCACCCAGTGTTTGACTTCAGGAATGAGCGAGTCCAGCACCTTGGCGCATTCAAATTCCTCACCTTGCACTTTCAAATCGGCTATTTGTGGATAAAAATGTTTTTGAAACGCCCAGCGCCCGTTGTAGGCGTGGCGTACAGGGTAATGGCCTGCTTTGAAAGTGAATTGCAAGGCCGCGTCATGCGCTAACTCTATGCCTGCCTTGCCAAACAGCAAGGACTGAAAACCCAGTGCGCGGCCTTTTGCTATTTCGCTCTCGATGCGGTTAGCAATGGCTTGGCCCAAGACAAAGCGCGAACGTAGCAAACTGGTGAGTGTGAATGCCCGCTCGTGCAACAAGTGGCTCACAATGCGCTGCACATAGACTTGCGTTTCGTTTTGTGACAAATCAAGTCTACGCACCGACTCCTCAAGCGAGCGCACCAAATCGTTTTCTGTAGCTTCACTAGCAACACCGTCGAGCGAGAGTTGTGCTGCGTCAGCCTGCTTGAGCCGAACACGCTCACCATCGACATAAATTTCAAACAGTCCGCTTTGCTGCACCACGTTAAAGCCTGCCAGTGTGGGACGTGGATCGGCGCGCAACAAATCAAAATCGATCAAGTCACTCAGAGTAGTACGCTCGATCAGCTCTAACTCGCCCTGGATGCGCACACACAGCTGTGGGATGGACGCAAACGGCACGCCTTGCTCAGCGGGTGATTTTTGTGCAGCCACTCGCGCTAAATGTTGATCAATCTGGCCTGCAATAGCCATGGAATCTGCGCGAGTAGCTACTGAAATAATAGCATATCGCAGTGTGTCTGAGACCTCACCTTTCACACTCAAACGCACACTGGGTACATGTGAATCGCTACCATCATCCACCAAAGCAGTTTGCACCAGCACATCGGGGTACGCCTGCAACGCCTGGGTAACCAAGGCCAGATCAGCACCTGGCAAGTCAATATCCAAGCGTAATGAACTGGGCGTGGGCGGCAAAACTACGGCACCTGTATCGTCAAACAATCCCCCTTCGTCGGGCAGCAGCACACTGGCTGCGCTCAACGCATCAAAACCCATGCCTTGCGTCATGCGGTCTACCAGTGAATTGGCCGCCTCAGAAAAGCTCTTGGCCACCACGTGGGCATAGGCTTTGTTCAACGCGGGACTTTTACGCTTTTTGGCATATGGCATACGCAGCACGCGGCCTAGCAACTGTTCTACTGCCGTATTGCTGCGCAAGTTTTGCACACTGCACAGCACATAGGCAAAAGAGCAGTCCCAGCCTTCCTTGAGTGCATCCACAGTAATGACGTAGCGCACCAAACATGCCGGGTCAAACAGGTTCACACCGTCCAGGTCACGCTGGTTACCCGTAGCCACAGCAATTTCACGCTCTTCTATATGGTGTTGCGCCATCAAATGTGCTTTGAGAACGCTGACTGGCACTTCACCGCCTTTGTCTTGCGCCTGAAAAAGCACAATAGGCCGCACATATTCTTCTTCCCGTGCCGCCTCGCCTTCCAATTGCTTGCGCCGTAGCAGTGCATCGCGCACGGCATCTTGCCAGCCAGCGTTATGCTCGGCCAGCATGATGGGTAATTTAATCATGTCCTCTGCCTGTAGCTCTCTGGCAGATACGCTCACCAACACATTAGTCTTTTTTGGCACCGGCGTGGCGGTCAGGTCTAGCACACAGCAAGGGCGAATGCCTTGCAGCATGGCCAGCGACAGCGGTGTTTTGGCGTTATGCGCCTCGTCCACAATCACAATAGGCTGCTGCCATGCCAGCCAGTTGGCCAGCGACTCTTTCACCCGGCCAATGTCTTTACCCGTAAGCACGGTTTGGCCAACCTCGTCTATGTCTGCTTGCGTCACGCAGGCCAGGCCCCGCTCTGCCGCTTGTTGAGGCGCAAGGTTCAGGCTTTTAAAGTGCCGCTCCCAAGCTTCGCTCATCGCAAATACGCGCCGCTTACTGGTGTTGGTGACTCGAAAACTCTGAATGGTTGCGATCACAATCACTGCCTGTTGACCAAAAGTCTCTGGTGCAATGGTGTGCAGCGCGTCTAGTTCACACACCTGAAAGCGTTCACCATAGGCCTTTTGTAACGCTGCACGATAGGCATGCCCGGGTGTTTGCAAAGCAGACAGGGTTTGACTGCGAATGGCATCACTGGGCACCAGCCACAGCGCCACGGGGTAATCGCGCTGCGCCCAGGCTTGTGCAATACGCGGTATGGCATGAGACGCCATGAGCGTTTTGCCACCGCCCGTGGGTATGCGCAAGCACACGCAAGGCACCTCGCCCAGGTCGTCTGTGCGGTAAACAACACCCTGCTGCGTGCCACCCTCGCGCCGCATCGCATGCCCCCAAGCCGCTTCCAGCCCCATAGAGCTGGCTTGGCGCAAAAACAGCGTCAACGCGTCTAGGGCGGTTTGCTGGTAGGTTTTGAGGGAAAAGGCAGTCATAGATTTGATAAATTGTTTGAGTGGAAAAAAATTTAAAGGCAAAAACAATTCTAAGCTGTTGATTTAATTGATTATTTTTAGATACTTCAACATTTAATTGTTTAACACAGGCCGATCATGAAGATAGTTAAACAACTTGTTTACTTTCTGATTCGCCAAATCGCACCGTACCCGCGTGCCGGACCACCGGAATCAATTTCAATAAAAATACCTTCCAAACCATGCTTTCTGAGAGCAGTCCGCAGATTTTTAATCTTCGTTTCTTTTGCTTGAGCGCTCAAAACTGCTGGTAATTTATCGATGACCAATTGGCGCAACTCGTTGCCAGTGGCGGGACCCAATTCAAGGCGTTTGATCATGGCGCGTTTGTAATAATCATCTTCAAAAGCCTTATTCATGACATATTGATTTTGAGTATTGGTTGCTCTGGCTACAACATCTGAAACAAAATAATTGGGCCTGCGGCCCGTGATGAGACCTGTTTTGAGCAGCAGCTTTGCTTGGGTATCAGCGATGCGTTCTTTTTTCTGCACCCGATCCAGCCAGATTACCTGCTCCAACGGCAAATCTGAACGCTCAATTAAAAGCTTGCTGTAGTTTTCGTCTATCTGCTGCCCGTAAACATTGAGCGCCGTCTCGGTGGGCGTGGAATTTTCGTAATCTGGCAGGGGTAAGTAGCGCTTGCGCTGGCTAACCACCATGTCGCGAATACCATAACCCCCCTTGTCGATCATGCCGACATTGTTCATGGCCGCGGCCAGCCACGGGTTGCGGTAGACGCTGGGCGTCCGGCCGCCGACGTAATAGTCTTCTGGCTTACCGTCGACAAACCCACCCAGATTGGTCAATCGTAGCTGCCCATTTTCTTCCAGCACCACAATGCGCCCACCCTGCTCGTAGTCTTGATGTGCAACGCAATTGTGTAAGCCTTCAAGGATCACCTTGACGTCGTAGCGAGGCAGTTCAATGGCCAGTAACTCCGTATCTGGAAAAAGTTTGATGTTAGGGTTGCGGATGTGTTTCCCCACCTCAGTGGTGGTAAGCAAAAACGGCGGACCAAAGTGCTTGGCAATGCGTTCCTCGGGCACTTTCCAGGTGATTTCAGCGGTGCCACTAGGCAGCAACCCCACACTTTGTGGTTGACCCAGCAATAACAGTGCCGTACGGGTAATTTGGCCGTGCAACGTAATCTTGGCACGGTCTAAAAATTCTTGCGTGCTCCAGCCGGGTATTTCTGCCGCGAAGTGTTCTTGCCTGTGCTTGGCGGCGAATTTTTCGCGCGCTTTGGCAATGGCGGCAAGGTCTAGATCGGCTAGGCTGGCATGGGGCACAACCTGGGCGCTCCAGTCCTGGCCGCCGATCAGTTCGGTCAGAATACTTTGTAAGCGATCAGGATGCATCTGCACAAGACTGTCGCCAACGCGCTGCCAAGCTTTGTGATGACTGATCACAGGCTGGCGTGGCAAATGCCGTGGTATGTGAATCAACCAAACAACCTGTGTGGTATCGCTGGCTGTAAATGCTTCAACGTGCAGTCCTTCGACAGATAAGTGCGTGCAGTTTCCTGCAAGTCGTTGCGGCAGGTTTTCGGGTGTGCAACCGCCAAAATCTGTAATGCCTGTTATGCGAAGAGTTTTATCCTCAACGCCAACCACCAGCGTGCCGCCGTCCATATTGGCCAGCGCACTGGCGTATGACAACACATCATCACCGTCCGATCCAGAAACGTGCTGACGCAAGCTTTTCCAGCCTTTCCATTCATGGCGTTCATTTTCAACCGGATAGTTCCTCTTCAGCCACGCTTGCAATTGCTCCGCCGTCATTGAGATATTCATCATCGCGCCCTCACGTCGTATGGAATTTGTTTGAAGATGATGCCTGCTGCGGCCAAGCGGGCGCTGCCTACGCGCACGGATTCGCCGTAGACGACCAGTGGCGTGCCTGCGGCGGTGTTGGCAGCGTGCAGTTGTAACAAGGCGGCCAGCACCTCGCGGGTTAGCACATTACCGCTGGCGGGGCGTTTGTCACCCAAAATGCCGTTGAACAGCAGATAGTAGGCCATGGGGCTGTGCGGGGCAGCAACGGCTAGCGGCTCGGCGCGCGCGGCGCTGGGTGTTGCCACGTTGACCGTTGCTTCGGTTGCGTCGTCGGCCAGACTGGCTGGTGGCGGGCTGAAAAGATCGCCTGAGAATGATTTTTCTGATGAAATAGTGCTTTGGCCAGCGTCAATAGTGCGCAACCAGCTATTAATTTGATAGTGAGTACCCAGGTACGGTGTGCCGCTTTGCGCGCTGGCGGGACTGGCCTTGGCGCCTTGGCTGGCGTTTTGCACGTAACCCAGCCAAGCAGTGCCCGTTTCTTGTTGCCAAATGAATGCAGCCAGCGTGGCAAAGCGCACGGCGGGGTTGATGCGGCCAGCGTCGTCAAACACCGTGTCGCCCAGCTGCATAAACCTGAAGCCGCCGCCGCCCTGCCAGTTGACGGCCTTGCTGATGCCGCCTTGCTCGCCGTCGATGACTTTTTGCAGGCGCGGCAGGCAGTGAGTGGCAGCGTGGTCGCCCATTTCAATGCCTATCCAGCGGCGGCCCATTTTGTGGGCGACGGCGGCGGTGGTGCCGGAGCCTAGGAAGGAGTCGAGGATGAGGTCGTTGGAGTTGGTGGCGATTTGGAGGATGCGCTGGATTAGGCGTTCTGGTTTGGGTGTGTCAAATATATCCGCCGGGTTCAGCGCAATGACTTCTTTTTTTGCTTCCTGCGTATTGCCAACACTGCTTTGCGGCCAAACTGTTTGCGCAATGATGCCGTCCTTGACCTCACTCAGAAAGCGTTTGATGCGCGGTACGCCTTTGCCATCCGCACCAAACCAAAGACGATTTTCTGCAATAAGTTGGGGGACTTCTTCTTTGTTGAAACGCCATGAACTGCCCGGCGGAGGAGAGACTTTGCGCCCGGCAGGTGTAGTAATTTCGTAAAAAGCGTATTCACGGAATTCACGTCGCAATGGGTTGTCCGATGTCCATGGGCCACGTGGGTCGCTATCAGGGTTTTTGTATCGCGCATTCATCTCGTCTGTACGTGGCAACAGATTGAAAGCAGTCTTATCTCTGTGTTTACCGAAAACCAGTACTTGATCATGATCTGGATCAACTAATTTAGCATCGTTTTGCGGAGCGAATTTTTTCTGCCAAACCACATTCGCCACAAAATTCCCCCGCCCAAACACCTCATCCATCAGCACCTTGAGGTAATGGCCTTCGTTGTCGTCAATCGTGACCCAGATCGAGCCGTCTTCACGCAACAATTCGCGCAGCAGTTGCAAGCGCGGCAGCATCATGCTAAGCCACTGGGCATGCTCCAGGTTGTCGTCGTAGTGTTCAAACGCGCTTTTGGTGTTGTAGGGCGGGTCTATAAAGATACATTTGATTTGGCCCCGGTAGAACGGCAGCAAGGCTTTGAGGGCTTCAAGGTTGTCGCCTTGAATCAATAGGTTGTCTGCCTGAGTAGTCGCATCGCCGTGGCTAGACACTTGCTCTAGCAAGCGGTAGGGCACTTTAGCGGCTAGGGTGAAGGCGTTGGCGCGGTTGAGCCAGTCTAGGGTGGGCATGCTTATCCTTGGGTGCGTAAGGCGGGTGTAACGGCAGTGGCGAAGGTTTTTTCTACGGTTTCGCGCTGAAATAAGTCCATATAGGGCTGGTAGCGGTACATGCGGTTGCGTTCAAAGCCGGTGATTTCACGCAACCAGCCACGCGCCTGCAAGTCGGCCACCAGTTTTAGTGCGGTGGGGGTACTGCAGCCGAGCAGGCCGACTACGCGTTTGGCCGAGATTAATGGCTCTCGAATCAAATGGTCTAACAGCTTGAGGGTTTTAGCGTTTTTGGCCACTTCGCTACGGTGCGCTTCGCGCATGGCGACGATGTCATGCGCGGTTTGGGTGGCGGCGCGGGCGGTGGTACTGATGCCGCGCAAGAAGAATTTGAGCCACTGTTCCCAGTGGCCTTGCGTGCGGATGGCGGTGAGGCGGTCGTAATATTCGGCGCGGTGGGCCTTGAGGTAGACAGACAGATACAGCAAGGGGCGCGATAGGGCTTTGTCCTCACACAACATCAGCGTAATCAGCAGACGACCTACGCGGCCATTGCCATCTAAAAACGGGTGGATGGTTTCAAACTGGGCGTGCGCCAAGCCGCAACGAATGAGCAGGGGCACGGTGTCTTTGCCGGTGTGGATGAATTTCTCTAGGTCGCTCAGTGCCTCTTGCATGGCGTGCGGCGGTGGGGGCACAAAGCTGGCAGCAGCCAAGCTACTGCCTGTGCCGCCAATCCAGTTTTGCGAGGTGCGAAATTCACCGGGAGACTTTTCTGCCCCGCGCACCTGGTACATCAGCTCGGCGTGTATTTCGCGCAGCAGGCGCAGGCTTAGGGGAAAGTCTTCACCCAGACGGCGCAGGCCGTGGTTCATGGCGCGCACGTAATTGACGACTTCTTCCACGTCTTTGGGGGCGTCGTTGTGGGTGGCTGCGGCTTCAAAGGCCAGCACGTCTTCCAGGGTGCTTTGGGTGCCTTCAATTTGAGATGAAAGTACGGCCTCGTGGCGCACGTACATAGCTACAAATAAATCGGGGTTAGGCAACAAAGCGGCAATAGCGTCTAGCCGAGCAATGTCGCGGTCGGCGTTGGACAGCAGGGTTCGCAGCTCGCCATCGTAGATGATGTCGGGTTGCGGCGGCAGTGGCGCGGGCACAAAGGCTGTGTAGCCCGTGCTTTGCTGCACATAGTGGCCTGCGCGGTGGTCTGAGGTAGCCATTGATTTCTTTAATAAGTACTCCATGATAGCAAAATTAGTTAAATTTAATATGATTTATATTATTAAAAAATGATCATCGGGTGGTCTATTTAATTTTTTAGAAGTTGTTATCTGGACATTTTTACAGTTCACAGCCGCATAGTACAAATGATCGGCAACGTGCGCAGGGCAAACGTCTTACCTCACAACCAGGTCAAAAGTGGTGCTGTAAACTGACTTACAGCATTTCAAAAGACCCGCATGCCTGAATCTACAGACACCGCCACGCGCCCCGACGTCCATTACCTGGGCCGCGTGGACTACCTGCCCACCTACGACGCCATGCAGGCCTTTGCAGCGTCTCGCAGAGCAGTTGTAAGTGATGAAAATAGCCAAATGCCAGCGCCAAATATGCGCGACCAGCTATGGATTTGTGAGCATCCGCCAGTTTTTACCCAAGGGTTGGCTGGCAAGCCAGAACATCTTTTGCTACCCGGAAACATTGCGGTGGTGCAAACCAACCGTGGTGGCCAGGTAACCTACCACGGGCCGGGGCAGGTCGTGGCGTATCCGCTGATCGACTTGCAACGCGCGGGTTATTTTGTGAAGGAATACGTCTTCAAGATTGAAGAATCCGTCATCAAGACTTTGCTGCATTTTGGCGTGACCGGCCACCGCGTGCGTGGCGCGCCGGGGATTTATGTGCGCATGGACGACCCGGGCAGCCATGCGCGGCTGGATGTGAGCGAGTCTGACTTAAAACTGCAGGCAGGAATGGATGGGGAAATTAAATGGGGTCAGACCCCATTTAATCCAGCCGCCCGGCATATTGGCAAAATCGCTGCGCTGGGCATCAAGGTCAGCCGCCACTGCACCTACCACGGCGTGGCGCTGAATGTGGCCATGGATCTGGAGCCTTTTTCGCGCATCAACCCCTGCGGCTATGCTGGCCTTGCCACTACGGACATGGCGCAACTGGGTGTGCAAGCCCGTTGGGACGATGTAGCGCCTGTATTGGCTGAGAAGTTGTGCACCTATCTGGCTGCATAAGCCTGTCACGGGCATCTTGCAATACGCCCAATCAGCGTCAATTAAAATAGGTTTGGAGTTTTGAAAGGGAGCACCATGTTTTCTCGCCGTATTTTTCACGCCGTTGTGGCCGTTGCCGCACTGGGTTTTAGCCTGGCTGCGCAGGCTTTGACGATCAAGCCCTACAGCCCTGCCGACTTGGCCGCCGCACAAAATGCGGGCGCGCCCGTGGCGCTGCATTTTTACGCGGACTGGTGCCCGTCCTGCAAAGACCAGTCCCGTGCATTTGAGTCTCTCAAAGCCGACCCGGCCCTGGCCAAGCTGACCATTTTGGTGGTGGACTATGACAAAGCCCAAGACCTGCGCAAAAGCCTGACTGTGCGCACGCAGTCCACGGTGGTTGTTTTCAAAGGCAAAACCGAAGTGGCACGCAATGCGGGCGACACCGACCCCGCCAAGCTCAAGGCGACTTTGGTGCAGGGTCTGTAAAACCCGGCTCTGCACCGCTTTTGCTCCATCGGCGACAATAAGCGCATGAGTACTACTGATGTCGTCCGCGAGGCGCAAACCCAAGAAGATTACAACCCGCTGGCCAAGCAAAAAGCTGCGGCAAAATTGAGCCGCATTCCCGTCAAGGTGGAGCGCGGAGAGTTACTAAAAAAGCCCGACTGGATTCGCGTAAAGGCGGGGTCGCCATCGACCCGCTTTTACGAGATCAAACAGATTTTGCGAGAGAGCCATCTGCACACCGTGTGTGAAGAAGCCAGTTGCCCCAATATTGGCGAATGTTTTGGCAAGGGCACAGCCACCTTCATGATCATGGGCGACAAATGCACCCGCCGCTGCCCGTTTTGCGACGTAGGCCATGGCCGCCCCGACCCGCTGGATATGAACGAGCCCGTTAACCTGGCCAAAACCATCGCCAAATTGAAGCTTAAATATGTCGTCATTACCAGCGTAGACCGCGACGACCTGCGCGACGGCGGTGCGCAGCATTTTGTGGATTGCATCCAACATATCCGCGAGCTGTCGCCCACCACACACATAGAAGTGCTGGTGCCCGACTTTAGAGGCCGCGACGACCGCGCGCTGGAGATCTTGAAAGCCGCGCCTCCAGACGTGATGAACCACAACCTGGAAACCACCGCGCGCTTATATAAAGAAGCGCGGCCCGGGTCAGACTACCAGTTCAGCCTGAACCTGCTCAAAAAATTCAAGGCCCTGCACCCCCGTGTGCCGACCAAGAGCGGCATCATGGTCGGCCTGGGCGAGACAGACGAAGAAGTGCTGCAAGTCATGCGCGACATGCGCGCACATAACATCGACATGCTGACGATTGGCCAGTACCTGGCGCCCTCCATGTCGCATTTGCCTGTGCGCCGCTATGTGCACCCAGACGTTTTCAAGATGTATGAAGCCGAGGCCTACAAGATGGGCTTTAGCCACGCGGCTGTGGGTGCCATGGTACGCAGCAGCTATCACGCCGACCAGCAGGCTGAAAAGGTACTGGAAACGCTGAAGTAAGCACAGTCTCACGCTCCGTTCGTTTCACGGAATAAACAATTTCAGGCCGCACCAGCCGTTTTTCAGCAAAAACTCCACGTAGTTACGCATCGAAGCAATTATTTAGGGAATATTTCCCAAAATAACAAGAAAACCAGTGATCATAGCAACTTCTTTTGATCAGGAGTTGCACCATGGGTTTTGGCGTCTTTTTTCAACGGGTGGCTGGCAGCGTGCTGGCTGTTCTATGTGGTTTGAACGCGAGTACTGCGCTGGCAGCTGAGTTTTTACCTCCCGAGCAAGCATTTGCCATGACTGCTACGCCTGTGGGCGATAACGCGGTGCAACTGCAGTGGCGCATTGCGGATGGCTACTACATGTACCGGGAACGGCTTACCTTGCATGCCGTAACCAAGACAGGGCAGGCACCTGCCCTGGAAACTCCGAAAGCAGAAACCAAGTTTGATGCAAACTTTAATAAAACGATGGAGATTTACCATCAAGGGTTGAAGCTAACGGTAGACCGCAGCAAGCTACAGGGCGACAACTTCACGGTGGAATACCAAGGCTGCGCCCAGGCAGGGCTGTGTTACCCGCCGCAGTTTGCCAAAGTGGCATTTACGGGTACTGGCAATACAACCCAAGCCAAGGTAGAGTCTGTTGATGAGCCGCCAGCGGCAGCAGCCAAAGTAGCTACTGCCGGTGCCCTGGCCACCACGCCCGTGGCGGCAGCCGCCACAGCCAATGCGGCCACTGCGCCTGCATCGCCCGCACCAGACAGCACCGACCTGATTGGCAGTACGCTGGCCAAAGGCAATTTATTCAGTACAGCGGCAGTGTTCTGGTTTGCAGGTTTGCTGCTGGCGTTCACGCCCTGCGTGCTGCCGATGATTCCCATTTTGTCCAGCCTGATTGCAGGCCAAAGTGGCACCGTCACCCGCAGACGTGGTTTCTTTTTGGCACTGAGTTATGTTCTGGGTATGGCGCTGGTGTATGCCTGTTTTGGCATGGCCGCGGGTATTGCGGGCGAGGGTCTGGCAGCCAGCTTGCAAAACCCCTGGGTGCTGGGCGTGTTTGCACTGGTTCTGTGTACCTTGTCGCTGGGCATGTTTGGCGTGTTTGAACTGCAAATGCCCAGCTTCATCCAAAACTCTTCGGTGGGTTGGTCCAACAAGCTCAAGGGCGGCTCCAATATTGGCGTGTTTATCATGGGCGGTTTGTCGGCCCTTATTCTGGGGCCGTGCGTAGCCGCTCCGCTAGCAGGCGCTTTGGTCTATATCAGCCAGACAAAAGACCTGGTGATTGGTGGTACCGCACTGTTCTTTATGGGCCTGGGCATGGGTGTACCGCTTCTGCTGGTCGGTATGTCGGCAGGCTCGGTACTGCCACGCCCGGGCGCGTGGATGGAGATGGTCAAGCATGTGTTTGGTATTATTTTGGTGGGCACGGCGGTATGGATTATTTCGCCAGTGATTGGCGTGCAAGTGCAAATGCTGCTGTGGGCAGCGGTGTTTTTGGGTTTAGCCTATGTTTTTGGCGGTGTATTTGCCAAAACGCAACCCCAGTTGCTGCGTCTGGCAGGTGTGGGCTGCGCTGCACTGTCCGCACTGCTGCTGGTGGGCGCTGCATCGGGCGGTAAATCACTGCTGCAACCCTTGGCGCATTTTCAGCCAGGCAATGGGGGCACGGGTGGCCCTGCAGCGGCAGGTTCTACGCAAAATACGGCCACACATTCATTGCCTTTCAAGCGCGTCAGCACACAGGCCGAGCTGGACACCGCGTTGGCACAAGCCAGTGCCAAGCAGCAAGTGACCATGCTGGACTTTTATGCAGACTGGTGCGTGGCCTGTAAAGAGTTTGAGTCGTTCACCTTCTCAGACCCCACGGTACAGGCGCGTATTGCCAAAGGTGAAGTGCAGGTGTTGCAAGCCGATGTGACCGCCAACAATGCGCAAGACAAGGCTTTGCTCAAGCGGTTTTCACTCTTTGGCCCGCCGGGCATCGTGTTTATGAAAGGCGCACAGCCAGCCAATGTGACGCACAAAGTGATCGGCTATCAAAACGCTACAGACTTTTTGACATCACTGGATCGAGCGAAGATTCGCTAAGCGCTTTAGGCTGCTTTTCTTGTAGGTAACCAAGGGAGCTTATGGCTCCCTTGGTCGTTTTAGACTCTGGAGTACTATTATTTTGATAGCTGCTCGCGCATATCTGGCGCTGGCATTAGGCAGTTTATCTACCTATATCAGTGAGATGCCGTTATTAGCGCCAAATGCAAACCCCAGGGGTTTACGGTCGCCTTATCTCCAGCTCGGTGACCTTGACCGTATTACCCAGGTTAGTGCCGTGCACACTCACATTGGTTCCGACTTTCAGATCTGCAAGAGTTCCGCCGCTCACCGTCTTGAGTGCAGAGGCGTCGCATCGCAGGCCGCGCACCACAAAATCTGACGTGTTAGTGAACGAGGTAATTACTCCGTAGGCCTCCACTTCTTGCCTTTGCATATCGCTCTTTAACTCAACTTTACGCGCCGCCAATACCGTGCCGTTCCACACACCGTTCACTTCAGCACGTGCGCCCACCGCAATGACAGCGCCTGCTGGAAGCACGGTTGCCTGGCTGGCGTCAATGCGGTAAGCGCCAATCTGGAAGCTGCCGGAGGACTGAACCGCCGTAATAACCCCCTCGCGTTCCAGCAGTGTGCCCACTGCAACCGTGGGTGTCGTGCCGATAATGCGAACTGAGGTCACCGTCAACACCCCAGCCGCCTCGCTGCCCATCACGGTGGCGACTTGGCCTTGGGTCAGCCCCGATATGGATCCCGTCAGGGTATAGCCGTTCAGCGCCGTCCTGCCGGGTGTCTGGCTCACCAGACCACTGCTGATAACTGTCGTGGCCGAATGGGCCCATTCGATACGCGAGGCAGACCACACAGAATAGTCTGACTTGCTGTTGACACCCCACACTTTGACTTTATCTGCATCTGCCAAAGCAGCAAAGGTCAACGTGCCGCCATAGACCGTAGCAGCATCTACCGTCACCGCCATGCCAGCCACGCTAAAGCTTGTTGTAGTTTTATTGCTTACCGTACCCAGCGCAATGCTCGACGCATGTATGGCAGTTGCCGTGGCGGTAGCGGCGGTAGCGCTACCCTTCAAGCCGGTAACTCCCACGCGCATTCCAAGGGCCAGTTGGCTGCCAGGAGCGTCTATACCGTCCAGTCGTACGGTCGCATTGGTATCATCAAAGCGTACGCCATTCACAATTATGCTGCCAAAGCCCGTGATGCTGCCGTAGGAAAGAACTGGTGACCCTGTACCCCCGGTACCCGGCAAAGACACTACGGTAGACCCACCTCCACAGCTAATAATAACGGTCAAGCACGCTAGCAGGCAGTATCGGCCACAAGACCACAGGGAAGTTAAATACATGTTGCTGTCTCGTTGAAGTTTGGTTAGCGTTTTTTGACAGCGGTTTTAACTTCACTGGCACCCACAATTCCCTGTTCTTTTATCTGACCATCTTCTTGTTGTGTTTGATAGAAATATGCGCCAAAACGCACGCGGTAGCTAGGTTCACCATTTTTAGCTTGTATGGCCTCGGCCAGCGTAGCTTCTTGTAAAAAGTGCTTCAGAGCCTTGGCCCACCACACGCGCGCTGCATTATGCAGCTTGTCAGCTTGCTCACGGCTGAGGCCTTTTGAAAAAGCGCTTTGCTCCAGCATGGCTCCACCTACGGGCTGGGTTGACTGGTTATGTACGGCGCTGGCCAAATGGTCGCTCACGTTGCTGGCCAAAAAGTGCAAAGACTCGCGGGCTGCACTGCTAGGCACAAAGCCGCTCATGCGCAATTCGACGACCGTTTCGCCTACTGCACGCACAACATCCAGGCGCACTAGGGCGTCCAGCACCGCGCGGGCACCCACGTCTTTGCTCACTACAGACACTAGCTCAGAAAAACTGGGGTTGTTGTTTACGGCGTATCGCGGTGTACGCGCCAAAGGCAAAGGGGCACCTTGTGCATCAAGAAAGCGTGCATCACTGATCCAGCGACCCACCACCTGGCTACCCACCGACGTGATGTCATCGACTTGCAACACTACGCCACTGGAGACTTGGTCACTCAAGCGTTTGACATCTTTGCGATGCACACCCGTTAACACCGACACGCGCGTGTCGCTGTAACGCTCATTGCGCGTGGCGTGCGTGGCTTCAATCACCATCACCTGTTTGAGCACTTCCACCATGGCAGGCAATTGCACGCCGTTGGCAATCATCAATCGGGCTGCGGGCAGCAGCACTTCGCCCAGGGCCGCCAAGGCCAGAGTTTGTCGCTCGGCCTCTGGATCTACAGCATGGGTTGGCGAATTGACTAAATCACGTTGCGTCATGTATTGAATTATGGGTAATAAACCCTCTTCTCCCTGCGAAGTTGCATTTCAAGTGTAGGCTGTACTGTTACTCATAGTCCAGAGTTTTGGGAAAAAATACCTTGGAAGTATCGATTTTTTCCATCTGTAACAAAATAGCTGAGCATTTGCGCATCCAGAAAGTTCCGCGCATCTGCCCCTTTGAGCATGCTTATCGTGCTGGCGCTACCTGCGGCCAGACATAACGGCGCTATCACGCTCACAGATTGCCAATGCGCCACTGGCATCCCGGTACGGGGGTTCAGAATGTGGCAATACCTGCGCCCATCAATCTCGATAAAGCGCTCATAGTCGCCGCTGGTCGCCAGTGCGCCCTGATCCATGGCGACCATGCACAAAGTGTCGCCCGCCCGCCTGGGGTGTGTAATGCCAATGCGCCACGGCATCGTGTCCAGTGCAATACCGTCTTTGCAGGCAGACTGGGGCACCGGCTGCGGGCCCAGCACGCGCACGTCACCGGCAAGGTTAACGAGCGCATGGTGTATACCCTGCGCGCTCAGTATGGCGGCGGCTCGATCTGCTGCATATTCTTTGCCAATACCGCCAAAGTCAATTTCCATACCTTGTGGTAACGACACCTGCTCAGCATCAAAACGCACATGCTGCCAGCCCACGCGTTGCAGCAATTGCGCCAGAACTTCGGGCTTGGGCAGTTGCTGCTTGCCCGCTTGCGCGCTGAAGTCCCAAGCCTTGCGCAACACGCCACTGGTAATGTCGAACAAGCCACCACTGGCCCGGAAACACACATCGGCATAGCCTAGCAAGGCGGCAGTCTCGGCATCCAGTTTGGCCGCAGCCTTACCCGCGGCAGCGTTAATTAAGCTAAGGGCACTGTGCGGCTGGTAGCGTGAGTACTTAGCCTCTATCCGCTGCACCTCGGCTTGCACTGTCATGCAGGCCTGTTGGGCTGCATCAGCAGTCAAGGCATACACCTGAACTTCGTTTTTGCCACCCATGGCAAAGAAATGGTGCCGAACGTACTCCATTGGAGTGCGATTATCTGATAGGACTAACGAGCTTAATACTTGGTGCTCCAACCTGCTTGCCAAAATAAGGCATGGAAGGGTAACAAACCATCGCTTCCGCTACCACCCAAACGCCAGGCTGACCTTTGCTGGTATTTTTCTACCTTTAAATCGACCTTGGAACTCTTGCCAACGTCTTTTTCTACTTTCAAGCCATACGTAATGGCACCAAAAGCAGAAAGTCGCGTGTCCGCACTGTAGTACTGCGCACTCGCTCCATTGGGAAAAGGCGGGTCGTAATAAAAATCGGCCGCACTTTGCGAGTTGTAACGCAGACTAGGCGTGAGCGTCCAGCCACCTTTCAATTCTTGCGCCCAGTCGGCGCCCAGCGTTGCGCCTCGAACGCCATAGGTGTCTTTGTAATAACGAGCCGTGGTACGCAACGAGGCATTCAGTTTATCAAAATGGTGGTTGTAGCGCGCCAACATTGCAAACTGGTTGCGTTTGTCAGGGCGAACATCTACGCCATACTGGTCTTTGTACGGGTCTGAAAAATAACCACGTCCCATTGAGTAGGTCATGTTCACTTGCACCAGATCAACCGGGGTCAGTACTTGGGTGACGCCCACCAGCACTTCTTTCGTGCGTTTGCTTTTGTTCAAAACATTGGCAGACACCGCGTTAACTGTGTCTGATGCATAGCTCAGGCCAAAGGCATAGGTGCGGTTATTGTCTTCAGAGTTCAGGCGCACATCGCCACTGATAGCTTTCGATATGTAGTCATGTTCGGTGGAATACGCCACACCCAAGCCAACGCTGGCATGCTCACCATAGCGCGTGACTTTGAGATCAACCGCTTTGCGGTAATCATCAATATTGCCTTTTGTAGAGGCACCACTGAGCGTATTGTGATAATAAGGTGAAGCGCCGCTGACGGAATCTAGGGTGGCTGAGCCTTCAATAGAATACTGCGAACCCAAAGGAACTAGCCAGTACGCAGACGGGCTGCTGACCTTGATGCGATCACCATTCGAATTGGGTTGGCTGGAGTTGTACGGTTGCCTGTCTTTGTAATTCAGATACTTCACGCCGATGGTCGTTTGGTCGGGCGCAGATTCTGCATGTGCAGTCTGCGGCACGGTCGTCAACAAACCAGGCAGCGCAAGCGCAGCGGCCATCAAACTAATGCCCACATTTTTATTTTTTGTCTCCATACTCTTGTTCTTTTTAGTTGCAACCACAGCCACCTCCGCCTACGCCATAACCGCCCGAAGTGCTCTCTTTGCTGCTATAGGTGTGCTGCACAAAACGTGAATCCAGCGGGTCAACGTCCAGCGACATCTGGCGCTTGGCCAGGTGGCCACGTTCCCAGGCCTGTACTTGACCGATCTGATCCATGCTGGTGCAACCGCCCATAGCCAGCAGCAAACCCATCAGGCACGCCGAACACAGTTTTTGAATCGTGCTTTGCGTCATTTTGCGGCTCCTTCTGCAAGCGCCTTCTTGATGCTGGCTTCCAGCTCTGCACGGTCTTGGTCTCGAAAGCCTGTGTGTAGCAGTGTGATCGTGCCGTCGCGGCCTACCAGGTAGGAGCTTGGCATGCCCATCACCTTCCACTCTTTGGGTGTTTTGCCACTAGGGTCAAAGGCCAAAGGAAATTGAGCGGGTGTTTCGACCAAAAACTTGTCAGCCTCTTCGCGCTTTTTGTCCACGTTGATGCCGATCACCGAAAAGCCCTGCGCCCCGTATTTTTTCTGCATGTCGTTGAGCCACGGAAAAGACTGGCGGCAAGGGCCGCACCAGCTTGCCCAAAAGTCCACATAGACCACTTTGCCTGCTTGGCTTTGCAGGCTGACCTGTCCGCCCGTTCCGTCTAGCGAGAAAGCGGGTGCTTTTTGGCCTTTTTCAACCGCTAGAACTGGTGAAATGAGGCAAGCGAGCAAAAACGTTTGAAGTAGTGTGCGCGATAAGAGTTTCATGCGAGGTTTTCCTTTTTGAAGTGAAGTTACTACCAGTTTGATCGTTTCTACTTTCAGTCCCGCGTGCTTGCTTGGTGGCGACGAACCAGCAAGATCAAACTCACCAGGCACAGTAGCCACAGCGTCGGGTCTAACAAACCGTTGTGGCTATTGCCAGTGGCGCAACCGCCGCCACCACCTGATTGAGTAGCGGGTACCACTGCCGACCCGCTCGTAGAGGATGTAGAAACCACAGGCGCAGCGGACCCGTCGCCTGACAAAGCCATAGTTGCTGTACCCGTTGCGGCATTGGTTGGCACTTCCAACATGGCTGCGTGCGCACCCGGGTGGCTTGGTTTGAAGGACACATCTATCGTGCATGTCTGCCCCGCCGCTACCGATGGCGGGCAGAGGTTAACCAAAGTAAAGTCTGCCATGTCTGGGCCGGTGATGACAGGTGCGCCGGGCAACAAAGCAGCCGCGCCACCCTGGTTGGACAAAACGAAACTTTGCGTCGTGCTGCTCTTGTTAATCTGCACACTGGCGTAAGCACCACTACCAGTGCTCGACAAGTTGGCCACAGGCTCTGGTTTGGCCGACGCATTGCCTAAGAGCGAAACTTCTGCAGCGATGGACGAATTGGTCACAAATGTCAGCGTGGCGGTACTCGCACCACTGGCTATTGGTGCGTACGCCACATACACGGAGCAGTTGGCATTGGTGGCTAGTGTGTAGCCCGTGCTCAGGCATGAAGTGCCACCAGTGAGTACTATAAAGTCACCACTGCCCGTTATCTTCCAGGTACCCGTCAAGCTGGCGTTGCCCAGGTTGGTTAGCGTGGCCGTTAGCTGACCGCTTTGTGAACCCACCACACCTGCGTAAGACATTACGCCCGTGTTGAGGCTAGGTTTGGGTACTGGCACGCTCAGCCCTGTTCCACTCAGGCTAATACTGGAATTGCCACCCGTCGAATCTGACGTAACGTTCAAGGTAGCAGCACTGGCAGCAGCCGCAAAAGGCTTATAGATGATGTACAGCATGCAACTGCTCACCGTGGCTCCCGACTTGGCAGCCAGTGTGAAAGGGAAGGTAGCCGAGCAGCTAGACGCCCCGGTTGTCAAGCTGAAGTCTGCCGCCTGGCCGCCAGACAGGCTGATGGCCGTGACGTTCAGCGTGGCACTGCCGTTGTTGGACACAGTGACCGCTTGCGCTACAGAAGGCGAATTGATGATCTGAGGTGCATAAGTCAGCGCTGTGGGCGCAATGCCAATCACTGAGTAAGGCGTTGCGGGCAATGCAACACTTTCACCCGTCACCGCAATAACCGCTGGAACCACCGCATTGCTATTGACCGTAACGGTGCTGGTAATAAGCTGAGGCGTGCTGGGCACCACAAATGTCACCGTCAAGGTGCAGCTTGTGCCGATTTTCAGGGTCACAGGACAGTTGTGCGCAGTTTGCAAGGCTGCATTGCCACTGGTAAACGGCGTAGCGCCAAACACCACATCACCCGTGCCGTTGCTGCTGAGTGTGATGGCTGTTGGCGGCACAATGCTGCCTACCGTTTGCTTACCAAATTTGATACTCGTGCTGCTGAGTGACAAGGCAGGCACCGCATTGTCAGCACTGCCCGTCAGCGGGACGCTGACAGCAGCCAGGTTGCTAGCAATAGACAGCGCAGCAGACTTGGCCCCTGCAGTAAGGGGTGCATAGGTCACGCTGACGGTGCACGCACTGCTGGCAGCCAACGATGCAGGGCAGTTGTGAACTACAGGCGATTTGAAACTGGCTGCATCCGTGCCGCTCAGGCTAAATGCCAGCCCCGTCAGTGGTGCGGTGCCAGAATTGGTGATGACGATGGTTTTGGTGTCGGCACCCGTGAGTGCAGTTACCGTGCCAAATACCAGGCTTGCAGGAATCAGCGTAATTTTGGCTGCTGCCGCTGCGCTGGCCACACCCGACAACGCCACCATGGACGTGCTGTTCGCCACACCGCCGCTGTTGTGCGTCACCACCACACTGGTGGTGATCGTGCCCGAAGAGGCGTTGGGCTTGAAATTAAGGTTAATCGTGCATGAACCGCCGCTGGCAGCGCCCACTGCCGCAGCCAGGATCATACCGGCGCAGTTATTGGTCATCACATAATCAGCCACCGTACCGCCTGTCAGTGCCACCGTGCTCACCACCAGTGCCGTGCCGCCCGAGTTGCTCAGCGTGACGACTTGCGTCGGCGCGCTGCTGGCACCTTGCACTACTGTGCCAAAGTTGATGGTGGTATTAGGCGAAATATTCGCCTTGGATGGTGTGACGGTTACCGGGGCGTTGCAGGTGGGTGGTTTGGTTGCCGCTGTGTTTTGGCTGCAAATATAGGCTGAAAGGTTTTTTAGGTCTACATCTGTCAAGGCGATAGTACCTCCAGGCAAGTACTTGTTCATGTCTGCCTGCGCAATGTTTGCGGCGTAGATCTTGTTCCAATCAACGCCATTACCAATTTTTTGGCTGCCTGTGCCGTTGTTATTGCCAGTATTTGAGTTAGCAGCTGTCGTATGGCAGCCTGTGCATTTGGTTATTGAACCCCTTGGGTTATTGCCGTTGAAGTTAGTCCCCTGAAAAATATCTTGCCCGTCAGCGATAACACCAATCGTCTGTGCATGCGAGGTGTGCAAAAAACCCAAACTCAAGGCAAGCAAAATTAATATATGCCAAACCCCACGCAAGCTGTTCGCTAGCAAGGGGCGAGCCGAGAAATTGAAAGTACAGAAATCCATGAAAGCCTCTTTGGAAAACTCTAAAGGACTAATATATTGGGAAAATTTCCCTAATTATGTTTCCTCACCGATTTATTTGAATCCTGTTGTAACCATGCCAAAAGGCCTAAAAAGCGATGAAAGCCAGGTACAGCAGGTTCCAGTACGCATGGACGGCTACGTTCAAAACCAAGCTGCGATACCGCAAAAACAGGCAGCCCAGAGCCAAAGACGGCAGAAATACCGCCATGGCCCCCTGCCAGCCATGGGCAGGCCAGTGGCTGGCTGAGAATACAACTGAACACAAGATATTGGCGGCCAAAGCCCACGGACTGGCTGGTTGGGCGGGTTGGGTCGGCTGAGCAGGCTGAACAGGCGTTACTGGCTGGGTCGGCTGAACAGTGCGTTTTACCCAGTTCAGCAAAAACACCAGTAAATGCCTGCGAAAGATGAATTCCTCTAGCAACGGGTAGGCAATTAGCGCTGCTGCCAGCGCCAGGGGCCCGGGAAGCCCCTGCGCCTTGGGCTGCGCCAAAAAGCCCAGCAGCCAGGCCTGAAAACCTGGAAACGCCCGCGCTGCAACCAGCCAAGCAAGCACGGGCCCCGCCGTGCAGCCCACCAGCAAGGCATGTGGTCTAAAAAGTGGGCTCAATACCATGGGGCGATGCAGGTTAAAACTTGGGAGTTTGAGGGTGATTAAGGATACTGCCAAGTAGTATGCGGCTGAGAAATATTTTTTATATGCTATTGAATTAGTAGCTGCTCGCGCATATTCCACGCTGGCATTGGGCAGTTTTGATCAGTAAATGCTTGCTTTCTGGTCAATTCTTGCTCTCTGGGTATTTTGGGGAACTCGCGTACTTGGTTGGCGGCAGTGAGCTTTTGACTTGCGCGGTTGGTGGGCGGGCTTTGGGATTTGGGATTTGGGATTTGGGATTTGGGATTTGGGATTTGGGCAAGCTTGGTTGGCGGGCTTTGGACTCGGGGTAGGCGCTGCAAAAAGTTTTTAGAAAACACGCGCGAACGGTGTTTTGTAGCGTTCGACCTTCAACAACGCGCGCCTTACTAAAAATTTTTCATCTCCTACCCGCTCCCCCAAAGCTTGCGAGGGTGGTTGCTGGCCTTTGAATACCAAATACCAAAGACCGAAAGCCGAAAGCCGAATGCACGAGATCGCAGACCTGAGACTGCAAGCCCGACACCCCAAGCTCGCAGCGCGGTTTGGACAGCGCTACCGAACAGTTTTGACAAGTATTAGCACTGAAATATGTTTTTAGCCAGCATGGAATATGCGCGAGCAGCTATGAAATACATAGCGTATGCATTGCAAATATATCGTGCGCGCGCAGGGCATGATGACTGCACAGCCGACGACAAACCGGCTGAAAAGCGACAAAATCCAGCCCCACGGGTTTGCGGTATTCGGTATTCAATGGAAAACCAGCCAAATAAGCAAGCGACGGGTGAGCGGGTGTGCGATGAAAATTTTTTGGGAAGGCGCGCGTTGTCAATGGTTGAGCTCTACAAGACGCAGTTCGCGCGTGATTTCCAAAAACATTTTGCAGCGCATACCCCGAGCGCGGC
>JAYVTG010000103.1:0-12767 GCA_043774625.1 Polaromonas sp. | reverse complement strand
TTTTATGTGTTTTATGTGTTTTTTTGAAAGAATTTTTGTGTTTTTCGCTACACTTTTGATAGCTGCTTACGCATATTCCGCGCTGGCAATAGGCTATTTTGCTGTCAATAAGCCGCTATGGGCTGCTGCGTGGCGCAACCACGCGCCGTCTTGCGCCAGAGTCATCGCCGCGTCTAGCGCACGCGACGGGCGCACGCCAGATTGCGTCATAAACCCAATGGGGGTGCGCACATCGGGGCCCGTTAGGGGCAGGGCCTCCAGCTCGCGGTAGCCGCGCACGGCGCTGACCAAGGCCCCAGGCATGATGCTGCACACTGTGCCAGCCACCACGCTGAGCGCCAGCGTGAGGATGGAGTTGGTCTCCAAAGCAGGCTTTACGGCAGTGCCAGCGGCCACAAAAGCACTGTCGATGATGCTGCGGTTATGCATATCGGGGGTAAGCAAGGCCAGCGGCAAAGCTGCTGCGTCTTCCCAGCGCATCGGGGGGCCAATTTGCAGGCTATCGGCATGCCCAAGTGCCGCACGGCGCAGCAAAAAATAATGCTCGGTGTATTGCGGCAAAGCGGTCAAGGTGGTGTCGCCATTTTTCATGCGCTCGGTGTAGCCCAAAGCCAGGTCCAGCGACAGGTTTTCCAGCGACGACTCCAGATCTGACGAGCTCGTGGACAGCACCACGGGCCGGATGCCGGGGTACTGCGCCTGCAGCATGGCAGAAAAGCGCGCCAAAATCGGCACGGCCGTGGGTACAGCCCCCATGCGCAGGGGGCCGCGCGGTTTGCCTACCTCGCTGCGCAGGTCTTGCTGTAGCACGTCTTGCTCATGCAGCATGCGCTGGGCGCTGGCCAGCACGCGTTCACCCTCGGGTGTCAGGCCTGCATAGTTACGGCCCCGCTTGACAATAACGACCTTGAATTCTTCTTCCAGCGCCTTCATGGCGTTGGACAGCGCGGGCTGGGTGATGTGGCAAGCCAGCGCCGCGCGGCCAAAGTGGCGGTGCTCGTGCAAAGCCACCAAATAGCGCATAGAAGTTAATAGATTCACGCTATAGGCCTTATAGAATATGCGCAAGCAGCTATATTTTTAGGAGCGTTTCAGGTATCTTTAGACACCGTGATGGTCGGAAACTTGGCCGAAAAGTCTTTCGCCTTGGCGGCGATTTTGATGGCCAATTGCCGCGCAATGTCTTTGTAAATCTGCGCCACCTTGCCGTCAGGGTCAGCCGCCACCGTGGGTTTGCCGCCATCGGCCTGCACGCGAATTTGCATGTCCAGCGGCAGGGCACCCAGGTAGTCCATGCCATATTCTTTAGCCATGTTTTTGCCGCCGTCCACGCCAAAAATATGCTCGGTGTGGCCGCAATTGCTGCACACATGCACGGCCATATTTTCCACAATGCCTAAAATCGGCACGCCGACTTTTTCAAACATCTTGATGCCTTTTTTGGCGTCCAGCAGAGCAATGTCTTGCGGCGTAGTAACGATGACCGCGCCTGTGAGTGGCACGCGCTGCGACAGCGTCAATTGAATGTCGCCCGTGCCCGGTGGCATGTCCACAATCAAATAGTCCAGGTCTTTCCAGTTGGTTTGGCGCAGCAGTTGCTCCAGCGCCTGGGTGGCCATGGGGCCGCGCCAGATCATCGCCTCGTCTTGCGCGACCATGAAGCCAATCGACATGACCTGCACGCCGTAGTTTTCCATCGGCTCCATGGTTTTGCCGTCTTCGCTGCTGGGTTTGCCGCTAATGCCCATCATCATGGGCTGGCTGGGGCCGTAAATGTCGGCGTCCAGCAGGCCCACGCGCGCGCCCTCGGCAGCCAGGGCCAGGGCCAGGTTGACGGCGGTGGTGCTCTTGCCCACGCCACCCTTGCCCGAAGCCACGGCGACAATGTTTTTGACCGTGGGCAGCAAAGCCACACCGCGCTGGGCGGCGTGCGACACAATTTTGCTAGTGACGTTGCACGACACGTTGTCTACCCCCGCCACCGTCTTGGCAGCGGCAATCAACGCCTTGCGCAGGGCAGGAATCTGGCTGGCTGCGGGGTAGCCCAGCACCACGTCAAAAGCCACGTCGCCCTCAAGCACGGTCAGATTTTTGACCGCTTTAGTGCTGACAAAGTCTTTGCCGGTGTTGGGGTCGGTCACGGTTTGCAGCGCGGTCAGCAGTTGGTCAAGGGTAGCCATGCGGGTAATGTCCATTCGAAAAAGGCAATATGAGGCAATTTAGAGGTGAATTTTCTCCCAGTGTAACGAAGCCTTCTAAAATCAGCGTTTTCCCGTAGAAAAACAATTGCACTTAACTGCTCTTCAAACAGCTATTTAAACGGCTATTTACAAGGCCATTCAATCCCATGACTGCACCTCGCCAGCTCTTCGTTACCACCGCCCTGCCGTATGCCAATGGCAAGTTTCACGTCGGCCACATGATGGAGTACATCCAGGCAGACATTTGGGTGCGCTACCAGCGTATGCAGGGGCATAAGGTGGATTTTGTGTGTGCAGACGACGCGCACGGCACGGCCATCATGATTTCTGCCGAGAAGCAGGGCGTAACACCCACCGAATTTGTGACCGAGATTCAAAAGGGGCGCGAAGCTTATTTGAAGGGCTTTCATATCACGTTTGACAACTGGCACCGTACCGACTCTGTGGAAAATCGCGAACTGGCGCAGCAGATTTACCGCGACCTGAAAGCCGCCGGTTTTATCAAAACCAAAACGATTGAACAGTTTTTTGACCCCGAGAAAAAGCTGTTTTTGGCTGACCGCTTCATCAAAGGCGAATGCCCCAAATGCGGCAGCAAAGACCAGTACGGCGACAACTGCGAAAACTGCGGCGCGGTGTACGCGCCTACGGATTTGAAGAACCCGTATTCCACCTTCAGCGGTGCCACGCCGGTGATGAAAAGTTCTGAGCATTACTTCTTTGCTTTGTCCGACCCGCGTTGTGTGGAATTTTTGGAGAAATGGACGCAGGGTAACGACGAGAACGGGCAGCCGCGTCTGCAACCCGAAGTAGCCAACAAAGTTAAAGAATGGTTCAGCGTGCGCACCAATATGGACGGTACGCAGAGCGAAGGTTTGGGCGATTGGGACATCTCGCGTGACGCACCGTACTTCGGCATTGAAATTCCGGACACGCCAGGCAAGTACTTTTACGTGTGGCTGGACGCGCCGGTGGGCTACCTCGCCTCGCTGAAAAATCTGCTGGAAAAGCGCGCTGCTACGGAAAAAAGCTCTCCGAGCTATGAATCGTACATGGCCAACCCCGATCTGGAGCAATACCACTTCATCGGCAAAGACATCGTCACCTTCCACACCCTCTTTTGGCCTGCCATGTTGAAATTCAGCGGACGCAAAACGCCCGATAACATCTTTGTGCATGGCCACTTGACGCTGAACGGCGAGAAGATGAGCAAAAGCCGGGGCACGGGCCTGGACCCACTCAAATACCTCGACTTGAAGATGAACCCTGAGTGGCTGCGCTACTACATCGCCGTCAAACTGTCAGCGCGCAATGAAGACATAGACTTCAATTCGGCAGACTTTTTGCTGCGCGTCAATAGCGACCTAGTGGGCAAGTACATCAACATCGCCAGTCGCGCAGCAGGTTTCATTAGCAAGCGTTTTGCAGGCAAGTTGGGAGCCATTTCGGGCGATAGCCAGCGCCTGATAAGCGCAACCAGCTCTCAAATAGATAGCATTTCGCAGTTGTATGAACAACGCGACTTTGGCCGCGCCCTGCGTGACACCATGGCGCTGGCAGACCGCATCAACGAATATGTAGATGCCAACAAGCCCTGGGAATTGGCCAAAAAAGAAGGTCAGGACGCGCGCTTGCAAGAGGTCTGCACCACCTGCATGGAAGCCTTTCGCCTGCTCACCATCTGCCTCAAACCCGTGCTGCCCGCATTAGCCGCGCAGGTAGAAGCCTTTTTGCGCATTGCACCGCTCAAGTTCATCGACGCAGCCACCGCCTTGCCCGCAGGCCACGAGATTGGCGACTATAAACACCTGATGCAGCGCGTAACACCAGAGCAGCTGGAAGCCCTGTTTGAACCAAAATCAGAAGAAAATATGCCTGTAGCCAGCGTAAATACTGCGCAAGCAGCTACTAAATCTATAGCAACTACCGCTACAAAAGCAGCCTCTGCTCCCGCAACACCTGCCGACCTCAACGCCCCCGGTGGCGAGGCTTTGGCCCCCACCATCAGCATCGACGACTTTGCCAAGATCGACCTGCGCATCGCCAAAATCGTCAACTGCGAGGCGGTGGAAGGCTCCACCAAGCTGCTGCGCTTAACCCTGGACGTGGGCGAAAAAGACGAAGCGGGCAACGCAAAAACGCGCAACGTCTTCAGTGGCATTGCCAGCGCCTACCAACCCGAAGAACTGGTTGGCCAACTGACCGTGATGGTGGCCAACCTGGCGCCGCGCAAGATGAAGTTTGGCATGAGCGAGGGCATGGTGCTGGCCGCCAGCCATGGCGACGAAAAAATGCAGCCAGGCATCTACATCCTCACCCCTTGGCCTGGCGCAAAGCCGGGCATGCGGATTCACTAAAGCTGCTGCCGTGTGGTTGCCACACCTTGGTGCAGCAACCGCCCGATCACTATAAGCCCGCCTGGTTTTTACGAAACGGGCCAATGACATTCCACATGGTTTGCAAGGCAGTGGCCAGCAAATCCTGTGCGTCAGGCACAGGTAAATTCAAGCCCGCCAACAGGGGCTGGCCTTTTGAGTCAAGGCTGGCGCGCCCCGCCAGAGCGTATATCTGAGCAAAGGGTGGTTTTGCATTGTTTACTGGTAATCCCACACGCCTCCACTGGGCTGCGGCTAGCTGTGCAGCTTGCGCAAAGCCCGTAGCCCACGCTACACAGCGCCGCTCTCCGCCAGGCTGATCCAGGTGTAATGCCTGCACAATGGGCCCTATAGGCGAGCCTGATTGCCCTGCGGCTATGAGCACGTCGTTATTGAGGTGGTTATACAAACCCATAACCGCTCCTAATACGGTATTCATAGCGTCAATGTCTTGCACACCCTGACCTTCCTTGGGGTTGTACCACTGCAAAACCGACGGCAACCATGTATTAGGCACTAGCACGCCTGGCGACCAAGCCACCGCTGTGATGTAGCCACACAACAGCTCATAGTCGGTAAACATGGTTTGCAACAACTGCCTGTCTTTATCTCCCCAGTCCGTTGGTCTGGGTACCAAATTGGTGCCCTGTTTTTTGGCTATGGCCTTTGAATTGGGGGCCGGAGCCTTTTTGCTAGGTTTGGGTGCTGGCAAAGCCAACTGCCTGGCCCATGCCAACGCACCTGTACGCACCCACGCCGCGCGCATATCGGCTCGGTAGTAATAGGCTTCTGTTTCACCACCCAACTTAAGTCCCGGGCCATCGTCTGGTGGCGGGCGATCCACCACATCGGGCAGCAAGCTGTCCAATATTCGGGGGCTCTGGGCATGTGCTACCTTCAAAATCTGTTCGGCTTTTTCTGCTTGTCCCATGGCGTACAACACCAAAGCCCGGTTGTGCCCTGACGGTGGCATGTCGCCGGGGTATTTGTCCAACAACTGCAATGCCTCAGGCAGCTTTCCCGTTTCTACGTAGCGATGAACCATGGGCTGGCGCCAGCCTTGGTTGTCGTTGGGGTTGAGCTGCAGGCACCAGTGCATCAGGCCATCTGCTGCGTCCAGGTCGTTGGCTTCGCGCTGCAAGTTGATGGCTTGCGCCAAGATTCGCAAAAATGGGCGATTGTCCATCTCGGCCCAGGGCATCAAGCAAGGCTGATCGCCTGCGAGGCAGCGGCACAACGCCACAGCGTGCGCAGCCAGTGCGTTAGCCGCCTCGCGCAACGAAATGGCTTGTGAATCGTCCAGCATTTCATGCGCTGCCAGCAGCAAACTGTCGAGCACGGCAATACTGTACGCAGCGCCTGGATTTTTGGATAAAAATAGCGCGGCCTCGTCTGGCTCGTCTAGCAGGGACGATGGATCCCCTGACAAATCGGTCATCATGGGCAGTTCTACGGGGAACAGTTTGCTCCATTTTTTCTGCAAGGCTGTCAATTCTTTGCCTGGCCTGATTTCCAGGTGTGGCGCGTCAGTTGAAGTGCCGTTATCGATTCGCGTACAGGTATACATGCCAAGCGCTAATGCTGGGTCTAGCTGTTTGGGTATTGCATTCAGCAAGTCCAACCATTCGAGTTCAAGGTCATCCAGCTGTTCATTTTTAGGAGGTTGGCCGTACATGGCTTTCAAACCATTTTGAGCCATCGCTTCAAGAACTTGACCAAGTTCTGCGAAGCCCAGTTTGCGTGCTTTTGCCCCCAGCAGCGGGCCACGCAACTGCGCCTCTTGGGCGCGCCCCTGCGACAGCAGGGTCACCAGCTCCAGATGCAGCAGCTCAGGTGCGTTGGGATTGATGCGCTGGGCCTCATGAAAAACACCCCAAGCCTGGTCGTATTGACCACGGTCAGCCAGCATGCTGACATAGCGCCCGCGAACGGTGATTGCCAGTGTTTTATCGGTGCACTGCAACAATGTTTGCACCAAACTCTCGCGTCTGCGCTCTTGCCCGGACTCCAGCAGGCAGTCAAACAATTCGTCCAGAGTCTCCTCGTAGCGGGCATCGAGCAATTTAGGTTGCAGAAAAAGAGGTTCGAGCAAATCGACCACTGCCGCAGCACCCCATAGCGGGCGCAGCTGCTCTGCTGCCATAGACAGTGCTACAGGCGGGATCAGCTTGAGGTCGGCAACTTGAATTTGACCAGGTTTTAAGGTGACCATGGCGGCCGCAAAAGCCTGATATGGCTCCATGATGTTGGGCAAGTTTGCATATTGCGTGCAGCAGTGCTTGAACTTTTTGCCTGAACCACAGTAACAAATATCGTTGCGGTCAAGCTTCACGGCGTGGTTCATGCGCCAGTGATTGGCAGGCACGGGCACATTCGTCCACAACCTGCGCGCCATGGCCAGCAGGCTGCGCCGAACGTCTTCAGGCTGGGCCTGGGTTTCGCGCACTGTTTCTGCCAAATAAGCGTGCGTTTGCTCCAGAAACCATTGCGAAAAGGCTGGTAAAGCCATGTCTTCGGTTACCGCTTGCACTCCATGCGCAATGGTCTCTTGAAACTGCATTTATATCGCATCAGGAAAGTCGTCAAAGGTGCTCATGGCTAAATCTGTGGGTTGAAAGATTAGAGAAATCGAATAAGCAGTTTATGCCACTTTTATAAATAGACGGCGCCAAGCCTACATATCGATGTTGCTGGCCGTATCTGCACTTTATTCATTTATAGTACCTAAAGCATGCCCAAACTCCATCGCTTTCACCCACGCCTTTTTGACAGTCTCCAAGGCTACACGCGCGGGGCGTTTGCCAAGGACGTGGGGGCGGGTATCACGGTGGGCATTGTCGCTTTGCCGATGGCAATGGCCTTTGCCATTGCCTCGGGGTTGACGCCGCAGGCGGGGTTGTGGACGGCGATTATTGCTGGGTTTTTAATTGCAAGTCTCGGTGGCTCCAACATCCAGATTGGTGGCCCGGCGGGCGCGTTTATTGTCATCGTCTACGGCATTGTGGAACGCTATGGCTTGCCCAATTTGCTGATTGCTACCGTGCTGGCGGGCGGGTTGCTGTTTGCTATGGGTTTGTTTAAGTTGGGCACTTTGGTGCGTTACGTACCGGTCAGCGTCATCATTGGCTTTACCAATGGCATTGCAGTGCTGGTTGCACTGTCGCAACTCAAAGACATGCTGGGCCTGAAGGTGGCGGGCAAGATGCCTGCAGACTTTTTCTCGCTGCTGGCTACCCTGTGGCAAGCCCTGCCCAGCTACAACCTGTACGCCATGGCGCTGGCTGCGCTGTGCGTGAGCGGCCTTGTGCTGTGGCCGCGTGTGTGGAAGGACGATTCCCCCGTCATGCGCGTGCTGGACGTACCGGTAACGCATGGCACGCTCAAAACCGCGGCGCGCGTTCCCGGCCCCATCATCGCGCTGCTCAGCTTGAGCCTGCTGGCTTACCTGCTGCAACTGCCGGTAGAAACCATTGGCAGCAAGTTTGGCGGCATTGCGCAAGACCTGCCCACCTGGCGCTGGCCCAGCTTTTCGTGGGCCAGCGCCAAACTGCTTGTCACGCCCACGCTGACGCTTGCATTGCTGGGCGCGATTGAATCATTGCTATGCGCACGGATCGGTGACCAGGCGGCGAACCAGTTTGCCAGCCTAGACAGCAAGCTGCCCGCCCACGACCCCAACCAAGAGCTGATGGCCCAAGGCGTTGCCAATATGGTGGTGCCGTTTTTGGGCGGCATGCCCGTCACTGGCACTATTGCCCGCACGGTGACCAATGCGCGTGCCGGTGCCACCACGCCCGTGGCCGGCATAGTGCACGCACTGGTCTTGGCCACCATCGTGCTCGTTGCAGCGCCGCTGGCGGTGCACATTCCGCTGGCGGTGCTGGCGGGCATTTTGCTGTTTGTAGCCTGGAACATGGGCGAATGGCGCGAATTTGCGCAGCTCAAGTCGTTCAGCAACCATTACCGGCTGATTGTGTTGGGCACTTTTTTGCTGACTGTAGTAGTGGACCTGACCGTGGCTCTGGAAATAGGCATGGCCCTGGCCTGTATTTTGTTTGTGCGGCGCATGGGGACGCTATTTAGCGTGCAGGTTCAGCCACCGGATGACTTGGCACAAGAAAATGTGAGTAAAAACTCTGGCAGCGACCACACTACCAGTTATGTCCTGCGCGGCGCCCTATTCTTCGGAGCCGTCATCAAAATGGACGTCGTGCTGCAACACATTGAAGCCACCCCCAGTCTGCGCCTGGTGCAATTTGACTGCCACCAACTGCTGGCGCTAGACACCAGCGGGGCCGACATTTTGGCCCACATTGTGCACGCCATGCATGCGCGTGGTGGGCAAGTGCGGCTGCTTGGTTTGCAAGAGCAGCCCAAGTCACTGGTGGCAAGAGTAGGGTTGCGGGAGAAGGTGTTGATCGCCTAGAATTTTTCAAAAGTAAGGAATTTTTATTTCCTTACTTTCATGCTATTCGTTCCTTGTTGTTTTGAAAGGAATAGCTATGCCAAAAACCTTGGAAGTTGAAGCCACAGTCACCAGCAAGGGGCAAATTACCTTGCCTGCCGCATTGCGGGCCAAACTTGGTCTGGTAACTGGCTCAAAACTGAAGTTCATCTCTAGCGATACGGGCACTACGCTGGAGCCAGAATTACCCATCAGTGCGTATTACGGATTTTTAAAAAATTACAATTTGCCCGAGGATTTTTCAGAAATTCCAAAGGAAAAAGATCGGTTTTAAGATGCACTTAGTTGATTCATCGGGCTGGATTGAGTATTTCATGGCGGGGAGCAACGGCCCCACTTTTAAGCCTTGGATTCATGACGTAGGCAACTTATTAGTACCCAGTATTGCTCTGTATGAAGTGCACAAACGCATGAGCCGCGTCATCACAAAAAATGATGTTGTGCTGTGTTTAGACCTGATGCGTCGCGGTCGTGTTGTAGAACTGTCAGTTGCCCGCGCCATCGCCGCATCCGACATTGCACAAACCCACCAGCTTGCCATGGCAGACGCGGTGATGTATGCCATCGCCGTTGAATTTAACGCGCAGTTTTATACGCAAGATGTGGACTACGAGGGTCTGCCGCTGGTGCAATACAGCGCCAAGGCTCTTTGACTTCAGATTCGTTACGCTATTAATTCAATAGCTTCTCACGCATACTCCACGCTGGTAATCAACCATTTTTATCCATAAAATTGCGTACAAGAATCCACTGAGAAGGGACATTGAGTGCCGGTGCGTGGCCGCATCCGGCAACTTCTACAACACGGGTCAAACCCAGCAGGCCCGGCCCTCGGCGCAGCAACTCCTGCGTGGTCTCTGGCAGAACAAGGTCAGAATGTTCGCCACGCAAACACAGTACAGGAATATCCAGTTGATCGTATTGTTCCCATAGCAAGTAGTCGTCGGGGTGGTGTACAAACTGCCCTGCCATGGCCGGGTCGTAATGCACCGTTACGCGGCCATCACTCAGGCGGCGGGTGGATGTCTCTGTCAAACGCCGCCACTGCGCGTCGCTCAGCCAGCCGTAGGGCGTGTAAATCTGGCGGAAAAAAGCTTCCAGCTCTTGCACCGTGTCAAATGCAGGCGGTGCGCCCGCATAGGCACGAATACGGGTAATAGCTGCATCTGCCAACTGCGGGGCATTGTCGTTCAGCACCAGGCTCGTGATACGCCCCTTGAGCGGACCCGCAGCACACACCAGACCGATGGCACCGCCCATGGACGTGCCTACCCAATGCGCCTTTGCAATACCCAACTGGTCCAACAGACTGTGTGCGGTCTGCGCGTAAAAAGACAGGCAGTACTCATTCAACGGGTCGCGACTCCACTGGCTCAGGCCCCGGCCAATCGTGTCAGGGCAGATCACACGGTAGTCGGTTGACAAATGCTCGGCCAGATCGTCCATATCCCGGCAGGTACGGGCCAGGCCATGCCAGGCGATGACAGCAGGTGCTTGTGGGTCACCCCAAGCGGTGTAATGTATTTCGCGCCTGGCGCATTGCAGGTAATGTGACGTAAAACTCATGCCTTACCCCCCTTGTGCGCGATCTTGCCCGTACGCAGTCGGCCGACTATTCCCGTAGGAAAATAATAGACAGAAAGCACAAACAGTACTCCCAGCCAAAGCAGCCAACGGTCGGGCGACAGCAGTGCAGACAAAGTGGGAATGCTCGCACTGGCATCGCTGGCCAGCTTGAGCAAGTCCTGCAGATAGCTCTGTGCAACCAGGAACAAGGCTGCGCCAATGGCGGCACCATACATGGTGCCCATGCCGCCAATCACCACGATCAGCAGTACGTCCAGCATGATCTCAAACGACAGCGAGGTGTCTGGCCCGTTGTAGCGCAACCAAACCGCGAGCATGGCACCGGCAATACAAGCAAAAAAAGCCGACAGCATGCTGGACACCGTGCGGTACACCACGACGCGATAGCCGATAGCCTCAGCACGAAATTCATTCTCGCGGATGGCTTGCAGTACCCTGCCAAACGGTGCATTGACAATCCGCAGCAGGGCCAAGAGCATGCACACAGCGACGATGAACAGCAGGTAGTAGCTAAACAGGCGTCCATTCACAGCCACCCCCAACACGGGTTCTTGTACAAAGTTAAAACTGGGAGACAAGGATTCGGGCAGCTTGAAACTAAGTCCGTCCTCGCCCCCCGTGATGTCGGACAGCTGGGAAGCCAGCGTTTGGAACGCTGACGCGACGGCCAGTGTGATCATGGCAAAGAATATGGCACGCACCCGCAATGAAAACAGGCCAATCAACAACGACAGTAGCAAAGACAATATCAGCGATACCCCCAAACCCACGGCCAGCGCCGTCCAGGTCGGCCCCATGGCCGTACTGGCGATGGCGATGCCATAAGCACCAATGCCAAAGAACATGGTGTGCGCAAAACTCACAATGCCCGTGTAGCCCAGCAGTAAGTCAAAGCCCGCTACCAGCACGATGAAAACCAGCACTTTGGCCGCTACGTTCAGCGCCTTGACTCCTGGAAAAATGAATGGTGCAAATGCCAGGGCCAGCAGCAAAACCAGCAATATGATCGACAGCCAGCGGCTACGCGGCAAGTCATTGGATATGAGTCGTGTCAGCATATGATGTCTTGGATTGCGAGCAAGTCAAAGGGTCAGCGGTTAGTCACCGGGTACAAGCCTTGTGGCCGCCATAGCAAGACTGCAGCCATCAGCACAATATTGGAAAACAGTGCGGCCTTGGGTAGCAAAAAGCCGGTGTAGTTGGCCATCAAGCCCACCAGCAACGCTCCAATCAACGCCCCACCCGTTGAACCCAAGCCACCCATGATGATGACAATGAAAATGAGCACATTGACTTGCGCTCCAATCTGCGAGGTCACGCTCTGCTGGTTAAGGCCCCATAGCACGCCACCCAAACCCGCAAGCGCACTGCCCACCACAAACACGCCCACAAATAATCGGTTCACTCGGTAGCCCAATGCTTCCACCATCTCGCGGTCTTGTACGCCAGCGCGGATCAACAGGCCCAACTTGGTGCGAGACAGCGTCCAGGCCAGCACGGCAAACACTGTCAATCCCAGTAACACCGCAAGCGCCCGGTATTTTTCGATACCGACATCACCCAGCAGCCACGAGCCCCGCAGCCCCTCGGGCAGAGCAAGCGCAATTTGCAACGGGCCCCACACCACTTTGATCAACTCCTCACCAATGATCATGCCGCCCATGGTGATAAGGATTTGCTTGAGGTGTTGCCCATACACAGGGCGCACAATAAAGCGCTCGAAGGCCAGGCCTATAGCGCCCGCTACCAGCATGGCCACGACCATGGATGCCAGCACCGCCAGCAGGTTGCGCCAAAGTTCTTGCGACCCCGTCCAGTCGCCCATGGCACCCATGACACTGGTTGCCATGAATGCCCCCAATGCAATGAACACTCCGTGGCCGAAATTGAGTACATCCATCAAGCCAAACACCAGGGTCAACCCAGAGGCAATGACAAAAATGATCATGCCCATCGCCAGCCCCGCTACGGTGAGTGTGACCCAGGTGGATGCACTGGACCCGCTGAGGATGATGGCCAGCATGGCCAACGCCGAAAGCACAGGGATCAGCAGCAAGGGCTTCCAGTCAAAATCTGTACTCATAGAGCCAACCCCAACAATTTCTTTTGTAAGGCCACATCTGTAGCCAATGCAGGCAT
>JAYVTG010000102.1:0-6913 GCA_043774625.1 Polaromonas sp. | reverse complement strand
GCTTTGGTAGGTATTGACAGTCTATGCATCTTCCCGAATTTGTCGGCCTGTGAGTTTCAAAAAGAGGTCTTCTAGGTTGGCAGGCCTATGCAAGGTGCGCAACTGGGGGTAGGCTTGCAGGGCTTCGAGCAGCGGTTTGGCGTCTTGGGTATAGAAAAACAGCGTTTCGCCGCTGATTTCAACACGCGCGGCCAGTTTGGCGAGGGACGAATCTTGCAGCGCCAGTGCACCTGTGCCGTACACCTCCACCACATCGGGCTCTAAATGCTTTGCGATCAAATCACGCGGCTTGCCTTCGGCGATTTTTTTGCCGTGGTCTAACACTAAGAGCCGTGAACACAGGCGCTCGGCTTCGTCCATGAAATGCGTGGTTAGCAAGATAGATTTACCCTGCTGCAACAACATTTGCAGGCGCTCCCACATCAAATGGCGGGCTTGCGGGTCTAGGCCGGTGGTGGGTTCGTCAAGTAGCAACAATTTCGGGTCATTCACCAAGGCGCGCGCCAAGCTCAGGCGGCGCTTCATGCCGCCTGACAGCTCGCCCGGTTTACTGCCAGCTTTGCTCGTCAAGGAGGCAAATTCGAGCAACTGCGGAATACGCGCCTGAATATCGGCCTTTTTCATGCCGAAATAACGGCCGTAGACGAGCAAATTCTCGGCACAGCTGAAATCTGGGTCCAGCGTGTCGTTTTGGCTGACCACGCCCATCAGCGCTTTGATGGCCAGCGCTTCTTTGGGCATGGGCAAATCAAACGCGGTGATGCTGCCGGCATCGGGCGCGGTCAGCCCCAAACACATGCGGATGGTGGTGGTTTTGCCGGCGCCGTTGGGACCGATCACACCCAGGCATTCGCCGGGGGCGATGCTAAAAGACAAATTGTCAACCACGGTGCTGTTGCCGTAGCGTTTGACCAGGCCTTGTGCTGAAAAGAGAGCTGAAATTGAAGAGGTTTGCATCAAATGATTATGGCGAAAATTGGACGGCTTGGACAAACGCCGATAATTGAGGGTTGTTTCGCTCCTCTTTTCACTCTTTCATCCCTTTCTTCCGAATTGGCACCTGTATGAACACTATCGGCACCCCCCTATCCCCTAACGCAACAAAAGTCATGCTGCTCGGCTCGGGCGAGTTGGGCAAAGAAGTCATCATCGCGCTGCAGCGCCTAGGAGTGGAAACCATCGCGGTGGACCGCTATGACAACGCGCCCGGCCAACAAGTCGCGCACCATGCCCGCACCATCACCATGAGCGACCCGGCGCAGCTCAAAGCGCTGATTGAAGCGGAACGGCCAGATCTGGTCGTGCCTGAAATTGAGGCGATTGCGACGCCGATGTTGGAAGAACTCGAAGCCGCCGGCACCGTGCGCGTCATCCCCACCGCCCGTGCTGCCCGCTTGACCATGGACCGCGAAGGCATTCGCCGCCTCGCTGCCGAAACATTGGGTTTGCCGACCAGCCCGTATGTGTTTTGCGACTCGCTGGCCGAGCTGCAAGCGGCCATTGACAGCAAAATCGGCTACCCTTGCATCGTCAAACCGGTGATGAGCTCGTCCGGCAAAGGGCAAAGCAAGATTGACTCGGCTGCTGATGTGAAAACCGCTTGGGACTACGCCATGGCCGGTGGCCGCGTCAGCCACGGACGGGTGATTGTGGAAGGCATGATCAATTTTGACTATGAAATCACGCTGCTGACCGTGCGTGCCAAGAACGCAGCGGGCGTGATTGAAACCTCTTTTTGCGAGCCGATTGGCCACATCCAAGTCAGTGGCGACTATGTGGAGAGTTGGCAACCGCAAGCCATGCCAAGCGTGGCACTGCAACGCAGCCGTGAGATTGCCAAGGCGGTTACGGACAATTTGGGCATGGGCTTGGATGGCACATCGACCGGTCTCGGTCTGTTTGGCGTGGAGCTGTTTGTGCAAGGCGACATGGTGTGGTTTAGCGAAGTCAGCCCCCGCCCGCACGACACGGGCATGGTGACCTTTACCACCCAGGTGCAAAACGAGTGTGAACTGCACGCCCGCGCGATTCTGGGCTTGCCGGTCAACACCGCCTTGCGCAGCCCCGGTGCGAGCGCCGTGATCTACGGCGGCTTGGAGGCCAAAGGCATTGTGTTTGACGGTGTGGCTGAAGCCTTGCAAGTGCCGGGCACCGACATTCGCTTGTTTGGCAAACCCGAAAGCTTCACCAAACGCCGCATGGGCGTGGCGCTGGCGCAGCATGCGGACGTGGCCGTGGCAAGGGCGAATGCCAAACTGGCGGCGTCTAAAGTGAAACCGCGTTTGCCTTGACGTTTGCCCTGATTTATTCAGGTATTTGAGCTGAACAAGGCGCTGTGAGCGCAACAGTGGCATCATTTATCGATGTCTACACTGATGTTGCCTCTTTTTCCGCTGAACACCATCTTGTTTCCCGATGGTTTGCTGCATTTGCAGATTTTTGAGCTGCGCTACCTGACCATGGTCAAACAATGCATCGCCAACGGCACCGAGTTTGGTGTGGTCGCCCAGACGGCTATAAAAGGTCCTACATCTGACGAGCCCATGGCGAACGAGTCCTTCACCCGCTATGGCACCAGCGTCAAAATCGTCGCCCATTCAGCACCCATGGCGAGTTTGTTGCGGATTGAGTGCTTGGGCACCCAGCGCTTTGAGGTGGTGAGCAGCAGCCAACAAAAACTGGGGCAATGGGTGGCCGAGGTCAAACTCCTACCTGCCGACCAGGTCGTGGCCGTACCCGCCGAGTTGCAAGACACAGTGACGACACTTCGCAATGTCATCAGCACCCTGCAAAGCCGTGCCACCAACCCGGAGCACAGGTTGATGCAGCCGCCCTACCGTTTTGACGACTGCGGCTGGGTGGCCAACCGCTGGTGCGAGCTGATTCCCATGTCTGCCGCTCAACAGCAAAGGATGCTCACGCTGGACAACCCCTTGATCCGGCTGGAACTGGTGCAAGACATGCTGCTGGAACAAGGCCTGCTGGCCTAGAAAACCCAACAGTTGCAAGCAGTTGCCACGAATTGCAAGCAATTAATACTAAATAGTATCAATAAATACCATTTAGTATTTGTGGATACTATTCAGTCTATAAAATAGGAACACGTCACATTTTTGGCGTATTCAAATTATTATTTTTGGAGATTCCAATGAAAAAAGTCATTATTGCTTCCGTTCTCGCCCTCAGCGCTGCATTTTCAGTCCAAGCCAAAGACATCGTCGACACCGCCGTCGCGGCTGGCAGCTTTAAAACACTCGCCACGGCATTAACCGCTGCCGGCCTGATCGACACCCTCAAAGGCCCAGGCCCGTTCACCGTGTTTGCGCCCACTGACGCGGCGTTTGCCAAAATCCCGAAAGCAGACTTGGACGCCTTGCTGAAAGACAAAGCCAAGCTCACAGCCGTGCTGACCTACCACGTCGTCGCTGGCAAGGTGATGGCGGCTGATGTCAAGGCTGGCAAAGTCAAATCTGTGCAAGGCTCAGAGATCACCGTGACCACCGCCAATGGTGTGATGGTTGATAGCGCGAAAGTCACAGCCGTAGACATTGCTGCAGATAACGGCGTGATTCATGTGATCGACAGCGTGATCATGCCGAAGTAACCTCATAGCTCCGCCTCGATAAGCAGCCCCAGTGGCTGCTTTTTTTATGACTACTCGTATATAGTTGTCCGTAAATATCACCTATGAAAGCTAGTCCATGAAATCACGCGCAGCCGTTGCCTTCGCCAAAGGCGAACCCCTACAAATTGTTGAGATCGACGTTGCACCGCCACAAGCGGGCGAGGTGATGGTCAAAATCACACACACCGCCGTTTGCCATACCGACGCCTACACCTTGAGCGGTGACGACCCGGAAGGCGTGTTCCCCGCCGTGCTGGGGCATGAAGGCGGTGGCATTGTGGTACAGGTTGGTGAAGGCGTGACCAGCGTAGCGCTGGGCGACCACGTGATTCCGCTGTACACACCCGAATGCCGCATGTGCAAATTTTGCCTGTCTGGCAAAACCAATTTGTGTCAAAAAATTCGCGCGACCCAAGGTAAAGGCCTGATGCCGGATGGCACCACCCGCTTTTCATATGAAGGCAAGCCGCTGTACCACTACATGGGCACCAGCACGTTTAGCGAATACACCGTGGTGGCCGAGATTTCATTGGCCAAAATCAACCCCGCTGCGCCGTTGGGCGTGATGTGCTTGCTGGGCTGCGGCGTGACTACGGGCATTGGCGCGGTACACAACACGGCCAAGGTCAAAGTAGGCGACACGGTGGCGGTGTTTGGGCTCGGTGCCATTGGTTTGGCGGTGATTCAAGGCGCACGCCAAGCCAAGGCGGGCCGCATCATCGCCATTGACACCAACCCCGGCAAGTTTGACTTGGCCAAAACCATGGGTGCGACAGATTGCATCAACCCCAAAGACTTTGACAAGCCGATCCAAGACGTGATTGTGGCCATGACCGACGGCGGCGTGGAATTCAGCTTTGAATGCATTGGCAACGTGCATGTGATGCGCGCCGCGTTGGAATGCTGCCACAAGGGCTGGGGCGAGTCCATCATCATTGGCGTGGCGGGTGCGGGGCAAGAGATTGCGACGCGGCCTTTTCAACTCGTCACCGGGCGTGTCTGGCGTGGCAGTGCATTTGGTGGCGTGAAAGGCCGCACGCAGCTGCCCGGCATGGTGGAAGACGCCATGCGCGGCGACATTGATTTGGACCCGTTCATCACCCACAACATGCCGCTGGAGCAGATCAACGAAGCCTTTGACCTCATGCATGAAGGCAAGTCGATTCGCACAGTCATCCATTTTTAGCAGCGTCAACTTTCATGACCGAGCGCATTAAAACCCTCTCTGAACACGCCTGCTTTGGTGGCACGCAGCGTTTTTACGAGCACGATTCAACAGAAATCGGTTTGCCCATGCGCTTTTCGGTGTTTTTACCACCGCAAGCCGCCAAAGGCCGCGTTCCGGCGGTGCTGTATTTGGCTGGTTTGACCTGCAATGAAGAAACCTTCATGACCAAAGCTGGTGCGCAACGCCTAGCCGCCGAGCTGGGTTTGGCGCTGATTGCACCGGATACCAGCCCGCGCGGTGCAGCGGTTGAAGCGATTGACGGCGCAAAGGCGAGTTGGGATTTTGGCATTGGCGCTGGTTTTTATTTGGACGCCACCCAAGCACCATGGGCGACGCATTGGCGCATGGAAAGCTATTTGATCAAGGAACTGCTGCCGCTCGTCAGCCAAACCTTGCCGATTGATAGTGCACGCCTTGGCATTTTTGGCCACTCTATGGGCGGCCACGGCGCGCTAACTTTGGCGCAGCGCTACCCCGGCGTGTTCAAGTCGCTGTCTGCTTTTGCGCCGATTTGTGCGCCAGCCTCTGAAATCTTGCAGTGTCCATGGGGAGAAAAAGCATTTTCTGGCTACCTAGGAACAGACCGCGCTGAATGGCTGAAACACGATGCCAGCGCACTGATGGCGTCGCAAACAGCTGCCCCGTACCCCGCCGGCATTTTGATTGACCAAGGTTTGGCGGATAAATTTTTGACTGACCAATTGCACCCGCAGCTCTTTGAAGCCACCTGCGCCAAAGTCGGCCAACCGCTCACCCTACGCCACCATGCGGGCTATGACCACGGTTATTACTTCATCGCCAGCTTCATGGCGGATCATTTGCAACACCACGCTGACATTTTGTTGCCTTTGTAAGAAAGTCGCTTACCATGCGACTGAATAGCTAACGCTTCAAGGATGTCTATGCCTAGAGTTCTCAAAACCGCCACTGCACCTCTCGTCTTACCTCTCGTCTTACCTCTCGTTTTGGCCACGCTTTTGAGTATGACGCTGCTCAGCAGCGCCTTGGCGCAAAGCAGCACAAGTCCTGCGCTCGCGCCTACAACGCCAAGTTTGCAGGGAACGACGCTGCAAAAGAAGCCCTTTCAACTCAGCACCCTCAAAGGCAAGGTCGTGATCGTGATGTTTTGGTCTACCGACTGCGCCGTTTGCCGCGACAAAATGACCGAGCTGCGTGAAAACGTGCAAGGCTGGGCGAACAAACCGTTTGAGCTGGTTTTGGTCAGCGTTGACAAGCGCATGGAAGATGTGGACAGCTACAACGCCATCGTCAACCAGTCTGTGCCCTTGAAGCAGCGCTTTACCCAGCTGTGGGCAGGTGATGCGGGGTTTAGAGACAGCTTGGGCGGCAGCCAATTGCAAAAAAACCAACTGCCGGCGACCTTTTTAATCGACAAAACCGGCAAACTGGTAGAGCGCTACAACGGCCGCCTGCCTGCACAGGTTTGGGATACCGTGGCTGATTTGCTATAAATTACATAGCAAAATATTGATTAAATACGCCGGCTATAGCTTTAAATAGTCTTAAAACAGCCTAAAAACAGCAAATTCAAGCCTTGGAGTCTATTGAAAAGCAACTTCCGCAAAGCTGCGCAACTTGCGGCTGTGCAACTGGTCAACGCCCTGCTGGCGTAGCAACTCTACGGCGCGGATACCGATGCGTAAGTGTTGGTCAACCCGCTCGCGGTAAAAGTGGTTCGCCATGCCGGGGAGCTTGATCTCGCCGTGCAGCGGTTTGTCACTCACGCACAGCAAGGTGCCGTAGGGCACACGGAAGCGGAATCCGTTGGCGGCGATGGTGGCGCTTTCCATGTCCAGCGCCACGGCGCGGCTTTGGCTGAAGCGGCGCTGCGGCTGGTTGTTGGGCAGCAGCTCCCAATTGCGGTTGTCAGTGGACGCCACCGTGCCAGTACGCATGATGTGCTTCAGCTCCGCGCCCTTCAAATGCGTCACATCGGCCACGGCTTGCTCTAGGGCGACCTGGATTTCAGCCAGCGCCGGAATCGGCACCCACAGCGGCAGCTCTTCGTCCAGCACATGGTCTTCCCGCACATAGCCGTG
>JAYVTG010000101.1:0-90105 GCA_043774625.1 Polaromonas sp. | reverse complement strand
TTAGTAGTGTCCCAACGTTCTTCACAGGAGAGGCAGCTGTTTAGCCGCCAAATCCCGATTGAAATTCGCAGGGGTTGATGTAAGTAGTTGATTTATCGGGGTATTTTCAAACATGGTCAAGCTCAAGATTTGTAGGATTTCGTACAGGCTATGAGACAAGTTCAGGCGTTTCTTGGTGATTGCGATCAGCACATACGTGCACACCGCGATCCATATTTGCGTCTTTACCGCATTCTCGCTGTGCCCGTAAAAAGCCTTGATGCGCAAATGCTGCTTGATCCACTTGAAGAACAACTCCACCTGCCAGCGCTGCTTGTACAGGGCTGCAATCAATTGGGGTTCGAGCACCAAGTTGTTGGTCAGAAAGACAATTCGTTTGCCTTGGTCGTCTTTGACCACGATGCGGCGCAACACCGCTGGGTAGTCCTTGTTGGAGCAAAACACCGCAAGCACTCCCGTCTGATCGCAGATCACATTGGTAGTGGCTCGGTCCACGGGGCTGGAATAACGCCGTTTGAACTGGGTATTGCTCTTGGCTCGCGTCACAAAGAAGGCTTGGGCCAGGTGGATGGCAAACAAACGCTTGAAATCCAGGTATCCCCTGTCCAGCAAGTAGAACGCGCCCGCCTCGATAGTGAGTTCGTCCAGCGTATTGACTTCGTGCGTCTTGCCATCGGTGATGTGAATGAACGCTGGAATCGATCCGTGCAAGTCCAGCAGTGTGTGCAGGCGCACCGCCGCCTTGGCGCGTCGAAACGGTGCCCAAGGAAACACCGACAGACACAGATCGATGGTGGTCGCATCGAAGGCGTAGACCGCAGCTTGCAGATCGATGCCCAAAGGCTCGCTGGCGTACAGCGGGCGGGCGATACCGATCAAGTGCTGGGCCAAATCGGCGTAAATCTGCCAAGGGCGAGTTGCATTGGCGTTGGACAGCGTATTGCGCGAGATGGTGGTGCAACGAAAGCCCATGTGGTACAGCCGTTGGCCTTGAGCGCGCAAGTTGACCTCGATATCGCGCAGCGACTCGCGGTAGGTCAACTGGGCAAAGGCCATGGCAAAGAATTGATCCAGACAGGTGAAGTCTTGGACTTTGTGATCGCCTCGGTGGGCTGCCACGCAGCGGCCAAAGGTGGTGAGTGGCAAATGCGCCATGACCTGAGAAAACACGAGCTTGCCTTGATGCATGATGGTCAGATGCGCATACGCGCACAAACCGCCAAGTCTGACATTCGATGTTCAAATCGAAACCAGACTGAAATGCATAATTTGGCAAGTAAATCATTGACTTACGATGTTCTGATGTGAAAACGTTGGGATACTACTGACCTGAAGTTAATTTATATGAAGCAGAAATTTCAAAACGGCTTTACGTTAATCGAATTGATGATCGTGGTCGCTATTATCGGTATTTTGGCTGCTGTGGCTTTGCCAGCTTACCAGGACTACACCATTCGCGCCCGCGTTACTGAGGGCCTAAGCCTTGCTGCTTCAGCCAAGCAAAGTGTTGCAGAAGGTGCAGCAACTCAATCAGATCTTGGGCGTGTTGCCGCCGCCTGGAATGCACAATCTGGTAACACAGGCGCAAACAGCAAGTTTGTGGAGTCTGTTTTGATGAACAGCTCGACTGGTGTCATCACTGTGAGGTACAACGATAAAAATGTCGGCGGCATTGCAGCTGCTAGTACTCTGCTAATCCACCCCTACATCCGTGACTTGGCTGGCGCTGCAGGCGTTGCCAGCGTGGCAACATCACTCGATGCCGCCCAAGCTGCCGCACCGCCTAAAACAGGTGCATTCGATTGGCTGTGCACTTCTGCTGCAGGCATGGGCACAGGTACGAACGCAGATACAGGTAAATTCACTGGCGGTACAGCTGCAACTGCTGGCACGCTATTGGCAAAGTATGCGCCTGCACAATGCCGCTAATTGATCGCACAGTTAGCACATGAAAAGTCAAAATCGAGCTGTTCAGCTGTAGCTGCTTATTGACTAATTGACTAATGTCGAAAGGACTCCAACATGCGCCAATTACAAAAGGGCTTTACCCTTATCGAGTTGATGATAGTCGTAGTAATCATCGGTATTCTGGCTGCCTTTGCACTTCCCGCATACCAGGAATACATCATTCGTGGGCGAGTTACCGAGGGGATTTCACTTTCATTCACTGCCAAACTCACTGTAGCTGAGGCCGCAGCTACATCTGCCTTACTCACACAAGCTACTACCGCGTGGAATCTACAAGCTGGAGGCACCGGTGCCAATAGCAAGTATGTTAGTTCTGTGCTTATTAGTGCTGTTACCCCACCCAGTGGCGTCGTTACCATAAGCATGAACACCTCTTCGGTTGGTGTGGGCTCTGGAAACACTCTTATCTTGTCTCCATACGTAAGCTCATCCGGTGGACAAATAACACTTGCAGCTGCGCAAGCAGCAGATACCGTTAGTCCCGTTAATTGGGCATGTACCTCAACCAGTGGAGTTGTTGCAATGGCCAATGGCATGACAGGTGCAGCAGCAGGTACTTTGCAATCTAAATATGCACCTGCTCAATGTCGATAACTATTTTTTCCGCAATCTTAGCAACTTATCCAAGGCCTTATTGGCAATGCCTATGTATCAACGCCTTATTACTGCCTCGAAAGCCGCTGGTGTACATCTTTTATTCTCTTTATTTGTCGCTAGCTTAGCTGCTGGATTGGTTTTTGGCTTGTGGTACCCCTACCCATATCGGGAATTTGCTGGCGGGCGGGCGCTGTTTTTACTTGTAGTAGGCGTGGATATTATTTGTGGCCCACTACTCACTATGGTTATTTTTAACCCTTTAAAGCCGCGTAAAGAACTTTTTCGCGACCTGTTAATAATAGTGTTCCTCCAACTTGCCGCTTTAGGCTATGGCTTATGGACTGTGTGGCAAGCACGGCCATTGTTTTTGGTGCATGAAATTGACAGATTTAAGGTCATTGCAGCCCCAGACGTTGATGCTCTGGCTCTGGCAGCCTTGCCACCAGAATTGCAGCCGCATTGGTTATCTGGTCCACAAATTGTGACCATTCGGGAGGCCGATGACACGACTGAACGAGAGAAAGTTCTGCAGGAATCTATCCAAGGTGGGCGCGACTTTGGCGAAAGGCCAGAGTTTTATATTCCTTATATAGGGACAAATACGCTCAAGTCGCTGAAGCGAGCCAAACCCTTGATTGTATTTTTACAAAAATGGCCTGAGCAGCAAGTTATGGCTAAGGCCCTGGCCGCCGATAAGGGTGCTGACATGGCGCAATGGTTGTATCTGCCCGTCGTAGCCCGCCAAGACTGGGTAGCCGTGTTGGACAAGCAGGGTCAGATACAAGGGTTTTTAAAGGGTGATGGATTTTAATTTGCTATTTAATATGTAGCATAAAAGCTATATAACACGCTGGCATATGATGGTTTTCGCTAGCATTTAGCTTGTTCTGCCTATATTTTCTCGCTACCTGCTTGACGTGTTAGCCATACCAAGTTTTATTGCTGCACGGCAGTATGGTACAAAACACCATGGTTCTCATCGCAGGTTCCGCCAACTTAGACTTCGTCGTACGCGCAGCACACATTCCTGCACCGGGGGAGACGGTGCTGGGGCATTCGTTTCAAACTTTTCCGGGTGGCAAGGGGGCTAACCAGGCGGTGGCTTGCGCACGAGCGGGTGGGGTGGCTACCAGCATGCTGCTGGCGGTAGGGGACGATGCGTTTGCTGTGCCCTTGATTGATTCGCTCACGCAGGCGCAGGTGCAATTGCACACGGTACGAGTGAAAGATGCGCCTACGGGCACCGCGTTTATTTGTGTGTCTGCTGACGGTGAAAACGCCATTACGGTAGCACCGGGGGCTAACTACAGTTTGGCTGCCCAGCATTTACCGCCGCTACACAACACAACCCATTTACTGATGCAACTGGAAACGCCCGTGCCTACCGTGCTGGCTTATGCACAAGCGGCCAAGGCGCAGGGTGTGCAGGTGGTGCTCAATGCTGCTCCTGCGCAGGCTTTGCCTGCTGAACTACTGGCGTTGGTGGACATTTTGATTGTGAATGAAGGGGAGCTGACGGCGCTTACACCTGCTAGTCGATCACATTCCGTGCAGGACAAATTGGCTCAGCTGCATGTGCCCTGCGTGGTGGTAACGCTGGGCAGCGCGGGTTGTGTGGCGCGCGTGGGTAACGATCTGATTAAACAAGCGGCTTACCCCATTGACGTAGTGGACACCACGGCTGCGGGGGACACATTTTGTGGCGTGCTGGTGGCTGCATTGAGCCAAGGCCACGCCATGGCGCAGGCCCTGCAAACAGCCAGTGCCGCCGCCGCCTTGACCTGCACGCGCATGGGGGCGCAAAGCAGCATTCCGCAGCATCAAGCTGTAAAGCAGTTTATGCTTACCGCATGACCGATTCGCCTTCGCTTAGCACGCAGCCCACACACAAAGTCATTTTTGACACCGACCCTGGTGTAGACGATGCCATGGCGCTGTATTTTGCGCTGGCGCACCCTGCCATAGACCTGGTGGGCGTTACCACCACGTTTGGCAATGTGACGGTACAGCAGGCGGCCATTAATGCGCTGTACCTGACGCATTTGGCGGGGCGCAAGTTGCCTGTCACGCAGGGCGTGGCCGCGCCCCTGGTCAAGCACCTAGAGCCGCCGCCAGACTATATTCATGGGGCAGATGGTTTGGGTAATTTGCCAAGCCGCCAGCCCTGCCCGCTGGTAGCCGACCCACGTTCTTCAGCGCAATTTATCGTGGACATGGCACGTGCACAGCCCGGCGAAATTACGCTGGTACCCGTAGGGCCGCTGGGCAATGTGGCGCAGGCTTTGAAGTTGGAACCTAATTTGCCCCAACTCATCAAGCGCGTGGTGTTGATGGGAGGTGCCATTACCGAGCCGGGCAATGTGTCGCCCGTAGCCGAGGCAAATATCTGGAACGACCCACATGCCGCAGACAGGGTGTTGACGGCGGGCTTTGATTTGGCGCTGGTGGGGCTGGACGTGACGTACAAAGTCGTTCTGCCCGTCAGTTTGTTTGAAAAAATTGCTGCGCACCACCAGCACCCGGCTACCTACACGCTGCTGCACGCCGTGAAGTTTTATGGTAACTTTTATGCAACCCGCTATCCTGCGTTAAAAGACAAACCGGGCTGCTTTGGGCACGATGTTTTGGCCTTTATATACATGCTGCACCCTGAGTTGTTTGGCACGGCTATGGGGCGCATGCGCGTGGTAACGGACGGCCCCGCCAATGGGCAAACTATTTTGCACCGCCGCCCAGACATTGACTTTCCGCAGCCTGGCTGGGGTGCAGAAGTTCCCAACAGCACGGCCTGCATGACGGTGGATGTGCCCGCCGTGCTGACGGTGTTTGAGCAGACGATGCTGCGGCCTTGGCTGCGTTTGCTCTAGCCCTGTAACAAGCTCAAAGCGAACGAAAATTAAGCCTTTATCGACTCGTCGCAACAGGAGACTGAGCATGCAATTTCCCATCGTTGACTTCACCAGCCCCAGTGCCCCGCAAGACTTTTGCGCTAGCCTGCACCGCACCGGCTTTGGCGTGCTGAAAAACCACCCTCTCAGCCAGGCCATGGTGACTGGCATTTACGACGAGTGGCTACAATTTTTTGCTACAGACGCCAAGTACCAGTACCAATTTGACTCGGAAAAACTCGATGGCTACTTTTCTACCGCTGTAAGCGAAACAGCCAAGGGCAATACGGTTAAAGACAACAAGGAGTTTTTCCACATCTTTCCGTGGGGCCGGTATCCGACTGAGGTGAGCGACACGGCGCGGCGTTATTACCAAGACGGCAGCCAGCTTGCCACCACCTTGCTGGCCTGGGTAGAAGCCCATTCCCCACCCGAAGTGCGTGCCCAATACAGCATGCCCCTGCCCGACATGATTGCGGGCTGCGACCAAACCCTGCTGCGCGTGCTGCATTACCCACCCCTGCGCGGCGACGAACCAGCGGGCAGCGAACGCGCAGCCGCGCATGGCGACATTAACCTGTTGACCATCTTGCCCGCCGCAACCGAACCCGGCTTGCAGGTTTTGGGTACCGACAAGCAGTGGTACGACGTGCCCTGCGACTTTGGGCTGCTGATCGTCAATATTGGCGACATGCTGGAAGAAGCTAGTGGTCACTACTATCCCAGCACCACGCACCGCGTGCTGAACCCGACGGGTGAGGGGCGCTTCAAGTCGCGCGTGTCGCTGCCTTTGTTCTTGCATCCTCGGCGCGAGATCAAATTGTCTGACCGTTACACGGTGGGTAGCTATTTTGAAGAACGTATGCGAGAGTTGCGGCGGCAAACTTAATTTGAACTCTGCATGGTTCATTGTGAACCTGACTAGCCACGCGGGCGTATGCCTAAACTGCGAGGGTTGGCACACAACAGTCGCCGCCACAGCCTCACACTGTCACCCCCCGCCACGCGTTTGCGCGGTCAGGCACGGTGCGTGGGCGGATACCGTAGGTAAGAGGGGGAGCCAGGTACAAAAGCCGACAAGAAGCCAAGGCCTATACCCTGGCGGAGGACACGAAGGTATCCGCCCACGCACCGTGCCTGGCAGCGCAAACGCTCTCTGCCCCGAAGGCATACGTGCACCCATAATGGCGGATAAAGCACCTTTTTGCGCCATTATGGCATTTGTGTTAAAGTAGTGACACACGGTTTATCAGGAGCATGCCATGGCCGACACCAATGCCTTTAGTTCTGTCAAATTGTCCGCAATGCTGATCAACTCGGCACGCGAATCTGCTTTGGCTTTTCGTCGCTCGACAGCGGGGCAAATTGAGTACTGGGCCGTGCTGGGCAAAGCGGCCGAAGATTCGGGCCTTACCGTGCAAGAAGCTGGCAACGCCATTGCCGCTTACGAGGCAGCTGCAGCGCGGGCACGCACGCTGCACAACATCGAAGCGCGCTTTGCTGCGGCTGAGGCCAGCGGCAGCTTGGCCAACCGCCTGCGTGAGGTCGTGCTAGACAACCGCGCAAAGGCCACTGCTCCTCCTAGCCGCTTGGCCGCCTAGTTGCCAGGCTTTATGAGCGAACCCGTCTTTTTTCTATTGGCGGGCCCCAACGGCGCTGGTAAGTCCAGCTTGTACCGCGCAGCCGTCAACAGCGGACTGATTGCCGCTGACGCAGAATTTGTAAACGCCGATATCTACGAACGCGAGCACCTGGCGCACATGCTTGACGCACAAAAACGGTCTGAGGCCGCACGCGACTGGGCAGACCAACGCCGCGCCAGCTTGCTGGAATCGGGCCGCCCTTTTGTGAGCGAAACGGTTTTCTCGCATCCGTCCAAGCTGCTGCTCATCACGCAGGCCCAGGCCAAAGGTTATCAGGTGGTGCTGCTGGTAGTGTGCCTGGACGACCCACAACGCTTGTTGCTGCGCGTGCAACAACGTGTGCGCGAAGGCGGGCACGACGTGCCTGCACAGCGGATTTTGGACCGCTACCCCCGTACCATCACAAATCTCACCCAGGCCGTGCGCATGGCCGACTTGGCCATGCTGTACGACAGTGGCACAGCCGATGCCATGCAAGTCAACCGCCTCAAACGGGTTGCAGTGTGCAAAAAGCACGTAACGCACAGTGTGGCAGAGCTTTTGCCCGGCTGGGCACAGCAAGTGCTTGGCTTACAGTCACTATAAAACTGATATCTGCTTGCGCATATTCTGCGCTGGAAATTGGCATATTTGCTGCAAAAAAGAAAACCGGATGGGCATTTTCTGCCTATCCGGTTCTGGTAGACTCAAATGGCTTAAGCGGCCTTATGCCACTTAAGCCGCCAGGTATCAGTTTTCAAATTTGACTGTTTTGGCCTTTACCTTGGTGCCATCGGCAGACAGATCGCCTTTGACTTCAACCATCGACACGTTGTCCACAAGATTGCCTGCGTTACCTCTGCTGAACGTTGCGGCAGAATAATCCACCGTCACGCCGCGCACCTCAAAGGTCTTGGCCGTAGTGTCAAGCTTGCTGATGGTGCCGTGCAATTCATTATTGCCTTCGCCATTGCCTCGCTCATCGTCCAGCTGCACCTTGGTTGCCACCAAAACGCCGTTGACGATCTTGCCTTCAACCTCTACCCGCGCGCCCACTACCAGGGCAGCCGTGCCGCCTGCTGGCAAACTGGCATTGCTAGCATCTACCTTCAAACCATTCACGCTGAAAGTTTTGGATGCGTCGATAGCGGTAGTGATCACACCTTCAATCTTGGCTTCGTCACGGTCTTCTACTTTGCGCTCGTTCGGCACTTTGATGCGCACAGCGTTCCACAAGCCAGCCACAGTGGGTGTAACGTCTACCTTCACACGCACCACCAAGCCATTGGTCAGCGATGCAGGCACCGATGACGCTTTGATGTCGGCGTAAGTTACCGTGGCTGTTTGCGTACCAATATTAAAGGTCTTGCTCGCCGTGTTCAGGTTGCTGATAGCGCCGCGCAGCTTCAAAAACTTGGGTACTGCTTCCAACTCGATGCGTGTGGCGGTCAACTTTGCCGTTGCAGACGCGGTGGCTGGTGCAAAGAAGCCGTGTACTTCGATGAAGTCACCTGTTTTCAGACTGGCACAGCCCGTAGTGCTTCCCACTTCGCACACCGTGGTGGCGGTAATCAGCACATTCACACCATGCACCACCAGGGTATCGGTGCCAATTTTGCTGGTGATAGAGCCTTTGAGTTCACTGGAAAAGGTGATGCTGCTGGCCGTTGCAGTCGAACCTGGACTGACTGCAGACCCGTTGACGGTGACCATCATGCCCAGCTTGAGTTCGTTGCTGCTATGGTTGTCATCGTCGTCTTCAGCTTTTACGGAGGCTTTGGAATCATCAAAACGCACGCCATTCACAATGATGGAGCCAAAGCCTGTGATGGGGCCAGAGGCAAAAGAACCTGTGCCACCGCCAGTAACATTGGCCAAGGGGCCATCGCCACCACCGCCACCGCAAGCGACTACGGCTGCAACCAGCGTCATGGCGGCAAGGCTGCGCCACCAGAGCGAAAGTCGCGTGAGACCTGAGAGTAGAGATGTATACATAGCAATGGCTCCTTGAGTTGAGGGATTGTGGCTAAAGCGTTCGAAGTGCTTTTGCCGTTGCTCTATTTTAAATGTGCAAACTGCACATTTCAAGTCTTTTCGTAGATTAAATTGCAATTAGTTGTAATCAAACGCTAGCGAGCAGCCTAGACAAGCCTATTTGAACTTGATGCGCTGCGCAATAACGGCTGTGCCGCCTGCAGAACGCATGCCTTTCACATCCACGGTAGGAGCCGGGAGCTTAAGAAGGTCGAGCTCACCAAAGCCCTTGTCGTACTGCACTGCGCCTGTGGCGCCCGAATAGTCAATCGTCACTCCGCGCACCTGAAAGGTCTTGGCGGGCGCAGGGCTGAGGTTTTCAACGGTTCCTGTGATTTCAAACTCGCTCATGTCAATCTGGCTACTGGATTTAACGGTGACTTTACGGGCCACCAAAATGCTGTCGCTGGTCGTGCTGCCTTCCACCTCCACGCGCAGTCCCTGGGCCACTGCGCCCCCCAGCACGGTGGCGCTGCGGGCGTCTACCGTGACACCATTGACTTTGAAGGAGGCGGGTGAAGTAAAGGGGTCCACAATGCCCTCAATCTCGACATCATCACGCGCGCCAATACTTTGTGCAACTATGCCTTGAGAACGAATGCGCGATGCATCCAGTAAACCTGCCTGGTTAAACTTGCCCTTCACACGAACCACCTGCCCGTTAGCCAGCGTGCCAGGGTTGATATTGGCATAGGTAATCGTGACCGAGCCAATGGCAAAGGTCTTGCTGGTAGTGTTCAGGCTAGCTACTTCACCAATGAGTTTGAGCTCTGCTTTAGAGTCTTTTTTCTCGATGCGGGTGGCGCTAAAAGTGGTGCTGACAGAGTCGTAAAAGCCATAGACCTCCACGATGTCGCCCGCCCTAAGAGCCGTCAACCCGCCCGCCAAACCGTCGTCAAAAAAGGTGCTGCCCGTAACGGCTATGGTTTGACCTAGCACCACAAAGGTTTTGCTGGCTGCATTAATGCTGGCAATAGGGCCGACCAGTTCGCTCACAAAGATCACTGCGGTAGCCGTTGCCGCTGCAACCGCACCGCTGTTGTTAACTGGGCTGCCCGTCACGTTCACCACCATGCCCAGTTTGAGCGAACTGCTGCTGCCAGCCACGCCGTCATCGTCCGTGATGGCCCCTGCCCCGGCGGCGGCAGTCTCGTCAAAATGAATTCCGTTGACGATGATCGAACCAAAACCTGTGATAGGCCCAGAAGCAAACGAGCCTGTGCCGCCACTGCCAACGCCCGCCACATTGGTGTCGCCACCGCCACAGCCCATAGCTGTTGCAACCACGAGCACTAGCGCCAGGCTCAGGGCTTGTCGCCACCAGCGCCCTATCTGGCTTGCTAGCTGGCTTGCTGGCGCTGCAAAACAGGATGCCAGTGTGAATTTCATCATGGTGCTTCCTTCGATTGAGACCCAGCCATGGCTTGCGTATAGCTGAACATGCCAATACGCAGGCGCTGGTCTGGTTTGCGGCCTGCCAGGCGGTCAGCTTCTATCAATTCTTCCAGCCGGGGTGCTACGGTAGTTAGCATGCCCTGCCATTGCGCCGTCATGATCTTGCGCACCTGTGCCATGGATTCTTCCGAGAGTTCGTCGGCATAAATGGCTTGCTCCAGGTGCTTGTGGCCATCGCCCAGCACGTTCGCCACGGCTGCGCTCAGGTGGTCGCCCACGTTGTCACCCAAAAACGCCAGCATGCGCGTCCAGTCGCCATGCGGCACAAATGAGTCTTGCTGCAGGCTCACCTTGTCTGTGGCGGCGTCCAGCACAGCCAGCTTTAAGCGGCACAATTCTTCGAGCACGGTGCGTGGGTGCACGTCACGTGTCACAGACTGGGCCAGCGTTTCAAAACTGGGAGCCGTACCCTGGCGGGGCAAGCTGATAGGTTGGCCCTTTTTGTCCTTAAACATCGGGTCTGACTGCCACCGCGTAAACACTTCGGCAACTTGCGAACGCTTGTGTTCGCGCGGCCTGTCACCCTTGCCGTCCAACCGGGCTACTTCGCGCCGGTTCAAACCCGTTGCCGTGCTGATGCGGCTGTGCAAACGGCTGGACGGCATGCCGCTGTGAGCAGCCCTGGCCGCCGCAATAAAAGACTCCTTGAGCTTTTCCTCTACCGCCTGAAACGGCAAGCCTTTGGCCACGCACAGCTTGGCCATAGGCTCCAACAGCGTGCTCAGCGCTTCCAGCAGCGCGTCTTGCGTACCGGCAGGGCCGTCTAGCGCAGAGGATGAGGCGTCTTTAGACATGGAGAAAAGGATACCTGTTTCAAATTGCAATGCGACGATTTTACATCAAATGTGCAAATTACACATTTAATTCGATATGGAACCGATACCTGCAATGGACAGGCATCATTGGTACAGTTATAACGATAAATCCATTCATTTTTATTGGTTGTCGTTAATTGTCAACATTAAGTCGCAGGGCACGCTTTTCGCCAAGCAACTTTGCAAACCGTATGCTACCAACAGTTTTGCCGATTGCTATTTAATTTATAGCTGCTTGCGCATATTCTGCGGTGGCGTTGGGCAGTTTTAGTTGGTAAATCACTGCTTTCTAGTTAATTCTTGCTCTCTTGGTGCTTTGGGGAACAGGTGAACTTGGCTGGCATTGGATATGCCTGGTGGATGAGCTGTGGGTTTTTGATTTGCTCAGTGGGTTGGCTGGGTTCGGACTCGGGGTAGGCGCTGCAAAAAATTTTCCTGATTAGTGACTTGCCTCAGATGAGGCTATCGGATCGCTGAAACATGGTTAAACCAGCAGCTTTTTTCCCACATTGGCTTCCCAAAGGGATGAAATTTCCGACTTCTGGTGCCTGTCTGAGGCAAGCCACTAATCAGGAAAGTTTTTGGAAAACACGCGCGAACTGTGTTTTATAGCGCTCGACCTTCAACAACGCGCGCCTTCCCAAAAAATTTTCATCTCCTACCCGCTTCGCCAAAGCTTGCAGGCGTGGTTGGTGCGCCTTTGAATACCAAATACCGAAGTCCGAATACCAAAAACCGCAGACCGGATACCGAGAAGCGAAAAGCGAGAGCCAAGAACAGGATGTCGAGACCACGAACCGTGGCGCGGCTTAGGAGCGGCTACCGAACTGCTTGGATAGGTTTCAGCACTAAAATATGCCGATTACCAGCGTGGAATATGCGCAAGCAGCTATGAAATACATAGTGACTACATAGAAAATATATCGTGATCGCAGAGTGTACGCTGTATGAATACAAGGCTCTCAGCTACCAGCCGCCTGCCAACTTGGCTGCAAAGCTACACAATCCAAGCCCCACGGGTTTGCGGTATCCGGTATTCACAAGCAAACCAGCCACCCATGTAGGCGACAGGTGAGCGGGTGTGCGATGAAAAAATTTTGCCGCGCATACCCCGAGCGCAGCACTCGCCCACCAACTTGCCGAATTCCCCCAGAACGCAGCACAAGCCCGCCAACTATGCGTATTACCCTGAGCACGACACAAGCCCACCAACTGAGCGTATCCCCTGAGAACGGCGCGTATTCAATCTCCCCTTCATCGGATTCCACCGAAGTTAACTTGCTGCTCAAGCACCGCCCTTGTCCGCGCATCAGCCGCAAACATATGCTCGATCCGCAACGACGCCAGCGTGATGTCTTGTGGTGTGCCAAAGGTGGTGTACATGCTGAAGAACGACAGTTCGCCGTGCACTGTGGCAAAGCGTGAGGTCAGCACGGGTGACATCTGGCGTGGCCAGCCGGTGTGCAGGCTCTGCGCACCCAGGCGCTCGCGCAGCAGGGCGGCAAAGCCTTCTACCTTGGGGGTCAGGCTGGGTTGCACCGAGGCATCGTCGCGTAAATGCGCGAGCATGGCAGGGCCGACTTCTTCCAGGTTCACCAAATGTTTGACAAAACCTTCTGGGTGGCACAACGCGTCCAGCATGTTGAGCGGGGCACCTTCGGGCAAGTTGGCAAACCAAGGCATGAGCGTGACCGCCAGCCAGCGGCCACCGGCGTTGACGTGCAGCAGGTTCCACAATGCATCTACCACGAAGGCGGGCATGGGGTCGTGCGCGCGCAGCAAGTGCAAAATGGCTTCGTTGGCAGTTTGCAGGGGCGCATCGTTCAAGGACTGCTGGCTGTACACCGGTGCGTAGCCCGCTTGCAGCATGGCGGCGTTGCGCTGGGCCAGTGGCACATCCAGCTCATGCAGCCAGGCCACCAGCAGTTCGCGGCTGGGCTTGGCACGGCCACTTTCTACAAAGCTCACATGCCGCTGGCTCACGCCCATGCGCAATGACAGCTCCAGTTGGCTCACGCGGCGGGCTTTGCGCGACTGTTGCAGCGTGGCGGTGAGGGTGTAGGTAAGTGCATGGGCCATGCGCCATTGAATCACAGCCTTGCCTTGCGGCAATTACCTCCAAGGTTATTGCGCTTATGTAGACAGGGCCAGACACTAGCTGCACTGACCCACCACTTTACTTTTGGAGTTTTAGCCATGACCGCTGTACTACCCCTGCTGGCCGCCGCCTTTTTTTTACTGGTTTCGGTGCTGATTGTCTTCAAGCCGGCAATGCTGCAAAAGCAGGTGTGGCTCTTTCCGGCTGCACTGTCCGTGGTTTTTGCCGCATTCTCGCTGCATGCCGTTTCCTTCGATGGTATCTTGGGCTTCTGGACTGAACATACCCGCAACGCTTGGGGTAATCAGATCTGGTTTGACCTGCTGTTTGCCATTGGCATTGGATGGTATTTTGCCGTGCCAAAGGCGCGCGCACTGGGGATGCGGCCTGTGCTCTGGCTCTTTTTCATCTTGTGCACAGGCAGCATCGGGTTGCTGGCCATGGTCGCCCGCCTTTTGTATTTGGAGACGCGCGTGGTACCAAGCCATGCTGTTTGATTGAGCTACAGAAAGTACAGACCATGAAATACGTCGTCTCAATTATGCTTGGTATCGTGGGGATGATCCACTTACTTCCATTGTCGGGCGTGTTGGGGAGCGAGCGACTCGCCGATCTGTACGGTCTGCAGTTCAGCGAATCAAATCTTGAGATTTTGATGCGCCATCGCGCGGTTTTGTTGGGTCTGCTGGGGGTGTTCTTTGTGCTGGCTGCTTTCAAACCCGCGCTACAAAGCGTTGCATTGCTCGGCGGTTTTATCAGTGTCGTGTCTGTTCTTGCATTGGCTTGGTCGGTTGGCTATCACAACGTGCAAGTCGGTCGCGTTTTCACCGCAGACATGGTGGCGCTTGCTTGCCTGGTGGTGGGTAGTGTGGCCTACGCCAGTATTCAATTCAAAGATTAACCTTCGCCCACAAAAAGAGTGCGCCATGCAAAAAACCATTCTGATCGTTGTCTTGCTGCTCTTTGGTGCGCAAGGGGTCTATGTCATGAGCCAGGTGGGCTACTGGGGTGTATGGATCAACAACTGGAACCATCCAGCCGGGCAACAGGTGTTTACCGATCTGATCATTTCACTGAGTTTGGTGGCGCTGTGGATGTGGCGCGATGCAAAACGCAGCAGGCGCAATGTGTGGCCGTGGTTGCTGGTGACGCTGGCAGCGGGGTCGTTCGGGCCTTTGATCTATCTGCTGACCGCGAAAAAGTCGCCAGACGCTTGGTAAATTTTTAACTTCAGGAGTTTTTGTATGGACGGAATCAACCTTCTCCCCCTGGCCGTGGGCCACATGATTGGCATGGGTGCCATTGGCTCATGCCTGGGCATTGGCATGATGGCCAGCAAATACCTGGAGGCTGCAGCGCGCCAGCCCGAGATGATGGAACCGCTGCAAAGCAAGGTGTTCTTGCTGGTGGGCGTGCTGGACGGGGCTTTTATTATTGCTACTGGGATTGGGCTATGGTTTGCGCTGGCTAATCCGTTTAAGTAATCTCTCCATTCATTAACGCGCTCTAAGTTTGGTAAAAGCAGAAGCCGTTTTGTACAGGCTTGGCGCGCAACCGTTGAATACCAGCAAACCCTGACGCCACTACCGTTCGGCGTGCCCACCACCATCGCAGCTGGGTGAGCGTACACGAGCAAAGCACGAAAAGCGATACACGAAACCCCCTCACCCTGCGTACAAGTGCATCCCAAAGGCACAACAGGAACAAACCCACTTAAGAGGAAACGTACTACCGCCGATAATAGCCACATGCAACTATCGCCTAAAGCAATCGGTATATCTGCCGCTGTCACCACTATTCTCATCTGGACGCTGTTTATCGTCGTGGCGCGCTTCATGGCTCTGCGCGGCTTGACGCCGCTAGATATTGTGCTGTGTCGCATGGTGGGCGCGGCCTTGGTGTTGCTGCCTTGGGGTTACGTCATGGTGCGCAAAATGCGTGTGGCCAACCCGCAGGCGCAGACTTTTGCGGGTCTCTCGCCCCTGCCCTGGCGCGTAACGGCAATGGTCGGCGTATTTGGCGGTGTTGCCTATGCCGTGCTGGCCTACAGCGCCTTTGTGTATGCACCCGCGTCGCACGGTTCGGTGTTGCTGCCTGGCATGTTGCCGCTGTCTACGGCGCTGCTCTCGGTCTGGTTGCTACGCGAGCACCTGAGTGGTGGGCGTTTGCTGGGCTTGGGTTTGATTTTGTGTGGTGGCCTGCTGGTAGGCGGCGTGTCGTTGCTGAAAGCGTTTGACGGCGGCGAGGTCTGGAAGGGTGATCTGCTGTTTGTATGTGCCTCTACTACTTGGGCTACCTATACCGTGACGTGCCGAAAACACGCGTTGGCAGCAGTGCCTGCCACCATTGCTGTGATTGTGTTTTGTGCGCTGACCTATGTGCCCGTTTATGCGCTGCTGGTCGCCACAGGCGTGTTGCACAGCAAACTGGCCACCGCGCCATGGAGCGAGATTTTGTTTCAAACCCTGTGGCAGGGCGGCGGTTCGGTGGTGATTTCGGGCATTACCTTTACCAAGATGGTGCAGTACTTTGGGCCAATTCGGTCGACCATGTTGACCGCTATCGTGCCGGGGTCTTCGGCCATTGCAGCGGTGATTTTTTTGAATGAGCCGCTGTATTGGAACCTGGTAGCTGGCCTGGTGCTGGTGACCATGGGTATTGTGGTGGGCGTGCGCGCTGCCAGCAAGGCACCCGTAGCACCCGTAGCACCCGTAGGTAATGCGGTGGCTGCAAAATGAAATTGCTGGCTTTTGACACGTCTACCGAGCTGATGCAGATTGCCGTGCAAAGCGACGAAAGTGGCGGCGAGCAGATATGGTCGCATGAAGGCGCGGGCGGTGCACAGGCATCCAACAACCTGATCCCCGCCATTGTGGCCTTGATGGCGCAAGCCAGTTTGCAGTTTTCTGACCTGGACGCGATTGTCTTTGGCCGCGGCCCCGGCTCGTTTACCGGGCTGCGCACTGCATGCTCTGTGGCGCAGGGGCTGGCCTTTGGCGCGGGTGTGCAGGTGCTGCCCGTGGACACCTTGATGGCCGTGGCGCAAGAGGCGCACCATCTCACAGGCGCCAGCAGAATCTGCGCTGCGCTGGACGCACGCATGGGCGAGATGTACCACGCTTACTATGTATTTGATAGCTGCTTGCGCAATATTGACGCTGGCTACCGCCTGAAAACCCCTGTAAACATGCTGGTACTGGACGATTTTGCCCACACCACGCTGGCAGGCAATGTGCAAGCCGCCTATGGCATGCAACTGCCCGCCGCCGTGCAAGCCGCCCCCTATGTGCAGTGCCTGCCGACTGCCCGCGCCCTGCTGCAACTGGCCCCCGCGCTGATAGCTGCTGGCGGCCTGGTAGACCCCGAAGACGCGTTGCCACTGTACGTTCGCGACAAGGTGGCGCAAACGACCACCGAACGCGCGGCGCTGGCCACGGCGCAGCGCGAGGCACAGCCCGCAAAAGTGGCACACTAGCGGTTTATGAGCGCCCACCCCTCTGGCTTTTCCAGTTTTCCCGACTCCGCATCGTTCGACGCGCAAGAAGCGCGCCTTGAGTTGATGCGTGTAGACGCACTGGACGGCGTGATGCAGATTGAAAACGCTGCCTACGACTGGCCGTGGAACGCGGTAAACATTGCCGACAGCATTCGCTCAGGTTACCAGTGCGTGACTCTGGTGGGCGGCAAAAAGGGCAATGACAGCAGCTTGCTGGGTTACTACATTGCCATGCAAGGCGTAGATGAAGTCCATCTGCTCAACATTACCGTGGCACCGCAATTTCAGGGCCAGGGCTGGGCGCGTGTGATGCTGGACGCGCTGGCGCTATGGGCGCGTAGCCAAAACGCCAAGTGGCTGTGGCTGGAAGTGCGAGCGAGCAATACGCGCGCCTTGCAGGTGTATGAGAGCTACGGCTTTCGCCGCGCCGGTCTGCGCAAAGCCTATTACCCCAATGGCACCCATGCACGTGAAGACGCGATTGTGATGAGCCTGCCGCTATGACATCCGTCAATACCCTGCTGTTGGACAAGCGCCAACGCGCCATGCTGCACGCCATGGGCATTCGCCAGTGGGTAGCTGACGATTTATCCGAAAATACGCCTGACGCCAGCGCAGAATATGCGCAAGCAGCTACTAAATTAATAGCAAATGCGTCATCGACAGATCCTACGCCTGCTGTTGCAACTTCCATCAGCGCCACGGCCTCCGTACCGCGCGCGATTACACCAGGCTCCCTGGCAACACCCGTCAGCCCCGCCACGCAAACCGTAGCGCTGCAGCCCCTGCCCGCTGGTATTGCGCAGATGGACTGGCCCGCCTTGCAAGTAGCCGTCAGCACCTGCCAGGCTTGTAGCCTGTGCGCAACGCGCAAAAACACGGTCTTTGGTGTGGGTGCGCCCAGCGCAGACGCTGCTTTAGCTCCTCAGATAGACTGGCTCATTGTGGGCGAGGCACCAGGAGAAAACGAAGACATTCAGGGTGAGCCCTTTGTCGGTCAAGCAGGCAAGCTACTGGACAATATGCTGCGCGCCGTCAAGGTCAACGGCCAAAGCCTGGGCAGGCACAGCAATGTGTTTATTGCCAATGTACTGAAATGCCGCCCCCCCGCCAATCGCAACCCCAGCCCCGAAGAAGTGGCCATGTGCCAACCGTATTTGCAGCGGCAAATTGCGTTGCTACAACCCAAGGTAATTGTGGCCATGGGCCGCTTTGCAGTACAAGCCCTGCTGGGCAGTGCCGAGCCGCTGGGAAAACTGCGGGGGCGGATGCATGCTGTGCCCGATGGCAGCACCACAGCGCCTGTGGTGGTGACCTACCATCCCGCCTATTTGCTGCGCAACCAGCCAGACAAGGCCAAAGCCTGGCAAGACTTGTTGCTGGCTGTTCAAGCCTTGCAGGCTACACCACCGTAGCAGTGCAAGGCTTGCAGCAAGGCCGCGTTCAGGACGCTTGCAGGGTGGAGCCGTCCAGAGTCACTTTGGAACCAACGGCAGGGGCCGTAGCTTGTTCGATGGTGCGCGTGCTGCCGTCTTCCATGCGCACGCGTACAGAATAGACCGTTTCTTTCTTCATTTTCTTCTCGATGGTATTGCCCGCCCAGGCACCACCTGCAGCACCCAGCACCGTGCCCAGCACGCGGCCATCGCCTTTACCCACCTGGTTACCCAGCAGACCGCCCACGACACCACCGGCAATCACGCCAGCTGGGCCACCTTTGCCATCACGCACCACGGGCGTCACTGACTCCACCGTACCGCAACTGGCGCATATCGCCTTGGGAGCAGGTGCTTGCGCTACCGCTACCGGGGCTGGGGCCTGATTTGCAGCCATGGCTGCTGGTTGATTCACGGGTTTTGCGGCAACGTGTGCTGTCGTATGCGGTGCAGCTTTCGCCACGGCATGCTGCGGTGCTTTTTTTGCTACTGTTTTGGGAGTGGGTTGCACAATCTCTTCGCCAGGTGCCACTGCTTTAGGGTCTGCCCTGGATGTTGCCAGATCATCTGGCAAGCTGGCCAATGATTGCAGCGCAGTGGCGGGCTTTGCAGCAGAAACGATGGCAGTGGGCTCGGCAGGCCGCTTGTTCACGTGTATCAGGCTTGCACCCATGGCGAGCACGCACACACCGAGCACGCCAATGGCGGCCCACAATGGCTTTGCATTTGCCGATGCTGTAGCACCCGCGCTGGCAAGGGCAGAGGTTCCCATACCGGGTTGAATAGTTGTAGTGTTCATGGTTTTGCCTTTCACGTAGAGCTTCATACTCAGCGTGCAGTGCACATGCACCACAGCGCTTAGTAGGTAACGTGTCTACAGGCACCACAGTACACAGGCTATTGCAAAGCTTGGTGTGAGCTTTGTAACGCCGGGTAAATAATCGACCTGTTTGCCCACGCCTGACAAGCGTGAAATAAGTCTCAGTGCCCCGCAAAATCGACCAGTGTAAACAGCTCCAGCCCTGCAGCGCGCAGCCTGGTGGAACCTTGTAGTTCTGGCAAATCCACAATGGCGGCTCCTTCCATCACGGTGGCTCCGAGCTTTTCCAGCAGCTTTTTACCCGCCATCATCGTGCCGCCGGTAGCAATCAGGTCATCCATCAGCAACACCCGCTGGCCCGCGTGCACGGCATCGGTGTGCAGCTCTACAGTTGCGCTGCCGTATTCCAGTTCATAGGTTTCTTCAATAGTTGTAAATGGCAGCTTGCCTTTTTTACGAATTGGTACAAATCCCACGTTCAACTCATACGCCACCACTGATCCCAAAATGAAGCCGCGGGCATCCAGCCCGGCTACGACGTCAGGGCGAAGGCCTGGGTCCATGTAGCGATGTACAAAGGCGTCTATCAACACGCGAAAGACGCGCGGGTTTTGCAACAACGGCGTGATGTCCCGAAACTGCACGCCCGGCGCTGGCCAATTGGGCACCGTGCGCATATGGCTGCGCAGGTAGTCACTTACAGAAAGGGTACTTGTCATATAAAAAACCTTTTCGCCATTTAACCCATAGTGTAGGGGGGTTATCTTGTCGCGACGCTTGCGCTGCCTTGCTATTTACGTTTAAATCAAGATACGAAGGGGAGTAGCTCCCATTCCAAAAAAACACAATACTGCTTTGTGGTTTTTAGGTTCATCAATGTACCGTCAATACGTAGCAATACCCACTTGGTGGGGTCGCTACCGGTGCATTGGACGCAGTGCGTACACCGCGTTGAGCAAGACCTTCGATTAGCGCCTTGGGCTTTGCCCTGTAGTGCTGTATCGAAGCGTCGTTTGTTCAAGCTCAGTCCAAGCCACTACAACACGTATTCGCTCCAGTACCTGTGGGTCAATCCCCAAGGATTTGATCGACAGGTTCCCCAACATAACGGAGCGTATATGGAACTGTTTTCAACCCCCTGGTGGTCGGCGTTGCTGGCCATTATTTTGATTGATCTTGTCTTGGCAGGCGACAACGCCATCGTCATTGCGCTGGCGGCGCGCAGCCTGCCTGCGCGTTTGCAAAAGAAAGCGATTGTCTGGGGCACGGTGGGAGCTATTGCAGTGCGTTCAGTGATGACGCTGGCAGTAGTTTGGCTACTGAAAATACCGGGCCTGATGCTGCTCGGCGGCCTGGCCCTGCTGTGGATTGCCTACAAACTGCTGGTCGAGTCTGGCAGTGAATCACACGACGGGCCTGTGGTCAGCACCTTTTGGGGTGCCATGAAAACCATCATGGTGGCGGATGCCTTGATGGGTGTTGACAACGTGCTAGGTGTTGCAGGAGCAGCGCACGGCGCTATGGATCTGGTAATAATTGGTTTACTTATCAGTGTACCTATCGTGGTGCTCGGCTCGCAAGTCGTACTCAAACTGGTAGAACGCTTTCCCATCATCATCCACGCAGGTGCCGTAGTGCTGGCTATTACCGCCGCCAAAATGATTGTGAGCGAACCGTGGTTGCATCCGATTTTCACACCTCCCGAACCGTTGCATATAGCTGCACGCTGGGCCGTGTACGGCTTGGCCATTGTGGGTGTGCTGGCCGCAGGCCAATGGGCCAATAAGCGCGGCAAGCAGGCCGCATTGGTCTAGTGCAACACACATGTCTATTGTTTTGTTTTCACCATTTCACCAAGGAGAGCTACCATGGAAACTTTGATCGTTTATCTGGATAATGCCGCCTATGCCATGCAGCAGCTGGCACCGCTACACAGCAATGGCCAAACTGGCCAGGCCCCAAGAACACAATGGGTGCTGGTAGCTTGCGCACCACGCATGAGCCGACGCATTGGCAAATGGCTAAGCCACACTGCGCGTGAGAACTGGCGCGAAAAATGGAGCGCCAAGTTGTTTGCACAAATCTGCCCGCAATTGCAAGCCCCTGGCAACCAGGTTCACACGCTGATTGCCAAAGGCCCCTTGCCCGAGCTGACGCTTCGGTTAAAGGCAGAATTTAGCAATGCACGGGTGATCGATGGACGACGGCCAAAATTTGGCGTGGCAATGGAGCCTGTGGTGCAAGGGCAGCCTACGACTAGCCAGGCTTGGCAACTTCCTGCCGCTGTCGGCGGCTTAGGTGCGGTGCTGATTCTAGCTAACGAATAGGCGAACCCGCTATTTAGCGCAGGTCGCCGTATTGGGTGGCGCTGAGTGCAGGTGCGGGTTCGTCCGGGTCATGCATTTCAGTGTCTTCGTAGCCGGTCAGCAATAGTTTGTTATGAGTAGCCGCTGAGACGGCCGCCTTTGCGGCTGTAGCCATGGCTGCCAATGACCCTGAACGAGCCACTGGAGATGCCGCTGCGCCAGTAATTTGCGGCTGGGTGCCTGCAACCAGCGCACGTTTGAATGCATCAACCTCTGTCTGGTCGATAGGGTCGGACCGGTTTCTGGCTGGCACAGAGTTGGGGGCAACACGCATTGATATTGCTGCTGACTTTGGTGTTCCCATGGGTCTACCAGACAAAGGAGCTGGGCCAGAGATCGGTGCACCCGACAAGGGTGCTGGAGCCGAGACGGCACCCTTGCGCGTAGTGCCCGAGGACACAGTTTCTGTAAAGCGCCAGTACACCGCCTGCACCACCACATCAAAACGCGCTTTGGCAGACTGGGAGATCAAGGCTTCAATTTCTGCCAGTTTACCTGTCTCGCTTGCAAACTCGGACGACAAGTCAATCATGACCAGGAAGACTCTGCCGCGCTGGTCCAGCGCCAACACCTTGAAGCGAAAGGCCGATGACAAGATGCCCACGCGAATCATTGATTCACGCACGACCTGAAACAAGAGATCGCGCCGCGCGTTGCGTTCAGCGCGGCGCTGCTCGTTACGATTGGCCTGCACAGCGGCGGGTGTCACTGTGCGAGTGAACAGTTCTTTCTTCTGGCCTGGAGGAATATTAGGGCGAGTGGAATCGTTACCAACCATGGTAGAAGGTATATCCGTCTGCGCAGCGGCAGACTTTGAATTGGATGAACCTGTGAGCCAGCTGAAAAATCCCATACGTGTTTGTATCTCTTATTGATGGGTCTTACAAGTTTTTTCAATCATGCGCGATCGAAATAAACACAGAAGGGGTTTTTGCAAAATCAGCAGTGGGTGCGTTTGGACAAGAAATTTAATTCTACAGCTTGTCTGGCACCATTTGTGCAATAAAACCTGGGGGAAAGACGCCCAAGAAAAAGCCCCAAAAACGGGGCCTTTTCAAATATTTGGGGTTTACAGTCGCTGATTAGTAGCCGCCACGGCCACCGCCACCAGCGCCGCCGCTGCGACCACCGCCGCCGTAGGGGCTGCGAAAGCCACCTTCGCCACCGCTACCACCGCCGCCGCCGCTACGGCCACCACCACCGCCACCACCGTAACCGCCACCAGCGCTACGGCCACCGCCGCCACCGCCGAAGCCGCCAGTGCGGGGAGGACGATCTTCCATCGGGCGTGCTTCGTTTACAACGATAGCGCGGCCACCGAGTTGTTGACCGTTCATGCCATTGATGCCGGCTTGCGCCTCAGCATCGCTAGCCATCTCGACAAAGCCGAAGCCTTTTGAGCGGCCAGTGTCACGTTCCATCATGACTTTAGCGCTGGTTACACCACCGAATGCAGAGAAGGCCTGGTTCAGGTCTTCGTCGCGTACTGAATACGGCAGGTTGCCGACGTACAATTTATTGCCCATGCAAGGGACTCCTATCAATCAACTAATAAAAGCGATGGAGTCCCAGAGTACATATTTTTCACATACTGTCCTACACGAAACGTTCCGATCACCGACCACGCCCACTAAAAAAGTAGTACGTGTCGGTATTATGCGCCAAAATATGCTTTTGTGTCGAATCCCGAGTTTTCCCTTAGTTTTGTGCCAGAAACCAGCTCTAAAGTGGCATTTAAGCCACTAAATACCCCTTTGCGCATTGTCAGTTTGGTGCCCAGCGTCACCGAATTGCTGATCGATTTAGGTTTTGCGGATTTTCTGGTGGCCCGCACCGGTTTTTGTATCCACCCAGCGCAAGTCGTGCAAAAGATCGCCAAAGTCGGTGGTACCAAAGACGTCAATCTGAATAAAATTCGCGCACTGGCACCCACACACGTAGTGGTCAACGTGGATGAAAACGACCAACCCACCGTCGATGCCTTGCGCAGCTTTGTGCCCAACGTGGTTGTGACGCATCCTTGCGCGCCTGCAGACAACATCGGTCTGATAGACCAACTACTGCTAGCGCTGCTACCAGCACTTTCGCAATTACCAATTGCTACTAATTTAATAGCTGCTCACGCAATATCCACGCTGGCAACAGCACTAAAAGACCAGGTAAATGCCCGCTTATACAGCTTGCAGGCTGCGCAGACCACACGTGCCCCACAGCGTGTGCTTTACCTGATCTGGCGCGACCCGTGGATGACGGTGGCGCGCGATACCTACATCAGCCGCATGCTGGACCAGATAGCCTGGCAGACTTGGCCCGACGTATGTGGCGGTGATGGTTTGAGCACGCCTGGGGCCACCCGTTACCCCAGGCTGCAGTGCGACGAAGCCTGGCTGGGCCAGATAGATCGCGTATTGCTGTCTTCTGAGCCCTATAGTTTTGGCGCGCAGCACGTGCGCGAGGTGCAAGCCTGGATGCCCCATGCGAAAGTTCAGCTGGTAGACGGTGAAATGCTCAGCTGGTATGGCAGCCGGGCGGTGCGGGGGCTGGATTATTTGCGCGAACTGTCGTCGCTGTAGTTGCGCCATTGGCGCATGGCATGGCGCATGGTCAGAATTTGCTGTTCAAAGATAGGGCAGGCGCTGCAATACAGCATATGGGCACGCAGATGCAACAACTCGATGAGGCTCAGGCCGCGGTCTTCCCGCGCCACCACCATGGCGGCGACTTCTTTACAGGAACGTTTGTAAAAAGGCATATACAAAAACTGAACTATCTCAGGGCTCTAAAGTCGTATAACATACGATGACAAACAAGATTTAGGTTTTTTTCAAGCCAAACCAGTTTTGCTCCAAGCATTCGCGCAAACGCAAGCGTGCGCGGTGTAATTGAACGTATAAATTGGTCGATGTAATCTTCAGTTCCTTACAAACTTCGTCACAATCCATCTCCAACCATTCGCGCATCAGGAACAAGCGTCCCTGTACGGGCGGCAAGCGCTCTACACAAGCGTCCATCACGGCCATAAACTGCTGCTGGTTCAAGTCCTGATCCGGGTTGCCCCATTGGGCGGGCCGCTGCGCAAAATGACCGTCCTGCTTAAAACCAATAGCGTCCAGTTCGTCACTTTCTGCATCGGCATGCAAGTCGCTCACATTCACTTCACGCAAATTAGCACGCAAAGCATCTACCACCTTGTGCTTCAAAATTCCCACCAACCAGGTTTTAAGTTGCGACTGTCCGGCAAAACTCTGGGGCTTGGACAGTGCGGCCAACAGTGTGTCAGACACCGCGTCTTCAGCCCAAGCGTCGTTGCGCAACTGCAGGCGCGCAAAGCGCAGCAGATAGGTGCGGTGGGACGCTACGTCATTTTCGAAACTCATGGGCGGCGCTCGGATGGGTTTGTGAATGTAAGGTTTAGCCGTGGCGAATAGACTAGATATAAACAAGCCTCTAAAGGACATTGCCATGTGTACTATAAGTGCTTTTATATCCGTATTTTTTCTTTCCCTTACTTTCCTTTTTTCTGCCGTTTTAGTGACCAACGCAGCTCACGCCCAAACTAGAATCGCGACCAAGATTGCAAGTTCTACGGATTTGGCAGCAAACATCACTTTTCCAGTTGTGCAAGGCAAAACCAATGATGGCAAAGCCTTCAAGTTGTCCAATTTGAAGGGCAAGGTGGTTTTGGTCATGTTTTGGTCTACCGACTGTGCAATCTGCCGCGACAAAATGCCTGAGCTGCGCGAGAACTACAAGGGCTGGGTAGGTAAACCGTTTGAACTGGTATTGATCAGCGTAGACCGCCGCATGAAGGATGTGGATGACTATGAAGCCATTATCAACCGCATGGTGCCCATGCAACTGCGCTTTGTGCAGTTGTGGACAGGCGAGGCAAGTTACTAGGACAATTTGAATTCGGCACAGTTGCACCGCACGCAATTACCAGCGTCATTTTTGCTGGATAAAACTGGCAAGATTGTCGAACGCTATAACGGCCGCATTCCACCAGACGTATGGGACATGATTGCAGATTTGCTATGAAGTTCCCGACATAGAAACGCGATCATGCGTTTGCAATTTTTCTAATTATTTGATAGCCCGATGTAAGAAGTTGGGCGTTATTGGCACTAACGATTACTTGAGTGCGCTAGCACGCTGCACCAAGCTTATTGGTTAATCCGTTTGATTCAACTTTTATTGGAGTAATTTCATGAACCAAAAACTACTGATGGCCGCTGCCGCCGCTTCTTTAATGTCCAGCCTGTTGGTATCTGCACCAGTGTCTGCACAAGAAAAAGAAAAATGCTACGGCATTGCCAAGGCTGGTCAAAACGACTGCGCCAACCTGGCGGGTACCCACTCGTGCGCAGGCCAGGCCAAAGTCAGCGATGACAATGGTGAGTGGAAATATGTGGCCAAAGGCACCTGCGTGGACATGAAGGGCATGTCTGCTGCTGATGCCAAAAAATCTATGATGATGAAAGATAGCGAGATGAAGAAGGACGCAGAAAAGAAGAGCTGATCACGCTCTGACGCGCCAGATCTTTGCTTTTTGCGGTGAACTGTTTAACTTGAACTGCATGCAAGGTAAAGACACTCCCACGGGCCTGGGCTGGCGTCACCCCCACTACGCGCAATTGCTGGAGCAATTGCCGCGTGTGGGTTTCTTGCAAGTACATTCTGAAAACTTTTTTGGCCAAGGCGGCGCGGCCTTGGCCACACTGGCTGCGGCTCGTTCACATTACCCCATTAGCCTGCACGGGGTGGGTCTGGGTTTGGGGTCGGCCGTGGGTATAGACACATGGCATTTAGACCAATTAGCCCAGTTGGTGCAGCGCATAGAGCCCGTTCGCGTGAGCGACCATGCCTGCTTTGCACGGGGCTGCGTCAGCGGCGCACAAGTGCACGCAGCAGACTTACTGCCCATTCCTTTTACCCATGCACAGCTCGACGTTCTCTGCGATAACGTGCAACGCGTGCAAGACTGTTTGCAACGCCCACTTCTGGTAGAAAACCTCAGCGCCTATCTGCACTACGCACATGCAGATTACAGCGAGACTGATTTTCTGAACCAGCTCACCCGGCGCACAGGATGCCAGTTGTTACTGGACGTGAACAATATTTTTGTCAATGCACTCAACGAGCAAATCGCAGGCAAACTCGGTGACCCGATAGACCACTGCCTGCTGTGGCTCAATGCCTTGCAACCTCAAGCAGTGGGCGAAATGCATGTGGCTGGCCATTGTGCAATGGACGATATTGTTATCGACGACCACGGCGCACGCGCCTGCGAAGAAGTGTGGGCGCTTTATGCGCACGCTGTGCAGCGCTTTGAAAGTTCACCCACGTTGATTGAGTGGGACACACACATTCCCGCGCTAGAGGTTCTGCTGGACGAAGCAGCCCGCGCTGACGTCGTGCGTAGCCAAGTGTGCTCGCACACAGCCGTTGTCTGAGCCTGGTTGAAGCCATGACCAAGCAAGCTCTGGCCGCTCAGCAAACCACACTGTTGCGCGCCATCGCCGAATCTGATTTGAATAGCGCTACTAATTTAATAGCTGTTTACGCATATTCCACGCTGGTATCTGGCATATTTGACACCCAATCCATGCAAAAGCGCGGCCTGCAAGCTTACCGCGCCAATGCGCACGCACTGGCAGCGCGTGCATTGCAAGCGCCGTACCCGGTCATAAAGCAAATGCTGGGCAGCGAGGTTTTTGCCACGCTGGCACGCGACCTGTGGCATGACCACCCGCCACTGCTTGGCGACCTCGCGCAATGGGGTGGTGCGCTGGCGGCGTGGATGCAGCAGGCACCCGCCCTGACCAAACTGATAACTGAGCACCCTTATCTGTGCGACGTGGCCTGCACAGAGTGGGCGCTGCACCAGTGCGCCACTGCACCTGATGCAAGCCTGGATGCCGCCAGCTTTGCCCTGCTGACGAACCACGAAGCTGTGCAAGTCCATCTGCGTATGGCACCGGGCGCACAAGTGGTGCCTAGCGCATACCCCGCAGCGTCTATCGTTTTAGCGCATAGCGCTGGCGAAGCATCTGTTGCAGACGCACTTCGCCGTCTGATGCAGCAAAGCTCGGCTGAAACCGCCTTGGTATGGCGGCAAGGCTACGTACCGCGCGTGCGTGCTTTGGCAAACGCGGAAGTAGCGTTCGCCAGCGCAGCAGTAACCGGCTTGCCACTACAAGCCGCTTTGGACGCTGCGCATGCTGACTTTGACTTTTCTGACTGGTTGTCCATCAATGTACACAGCGGCTTGGTCATTGGCGCGCAAGTCCACGCTGGTTGAGGTTCAATCACATCCCCATCAGGCGCACCAGCACGCCCGCTACCGCACAAGCGGCAATCACGTGTATCACACCCATCTTGAAGCGAAACAGCGCCAGCGCAGCGGCGATAACGATAGCCAACGCCATCCAGTCCACGCTCGCCCACAAGCCACCCGCCGCGCGTGCTGGCAAAACGACGTGCATAAAAAACAGCAGCGCCAAACTAGCAATGACGCCCACCACAGCGGCGGTGATTGCGGCCAACGGCGCAGTAAAGCCTAGCTTGCCGTGGGTGGCCTCTACCGCAGGGCCACCTGCAAGAATGAAGACAAAGCTGGGCAAAAAGGTGAACCAGGTGGTCACTGTAGCCGCCAATGCCGCACCCATGAACAAGGCTTCCGGTCCCAGCACTTCTTTGGCCCAACCACCCAAAAAACCGACGAAAGCTACGATCATGATGAGTGGCCCCGGCGTGGTCTCGCCCAGCGCCAGGCCTGCCATCATCTGTGGTGCGGTGAGCCACTGGTAGTGGTCTACCGCGCCTTGCACCACATAGGGTAGCACCGCATAAGCACCGCCAAAGGTCACCATCGCAGCCTTGGTAAAAAACCAAGCCATTTGCGGGAGCGTGGCGTCCCAGCCCAGTACGGCGACCAGGCACAGCATGGGCAAGGCCCATAGCGCTGCACCGACACCTAGCACCAGCGCCAAGTGGCTGCGTGAAAAGCGGGCGTGCACAGGAGTGGGGGTGTCGTCATCAATCAAGGCGCGCGGGTGTTCTTGCTTGGCCGCGCCGTGGCCAGCGTTGAGCGCAAACTGCGCGGGCACCCAGCGTGAACCTAGCCAGCCGATGGCGGCCGCTGCCAGAACAATCCACGGAAAGCCGATGTCAAAGAATTCAATTGCTATAAAACTCATAGCTGCTACCGCACATAATACGGGGGCTTTGACCGGATTTTTGAGTACTCGACTGGCCACCCGCCACAAAGCGTGCACGACAATGGCGGCCACTGCACACTGAATGCCGTAAAACAGCGCAGCGATGATGGGCACCTGGCCAAAGCGCACGTATATCCACGACAGCGCGATCAAGATGAACAGTGATGGCAGCACAAAAAGGCCACCCGCCACCACACCTCCCCAGGTGCGGTGCATCAGCCAGCCAATGTAGGTGGCCAGTTGCTGCGCCTCGGGGCCGGGCAGCAGCATGCAGTAGTTCAGCGCATGGTTAAAGCGGCCCTGGCTGATCCAGCGGCGACGGTCGACCAGCTCGCGCTGCATGATGGCGATTTGCCCTGCAGGGCCACCGAAGCTGATGAAGCCCAGCTTGAGCCAGAACAGCAGGGCGTGGCGAAAAGAGACTGGCGCGGGTGTCTGCGCGACGCTGGGGCTCATTGGGTGGTCTTTTGCAATTGCTTTTGCATGCTCTCAGGTTTCCAATGGTGCGATTCTCTGTCCAGGTTGATTGCACGCGCACAGCTGCGGTACAGCGCATCGTACACGGGCATCATGGCATCCACCATGGCGTGATCGTCAGTATGTAGGTTAGACATACCCAGTGACACGGCCAACAAACCGGCACTCTCAGGCATCAAATCGAGTCGGTCTGTATCAGCCCCGCGCACAATGCGAGCGAGCATGTCCAGCGCAGGGATGCGAAGTTCAAATGCATGCAGTAACGTATCGAAGGTGCATAACTCACCATGCGGGCCGGTGTGCGAAATTGGCGCTCCGGGAATGTCATACACCGTGGCCTGCAGGCGCTTGGCTTCAACAAATACCTGGGACGTGGGTACATAGAAAAACTCTGCGCGCGGGTCAATGTAACGCCGAATCAACCATGGGCAGGCGATACGGTCAATCTTGGGTCGGGCGCGGGTGACCCAGCGGGAGGGCTGCTCTCCTGTTACGCCCAAGTCTGGACGCTTGAGGACAGTAGGTAGGGCGGGCAGCTCGTGCCGCTCACTGCTCAGTGCCTGGGTGCGCATGCTTTGCGCATAACGTCGCAGACTTCCCTCGCCTTGACTGCCCCACCAGCCCGGTACAACGGTCTCGGAGGGCGGTAACGCAGCAGCGCGCCAGCTTGCAATATCGGACGGTGAATCTACGCCGTCTTCGCCGCCTTCCATTCCGCCCACCAAGTACTGGGCGTTCCAGCCTGCGGCGCGCATTGCGGCTGCTGCACCTTGACTAACGTCATGCCCATGCACGCAATACACCACTACGTCTCCTGATGCATGCGCAGCGGCATACGCTGGCACATTCTCAGGCGCGCAGCGCGTTGCGCCTGCAAGCATGTGGGTGTTGACGGCAAAGCGTGGCGTACGGCACACGTCCAGGATCAAAGGCGCTCGGCCATCGCGAATGCGCTGACCGAGATTTTGCGGGGAAATTGAAAATGCACGATTGTTTGCGGTGTCCATAGGGTTTTCCGTTATCGTGCGTGGGTTCACGCAACAATAAACTACAAGTTACCAGCACTTGGACGGGACACCGTCTATCCGTAAAGATTCGGGAGGCTGCTTTCCCGATGGTTTTATCTTAGCGCATTCTGGTTGCCTGGTGCAACCATCTTTTCAACCGCGCGTAAAGGCGAACACCGCCATGCTGGCGCGCGCGTTGGGCCACCAACGGACTTGCTTGCCATCTTGCATGCCAAATGATTCCATGACCTTGAGTTGATTTTTGGCTGCCAACTGTGCAAAGTCTGCAAAAGTTCCAACGCGGATGTTGGGTGTGTCGTACCACTGGTAGGGCAGGGTTTTGGTCACCGGCATTTGGCCCTGCAATATCTGCAAGCGGTTGGGCCAATGCGCAAAATTGGGAAAGGCCACGATGCCGGTTTTGCCCACGCGCGCTGTTTCGCGCAGCATCACTTCGGCATTGCGCAGGTGTTGCAGCGTGTCGATTTGCAGCACCACGTCAAAACTTGCGTCCTGAAACATGGCCAGGCCCTCGTCCAGGTTCAGTTGAATCACATTGACGCCTCGCGCAATACACGCATGCACATTCGTGTCGTCAATCTCCACACCGTAGCCACTGCAGCCGCGTGTGGCTTGCAGGTGCGCCAAGAGCGCGCCGTCGCCACAGCCCAGGTCCAGCACGCGCGCGCCCTGGGGCACCATGTGGGCAATGGCCTGGTGCATTGCCAAGTCGCTCATACTGCCACCTCCATCGTGCTGATTTCCTGGTGTACGCTATTAAAATAGGAGCTGGTCACGCTCATATAGCGTGGGTCATCGAGCAAAAAGGCGTCATGCCCATGGGGTGCGTCAATCTCGGCATAGCTCACCTGGATTTTGTTGTCCAGCAAGGCTTTCACTACCTCCCGGCTGCGCGTAGGCGAAAAGCGCCAGTCGGTGGTAAAGCTGACCAGGAGGAACTTGGCTTTCGCGTGCGCCAGTGCTTTGGTCAAGTTACCGCCGTGCTTTTTGGCAGGGTCAAAATAATCCAGCGCGCGGGTAATGAGCAAATAGGTGTTCGCGTCAAAGTACTCGGCAAACTTGTCGCCCTGGTAGCGCAGGTAGCTCTCGATTTGAAACTCCACGTCTTGCGTAGAAAACTTCAGGTCGATGCCGTCTTTCAAGGTGCGGCCGAACTTTTCATTCATCACATCGTCGCTCAAATACGTGATGTGACCGATCATGCGCGCAATGCGCAGGCCGCGCTTGGGCACGACGCCGTGCTGGTAAAAATTGCCACCGTGAAAGTCCGGGTCGGTGGCAATCGCGCGGCGCGCGACCTCGTTAAACGCAATGTTTTCTGCGGTGAGGTTAGGCGCTGTTGCCACGGCAACGCAATGCCGCACGCGCTCTGGATACTGTAGCGTCCAGCTCAATGCCTGCATGCCTCCCAGGCTGCCACCCACGATTGCTGCCAGCGTCTGAATGCCCAAAGTGTCGAGCAGACGGGCTTGCGAATCAACCCAGTCTTCTACCGTGACTACCGGAAAGTCTGCACCGTAGACGGTGCCTGTATCGGGGTTGACATGCATTGGCCCGGTAGAGCCAAAGCACGAACCCAGGTTGTTCACGCCAATGACGAAAAACTTGTTCGTGTCCAGCGATTTGCCAGGGCCGATCATGTTGTCCCACCAGCCCTCGGACTTGTCTTGGCCTTCGTACACGCCCGCCACGTGGTGCGAGGCGTTGAGCGCATGGCAAACCAGCACGGCGTTGGACTTGGCCGCATTCAGCGTGCCGTAGGTTTCATAGGTCAACGCATAGCCACGAATCGACTTGCCGCTTTGCAAAGCTAGCGGTGCGTCGAATGTCATGGTCTGTGGCGTGGCTATGAAGGACATTGGTGTTTCAAGCAATAAAAAACCCGGTTTCGCTAAAACGAAAACCGGGTTTATGTATCTACAACCTTGAGGTTTGAGTTTTAGCGGCATTTATAACGCGCCCGCAAGCAAGAGCAAATCAGCGCAGTTGTAAGTATAGAGGAAAGTGCAGCGTCAGTTCAAATTCGGTGCCAAGGCGCGAGCCATCACAGCTTCGGTTTCTCCCGTGCGAGAAGCCATGTCTTTGAGCTGGTCTTCGCCAATCTTGCCCACGTTGAAATACGTGGCCTCGGGGTGGCTTAGGTAAAAACCGCTCACGCTGGCCGCAGGCGTCATCGCCAAACTCTCGGTCAGGCCCATGCCAATGTCCGCACATTGCAGCAGCTCAAACATCTGTGCTTTCACGCTGTGGTCTGGGCAGGCTGGGTAGCCGGGGGCGGGGCGGATGCCCTGGTATTTCTCGGCAATCATCTGCTCGTTGCTCAGGGTTTCATGTACGGCATAACCCCACAGGTCACGGCGTGCGCGGGCATGCAAGCATTCGGCAAATGCTTCGGCCAGGCGGTCGGCCAAGGCCTTGAGCATGATGGCGCTGTAGTCGTCGTTGTCGTCGGTGAAGTACTTTTCTTTTTTCTCTGAACCAATGCCCGTGGTAACTGCAAATACACCAATATAGTCTTGCTTTTGAGTAGTATTTTGGCCGATAGCCAGCGTGGAATATGCGTGAGCAGCTACTAAATTCATAGCGTCAACCTTGGGAGCAATGAAGTCCGCCAGGCAGCGGCTGGGACGCATCACACCGTCTATCGCCTGCTTTTCTGTCTGCTGGCGCAGGCCGCGCCAGGTCATGGCGACCTGGCTGCGGGTCTCGTCGGTGTAGATTTCTATGTCGTCATGGTTCACCGTGTTGGCCGGGTAAAACCCGACGATGGCGTTGGCAGTGAGCCAGCGGCCTTCGATCAGGCGCTGCAGCATGCGCTTACCGTCGCTGTACACCCGCTGCGCCTCGGTGCCAACAATCTCATCCTTCAAAATCGCGGGGAAAGGGCCAGCCAAATCCCAGGTCTGAAAGAAAGGCCCCCAGTCGATGTACTGCGCCAGCTCGGCCAGGTCAAAGTTCTTGAACACGCGCTTGCCAATGAACTTGGGCACGGGTGGTGTGTAGCTGGCCCAGTCGATCGGCGTTTTGTTGGCGCGTGCCTTGGCCAGCGGCCACATGGGGGTTTGCTTTTTGTTGGCATGCTGCAAGCGGACTTTGTCGTAGTCGGCATTCAGCTCGTCGATGTATTTGGTCGCCCGCTCGCTCAAAAGACTTTGCGCCACGCTCACGCTGCGTGAGGCGTCGGGCACATACACCACGGGGCCTTCGTAGTGCGGTGCGATTTTGACGGCGGTGTGCACGCGCGACGTTGTTGCGCCGCCAATTAGCAAGGGGATTTTTTTGATGCGGAAGTAGTCGTCCTTTTGCATCTCGCCCGCCACATACTGCATTTCTTCCAAGCTGGGGGTGATCAAACCACTCAAACCAATGATGTCCGCGCCTTCCACCTTGGCACGCGCCAAAATCTCGTGGCAGGGCACCATCACGCCCATGTTGACGACTTCAAAGTTATTGCACTGCAAGACGACCGTGACGATGTTCTTGCCAATATCGTGCACGTCGCCTTTGACGGTTGCAATGACGATTTTGCCTTTGGCCTTCACGTCTTCACCCGCCTCGGCCTGCAGGCGTTTTTCTTCTTCGATGTAGGGAATAAGCTGGGCCACGGCCTGCTTCATCACCCGAGCGCTTTTCACCACCTGGGGCAAGAACATCTTGCCTTGGCCAAACAAATCACCCACCACGTTCATACCGGCCATGAGTGGGCCTTCGATCACATGCAGCGGGCGGCCACCCTTGGCCAAAATGGCGCGGTAGGCCTCTTCGGTGTCATCCACAATGAAGTCGGTAATGCCGTGCACCAGCGCGTGCGACAACCGCGCTTCAACCGTTGCGGGTTGTTCTGCGGTGCCGCGCCATTCGTTCTTTTTGCTTTCGTCTTTGGCGCCGCTCTTGGCGGTTTCGGCGACCTCTACCAACCGTTCACCTGCGTCGGGGCGGCGGTTCAGTACCACATCTTCCACGCGCTCACGCAGCACCGGCTCCAGGTCGTCGTACACGCCTACCATGCCCGCATTCACAATGCCCATGTCCATACCGGCCTTGATGGCGTGGTACAAAAACACGGTGTGGATCGCCTCGCGCACGGGGTCGTTGCCACGAAAGCTGAACGACACGTTGCTCACGCCGCCCGACACTTTGGCACCCGGCAGGTGGGCTTTGATCCAGCGCGTCGCCTCGATAAAGTCCACCGCGTAGTTGTTGTGCTCTTCTATGCCGGTGGCAATGGCAAAGATGTTCGGGTCAAAAATAATGTCTTCAGGCGGAAAGCCCACCTCATGCACCAAAACGCCATAAGCACGCTGGCAAATTTCGGTTTTGCGGGCATAGGTGTCTGCCTGGCCTTTTTCGTCAAACGCCATCACCACGGCAGCCGCGCCGTAGCGGCGCAGCAGCTTGGCCTGGTGTTTGAACTGCTCCACGCCTTCTTTCATGCTGATGGAGTTGACTACCGCCTTGCCCTGCACGCAGCGCAGCCCGGCCTCGATCACCTCCCATTTGGACGAGTCAATCATCACCGGCACGCGGGAAATATCGGGCTCCGACGCCATCAGGTTCAAAAACCGGACCATCGCCGCCTTGCTGTCCAGCATGGCCTCGTCCATGTTCACGTCGATGATCTGCGCGCCGTTTTCTACCTGCTGGCGGGCGACTGCCAGCGCCGCTTCGTATTCGCCGTTCAAGATCATGCGGGCAAAGGCTTTGGAGCCGGTGACGTTGGTGCGTTCACCCACGTTGACAAACAGGCTGGACGCATCAATGCGGACGGGCTCCAGGCCAGACAGCAGCATGGGGCGCACCGTGGCGGTGCTAGGGTTTGAGTGGGGCAATACTGACATAAACTCACCTGTAAATACTTTTGGCGTATACGGTGAGCGTCGTTGCAATGTGTGCACCCAAGCCTGACAAAGTACCGTTTCTGCACTAAAAGTGCAAGAAAAGTATTCCGCTGCAACGCTCCTTGGGTTACTATTATTTTAATGCACTCTGCTCCCCAAGCGCTAGCCGCACCCTAAAACACGCCGATTCACGCCTAAATAACCATGCTGGACAAATTATTCAGTAAAAAGCCCCCAGAGCCTAGCGACCCTGGAAGCACCCTGCGCATGCAGGCCACGGCCGGTTCGGCCAGTGCAGCGCTGGCAGCAGAGTTATTGACGGCTCCTACAGCCTTGATGCAACTGACCAAGGAAGAAGCCTCCGTCGTAGTCAGTTACATGAAGCCGCGCAAAATTTCTGAAGGCACCACCTTCATCAAAGAAGGCGACAAAAACGACACCGGCTACATGATGCTCGTTCTGGATGGTGAGGTAACCGTAGAAACCATCGTGGTCAGCCGCCGCTCGCCGATCACGGTCACGGTGCTGGGCGCTGGTAGTTTGATCGGCGAAATGGGTCTGGTAGATGGTGAGCCGCGTTCCGCGTCGTGCACCGCCACCTCCGACCTACGCTGCGCCGTGCTGACCCGCAGCTCGCTACAAGACTTGATGAACGAAGAACCCAAAATTGGCGGCAAGCTGATGATGGCCGTCAGCCTGCGCATCGCAGAGCGCATGCGCGATACTGCCGACAAGCTCAAACTCTACGCCCAGCTTACCCAGGCCATGCAGCAAGAGATTGACAAGCTGATGCCGACTTAAGGCGTCAGCTGTTTAATTCGTGCTGCTGGCGCGATTGATGGAATCGCGCCATTTCAATCAATTCACACATGCCAAACAGCGCTGCTGTACTTCGTGCGATCGAGGTCATGCCAACGGGTTTAACGTTAGCAGATTTGCTGGGGCAATTTCCCGGAATCAGCAGGCGCAGTGCACAGCGCTGGCTGAGTCAATGGGTCCAACAAGGCCACATTGTGGTACGCGGGCAGGCACGCGCAACACGCTATGCGTCCAGGTCGGCAACCACCACAGGTTTGGCAAGCAGGCCGCAAGCGGCGGCCAACTTTCCACACTACAGCGCCATTTCTGCTGATAGCCAAGACATCGTGGCATATGTAGACCAGCCTTTAAGCGCACGCAAACCAGTGGGCTAACAGGCAGACTTTTTGGACGTCTATGAGCCCAATGTCAGCGCCTATCTTGCTCCGTCACTGCGCCTGCAACTGCACAACATGGGCAACACCGCAAACGCGCAAGCACCCGCAGGCACCTACAGCCGCGTCATACTAAACCGCCTGTTGATCGACCTGTCATGGGCATCCAGCCATCTGGAAGGCAACACCTATTCGCGCCTGGACACCCGCGCCTTGATCGACCATGGTACGCGTGCACAAGGCAAGGCCGCGCTAGAAACTCAGATGATCTTGAACCACAAAAGCGCCATTGAGCTACTTGTGCAAAACATAGAGACCGCAGACTTTGACCGCTACACCTTGATGAACCTGCACAGCGCCTTGGCAGAAAACCTGCTGCCCAACCCCGCTGACGAAGGCCGCCTACGCCAACACGCGGTGGAAATTAGCCAAAGCGTGTACCGCCCTTTATCTGTGCCCCAGCAAATTGAACAGCAGCTCGACCTTTTGTTGGCCAAAGCTCAGGCCTTTGCCGACCCGTTTGAACAATCATTCTTCATGCTGGTGCATCTGCCTTATTTGCAAGCCTATGCCGACATCAACAAACGCACATTGCGCCTGGCAACCAACTTGCCGCTATTCAAGGCCAACCTGTGCCCGCTAACCTTTGTGGACGTGACCGAACAAGCCTACAGCCGCGCCGTTTTGGGTGTGTATGAGCTAAGCCGCGTAGAGCTGCTGCGCGACGTGTACGTGTGGGCGTATGAACGCTCAACGCAGGAATACATGGCTATCAAGCAAGACTTGGCCCAGCCCGACCCCACGCGCCTGGCCTACCGCGATGCCATCAAACAAACCGTTCGCGACGTGGTGCTAGGTAGCAACACAGACGTATTGGCCGCAGTAAGAGCCAGCGTAGCCGCGCAGGCGCCAACGGCAGAGCGCAGCAACGTGCAAGCCTTGATACTGAACGAGCTGCGCCGCTTGCATGAAGGCGTGTTAGCACGCTACGGGCTGCGCCCTTCGGAATTCAAAGCCTGACAGAGCAGGCAGAACCGCTAAATGCTACAAATTTAGTAGCTGCTTGCGCAGTACCTGCGCTGGTAATCGGCATATTCAAGTGTAAAGTGTCCTTTGTTGGAGCACGCAGTGCTAGCTAACGGTTGGCTCTTTTTTTAAGCCAGCGCATCAAGCTGCCCACTAGCGGCAGCTTCTCGTACAACTCTTCAGCCGCGTCCCAGTAGTCGCGGTGAAAGCTGATTTTGCCGTCTGGGCTAAAACGCAAATGCGATGTGCCCTGCACCACTTGCTCCGTCTGCGTGTCAAAACGCCTGAAGCGAAACTTGAAGTCCCAGACCAAAAAGCATTGGCTACCCTGCAGCACCTGGTCGGTCACCACAAAGTGCGGGTTGTCTAAAGCTATATACATGTGCTCAAAGATTTTTTGCACAGCAGGCACGCCGCGCACTTCGTTGAACGGGTCTTTGAAATAGGCGTTGGGCGCGTAGTAGTCGCCCAACTGCGCTACCGATGCGGGGCTAAGGGTGCTGAAAAATTGCACCACACGCTGCACACTTGCCGTGTACTCAGGCGTAGCTGCATGGTGTGCAGATTGCGTGGTGTATTCGCTGGTCATAAGCCCGTAAAGCGGCGCGTAGCCCGAAAATACAGGCTGTAGGGCAGCAGGCGCAGCAGCTTCATCCAACGGGTAAAGCGTTTGGGGAAGTGAATTTCAAACAGGCCACGCTCCCAACCCGCTACTAATTCAATAGCTGCTTGCGCAGGCGTGATAAGCGCTGGCATATGAAAGTCGTTCTGCGCGGTCAACGGCGTTTGCACAAAACCGGGGTTGACCACACTCACACCAACGCCTGCGTCGTGCACGTCCAGGTACAAAGTTTCGGCCAGGTTGATCAGCGCCGCCTTGGTGGGCCCATAGGCCAGCGAATGGGGCAGGCCGCGAAAGCCAGCCACGCTGGACACGACGCTGATATGCCCTGCGCCCTGGGTCAGCATGGCGGGCAGCACCGCAGCAATGGTGTAAACAGCGCCCAGGTAGTTGACCTGCATGTGGTGCGCAATGCCCTGGCTATGCATGTCTTGCGCACGCATGGCGCTGTAGGTGCCTGCGCAGTACAGCACCAGGTCCAGGGGGCCTGCAGACAAGAGTTGTGCGGCGGCAGCTTGCACAGCCGCTTCCTGGCTAGCGTCTAGCGGCAAGGCTTGCAGACCGGGGCATTGCAGTGCCAGTTCATTCAGCACCTGTGCGTTGCGTGCGGATGCAATTACGTGTGCGCCCCGTGTGTGCAGCAGCTCGGCCGTGGCACGGCCAATGCCGGTCGAGGCACCGACCAGCCAGACCCGCTTGCCTTGCCAGCTCGAAATAGGGGGGTTTAAGCTCATGTTGACTCGGTATTTTTTGCGTGCCTTACGCTTTGCGCCCTGCGCATCAACGTTTTTTAAAGTTCACCACCAGTTCGCCCAGTCTAAAACCAAATTTACTCATGGTGGCTTTGTTGATCACCACCTTGTCGTCCATTTGGTACATCCAATCGTCAAACTGCACTTCGTACACGCTATTGTCTACCGGCAGTTTGAGCGTGTAGCCCCAGCGAAAAGCATTGCCCGCCTGCTGGCCGTTGCCCACACCCAGCACATCGTCAGCGCGGCCTTCATACCGACCATCGGCCAACTTTTTCATGCGCCAGATGCGCTTTTGCTTAGTACCGTCGGAATAGACGAAGTCTTCGTCCAAAATGCCGTCGTCACCGTTCCAGCTGCAATTCATCGTCACTAAAAAGCGCTTGGCTACTTTGCCACTGCGGTCGGTGAAAATGCCCCAGCCATCTACCGTGCCGCTGAAGTAGGTTTTCAAATCAAACAGCGGCTTTTCGTTGGCGTAATCATTCACCTGTGGGGCGGCGGCGCAGCCCGTCAGGCCAAGAATCGCGCTGGCACTGGCGGCGGTAAGCAGGTAGCGTCTTTGCATGGTATTTCCTTTCAATTGTCAGAGTTTTTGGCCTTTTGCCAGCGTAAACAGTGCGCAAGCAGCTATTAATTTAAGAGCGCAGGGCAATATGCAATAGGCCAGCACCAGGGCTTGCAAAGCTTGCTCTGAGCGTGCACCGGGGCTGTAGCCAAACACGCTCAGCAGGGGCAAACTTAAGCCCGCAGCCAATGCCAAATTGAGCTTGGTGGCAAAGTTCCACCAGCCAAAATAGGCTCCCTCGTTGGCACCTTGATCACCGCTTTTACCAATCAAGCCCGTCAGCAATGCACTGGGCGCCGCCAGGTCTGCAGCCAACGCGATGCCCGACAGGGCACACACGAGCAGGAAGGCGGCCACATCACCCGCACCCAGCGTGGCGGCAAAAATAAACACGGCTACCGCCAGGAGCATGCCTGCAAACCACACACGCCACAGCCCAAAGCGCGCCACGCCGCGCAGCCAGGCTGGCAGGGACAGGGCAGCGGTTAAAAAATAGGCGCCCAGAAACGCGCCTTCCAGCGCTTTGGGCGCTTGCAAGCGGTCCTGGATAAAAAACAAAACCAGGGTGGCGGGTATGGCACTGGCAATGCCGTTGACCATGAACACCGCCAACAAGCCGCGAAAGCCGGGGCGCGAAAAAGGCAGCCACACAGACACTGTGGCATGCGCGGCATGCGCATGAGCCGTGGGCTGGCGAGCGCGTGACCAGGCCCACATGCCTGCCGCCAGACCCGCACACAACACTGCCGTGGTGACCTGCAAACCGGCCATAATGGGCAAAACCGAGGCTAGCAGCACGCCCACCAAACCCAGCCCTTCGCGCCAAGCGACAATTTTGCCGCGCTGCAGCTCGTCACCACCCAGGCGTGCACCCCAGCTTTGGTGCGCCACACTGACCAGGCTGTAGGCCACATAGGTAACCAATAAAGCAGCCAAAGCCCACAGTGTCAGGGCATCGCCACGCACGGGCGGAAAAAACAGCGCCGCAAAACCGAGCGACAGCACGATGGCCCCTGCTGCACCCACGCGCAGCACGCTGGCCGCAGAACGCGCAAACAGGCGGTCGCTCACACGCCCCAGCCAGGGGTCAATCACTGCGTCAAACAAACGCGCCACCAATAGCAGGCTACCCAGTGTGGCTAGCGGCACGCCAAATTCGCGCGCGTAGTGGTTGGGCAAGATGACATACAAGGGCAGCGCTACAAACGCCAGTGGCAAGCCCAGCAGGCCATAGCGCAAGCCATCGGACGCGGCCCATGCGGGTTGCGCGGCAAGACTAGCGCTGGGTCGCACCGTCGCCACCCAAAAGCGCACGGCGCATTTGCGGTTCAGAGGTTTTGGGGCTGAGCCAGATACCAAAGAACAGCCGCGCAAATTCTGGGTCACGTATCTGGCCAATGGCCTTGCCGTTTTTGCTAAACGCCGCGCCCGCGCCCGGCAGGTTGACACCGGTGATGCGGTCACCTTTTTTAATGTTTGGGAACAATTGGCGCATTTCTTCAAGCCAAAGTGCTTCTTGCTGCAGCGTCATGCTGCCAATGCGGCGCATCTCCTGCATAGAGCGCTCCGCTACAGCGTCTTTGTCAAAGTTGCGCAAGTAGGCAAGTTCGAGTGCAAAACTGCTCTTGGTGTAGTCATCAGCTGAAAAGTCGGGTTCTACCCACAGCCGGGCATCGTAGATTTGAAAACCCCACACTTTCAGTCGCGTTGCGCCCAGCTTGCGTGCATTGGTCAGTGTTTGAGCTTCCACGGGTGCATCAGATGCCGTTTGGGTAGCAAAAACGCCCATTGCCAGCGTAAACATTGCGCAAGCAGCTACTAAATTGATAGTAATGGTGCGTACCATGCTCAATATCCTGTGGCAGGTTTGCTCAGGCCTTGCGCAGCGTGACCTGCACAACATCGATATTCGACTCGGCAAACGCCGCTTCGCAATAAGCCAGGTAAAACTCCCAGATGCGAACAAAGCGCGCATCAAAACCATTGGCCAGCACCAGTTCTTGATGTGCCATAAAGTCAGCACGCCAACGGCGCAGTGTTTCTGCGTAGTCCTGGCCAAACGCGAATTCATCAACGACTTGCAAGCCTGCGGCAGTGGCCTGCTTGCGCAGCTCGCTCGGGCAAGGCAGGCAGCCACCGGGAAAGATGTATTGCTGGATGAAGTCTGTAGAGTTGATATAGCGTGCAAACAGGCTATCGTCGATCACGATGGACTGGATGCAAGCTTGTCCACCGGGTTTGAGCAGCCGAGCCAGGCTTGCAAAGTACTGTGGCCAGAAAGACCTGCCTACGGCTTCGAGCATTTCGATGGAACAAATCGCATCAAAGGGGGCATCTGTAATGTCGCGGTAGTCTTGCAGGCGCAGGTCTGCTTGCTCAGCCTTGCCCAGCACGGCCATGCGGTTTTGCGCATAGGCCAGTTGTTCGGTAGACAGGGTAACGCCCGTGATATGGGCACCAAATTCAGTGGCCGCTTTTTCCGCCAATGCACCCCAGCCGCAGCCAATTTCCAGCACGCGGTCGCCGGGTTTAACCTGCGCCATGCGCAAGGCGCGGCGCACTTTGGCATGCTGCGCGTCCACCATGGGTTTCGTCTGGTCGCCGTCAAACCAGGCCGACGAATAGTTCATCGTGCCGTCTAGCCAGAGCTGGTAAAACGCATTACCCAGGTCGTAGTGCGCGTGGATATTTTTTTGGCTATTGGTTTTGGTATTGCGATTGAGCAAATGCTTGACGCGGTAGGCCAGGCGGCCCAGCCAGGTGCCATAAATCACGTCTTCGACTTCGCGGCGATTGGCGATGAAGATGCGCAACAAGTCTGGCAAGCTGGGCGTTGTCCAGTCGCCTGCGATATAGCTTTCTGCAAAGCCAATATCGCCTGACTTGAGCGCAGCAGCGCAGACGTTGTAGTTGTGCAAATGTAAGGTGGCGGTTAACGGGTGACTCGCGTCGGGGCTGCCATAGCGGCGCAGGCTGCCGTCTGGCAATTGCACGGTAAGCGTGCCGTGGCGCAGTTTTTGCAAGAGCTTGAAGCAGGTGCGTGCAGCCGCAGGTGCACCTGTTGGCGTATGCGGGTGTGCCTTTTCATGCGTAGGCACGCTTGCGGCAGAACTGGTGAGTCCTAATAGGTTGTCGTTCATCGTGTTACCAAAACAGAAGGGGGCGTTGGTTTTTTAAAGAAAGGAACGCGCCGCAGCCACAGCCGCAGTGCTTGCCAATGGATGCGCGCCACCACACCAAGCGTCATCACACCGTAATGCAGCAGGGCTTTGCGCTGGCTGCGCGCGCACAAGGGTTCGAGCGCACCGCTCACCGACGTGTTGATCAGCGCGCCTTGCGCATCGTCATAGTCAATGCGCGCCACCAGCCGGTCGCGTTGTGGTGTGACCATAAAGCGAAAGCGGTACAGGCCTTCGGTAGCGCAAAACGGCGAGACGTGAAAGACCTTGTTGGCCAACTGCTCTGCGCCATAAGCCGGTGCGTCCAGCAAATACACATGGCGCTCGCCAAAGGTGTTGTTCACTTCGACCACCACGGCACGCAGGCTGCCGTCTGCACGGTGGCAGTACCAAAAACTCACGGGCTTGAAGGTGTGGCCCAGCACGCGTGGGTAAGCCTGCAACCACGCCTCTCCTGTAGCATCGCTAATGCCTTCGCTGCGCAGCAACGCATCCAGCCACTGCAAGGCGTTATCACCGCCCACGCCGTGGTCACGGTCATAAAAACTCAACGCGGCCCAACGGTTGCGCGCAAGCAGGGCATGGGGCTCTGTGGCCAGTTGCCGCATGGGTAGCATTAGAAAATAGGTGGGGTAGGCAAAGGCGTTGCGCTTGGGCCGTAAGCGTGTATGGCGCACCTGGCCAAAACCAATCAGAGCTTGGGTGCTATTTGCCCGTGTGTTCATGCCATGGCCTCGCTTGGCTCAGCTTGCTGCGCGCCGTGCCACTGGCTTAGCATTTGCCGTGCCACAGACAAGCCCGAGCGCAGGCCGTCTTCGTGAAATCCATAGCCCGTCCAGGCACCACAAAAATACGTGTTGCGCTGCCCTTGCAAAGCTGGCAACTGTTTTTGTGCGTCAATCGCTGCCGCATCAAACACCGGATGCGCATATTCAAATTCGCCCATGACGTGTTTACGCTCTATGTCCGATGTTAGATTCAATGACACCACCACGGGTTGCGTGAACGGAATGGGTTGCAGCTTGTTGATCAGGTAATGCAGACACACACGGTTGTCGGGGGGTCGCGTATCGGTAACATCCCGGTTCGCCTTCGAGCTGTTTGACACATAGTTCCAGGCCGCCCAGGCACTGCGTTTTTGGGGCAAGACCGATGCATCGGTGTGCAAGACGGCGCGATTGGCTTGCGTGCGCATGACACCCAACACGGCACGTTCTTGCGCACTGGCATCGCGCAGCATAGCCAAGGCTTGCGGTGCGTGAGTCGCTATGACGACTTTGTCAAACCGCTCTGCATGGTTCTGTGTGATCACGCGCACGCCTTGCTCGTCACGCACCAGCAACTGCACCGGGCTATTGAGGCGTTTGTCTGCAATGCCCGCCACTATTTTGTCTACGTACTGGCGCGCGCCCCCAGCTACGGTGTACCACTGGGGCCGGTTAGTCACCTGCAGCAGGCCATGGTTATGGCAAAAACGCACCATGGTGGCTACCGGGAATTGCAGCATCTGGTCTACAGGGCAACTCCAGATGCAGCCGAGCATGGGCAGAAAATACCAGTCTTTAAATTCCTGACTGAATTTGTGCTTTTGCAAAAAAGCGCCGAGCGGCTGCGTCATGGCCGCTTCTTGGCCGCTGACTGCCAACTGTGTGGCCAGCTTGTTAAAGCGCATCACATCCCAGAGCATTTTAAAAAAGCGCGGATTCCACAGGTTGCTGCGCTGGGCAAACACGGTGCTTAGGGACGAACCGCTCCATTCGAGTGTTTTGCCATCCTGAAAATCGGGCACCTGCACCGAAAAAGACATGTCGGATTGGGTGGTGTCAACACGCAATTGTTCAAACAGTGCTATCAGGTTAGGATAGGTTCGCTCGTTGTAGACCAAAAAGCCGGTGTCTATGCCATGCGACACCATGCCTTTGGGCGTAGGCAGGGTGATGTCTACCGTGTGGGTATGCCCGCCAAAATACTCGCCCGCCTCAAACAGCGTGACATTGGCGTGTCCGAGCAAACTATGCGCAGCGCTTAAACCTGAAATGCCTGAGCCCACCACGGCCACATTGCGTGTTGAAGTCATGATCAATCAGGAGATATTGCGGTGTGAACCATGCCATGCTGAACAATGCAATTTATAAGGAGTAATGCGCATGGTTTTTATGTACAGCAATAAAACTAATTAGTTGATATTGTGACTATCTAGTATAAAAATACAAATTAAACCGCATTGACCCTGTGCATGTCAGGGTTATAGGCAGCCATTGCCATGATGCACGTTGAGTCCAACTTTGTCTAGGACGTTTTCGATGCGACACCAAAACCGTCTACTTAGGCGTATCCTTACATAATAAATTTGGATTATCTTGGAGTCTCAACGCTGTGGATAGTATTGCCACACCGCATGCCATGACCATGTCGATTGCCGCTGTAGAGCGCGACACGGGTTTGTCCAAAGACACCTTGCGTGTCTGGGAACGGCGCTATGGCTTTCCTGCCCCCCAGCGGGACGCTTTTGGCGAACGCGCTTACCCGTTGTATCAACTGGAAAAACTGCGCGTGGTTAAACGCCTGCTAGACGCTGGCCATCGCCCGGGACGTATCGTGTCGCAAGACATGGTCGCCTTGCAGCTGCTGAGTAACGGCATCACCCCAACACCCCAACAGTTACACAGCACAGCGAGCGAGAATTTGCAAACTTTTATGCTGCTCATTCAGTCACATGATGCCGACAAACTACGCCGAACGCTGAGTCAGTCAATACAGAAAATGGGGCTGGCGGCCTTTATATGCGACTTGGTAGCACCTCTTAATGTATTGGTAGGCGACGCCTGGACCCGAGGGCAGCTGAAGGTATTTGAAGAGCACTTGTACACAGAAAGCATGCAGACTGTATTGCGCCACGCCATCCATACCAGTACCCACCAAGACCAAGAGGCCTCCCCCCAGTCTTTACAGCGCGCCTATCCTCGCGTGCTGCTGACCACCTTTCCCAATGAACTTCATTCGCTGGGTTTGTTGATGGCCGAGGTGATGTTGTCGTTGGAATCTTGCACTTGCCTGTCACTGGGCACGCAAACCCCGATAGCCGATATTGTGCAGGCAACAAACGCTGAAAATAGCGATATTGTTGCCTTGGGTTTTACCGCCAGTCACAATGCCAAAGATGCCTTGAATGGGTTGATCGAGCTGCGCCACCGGTTACCTGAATCTGTAGAAATCTGGGTCGGTGGCCACTGCCCTGCTATCCTGCGAAGACCCATTGCAGGGGTTACCACGCTGGTAAATTTGCAAGACATTAGCGTAGCTGTAGGGCGCTGGAGAGCGAGCCATTCCCCTTTGCACACTGCGACGTGAGGCAGTGGCATAAACCAGCTTTATGCAGGGCTATGCTACCGTCTTCATCCATTTGTCACGCCAGTGCGTAAAATAGACTAAATATTTCATTGAGGTCGGACATGTTGTACCCCGAATTATTCAAGCAACTCGAGTCTGTGCGCTGGGACATGGAGAAAGACATTCCATGGGCCAGCTTTGACAAAATCAAACTATCAGATGAGCAGGCACAAACCATCAAGATGAACGCCATCACCGAATGGTCGGCTTTGCCTGCCACCGAAATGTTTTTGCGCGACAACAAGGACGACAGTGACTTTTCGGCCTTCATGTCGATCTGGTTTTTTGAAGAGCAAAAACATTCACTGGTGCTGATGGAATACCTGCGCCGCTTTCGCCCTGACCTGACCCCGACTGAACAGGAACTGCACGATGTGCGCTTTGAGTTTGAACCCGCTCCGCCGCTGGAAACCCTGATGCTGCATTTTTGCGGTGAAATTCGCCTGAACCACTGGTACCGCCGCGCCAGCGAATGGCATACCGAGCCGGTCATCAAGCACATTTACAACACCCTAAGCCAGGATGAAGCCCGCCACGGCGGTGCCTACTTGCGCTACATGAAGCGCGCAATTGGCAATTTTGGCAATGACGCAAAGAGCGCTTTTGCCAAGGTGGGCGTGCTGATGGCCAGTGCACGGCGCACCGCTCAGGCCTTGCACCCGACCAACTTGCATGTGAACAAATCGCTCTTCCCGCGCGACACCATCCAAAGCCGCTTGCCCAACCCCGAATGGCTGGAGCACTGGCTGGACAAGCAAATCAACTTTGATGCCGTGTGGGAAACCAAGGTGGTCGAGCGCATCTTGCATAACATGAGCCTGCTCATGAATCAGAGCTTTAAAACCGTGCAGGAACTCAACAAATTTCGTAAAGAAATAAGCAAAGAACTGGCTGATGCCGTTACCAATGCTGCGCAAGTAGCTACAAATTCAGTAGCGCCCAAGATCATCGTGCCACACACCAGTTAAGCTTGCTACAGCGAGCCCCCGTCATAAAGACTGATTTCTTGACTCCTGATTTTTTGCACAAATTGGCCCCACGCAGCGAGGCCGCAGCGCGCATGGCCATACTGCCCAAGCCCGTGGTGTTTACCAATGGTGTGTTTGACGTGTTGCACCGTGGCCACGCCAGCTACCTGGCTGCGGCTCGGGCTCTGGGCGGTTCGCTGGTGGTAGCTCTCAATACCGACACGTCTGCCCGTCGCCTGGGAAAAGGCCCAGAGCGACCATTGAACAATGAGCACGACCGCGGCGCATTGATTGCAGCGCTAGAGTCTGTCTCGCTCGTCACCTGGTTTGATGAGGACACACCTCATGAGATATTGGACGAGTTGCGTCCTGATATCCTGGTCAAAGGCGGCGACTATGACATGGCCAGGTTGAAAGAAGCGCAACTGGTGCAAAGCTATGGCGGCCAAGCACTGGCCTTGAATTTCGTAGAAGGCTACTCCACAACCGCGTTGGTGAAAAAAATTCGCGCCGCCTGACTGGAATTGCTATTTATTTGGTAGCTGGTCGCGCTTTTCTAGTAATGAATTTTGAGGTATTGGTAGGTGCAACGCTTGCGCATGGTGCGCTACATGGTCTGCCATGAAGGTGCTGACGAAATAGTAGCCGTGGTCGTACCCGGCGTGGCGACGCAGGCTGAGTGGCTGATGGGCTTTTTTACAGGCGGCTTCGAAAACATGTGGGTGCAGTTGTTCAGCCAAAAACTTGTCGGCCAAGCCTTGGTCAATCAAGATGCCGCCGGGATAGGGGGCATGGGTTTGCGCAGCCATCAAGCCGCAAGCGTCATGGGCTAGCCAATCTGCACGGTCTGGCCCCAGATAAGCGGTGAAAGCTTTGTGCCCCCACGGGCATTGGCTGGGTGCGCAAATTGGTGCGAAAGCGGACACGGATTTGAACAACCCCGGATGTCTGAGTGCCAGTGTCAGTGCGCCATGTCCGCCCATCGAATGGCCCGTAATGCCAAGGCTCTGGGCGTCGATGGGCAAATTGGCCTCCAGCAGCGGCACCAGCTCGTGCACGATGTAGCTTTCCAGCCGATAGCGTTGCGACCAAGGCGCCTGCGTGGCGTCCAGGTAAAAGCTGGCGGCCAGGCCAAGGTCCCAGTTATCTGCCTCGCCCGGCAAGTTTGCGCCGCGCGGACTCGTGTCGGGCGCTATCAAGGCCATGCCATGCAGCGCGGCGTGCTGCTGCGCACCTACTTTGGTCATGAAGGTTTCTTCATTGCAGGTCAGGCCCGCCAGATAGACTAAGGCAGGCACTTTGCCGCCCGCCTGCGCCATTTTTTCGGCAGGGGGCAAATACACAGCAAAGCGCATCGACAAACCGATTACTTGCGAATCGTGGTGGTAAAAGCGCTGCGCGCCTCCAAAGCTGGCGTGCTCGGACAAAAGTTCAAGCGGCATGCTGGCATCCGTTTGCCCTTGGGGAGGGCAGGCTACAACGGCCCAGGGCTTGCATCAAAACAGCACCACGCCGCGAATCGACTCACCGCGCTTCATCAACTCAAAACCCTTGTTGATGTCTTCCAGTGGCATGGTGTGGGTAATGAGATCGTCGATATTGATCTTGCCTTCCATGTACCAGTCCACTATTTTGGGCACGTCGGTTCGGCCTCGTGCGCCGCCAAAGGCCGAGCCCTCCCACTTGCGGCCCGTGACCAACTGGAAAGGCCGTGTACTGATCTCAGCGCCCGCTTCTGCCACGCCGATGATGATGCTGCGGCCCCAGCCCTTGTGCGTGCATTCCAGCGCCTGGCGCATGACCTGGGTGTTGCCGATGCATTCAAAACTGTAGTCTGCACCGCCGTCGGTAATCTGCACGATGGCATCGACGACGTTTTCGACTTCTTTCGGGTTGATGAAGTGCGTCATGCCAAACTTGCGCGCCATGGCTTGACGCGCAGGGTTGATATCGACGCCGATGATCTTGTCGGCACCTACCATCTTGGTGCCTTGAATCACATTCAAGCCAATGCCGCCCAGGCCAAACACCACCACGTTGGCACCGGCCTCCACCTTGGCGGTAAAAATTACCGCACCAATACCGGTGGTGACGCCGCAGCCGATGTAGCAAACCTTGTCAAACGGTGCGTCTTTGCGGATTTTGGCAAGCGAAATTTCTGGCGCGACTGTGTAGTTGCTAAAGGTGGACGTGCCCATGTAATGGAAGATGGGTTTGCCGTCCAGACTGAAGCGGCTGGTGGCGTCGGGCATCAAGCCCTTGCCCTGCGTGATGCGAATCAGTTGGCACAAATTGGTTTTGCGCGACAGGCAAAACTTGCAGGTGCGGCATTCAGGCGTGTACAGCGGAATAACGTGATCGCCTTTTTGCAGCGTGGTCACGCCGGGCCCTACATCGACCACGATGCCCGCACCCTCGTGGCCCAGAACGGCCGGGAAGATGCCCTCAGGGTCGGCGCCACTCAGGGTGTAGTAGTCGGTGTGGCAAATACCGGTGGCCTTGATTTCGACCAGCACTTCGCCAAACTTGGGGCCTTGCAGGTCTAGGGTTTCAATGGTCAGGGGAGCGCCTGCTTTCCAGGCGACAGCTGCTTTGGTTTTCATGGGCTTGGGTGCGTTGGTGGGCAATGTACAAACTATACGGCAATGTACTGGCTTTTTACTGACGGGCACGCGGTGTGTCAGCGGCCAAGCCAGGAATTAATTGTGTTCTGACCCACTACTGTCCGGAGATTTCCGAGAATAAACAAAATTGCTCATTGGTCCGCCCGCTGGGTTCAGTCTCGCGGATATGCCCGAGTAGCTGATGCAGCGGCATTATCTCAAAAAGCGACAGGCTAAGAATCTGCATGATGGTGTGCATAGAAGCAGACAAATTTAATCGTTTTTTGATAATTGCCAGCAGAACATAGCTGCACACCGCGCACCAGGTCTGCGTCTTGACAGCATTCATACTTGTGCCAACAAAGGCCTTGATGCGCAGGTTTTGTTTGATCCATTTGAAAAACAACTCCACCTGCCAACGACTTTTATACAGCTGAGCTATTTGACCTGCTTGCAAGTCAAAGTGGTTTGTCAAAAGTGTGATGCTGCGCTCTTGCGCTTGGATGTAAAACTCAATGCGCCGTAGGGGCGAGAAATAGCTATGACGGGTGTGCTGCCCTGTCAATAAAATTTGTTCATCACTGCGTACACCAGCAACTGCATCAGCGTTTGAAATTTCGCCCGTGCTCAAGACTGCGTAATGCAGTCGATACTTTGAGCGCACAACAAAAAATGCTCCCGCTTGACAAAAGCGCATCAATCGAGCGAAGTGAACATAGCCACGATCCATCACGTAAAAGCTTCCCGCCTCCAAGTGAAGATAGTCTAAAAACTGGACATCATGCACGCGCGAACCAGTAACTTGCATCACGGTGGGAATATTGCCGCGCAAGTCGAGCAATGTATGAATTTTGATGCCTGCATGACCTTTGGTAGCAGGTGCCCATGCAAACAAGCTCAAACACAAATCAATCGTGGTGGAGTCGATGGCATAAACAGACTGGCTTAGTTCAATACCCATACTGTCATTGGCATAAAGCGGCCTGGCTAGCGCGATCAGGTGCAGCGCGAAGTCCTCAAAAATACGGCTATCGCGCCGCTCATTGGCATCGGCTAAGGTTGAGCGCGCAATGGAGCTGCGAAAGCCCGCGTGGTAGAGCTTGGTTGAGTGGCTACTCAAGCACAGGGTGATGTCGCGCAGGCTAGTGCGCGCGGTCAACTGTGCAAACATCATGCACAGCAATTGATCGAAGTGAGAAAAGCTCAGCGTTGGGTGGCGGCCCGCGTATCGGCTAACGCAGTCGTGAAAGACAGCTCGCGGAAGGTACTCATTGAGCTGTGCAAAAACCAGTTTGCCTTTGTGCATGGCCGCACCTCACAAATGAGGCTTAGTGTGCAGCTCGGCGCGAATAGAGTTGAAATCGATTTGAGCGAAAAACTAATGAAAGCTGATTAAAATCAATAACTTAAACCACCACTGAAGCCATATCTCCGGACAGTAGTGGTTCTGACCCTATTTATTGTGGGCCCTATTTATAGATATGGCCCGGCATGCACGCTCAGTGGAAAGCCATTGCCCTGGATGAGCAGTCCTCCGAGCCTTACTTTGCGCAACTCAAACGGCAGTTGCTGGGCTTGATAGAAGGCGGTGGGCTACAGCATGGACAGAACCTGCCCTCTGAACGGATGCAGGCACAAGGCCTCAAGCTGAGCCGCACTACCGTCAAGCGCGCCTATGACGAACTGCGCACCGAAGGTTTGCTCAGCACCTACAGGCGTGGCGGCACCGTAGCACGCGGGACAAGCCAGGCGCGACCCGTACGTGCCAAGTTAATGGGGTTTACCCAAAAGATGCAGGACCAGGGCATGGCAGCCAGTTCACAGTCGCTAGAGCGCGCCGTGGTGAGCGACCGCATGATAGCTTCGCTGTTTGGACGACCGTCTACAGCACAGTTCTTACGCCTGGTACGCGTGCGTCTGGGCGATGGCATGCCCATGGCGCGTGAAACCGCTTGGTATGACTTGGCCATGGCACCGGTACAGGCAAATTGGGATGCCGAGGGTTCCGCTCACACTTATCTACGCGATCACTGTAATGTCGCGTTAGCCGGGGTTGACCAGAGTGTCGAGGCTGTGCTCAGCTCGGAGCATGAAGGTCAGATTTTCGGCTTTGCATCGCCCCAGCCCTGCCTGCTTTTCAAGCGCCATACGCGTACTGTCAGTAACCACCTGGCGGAATATATAGAAAGCGTATTTCGCGGTGATGCTTATGTGTACAAGCTACAACTAGAGACTTGATCGTCCTCGGTAGCAGTCCTTCATCACCAGAATAACTACCCACTCGCTGGTTCATGGTAGCGGCAGCAGTGCTCCTGACAATCGCCCCATTGCTACGTGCTTCGTTGCAATCTGGGACATGCTATGACCGCATAAACGTCCGATCTTGAAGCAGCAGGGGCGATGGAGAAGCGTGTGCGCACCGGTGTTTACAGGGCAAATAGCCATTACATACCGATGGCACGCCTATTGCTTTGATGAGTGGAGTCGCCCACACAACCGTGTCAGAGCGGCGCAAAAAATCCGAGGAGAAGCATATGAAAGCTGCTGTGCTACATGAGTATGATGTAGCTCTGACGCGCGATGATTTCGTCAGCTATGAGGACGTTGAAAACCCCGAAATAGTAGATGCGACAGATGTCATTATTCGCATTGGCGGTGCTGGCGTATGCCGCACCGACCTGCATGTAGTCGAGGGTATATGGCGCAGCAAGGTGGATATCAAGCTGCCGTACATCATGGGACACGAGAACGCGGGTTGGGTCGAGGCCATAGGCTCGGCTGTGACAAGTGTAAAGGTGGGTGATGCCGTCATTTGTCACCCCCTGGTAACCAGTGGACACTGCCTAGCTTGCAGGCGCGGTAATGACATGCACGCGCAGGAGAGTCGCTTTCCTGGCATCAACGTTAACGGTGGTTATGCCGAATATTTGCGCACCGCAGAGCGATCTCTCATCAAGTTACCCAAGTCACTGGCCCCTAAAGATGTGGCACCTTATACCGATGCGGGTTTGACAGCCTATCGCGCGGCCAAGAAAGCCTCGCGGCATTTGCTGCCGGGCGAGTACGCCGTGGTCATTGGCGCGGGCGGGCTGGGGCATATCGGCATTCAGGTGCTGAAGGCACTGTGTGCGGCTGAAATTATCGTTGTTGATCGCTCGGACATTGCACTGCAACTAGCCAATGAATGCGGTGCCCACCATGTCGTCAAAGGTGACGGTAACGAGGTGGAGCGCGTGCTGGAGCTGACCAAAGGCAATGGTGCCGAGGCCGTGATCGACTTCGTGGGAGAAGGTGACGCCATAGCCAAGGGCTTGGCGATGACGCGCAACGCTGGCGCTTATTACATCGTCGGTTATGGTGGCAAGATCGAACTGCCCACTCTGGACATGGTCACGTCGGAAAAATCCATTATTGGCAACCTGGTGGGTACCTATCCCGAGTTGATCGAGTTGATGGCGCTGGCCGACCGTGGGCTGGTACATCTCGCTACTCGCGAATATAAACTGCGCGACGCGAATCAGGCACTGCATGACCTGCATCACGGCAAGATCAAAGGACGCGCGGTGCTGGTACCGTAAGCGTTGTATTGACCAATGAGCATAAACAACGATCAGCACGCTGCATAAGAGGCACTTCATGGTCAACGATCACGAGCCGCATCCACTGCCCGGGCCGATCCCGCCGCGTGTTCGCCTGGTGATTGCGCTCACCGAGGTCAATTCACGTCACTTGCGTGCAGAAACGCGTTTGATCGCTGCTGACATTGAGCTTGAGCGCGCGCTGCAAGATCGCCGCATGGGCGCTGCAGGGTGGGATAGTTCCGCTCTGGACGTGCGTTGCGAATATCTGCAGCAACAGCTCAACGCCGTAAGAAGCGCCTTGCAGGCCATTGAGACCGAACGCGCATGGCTGGAGCAAGAGCTGACCGTCTTTGATAACGAGAAGCTCAAAACATCACGCAGGGAATTGCAATGAATCGCGTGTCCAACAAAATCTCTAACCGCATACCGGTGACCGTATTGACGGGCTTTCTGGGCGCAGGTAAAACAACGCTGCTCAATCGCATTCTGCACGAAGCGCATGGCAGGCGGTATGCCGTTATCGTCAATGAATACGGTGAGTTGGGCATAGACGGCTCGCTGATAGTGAGTTCGGACGAAGAAGTACACGAGCTCAACAATGGTTGCCTGTGCTGCAAAGTGCGGGGGGATTTGATCCGGGTCGTCACGCGCCTGGTGCAGCGCAAAGGTGGCCTGGACGGCATTTTGATCGAAACCAGTGGCTTGGCCGATCCTGCACCCGTGGTGCAAACTTTTTTTCTGGACGATGTGCTGCGCCAGCACACGCGTCTGGACAGCGTGATCTGCGTCGCGGATGCACGTCACCTCGCCGATCGACTACTTGACAGCGTAGAAGCAGTTGAGCAGTTGGCGCAGGCCGACCTCGTGTTGATCAATAAAACCGATCTGGCCGACCCCCAGTCCTTAGCATCCGCCGAAGCGGCTGTGCAGCGTCTCAACTCCGGCTGTGACGTGATGCACACCAGCCATTGCAGCGTTGCCTTGAGCGACGTGCTGGAGCGCGGTGCTTTTGACTTGAGCCGACTGCGCGTGATTACGCCGCGCATCGGGCTGGACATACGGTTGAATGCTGGTGTCGAGCGCTACTTGCCCGTCAGCAGTGGCCGACACAGCCTTGACGTAGCTTGTGTGTCCCTGCTGCTAAAGCGCCCACTGGAGCGCAGCAGGTTTATGCCGTGGCTACAGCGCCTGGTGGTTGAACAGGGTGCGCAACTGTTGCGCGCCAAGGGCATAGTGGCGTTTGTTGACAGTGAGCAGCGCTTCATTTTCCAAGCTGTACACATGACGGTTGATACCGAATTCGCAGCCACATGGGGTGAGCAAGAGGTCCGCGAAAGTCGGCTTGTATTCATTGGCCGAAAACTGGATGAACAAGCCTTGCGCAGCGAGATAGAGGCCTGCCAAGTAGATGCCAGTGAATTGGCTAGCGAGGGACTCACATGAATACTGCTGCCACCGAAAGCGCAGCGGTGCGCCCCCCGATCAAAAAAGGTAATCCTCCGCTGCTGGATATGCTGGGCGTGAGTTGGAATTTGGACGCCCCGGTCATTGACCTCGTGTGGGACTATTCCAGCAGCTCGATAGCTTTTGCGCTAGGAGACGGTTCGTTGGCCGTGGCGCTGGGTAGTTGGCAGCGCGGCCCCAGCTTGCAACCGCGCCCGGGCGGCAGTGGTGTGTCTGTGGTGGAGGCGCAAGAGCCACCCATTCCGCCGCGCATCGCCATCGTGCATGAGGGCAGTTGTCTGGCACTGGCGGCAGACCCGGCGGGCGGTTTTTTGAGTGGTGGCGACGATGGGCGCGTAGTACATATGCCTCTCAGTGGCGATGGTGCAGTGCTGGCACATTTGCCGGATGCGTGGATTGATAACGTGGCGACAAGTCGCGAAGGCACACGCGCCTGGTCGAGCGGCCGGCGTGTACAGCGTATGCAAACCCATCAGATTCAGGACCTGGATTTACCTGCGACAGTCAACGCACTTGCTTTCGACTCCACTGGTAAGCAGTTGGCCATGGCGCACGCAGGCGGTGTGACGGTGTGGCAAGGCACACCGTCGAGGAAGCACAGTGCGTCCGAAGGTACCCTGAAACACGCGACCCCACACGACCTGCGACGCTTGCTCTGGCCTGGCTTGCATCGTACGCTGGCCTGGAGTCCTGGCGATCGCTATCTGGTGACCGGGATGCAAGAAAACGCTCTTCACGGCTGGCGCATGTCTGACGGGAGTGACATCGAGATGGGCGGCTATGAGGGGCAACCGCGCTCGCTATCGTTTGCAGGTGATGGCAAGTATCTGGCTACCAGCGGCAGCACGAAACTGGTGTGCTGGCGCTTCGATCCGCCCGGAAAGACTAAGGCTCCTGACGAGTGCGGTATCGCCAGCCTAGTGCCCGTGACGCGTGTGGGCTGCCACCCTAGTCAACCAGTGGTAGCCACCGGCTATCAAAACGGCGCCGTGTTGCTATGTCACCCCGTTAGCGACGCGGCACTGTTCATTAAAGCCTCGGGTGGTGGCGCTGTGACGGCGCTGGCGTGGTCTGGCGAAGGCACGCGTCTGGCCTTCGGCACCCAGGATGGCGTTATTGGCTGGCTGAACCTGCCGAGCGCGCTGTTTCGTACCGACGCTCCTTACTAATGCCAAAGAACTAACGCTCCAAGGAAAAAACCATGCAAGACGACACCACCAGTTCATCTGACGAAGCACGGTCAAAGGACGAACTCTATCGACAACTCAGCGTGCTGACCGACGCGATGAGTACGGCGTACGGCGCCGACTTCACGATAGGCACACTCATTCTCGCTGCGCGTTTTATCACGCAGGGGAAGGTGCCGACTTCAGCTCCTGAAGCCACCACGCCAACTACCCACTGACACACCCGCCATGAACAACTTTGTCTCACGCATGCACAGCACGTTTGGTACAGACCGTCCCAGAACGCAACGCAAGAGCCTGGAGCAAAGGCTTATCGATACAGTTTTCCAAGGCTGGCAGCAGCCAACCAAGGGTTATCGAGCAGTGGCACGAAATTCGCTATGTACTACCTGGATCAATAGTCTGGCAAGAGTCCAGCGCACATCGAAACAACGGCCTGGAATACACCGCAATCATGCCCACAAAGCATTTGCACGAAACTTTTCCACCGCCACTTTTCGGTATGCACTGCTTGCTAATACTTTCGACCACCGCAGCAATGTCGTGGGTTCCGGCTCACACGTGTTTTAACAACGGTTTATGTCAAAACCAAAGGAGATCTCCATGTCTGCAGGTTTAACTCTCAACAAGATAACCTCCCAAAAGGGCGTCACGATTGGCGAGGCGGCACGCCGCATTGCCGATCTGGGCTGGACCCCGAGCTACGTTCAGGAAGCAATGACCTTCCCGACTGATTACAAAATCAACAAGCTGGCGCGTGACCCGATGAAACAGGTCCTGCGCTCTTACTTTCCCATGCAAGAGGAAAAAGACAACCGCGTTTATGGCGCGCTCGACGCCGCGTTACGCGGTGATATGTTTCGTAACGTTCAGCCACGCTGGATTGAGTGGATGAAGCTATTCTTGGCAATCATCCCTTTCCCGGAAATTTCCGCTGCACGTTCGATGGCGATGGTGGGTCGTCTGGCTCCTGGAGAGGAGTTGCGCACGGGCTTCACTATGCAGATGGTCGATGAGTTCCGCCATTCCACCATCCAGATGAATCTGAAAAAGTGGTACATGGAAAACTATATCGATCCAGCCGGGTTCGACATCACCGAAGCCGCATTCGGCAAGTGCTACGCCACCACTATCGGGCGCCAATTCGCTGAGGGCTTTGTGACAGGCGATGCCATCACTTCCGCCAGTATTTACCTGACCGTAGTGGCAGAGACAGCATTTACCAACACGCTGTTTGTGGCCATGCCCTCAGAGGCTGCTCGCAATGGTGACTATGCACTGCCCACCGTGTTTTTGTCGGTACAGTCGGACGAGAGCCGTCATATCGGCAATGGTCACTCCATGCTGATGTCGATGATCCACGACCCCGACAACCATCTGCTGCTGGAACGTGATCTCAAGTATGCATTCTGGCAAAACCATGCCATTGTAGATGCCGCTATAGGCACCTTCATCGAGTACGGCACAACTGACCGAGACAAAAATAAAGAGTCGTATTCGGAGCTCTGGCACCGCTGGATTTACGAAGACTACTACCGTACCTACATGCTGCCGCTGGAAAAATACGGCATCAAGATTCACCACGACGATGTTGGAGCGGCCTGGGATCGAATCGTCAAGAAAAACTATGTGCATAAAACTGCGCAATTCTTCTCGGTGGGCTGGCCTGTCAACTTCTGGCGTATTGAGGCCCAAACAGAAAAAGACTTTGAGTGGTTTGAGCACAAGTACCCAGGCTGGTACGCCGAGTTCGGCGACTACTGGAAGTGGTATGCCAAGAAGAGTGTGCCGGGCGAGACTAATATTCTGTTCGATCAAGAATGCGGTTACGCCTATCCGCATCGCTGCTGGAGTTGCATGGTTCCAGCTTTGATCCGGGAAGATTTCTGCTATGACGAGGTGGACGGGAAAATCTACACCTATTGCTCTGAACAGTGTCGCTGGACGCACAAGGTGGCCTTTGCTGCCGAATTTGAAGGTCGGCCCACACCAGCAATGGGGCGCTTTGCAGGTCGACGCGAGTGGGAAGAGTGCTACCACGGCTGGGACTTGGCCGATGCCATCAAAGACCTGGGCTTTGTACGCAGCGACGGTAAAACGCTGGTGCCGCAACCACACTTGCGCTTTGATGGCAAGGAAATGTGGACGCTGGATGACGTGCGTGGTTTCACGCTTGGAAGCCCACTCACTGGCTTCCGTGCGCTGACACCCGAAGGACGTGAAAAGGCTGCAGCCGAGTACCGCAAGGGCTTTAAGATCAACGCTTTCAATTAGTCCGAGTACTTGGAATGGGAGAGAAGAACCATCTGGCATCTCCTACGGATGCCGATGGAGTTCTTCTTTCTATCAATTCATAAACTACCACAAGAAAATAATAAACGAGGATTTTTATGTCAGCCGTAGTTGTCCACAAGGTGAGGTTTGAGCCCGTCGGCATCGAGATGGATGTGATGGAGGGCGAGACTGTGCTGGAAGCAGGATTTCGCCAAGGCATAGCACTCATGCACGGATGCAAGGAGGGGCAATGCAGCAGTTGCAAGTCACGCTTGATGGAAGGTGATGTTGAATTGGAAAAGTACTCTACATTCGCTTTGCCTGACTACGAACGTGAAACTGAGCATATTCTTTTGTGTCGTACCTTAGTCTACAGTGACATCGTGGTTGAGTTGCTCAATTACGACGAAGATCTGATGCGGCACTCTATTGCCGTGAAAGAGATTGCTGCCACGCTGTCCAACGTCTCCGCGCTCACTCACGATATTCGCTTGTTAAAACTGGAGCTCAATACACCGCTACAGTTTTTTGCAGGTCAGTATGTAGACATCACAATTCCGGGAATGGGTATTACACGCTCTTTCTCGATGGCCAATACACCGAGTAATGCGCGGCAACTGGAGTTCATCATCAAGAAGTATCCGCAAGGCGCTTTTTCAGCGCAGCTCGATGGGGGACTTGCACAGGGCATGCCTTTGGTAGTCAAAGGACCTTATGGTACCTGCTTTCGACGCGATGCGCGTAGCGGCCCCATGGTGTTGGTCGGTGGTGGGTCTGGCATGTCGCCGTTGTGGTCCATTCTGAACGACCATATTGCCAGTGGCGAGCAGCGACCAGTACGTTTCTTTTATGGTGCGCGCTCGCGTAAGGACCTGTTTTATTTAGAGGAGTTCGCGGCAATTGCTAGGCGCGTGCCCAATTTTATTTTTATTCCGGCACTCTCGCACGCCGAATCCGCAGACAACTGGGAAGGAGAAACCGGATTTATTCACGACGTGGTGGCGCGTCGCCTGAAAGCCGAAAGGTTGAACGGCGACATGGATGCCTATTCGTGCGGTCCCCCGCCCATGATCGATGCCGTGCTTCCTGTGTTACAGGGCGCAGGTATCGAAACGGGGCATATTTATCTTGATAAGTTCACGCCAGCGACGCGTTAAACCGCCCGCTAATTTTTATCACCCACAGCCAAGGAGATAACCATGAGTGCAGTCTTAGAGCAACCCACCCCGATCAGGTCAGGCGCAGCGGGTTCCGCTGTTTTTCCTGGATCCGACAGTCGCAAGTACAACTACTTTGTGCCCAAGGGCCGCAAGGCCAGTCACTACGAAGACATGACACTGGATGTGCAGCCTGACCCCAAGCGTTACCTGCTGCAAGACTGGATCATCAACTTTGCCGACGGCACACCCACCTACTTTGAGGGCTGGACAGCAGCAAAAAGCTCTGACTGGCACAAATACCGCTCCATAGATGAAGAATGGGAACGTACGCATTACCAACGCCAATCAACGATAGTGGGGATGATTGCCAACGTGGTCGATAATGCGCGTCGCTCTGGCTCACCCAAGCGATTTGACAAAACTTGGGTCAAGGTTTTACAAGACCATGTGGGTGCTTTTAAGCATGCCGAGTTTGGCTTGGGCACTGCGACCATGCAGGCGCAGCGCTATGGCTATAACCAGATGATCAACAACGCTATTTTGACCAACTGCTCCTACAAGATGCGTTTTACACAGGACATCACGCTGTACCTCAGTGAAATCGGATTGGATATTGATGGCTTTGATACTGAAGCAGGTAAGAAGCATTGGGTTGAGGATCCTATTTGGCAAGAAACGCGTAAGGCGGTTGAGTCCATCATGGGTGCGAGCGACTATCTTGAACAGTATTTTGCTGTCAATCTGGTGTTTGAACCGCTGGTAGGTGAGCTATTTCGCAGCGGCTTTGTGATGCAAGCGGCGGCAGCACAGAACGACTTCATCACACCATCTGTAGTGGCAGCCGCAGAAAGCGATTACGAGCGTAACCTAGCCAATGCGGTGGAGTTGTTCCACATGTTGAGTGAGGACACACAGCATGGCCAGAGTAACCGCAAGCTCTTTAGCGGCTGGATGCAGAAGCATGGCAGCTTAGCCTTGTCGGCAGCGAACCATCTCCAGCCAATCTGGTCATTGCCACGCGTCAAGGTAGCGCACTTTGACGAAGCGCTGGCCCAAGCGAAGAATCGCGTTAAAACGATCTCTTCGGAAATCGGCTTTGACTTGTTAAACAGCTCGCTGGTCTAAGACCATCAATTCTTCCATTCGAATTTAATCAAAGGAGTATTGTCATGTCACAAGTACACGCCACCACCATTTTCCGCTCCATGAAGGACATGCGGTTTGAAACCACTATCTCGCACCAGTGCGGTGTCACCATGAGCGATAGCGTCGATGCTCGCACAATTGCCGAACTCATGGGGGAGAAGCGTGGAATCAAAGTTACCTACATGCCAGCCATGATTCGTATTGACGGGGACCCGAAGATCGAGTTCAAGATGGATGAGATCAGCGAAGCCCTCGGACGCCCGATGACGCCTCACCTGTTTGAAATTTCCACTTCCACTCACTATGGCCGCATGGTTCTGGTTGATGACAACACCGTTACGTTATTCGGAAACATGGAAGAAGCCATGGCATTTGAGTAGAGACCATCATGCCCTCTACCATTCACGCTCCAACAAAAATGGAAGTCCCAGAAACAGCTGCTCCTGGGGTGTTTCGTCTGATCTATCGCAGCCGAAGCAAGATTGCTGATTCCAGCATGGATCGTGAATTGGGCGTTATTTTGCGTGTAGCAAGGGCGGCAAATGCAACGAAAGGCATTACTGGTGCACTGCTACTGTATGACCACTGGTTCGCGCAAGTGCTGGAAGGTGACGAGCAGGCAGTGCGCAAACTCTTCGCTGTCATCAAGACCGATCCGCGCCATGACAATGTTGATTTAACGCAAGAAGGCCACGTGCCGACCCGGGCGTTTGGACGTTGGGCCATGGCCAATGTTGGGGAGTACGGCAGTCCAGATATTCCGTTGATTGCCACCCCCACGGGCACCACAGAAGGTGAATCCTGGCGACTGGGCGAGGCACAGGAAAAAGTTGTCTCGATATTGCGGAGTCTGACGCGCGGTTACGGAATCGGTTCATAGCAGTTTTTACTTATCAACCCAGGAGAAAAGTCATGTTTAAAACCAAAAGCGGTGAAGAGATATTCGTCATTGACGGTCATGTGCATTTGTGGGATGCCCGCAAGAACAACATTAAGAACATACACGGCCAGCAGTTTATCGACTGCTTCTACGCTTACCACTCCAACTTGAGTCCACCTGAATATAAGTGGGCAAAAGACAAGTTTGACCACTATGGCGCTGAAGCTATGTATCAGGATCTTTTTGTCAATGGTTACGACGATATGGCCATCTGTCAACCGACCTATCTGACCGATTTCTATACCAAAGGTTTTAACACCACCGAGCAGAACCATAGAATGAAGGAGAAGCATCCAGATCGCTTCATCGTCAATGGTGCGTTTGACCCTCGTGATGGAGAGGCCGGTCTGGATCGCCTGGAGGAGCTGGCTGCCAAATACAAAATCAAGGGGGTCAAGCTGTACACGGCTGAGTGGCGTGGTGAGAGCAAGGGCTACAAATTATCAGACCCTGCAGCGCAGAAGTACCTGGAGCGCTGCGGCAAGTTGGGTATTAAGAATATCCATGTGCACAAGGGGCCAACCATCTTGCCACTCAATCGTGATGCATTTGATGTAGCAGACATTGATGACGCTGCAACGAGCTTCCAAAATTTGAATTTCATCGTCGAACACTGCGGTTTACCTCGCCTGGATGATTTTTGCTGGATAGCCACACAAGAGACCAATGTCTACGGTGGTCTGGCGGTGGTGATGCCGTTTATCCATTCACGCCCCGAGTATTTCGCTCACGTGATCTCAGAGCTGTTGTTCTGGATTGGCGAGGACAAGCTTCTGTATGGCAGTGATTACGGCATCTGGTCGCCCAAGTGGTTGATTGAGAAGTTTATGGCATTTGAACTGCCGGATAACGTGCGCAAGGAGACCGGCGTCAACCTGACGCTGGAAGCCAAGAAAAAAATCCTTGGGTTGAACGCTGCGCGGCTCTATGACATCGACGTATCCAAGCAAAAGGTGCGTCTTGCAAGCAGCACCCAAGCCGAACTAGCAACTGCAAAATGAACACGCCCGCTCTGTTAGCCAACGCCTGCGCGGACGAAGTCCGCGCGGCACTTGCTCTGGTCAGTGACCCTGAGCTCGACGAGTCTGTGGTTGAGCTGGGTTTTGTGACAAAAATTGAAGTGGACGATCAAGGCGGGGTGGATATCTGCTTTCGGCTACCTACCTACTGGTGCGCTGCGAATTTTGCGTTTTTGATGGCCGACGATATGCGCCGAGCCGCAGCCGAGCTCCCATGGGTCACGCGGGTCGCAGTGCAGTTAGTAGAGCATATGAACGACGCACAGATCAATCAGGGTCTGGCACATGGTTTGTCGTTTGACCAGACCTTTGGCAACGAAGCCAGCGGCAATCTGGACGAAGTACGGCATATTTTTGCGCTCAAGGCGTACCAGAGGCGGCAGGAAAAGTTGCTGCGGCATCTGTTGGAAGCCGATTATGCAGCCAGTGAGTTGGCGCAGTTGGGTCTTGGACAACTGTCAACCCTGCAGCTTGACCTGGAAGGGCAAAAGCTGCGCACCAGGTACTTGGCATATCGCCATGTCGTTGCAACAGTGGTGCCTGCTGCAAGTAGCCTTGCATTCGTCGATACGGCTGGCGCTGCCATCGCTGCCGAAGCCCTGCCAGTTTATCTACGGGGTTTGCGACTGGTCAGCGTCAACACGGACTTCAATGGGGCTCTGTGTCGTGGGCTGCTTGCCGCAAGGTACGGTGCTGATGCACCACCGGTGACCCTCGCCTTAGACGAGCATCCCATCCACTTCATACCGTCGTCAGTCGCGTTATCAGGGCGTGCGGGTTGCACTGGCTCAGGTTCGTCTTTGCAATTGGCGCAGCACATCTAAAGGAGAGCGATCATGGCAAAAATCATGTTGCACGATGTAGACGCTCGCGCCGCGCTTGGTCGTGGCGTGGCGAAGTTGGCGCGCGCAGTTAGTGGTACGCTGGGGCCTAGCGGGTTAAACGTCATCATGGACAGGCCCATAGGTACTCCTATCATCTCGCGAGATGGTGTCAGCATCGCGGACGAAATCGAGTTGGAAGACCCCTTCGAAAACATGGGGGCCCAGGTGCTGCGTGAGGTTGCCAAACAAACCAATGAGGTTGCCGGCGATGGCACCACCACAGCCACAGTACTGGCCGACGCACTCGTGCAACTAGGTCTGGAAGCACTGATCGCCGGAGCTAATGCGGTTGAGTTGGTACAGGGGCTTGAGCTAGCGGTAGAGGACACCATCACGGCTCTCAAGGCTATGGCTGCACCGGTCAGCGGAAATCAGGAAGTACGCGCTGTGGCGATAGTCGCTGCAAATGACGAGGCGACTGGCCGTTTGGTGGCTGATGCGCTCAAGCAAGTCGGCGCAACCGGCATCGTCTCGGTGGAGCCTGGCAATACGGTCGAAACTACGCTCGAAGTGCTAGACGGCATGAGTTTTGACCGTGGCTATCTGTCACACCACATGGTGACTGACGTGGAAAAGATGCAGGTCGTCCTGAACAACCCCTACATCCTTATGACCGACCACAAGCTGCAGACGCAGGAAGAGGTGACGGCGCTGCTGGCACTGGTTGCGAACAGCAATCGACCCCTACTGATACTGGCCGAGGAGGTAGCACCCCCCTGCGTGGTCAGCCTGCTGGCATCGCGCGAAAAAGGCGGTACCGTTGTTGCAGCTATCCATCCACCGGAATACGGGCACTGGCGCAAGGCCATGCTTGAAGATATTGCCATCACTACGGGGGGGCGCGTGATTGCCCGCGATCTGGGCGGACGCATTGAGGCCGCTGAATTGCGCGACTTGGGCAGTGCACGTCAGGTGCGAATTTCGGCCAACCAAACCGTCATATCCGCAGGGGGTGGCGACCCGGCCAAGGTCTTGGCGCGACGCCAGCAGGTGGCCAGGCAATATGAGCTGGCACCACAGAACGTGGAGCGCGACAAATTTCAGGTGCGTCTGGCCAAACTCTCTGGCGGCACTGCCATGATTTTGGCGGGTGGTGCCACACCCGTGGAACAAAAGCGCCGATTGCTTCTGATTGAAGACGCCATCAACGCTGCGCGTGCAGCCATTGCAGAGGGCATAGTGCCGGGTGCTGGTGCATCGCTGCTGCAAGCTGTGCCGTTGCTTGAGGCGCGCATCGCTTCGACACACGGCAGTGTGCAGCAGGGCGTTAAGCTGCTACAACGCGCCCTGACTGCACCGTTGGCGCAGATTGCGCGTAACCGCGGGCTGGACGGCGCAAGCATCGTTGCCAAGGCCGTAACCATGGGGCCGGGCATAGGTTTGGACGCTCGTACCGGCCAATTTGTCAAATTGCGAGAGGCCGGGATCATCGACCCGGTGTTGGTAGCGTACACCGCCGTGCGTAACGCTGCTTCGGTAGCTGCTCTGATTCTCACCACACAGACCTTGGTTGCAAAAAAACCAGATGTTTACGATCCAACTGCTGGGGCAGCACTGGGTGGTGGCGCCGAGCTTCTTGGTCGCCAGTAAGGCCCGTACAACGACGTACTCACAGACACAAAGCTAGAGTCAGATTGCCATGAAAAACATCGCGCCATAAGGAAAAGCTATGGGCTCACCCAAGTTGTTTCGCCTTTCTTCGCGGCACGTGCTGGGCATTGCCATCAATGTCATTGGAGCTGCTGTGTTATTGGGCGCATTTTTTCGCGCTTTTCCAATAGATGATCCACGTATGTCGGGTGCTTTGCTGGGTGGGTTGATGGCTGCACTCGCTACTGCCTTGGGCACACTACCGGTATTGCTGTCGCAGCAGTTTTCGCAGCGCACATATGACACCATGCTGGGCTTTGGGGCAGGCGTTATGCTGGCGGCAAGTTCATTCTCGCTTATTGTTCCGGCAATTGCAGCGGCCAAATCTCAAGGCGCAGGCGCATGGGGAGCCGGCGCAATTGTCAGTGCTGGCGTCTTGCTGGGCGGGTTACTATTGTTAACAATTGACCGCGTCGTACCCCACGAGCACTTTGTCAAGGGTTTGGAGGGTCCACAGGCTCGCGCCATGAAGCGTGTCTGGCTATTTGTACTAGCCATCAGTTTGCACAACCTGCCTGAAGGGCTTGCAATCGGTGTGGCTTATGCGGGTACGGACCCTGTGGCTGCATTAGCGTTAGCTACAGGCATTTCAATCCAAGACGTTCCTGAGGGCCTGGTAGTGGCGCTGGCGTTGCGTAGCGTAGGCTATGGGCGTATTGCTTCTGCAGGGATTGGCGTTCTGTCTGGGCTTGTTGAACCGCTGGCTGCCGTATTTGGCAGTGCCGTCATCAGCATGTCTGCCAGTCTTCTGCCATGGGGACTAGCGGCGGCGGCGGGGGCCATGTTGTATGTCATCAGTCACGAAATTATTCCCGAATCGCACCGCCAGGGCCATGAAGCCTGCGCCACGTCCGGTTTGATGCTGGGATTCGTGCTCATGATGCTACTAGACACAACTCTGGCTTAGCGCTAACATCTACCTCCAGTGTGTTTTTTTAAAACTTATCCTGGTTAGTTAAATCAAATGGGAAGGTAAGCCTATTGCCTTAGGCCAGTCCAGGGAGCGGTAGCTAAATTACTACGAAAAAAATGAGTTGCAGAGCATAAAGGCTCGCAACAAATGCCTGAGGAGACAAAATGCCAAGCAGCGATGTGCATGCATTGTGGCCCGCAAGCGCCATGCCAACGAGTTGGCGACCACGAGGCGAGCCCTCCGAACGCGATACCATGCGCGCCTGGGAGCGTTTTGTTACAGGCGAAGCGCTTCTGCCTACTCCCGTTGATCACGATGTCCTCTCGTCTTGGCAGCGCAGTCGACAGTGTGGTGTGAACCCCAGCTCAATCAAGGCTCCACTCATCGCCAGCGGAGAATGCGTGGAGCGGCTGCGTCGACAACGGCAAGATTTACTCTCGGTGTCCAGTCCTTTGTTCACTGCAACTAGCGAGTTGCTGGCCCGCTCGGGCTCCATCATGCTGTTGACGAATGCAGAGGGAGTCATTATCGAGGCGCAAGGAAATTTGCATACGCTGGATGTTGGCCAGCAAATGCATTTGATGCAGGGCGGGCAATGGGGCGAAGGTGTGGTTGGTACCAATGGTATTGGCACTGCTCTTGCCACAGGCATGCCTGCACATATCTTTGCTTCAGAACATTATTGCCAAGGCATGAAAGGCTGGACCTGCGCAGCCGCGCCGATACATGAACCAGGCACCAACACGATCTTGGGCGTTATCGATATTTCCGGTCCGCCCAGTACCTACCAGGTCAACAACCTGACGCTAGCCATCGCGTCAGCGCACCAGATTGAAGCCGCGCTGGCACAACGTGTGTCTATGGAACACCTGCATTTACTTGAGGCTTGTTTGCAGCGCCTGTCGTCATCCGACGCTAGCGACATGATCGCCATTGACCGTAGCGGGCTTGTCGTGCATTCGACCACACGCGTTGCACTACCTGTGGCGATGGGTCAAAGACTGGTCGGAATGAATGCCGACACCCTGATTGAGGATTGGGCACTGCATCTACCGCAAGGCCTGCGCCCCGAGTGGTTCAGCCCGGTGCGCTCTGAAGGGCGCACCATTGGTGCTGTGGTGGTGGTGCCGCATCAGTCACGCATCACCATACTGCCGAAAACTCTGCACAGAGTGAGCACTCGCGCCGCAGACGCAAGCTTGCAAGCTGATCCACGGCGCGTCGATTTTTTAGGCATTCTCGGACAAAGTCCAGCGCTGATGATGACCGTGCAGCGCGCACAGCAATTAGCGCAGCGACGTGTACCTGTTCTGATCGACGGTGAGACTGGTGTGGGCAAAGAGCTGTTTGCGCGCGCGGTGCACGGCGATGACCGGGTGTCTGGTCCCTTCATTGCCTACAACTGCGGTGCAGCAACCAAGGAGCTGATTGCAGGCGAGTTATTCGGACATGTACGTGGTGCCTTTACGGGTGCAACATCTGAAGGGCGGCCGGGCCGCTTCGAGTTGGCTCATGGCGGTACGCTGTGTCTGGACGAGATTGGCGACCTGCCGCTTGACTTGCAGCCCGTGCTGCTGCGTGCGCTGGAAGAAGGCATTATTTACCGCCTGGGTGACACCAAACCGCGACGCGTCGATGTGCGTTTACTCGCCATGACCAACCGCAATTTGCTCGACGAGGTGGAGGCCAACCATTTCAGGCGTGACCTGTACCACCGCATCAGCGTAACTCGCCTGCATGTCCCCCCGCTAAGGGATCGTGGTGACGATCTGGACATTTTGACTGAGAGCTTCAACCAAAGTCTGGCGCAGCGCCATGGTGTGGCAACGCGCCAGTTTGGCCCTGACGTGATGGCGTTGATCCGTGCTTATCACTGGCCCGGTAACGTGCGCGAACTGCGCAATGTGGTGGAGAGCTTGCTGCTGACATCTGATGACCCCGTGGTGCAGCGCCATGAATTGCCACAGGAAATGCTGGAGGAGTCAACGTTCGAGAAACCGTTGCTGCCTTCACCTCCGGCATTTTTAGAAAAAACGCCAAGTCTTATGGCCACCCCTGTCACAGGTCGAGTAAGCCTGGAAGACACCGAGCACCTGGCCATTGCACGAGCCGTTCGGGCACATGATGGGAATCTGACCAAGGCAGCGTTTGCTCTGGGAATCTCCCGCAGTACCTTGTACCGCAAAGTCGAGCGCTATCACATGGAAGATGGTTTGAATATTGACGCTTGGATCTCCAGACTTAGAGGGCATGATCAGAAAAACAAACCACACTAGGGTGTGGCGTTATCGCGGCATAACCGTAATATGTGGGACGATGGCAGCTGTGCTGGATTAATGCGGATCTGACCCTATTTTTTTTGCGCCTGTTACTCAGCACTGGCTCGCAATCGCGCTGGCAGGGATTGCTTGCGAAACACCTTGCGCCACATTTTGGCGCACCACAGGGCAAAGTCGTCCACAAAAGTGAACACGGCTGGAATCACCAGCAGGCTCAAGAAAGTGGAGGTGATCAAGCCGCCAATCACTGCCACCGCCATCGGGCTGCGAAAGCTGGTGTCTGCACCGCCCCAGCCCACGGCGATAGGCAACATGCCTGCGCCCATGGCGATGGTGGTCATCACGATAGGGCGGGCCCGCTTGTGGCAGGCGTCCAGCAGCGCGTCCATGCGCGACATGGGTGGCACAGCAGGCATAGACTCCGTTGCATGGCGGCCTCGGCGCGCCTCGATGGCGTATTCCACCAGCAAGATGGAGTTCTTTGTTGCCACACCCATCAGCATGATCAGGCCGATGAGGGACGGCATGGAAAAACTTTTTTGCGCAATAAGTAAGCCTACAAAAGCACCACCCAAAGACAAAGGCAAGGCCGCCAAAATCGTACCCGGGTGCAAAAAGTCTTTGAACAGCAGCACCAACACAATGTAGATGCACAACACGCCGGTCAGCATGGCCAGGCCAAAGCTGGCAAAAAGTTCGGCCATCACTTCAGCGTCACCAATCTCGATTTGCTTCACACCCGGTGGCAGGTTCACAATCGCGGGCAGTTTTTTCACGGCCTCCGTCATGTCGCCCAAGGCCACATTGGACAGCTCCACTTCCAGCTGCACGTTACGTGCGCGGTCATAGCGGTCAATCACCGCAGGGCCACCCGCCAGCTCCAGCGAGGCCACCTGGCTGAGCATGACTGGGCCTTTGTTGCCCTGCAACATCAGGCGTTCGATGCTGGCCAAATCACTGCGTGCATCGTCGGCCAGACGCACGACGATGGGCACCTGGCGTTGCGACAGGTTGAGCTTGGGCAGGGACGCGTCGTAGTCACCCACGGTGGCGATGCGCAGCGTTTCGCCAATGGCGCTGCTGGTCACTCCCAGGTCGGCCATGCGGGCAAAGTCAGGGCGCACCGTTACTTCAGGCCGCACCAGTGCTGCGCTGCTGATGACGCTGCCCAGACCTGGAATCGTGCGCAGGTCTTTTTCCAGCGCACTGGCCGCCTGGCCCAGAGCCAGTGCATCTTCGCCGGTGAGCACCAACACGTATTTTTCACCCGACCCGCCCAAGCCTACCTTGCTGCGCACACCCGGCAAGGCTTCCAGCGCCGCGCGAATATTATTTTCAATGCCCTGCTTGCGGGGCCGCGTGCCGCGGTCCGTCAGCAAAATGGTCAATGTGGCTTTGCGCGTTTCTGCTGCGCCGCCCGGTGCAAAAGGGTCACTGCCCGCCGCGCCGCCGCCAATCGTGGTGTACACGCTTTTCACATGGTCTACCTTGCTGATGAGCATGCGCGCGGTCTCGGCGGCCTCTTTGGTTTGCGCCAGCTTGGTGCCCGGTGCCAGCTCCAGATACGCCTGAGTTTGGCTGTTGTCGTCTGGTGGAATAAAACCTTTAGGCAGCAGTGGGATCAGCATGAGGGAGCCCACAAAAAATGCGCCCGCACCAATGGCCGTTATCCAGCGGTGCTTGATGGCCAGCGCCGCCGTGCGCATGTACCAGCGCATCACGCGCCCGTCTTGCGTAGCGCCAGTGACGATGGGTTTGAGGATATACGCCGCCATCATCGGCGTGAGCATGCGCGCTACCACCAACGATGCAAACACCGCAAGTGACGCTGTCCAGCCAAATTGTTTGAAGAACTTGCCAGGAATACCGCTCATGAAAGCCGTGGGTAAAAATACGGCTACCAGCGCAAAAGTGGTGGCAATCACGGCCAAGCCAATTTCATCGGCCGCTTCCATCGCCGCTTGGTAGGGGGTTTTACCCATACGCAAATGGCGAACGATGTTTTCTACCTCCACAATGGCGTCGTCTACCAAGATACCGATGACCAGACTCAGCGCCAACAGCGTCACCACGTTGATGGAAAAGCCCAGATAGTTCATGCCAATAAAGGCTGGAATGACCGACAGCGGCAGTGCTACGGCGGATACAAAAGTAGCGCGCCAGTCGCGCAAAAACAGCCATACCACCAACACAGCCAGCAGGCCGCCTTCGATCAGCATGGTCATGGACGAGTTGAACTCTTCTTGCACGGGTGTGACGAAGTCAAAGGCCTGGTTCAATTCCACATCGGGGTGAGCCGCCTTGATTTCTTCCAGTGCCTTGACCACGCCTGCGCCCACCACCAGTTCGCTGGCACCCTTGCTGCGGGTAATTTCAAAACCCACCACAGGCACGCCGTTGAGCAAGGCCAATGCACGCGGCTCGGCAATTGTGTCTTGCACGCTGGCAATTTGGTCCAGGCGAATTTTGCGGCCATCGCCCAAAGACAACTCCATGCGGGCCAGTTCTTGTGCCGACTTGACGGTGGCAATAGTACGCACCGGCTGCTCACTGCTGCCCAGGTCTGCACGGCCACCAGCGGCTTCCATTTGAACTGAGCGCAACTGGTGCGACACGGTCGTGGCGCTGACACCCAGCGCCTGCATTTTGCCGGGGTCTAGCGCAATGCGCACTTCGCGGCTCACACCACCCACGCGGCTAATCGCTCCTACGCCGTTCACCGCCAGTAGGCGTTTGGTGAGTGTGTCGTCTACAAACCAGCTCAGCGCTTCGTCGTCCAGCTTTTTGCTGCGAATGGTGTAGGCCAAAATGGGCGCGCCCGACAGGTTGACCTTGCTCACCACCGGGTCGCGCAAATCCGAAGGCAAGTCACCGCGCACCTGGGATACGGCGCTACGCACGTCGTCCAGCGCCTCTTGGCTAGACTTTTCCAGACGAAACTCTGCGGTGATGGTCACCACACCGTCTTGCACCTTGGTGTAGATGTGCTTGAGGCCCTGCAGCGATGCCAGACCCCCTTCAATCTTGCGAGCCACGTCGCTTTCTAGCTGGGCAGGTGCAGCACCGGGCAGAGACGCGCTCACCGTAATGGTGGGCAGTTCCAGGTCAGGAAAGTTTTGGATCTTCATGCCCTTGTAGGCGATGATGCCCGCAAAGGTCAGCATCACAAAAAACATGACCGACGCTATCGGGTTTTTAATACACCAGGCGGATACGTTCATAGATTTTCTCCACTCTTTTGCTATTCATTTAGTAGCTGCTTGCGCATTGCTGGCGCTGACATTCGGTATATTGACTGTTGTTGCAACGCGAACGGTATCACCATCGGCCAAAAACGCAGCGCCGCTGGCCACGTATTTTTCACCCGACTTCACGCCTTGCAAAATCTCTACCGCATCGCCCACGCGGCGACCAGTTTGTAGTTTGATCTGGCTGACCTTGTTGGTGGCTTCCAGCCGCAGAGCATAGGTAAAACCGTCGCGCAACACCAAAGCTTGTTGCGGCAAGGTCAGCGCATTGACAGCGCCCAAGGCAAATTCACCTTTGGCAAACATGCCCGCCTTGACGCCTGGGTTGTGCGGCACGTCTACATACACCAGGGCGTTGCGGGTTTGTGGGTCTACCGTGGGCGCGACGACACGTACCTTGCCTTCTACCACCGCGCCCGTGGCCGAGGTGATGCTGACCGCTTGTCCGGGCTTGATACTGGCCAGTTCGCTACTGGTCACCTCGGCGCGCCATTCCAGGCGGCCCTGGCGAACCATGCGAAACAGTTCGGTGCCAGCACCCACCACACTGCCTACCGTGGCACTGCGAGCCGATATGACGCCGCTGTCGGGCGATGTCAGCTGCGCATTGTTCAGCTTGATTTGCGCATTGGCCAGCTGGGCTTGTGCCACATCCACCCGCGATTTGGCTGTGCTCTCGGCCGTGGTGAACTGGTTGATTTGCTGTGCACTGAGTGCGCCCGTATCTTGCAGGCTACGTGCACGGTTGGCATTGGCGGCGGCTTCTGCTGCGGTGGCTTGCGCCTCGGCCAGACCGGCGCGGGCTTGCAATAGGTCGGCCCGCGAGCCGTCTACGCTAAAGGTGGCCAGCACCTGGCCACGCTTGACCACGTCGCCCACGTTCACGCGCACGTCCATCAGCTTGAGGCCGTTGACTTCAGCGCCAATGATGGCTTCTTGCCACGCAGCAATATTGCCGTTGGCAGACAGCTTAAGCGCCAGACTGCCATTGCTGGGGCTAACGACGTTGACGGTGAGTGCGGGCTTGGATGCACTGGGTACCTTGTCGTCTTTGCCATTTTTACCGTCTTGCGCCTGTAAATTGGATGCAAATAGGCCGAATGCCAGCGCAAATAGTGCGCAAGCAGCTATTAAAATGATAGTGAGCTGTTTGCGTGTGAAAGTATTTTTCATAAGTTGTTCCTCCAATTTTTGCTTACTTGTTGGCCTGCGGCACATCTGCTAGCCCGCTCCAGCCACCGCCCGCAGCGCGGTACAGGCCGATCCACGCGGCAATGCGTTCTGCATCTAACCGCAACTGGCTTTGCTGCGATTGCAAAGCCACACGGCGCGCGTCTTCCAGCTCCACCAGGCTGGCCAGGCCTGCCCTGTAGCGCGCTTGGGTGGCGTCCAGCGAGGTTTGGTACCCTTTGACCGCCACCTGCACGTCGCTGCGTCGTGCGGCTGCGCTGTCCAGATTGACCAAGGCCTCTTCTACTTCGCGCACAGCCTGCGACACTTTGGAGCGCAGGGTTACCACGGCTTCGTCATACGCTGCCGTGGCCGCCGCCGTATTGGCAGCATTGCGGCCACCGTCCAACAGCGGCAGCGTCAACGCCACGGGGCCCAGCGACCAGGTCATGCCGCTGCTGGTGTTGCCGCCCGAATACAGCCGCGCACCGCCAATGCTGCCGTTCAGGCTGATACTGGGCAGGCGGCGAGCATCAAAGGCTTTGGCTTCCAGTTGAGCGGCGGCAATGCTGCGCTGCGCGGCGGCGATGTCAGGGCGCTGCTGCAACACCTTGGCAGGTACGTTTGCTATAGAAAACAGAGCTGCTTGCGCAGTATCTGCGCTGGCATTTGGCTGTTTTGCCTGTAATTTTTGCCGCAGGGCAGGTTCGTCGATGCCGCTCAGGGCCACCAATGCCTTGACCAACACATCGCACTGCGCTTGCTGCGCGCGCAGGCTGCTGGCAGCGTCTGCGGCACTGGCGCGGGCCAGTGCCGCGTTGGCTGGCGCGTTCAGGCCAGCGCCAGCGGTCAGGTCGTTCAGGCGCGCGGTCTCCAGGCGCGAAGCGGCGTCTTTTTGCGTTACGGCCAACACGCTTTCGCAATTGCGCAAACTGAAATACGCGCTGGCTGTTTCAGCAGCCAAGGCCACACGCGCTTCGTGCCAGCCCAGTTGCGCGTTTTCCAGCCGTAATGTAGAGGCATCGCGTGTCGCGCCGTTGCCGCCAAACAGGTCCAGCTCCCAGGCAGCTTGCAGGCCTGCCGACACGCTGGTAGCCGCAGGCGCGCCGGGCGATTGCACACCACGACTGGCGTTTGCAGTTGCGTTGACACCGGGCTGCATGTTGGCCTGCGCACCCGTGAGCGTGGCGCGTGCCTGCGCAATGCGGGTGCGCGCCGCAGCCAGCGTGGCGCTGCGCTCTTGGGCAGCGTCTACCAGCTCCGGCAGCAATGGGTCACCCAATTGCGCCCACCAATTGGCCATGGTGGCCGTGCTACCGCCGTGGGGCAGCGTGGTGTGCCAGGTGGCGGGGGGCTGCACCGTGCTGGCCGCTTGCGCGTCTTGCGCACTGGGCAGACGGCTCTGGCTGGCGCAGCCCGACAGGGTCAGCAGCGCTGCGCCCATCCATACCGTTTGTCGTGTCAATCGCATAAACAAAGATCCTCTCTATTTCTTTTTGCTTGCAGCCTTGCGGCGCGCGCCTTCTGCGTCCACCATGGCGCGGGCAAACATCACCAGGCGATCTGCCATCACGTCCAGGGCTTTGGGCGTAGTGACCAGGTTGGGGTGCAATTGCAGGGCAATCTCGCGCCCCACATACATGTGCACCCCCATCGAAACAATCGCCATCACCAGCCGGTCGATGTCGTCGTCTTGTTTGCGCAATTTGTAATGGCGCGTCATTACTTTGACCAGTGCGTCATGGCAGGGCTTGATGCCCTGCTGCACTTCTTCTTGCCACAGCCCGGTCGGCTCCACCATTTCACGCATGTGCAGGCGAATGCATTGCTGCACCAGCTCGTTTTGCTTGAGCGGTTCAATAAACCCGCTAAACAGGCCCCGCAAGGCCTCGTCTATCGACAGGTCTTCGCCATCAAACAGCGAAATGTCGTCCTTGGGCGTGCCCATCGGTTCGGTAAAGGCGGCACGGTACAGGCCCGCCTTGTCGCCAAAATAATAACTAATTGCCGCAATGTTCACGCCAGCCGCCTCTGCAATCGAGCGTATGGATGTTTTGCTGAAACCATGTTCAGCAAAACCATGCACGGCTGCCTGCAAAAGCCGCTGCCGTGATTCCTCGCCGTCACTTCGTGTGGGTTCTGGGCGTATTGTTTTCATGCTGCCCAGTATATCTATCTTAATCAAACGATTGATTTACAAAATGAAATACCTTGGCGGAGGCGGGGTCTTCACGCCATTGACTTAAAAGCTGTAACTCACGCCCTGTTGAACGCCTGATGGAAGGCGGCCAGAAACCTATTTCAGCGCTGACCAAGCCGCATAGTCTTTTGGAAACACGTCTTTGTAGCGCGACAGGTGGAATATGGCTACGTCGTCCATATGCAGGGCTGTGGCCGACTCGATCAGCGCCTGGATGACGCGCGGCTCGGGGGAATAGTGCACCAGGTCTGCCGACAAGGCCAGCACGTGGGCAGCGTTGTTTGCGGTGACCGTTGTGGTGACCAGTTCAGCAAAACGGGCTTGCCGCGCAAACAAAATGCTGCGCTGCGCCTGGGCCAGTGTGTCGTCTGCATAGGGCGGGCTGCGCGCTTCGGGATTTAGATAAATCTGGCTGACGCGGTGGTAGTCAACCGCAGCAAAGATAGTAAATGCTATTAAAAACAGAGCTGTTGGCGCAATAACGGCGCTGGCAATGGCCGATTTTTCTTGCTGCAACGGTTTGCACAGCAACCCTGCGCACAGTCCTGCCGTCATCAGAAACGGGCCATACCACAGCGGGTATTCGGTCAGGCTGTGCACGCCAATCAGCAGCAACACGCCCCAGGCCATCTGGCGCTGTGGCGCCGCCTCGTTCCACGGCCGGTTGCGCAGTACCCACCACACCAACGCACCGCACACCAGCAATGCAAAGGGCAGGCCCAGTTCCACCGCTAGGTGCAGGGGCAGGTTGTGGGCGTTGTCCAAAATTTCCGGGAAGCGGTTGCCAAAAGAATGCGCGTAGTGGGCGTAAGACAGTTCGCGCCAGCCCCAGCCTGTCCAGGGGTTTTGCATGATCAGGTCCCACACGTTGTCATACAGGGCCACGCGGCCTCCGCCCGTGGCATCTGCCATGCGGCTAAACACATTGCCTGTCGCCGCTGTTGCCAGGTTTGCCAGTATGGGCATCAAAACAGACAGGGCCGCATACAGGGGCACCGCCAGCAGCAGCCAGCGGCGCGCAGCAGGCGCACGATGCATTCGCCAACACCAGCCCAGCGCGGCCAGCAGCAGCCACTGCACCGCCCCGGTGCGAGACGCGGTGGCGGCATTGGCCGTGGCCAATATCAGCAGGGCACACCAGGGCCACAACCGCTGCTGCCATGTGCTTGGCGCGGCCATGGTGGTGTGCAGATACACCAGGGCCAGCAGCCCGATGCCAGTGAGAGAGGCAAACTGGTTGCGCTGGCGCAGGTTGGCAAAGGCTGTGCCGTCGCCCGAATGGCTGATCCATGGGGCGAACCAGTGTTCTACGCCAAAGTATTGGCACAGTGCCATAGCGCTACTGATCAGCGCCACTGCCAGCCAGATGCCCGCCAGCCAATGCACATGGCAACCCTGGTTTGACACAGGCGGACTGTGCAAGCCACGACCCACCATGGCACACAGCACGGCACCGCCCATGGCCAGCGCGCTGGTCAGCACCTCCACCATGTTTTGGAAGCCTTTTAGCGCCCACGCCAGCATGAAATATGCGCAAGCAGCTATTAAAATCATAGTAAATGACTTGGGTAATTGCGCAACGGGCGCACACAGCAGCAGTGCGCCCACGCTGGCAAGTGAGACCAACCAGGGCACCATGGCGGCAGACGGGCCAGGGGCAAAAGGGTTCAACCAGGGAAGTGCGAGACAAAGGATGAAGACGAAGTTGCGGTACTGGGGCATAAGCTTTAAGTCTAACCAAGTCGCTGGCGAAGCTTTGTATGCGGCTGTGATGGCGACAGCTTGGCGTACCGACGCGCGCTTAGGCAAACGCGCGCCGCGCCACGTCCAGCACCACGGTGCGCAGCCACTGGTGCGCACCGTGGGGCGTTTTGCGCCGATGCCACAAGGTGTCTACATGCACCACGGGCACGGCAAAGGGCAGCTCGCGCATGACCAGGTCACCGCCCACATCGGCCACACGCACAAAGTGACGGGGCAACACGGTCAGCAGGTCGGAGCTGGCCACCACGCGCCCGGCGGTAAAGAACTGGTTGACGGTGAGCACGATGCGCCGCTTGCGCGAAATGCCAGCCAACGCCTCGTCAATAAAACCAAAGGGCCGCCCCGAAAAGCTCACCAACAGGTGGTGTGCGTTGCAATAGTCGTCCAGGCTCAAGGTTTTTTTGCGCGCCAGCCGGTGGTTTGCGCGCATCACGCACACGTATTGCCCATCGTACAAACGCTCATGCTCAAAGGCAGCGCCACCGGCCTGTGACGCCAACCCGGTGGTCGCCTGGGCCTGCGCCGTCAAGTCGGCCAGCACCGCCGGAAAGTAGCCCACCGCCAGGTCCAGGCGCTCTTCTTCCAGCAGCTTGCGTGGGTCGCGGGTGGTCAGCGGTAGCACGCGCATGGAGACGCCGGGTGCGTCTTGCTCGATGCGCTGCACCAGGCCTGGCATCAGCTCGGCAGCGGTGGCGTCCGCCATGGCCAGTACAAAGGTGCTGTCGGACTGGGCGGGTATAAATTCACCCGGTGCTAGGCTTTGCTGCAAACCAGCCAGCGCATTGCGAATCGACGGCCACAGCGCCAGCGCCCTGGGCGTGGGCTCCATGCCAAAGCCGGCGCGGCGCACCAGGTCGTCGCCCAGCACGTCGCGCAGGCGTTTGATGGCGTTACTGACTGCGGGTTGCGTCATCGCCAGGTTGTGCGCGGCGCGGGTCAGGCTGCGCTCGGCCAGCACTTCATCCAGCACGCGCAGCAGGTTCAAGTCCAGCGTGCGAAAGTTGAGGGGGCGTGGTGTGGCAAGTACTGGCATAGCGTGAAAAAATGTCAATTTATACGATTTGTGAATAGTATTCATCACCATTCTAAAGTGGCGTAACACTAAGGTAAACCCTAATCTTCAGTCATTCCCGCTGCAATGTGCAGCTGGCACCTGAAGGAGAGCCACCATGACCAGTTTTGTACATACCCAATACCCCACATTCCACGCTGGCGCTGAACGCCTGGAGTCTGCAGCCCATGCCGTTCAATCGGGCGTTAAGCGCATCGACTCTTCCCGCAGCCTGGCTACTTTGTTGCTGGCTGCCGTGGTGGCCGCACTTTTGGTGGTTGCCAACCAGTTGATTGATGCCGTGACCGACGGCCACTTGCTGATGGCCTGGGTGGCCTTGTGGCTGGTGGCTTTTGCAGCCATCGGTTTGCTGGCACGGCCAGCTCGCCACGCTGCTCGCAGCTTGCGCACCGCCTTTATCGCATGGCGCATTGCCAGCAAAGAAGCTGCAGAAGAAAGCAAGCTGTGGGAACTGGCCAAATGCGACTCACGGATCATGGCTGAAATCCAGGCAGCCAGAACCCGCAGCACAAGCAGCGACTAAACACCAGCCAGGTCAGCGCCTTGGTATAAAACGCTTGGCATACCGCGCTTGGCAGCGCAGCCATTGCCTTCAAAAATACCAACGCCGCTGATTCGAAAGAGTCAGCGGCGTTGGTTTAACTTGAGAAAAGCGTTGATGCCCCGGTGAGCGCAAGTCAACACAAAGGGCGGTGACCATCACGGCCACCGCCCTTGCATCCAAGCGAAGCGCTTTACTTCTTCAAAGCGTCCATATATTCCGCTTTGGAAATGGAGCCATCTTTATCTGCATCAATTTCAGCAAACTTCGCAGCAACGGCTGGCATGCTGTCAGCCTCTTCCTTGCTGAGCTTGCCGTCCTTGTTCTTGTCAGCACGGTCAAACGCTTCCATGGCCTTGGCGGTATCGCCACCGGCAGGAGCCGCTGGTGCTGTTTGCGCAAATGCAGTGCTTACATGCAGGGCGGCTACAGAAATGATAGCCAAAATGAGAGTGTTGAGTTTGGTCATAAAGACTCCTTGGTTGGTTGAAAGAATGGCGATTGTTTCGCCTGGGCGAACACAGCACCAGTACTCTTGCTTGCTGTTATCGTTGTGACATTTTTGAGTACCAAAAAAGCAATTGCCTCGAACAATCTGCGCAAAATTACAAATTTACGATCAGGTCGTTCGAAGAACTGCCCAAGCACCGCTTACTTCTTCATGGCATCCATGAACTCGTTCTGAGAAATGGAGCCGTCCTTGTCAGCATCAACATCTGCAAAGCGTTGGGTCAGGCCTGGGATGCTGTCGGCTTCTGCCTTGCTCAGCTTGCCGTCCTTGTTTTTGTCAGCACGTGCAAAAGCCTCCATGGCTTTGGCTGAATCTGGGCTGACCGCTGCGGGGGCAGCGTCGGCGGCAGCGGGCGCTGCAGGCTTGGTAGCCGGCGCTGTCATTTGTGCAAACGCTGGACTGAACTGTAGCGCGGCTGCAGAAATGATAGCTATGCTGACGGCATTGAATGTATGGCCATCCAGCTTGATGCGGCGGGTACGCTTAGTGGTTTGCAATGGTGTTGGCGATGGTACTTTCAAGGTCATAAAGACTCCTTCAGTGGTTAAAGAAGACTCTATTCAATCGCCAAACCGTGTGCATAGCCAGCACTCTTGCTTGCTGTTATCGCTGTGACATTTGCCACCATTTGAGACACAGTTGTAGTCTGCACACTTACATCCTACATGACCTTACATTAGCCTGTAGCCAGCGCAGAATATGCGCGAGCAGCTATTATTATTGTAGTGATTGCTTGACCACCTCGTGCACGAGCTGCAGTTTGGCAATGGCCGGTAGTGGCAATACAAAGGGATAAAGATCGCGCTCGCCCATGCTGCGCAACAGCTCGTTGAGCACGCGGGTGATACCCAGCCAGTTATTCACAAAGTCTACAAAGACCTGTGCCCCTGGCACATAGGGGTTATATAGCGCGTCTATCGAGAAGTGCAAGGTGCCCGCCTCCACATCGCTTGCGTCCAGGCCAAAACTGCGTGCGGTGTTCATGGTGTCGCGCATATGCAGGTACTGCGCCCAGGTTTCGGCCCAGTCTTCCCAAGGGTGGCTGGACGCATAGGCACTCACATGCCGCGTGGCCCAGTCGGCAGGCGGGCCCACGGCGTAGTGCAATTGCACGGACTGCGGGTAGTCGCGCCGCTCGTCGCCAAACCAGGCGCGAAAGGGCTCCAGCCACTTTGTTCCCAGCACCAGCCTGTCCCAATAATAGTGGCCCACCTCGTGGCGCAAGTGACCTAGCACGGTGCGATAAGGCTCTTGCATGGCCTGGCGGGCTTGTTCGCGAAAAGCGTCGTCTGCTTCTTCGGCATTGATGGTGATGACGCCGTTTGCATGGCCTGTCATCACCGGCATGCCCGCCTGCTTTTCCAGCAAAAAATCAAAGGCCAAGCCGCGCTGTGCGTCTTGCCAGGGGCTGCGCTGCAGGGTGCGCACAGGCAAGCCCAGCGCCAGCAGCTGCGTCACAAGGCGGCGCTTGGCCACTTCGATGCGTGCCCACAGCATCTGGTTATGCGGCTGGGACTGTTCGGGCACGGTGCGATTGAGGCTGCAGGCCAGGCACAGGCCGTCATCACCGCCCACGGCCACCACATTGGCCGGGCGCAGCCAGTTGCAGGCGGCGGCGGTAGAGAAGTTGGCGCAGCGGTAATACAGGCGCTGGTGGCCGACCGCATGCGGGTTACCCACACTGCTGGGGGCACCCGATGCAATAGCCCACTGCCCTGGCAACGCGGTGCTGGCCAATGCAAGCACCTGCGCCTGCTCTGGGTCATAACCCAGGTCGGTACGGCAGTTCAGGCAGACACTGTTGTGAAAATACACGGATGCGCCACACACGCAGCGGTACACGTGCGGGGGTGGTGGGCGGTTTAGACTGTCTGGCATGCTACAAATAGTATAGCTGCTCGCGCACTGTTTACGCTGGCATTAGGCCAAAAAGCCAGGTAAACGTGGGTTTAGGCATACACCTCGGCTTCGGGGTCGGTTTTTTCCAGCTCATAGCTGGCAGCCAGCATGGCCAAACGGCCGATGACGCCGTACATGTAAAAGCGGTTCGGCTCGCTGGCACCAGGTTTGGCACCGGGCTGTGGCATATGGGCAGACTTGTTGAAGGCCAGGGGCACAAAGCTTGCGCCGGGCGCGTTGAGGTTTTCGTCCACACCCCTGTCGGCGTGCACGCGGTAAAAACCGCCCACCACATAGCGGTCCATCATGTACACCACGGGTTCAGCCACCGCGTCGTTCACACGTTCGTTGGTCAGCACGCCTTCTTGAATAATCACCTGGCTCACCGCTTGTCCGTCCTTGATGACACTCATCTTGTTTTTGGTTTTGCGGTTGATCGCTTCCAGGTCTTTCACGTCGCGCACGGTCATGATGCCCATGCCGTAGGTGCCGTTGTCGGCCTTGACCACGACAAAGGGCTTTTCGTTGATGCCGTATTCCTTGTATTTTCGTTTGATCTTGGTCAGCAGTGCGTCGGTGTTGCTGATCAAACAGTCCATGCCCACGCCCTCGGCAAAGTCCACCTCGCCGCACTGGTTGAACATGGGGTTGATGAGCCACGGGTCTACGCCCAAAATTTTGCCAAAGCGCTTGGCCACTTCTTCGTAGGCATCAAAGTGTTGCGATTTGAGCCGCGTGTGCCAGCCCGCATGCAAGGGCGGCAGCAAGTGCTGTTCGTAAATTTCTTCCAGAATGCCGGGCACGCCAGCAGACAGGTCGTTGTTCAGCAAAATCGTGCAGGGGTCAAAGTCTTTCACACCCAAGCGGCCCTTGCCACCGCCCGCTGTGCGCACCACGGGTTCGAGCAGCACCACCTCGCCATTGGGCAAGGTAATGGGTGTGGGTTCTTTGATGTCGGGGTTGATGGAGCCAATGCGCACATTGAGGCCCGCCATGTTGAAGATGCGCGCCAACTGCGCCACGTTGCTTAAATAAAAGGTGTTGCGCGTGTGGTTCTCGGGGATGATGAGCAGGTTTTTGGCTTCGGGGCAAATCTTTTCAATGGCGGCCATGGCAGCTTGCACGGCCAGGGGCAGCATTTCTTGTGTCAAATTGTTCCAGCCGCCCGGAAACAGGTTGGTGTCTACCGGTGCCAGTTTGAAGCCCGCGTTGCGAATGTCTACCGACGCATAAAACGGGGGCGTGTGCTCCATCCATTCCAGCCGAAACCAGCGCTCAATGGCGGGCATGCTGTCCAGAATGCGTTGTTCCAGTTCGTTGATGGGGCCGGTGGTGGCGGTGATAAGGTGGGGAACCATAGTTGTCTGTCTTTTTAGATGTTTACTGAGTGCATTTGTACATTGTAGGGAAGTGGGGGTAAACGTGCAGTTTGCAAGCTTTTTACCATGCTAACGCGTGCGCAGCCAACTTACACCGCGCTTGTTTCAGGTTGGTAACTTTTGATCCGACCACAGCCACTAAAATCGGGCCTGTTCCTACCTAGTCCAACAAAGGTTTGCCATGCAATTTATCCGTTTTTCTGATCTGTGCGCCAATGGCAGCGCCAAAAACAAGCGTGTGTTTATCCGCGCCGACCTGAACGTGCCGCAAGACGACGCAGGCCACATCACCGAAGACACGCGCATCCGTGCCAGCATGCCTTGCATTCACATGGCGCTTCAAGCAGGCGCGGCGGTCATGGTCACGTCACACTTGGGCCGCCCAAGCGAGGGTACCTTCAAACCCGAAGATTCGCTGGCACCCGTGGCCGCACGCATGGCACAGCTACTGGGTCGCCCGGTGCCGCTGGTGGCCCACTGGGTCGATGGTGTCGATGTAGCCCCTGGCCAGATCGTTTTACTAGAAAACTGCCGCGTAAACGTGGGCGAGAAAAAGAACAATCCTGAGTTGGCGCAAAAAATGGCCAGGCTATGCGATATTTTTGTGAACGACGCCTTTGGCACCGCACACCGCGCCGAAGGCACCACCTACGGCATGGCGCAGTTTGCACCCGTTGCCAGTGCCGGGCCGCTTTTGGCTGCCGAGATAGATGCGATTACCAAAGCCCTGGCGCAACCCCAGCGCCCATTGATCGCCATTGTGGCGGGCAGCAAGGTGAGCAGCAAGTTGACGATTTTGAAAGCCCTGTCTGACAAGGTTGACGGTTTGATTGTGGGCGGCGGCATTGCCAACACCTTTATGCTGGCTGCAGGTTTGCGTATTGGCAAATCATTGGCCGAGGCCGACTTGGTCGGCGAAGCCCAAGCGGTGATGCGCGCGATGAAGGCGCGCGGCGCAGAAGTACCGATCCCCACCGACGTGGTGGTGGCTAAAAGCTTTGCACCCGATGCCGTGGCTACGGTAAAGCTTGCAACCCAGGTGGCTGATGACGATTTGATTTTGGACATTGGCCCCGTGACTGCTGCCAAGCTGGCCGAGCAGTTGAAGGCCGCTGGCACGATTGTGTGGAACGGCCCGGTGGGGGTGTTTGAGTTTGACGCTTTTGCGCATGGCACCGAGACTATTGCACGTGCGATTGCTGCTTCGTCTGCGTTTTCTATTGCGGGGGGTGGCGATACTTTGGCGGCTATTGCCAAGTACGGCATTGAGAAAGATGTGGGCTATATCTCTACCGGCGGCGGTGCGTTTTTGGAAGTGCTGGAAGGCAAGACTTTGCCTGCGTTTGAGATACTGGCCAAGCGGGCGGCTGGTTGATCTGTTTGGTCTTGCGTTTTCCAGCTTGTCTTTAGTCGCTTGCTGCACACGGGCCAAGTTGTGTACGGCAGGATTGGGGCAGTGGGTGACTCTGCTCCGCGAATGTCCTCCGCCTTCGGCTCCCCCTTTATTTCGCTACGCAAAGTCACCCACCACCCCAATCCCGCGAGACGTGGCTGGCGTGCGGATATAGGCGAGGCCCGTGTACTCCAGCAGGATAAATGGGGTCAGATCCCAATTCAGGAAGACCTTCGCATCGGAGCGCGTAACGCACAAACGAAATTGGGCTCTGACCCCATTTATCCTGCGCCCCGAAGACTACAAAAGCATGAAAATATGCCCGTAGCCAGCGCAAAATATGCGCAAGCAGCTACTAAAAATATAGCATACTGAATCCGCCTCATTCCCTATCAAAGCGAAAAGCAAGCAGTAACCACCCCGCCAGAAGACCCACACCGCCCACAGGTGTCACCGCCCCCAGCAACTTCAGGTTCGTCACCGCCAGCGCATACAAACTGCCGCTGAACATCACAATTCCCGCCACAAAACACCAAGCTGCCATACGCGGCACTGGTTTGAGCTGTGCGACAAATAGCAGCACGACCGAATGCACCAAATGGTAGGTCGCCGCAGTCGTCCAGGTTTGCGAAGTGCCGTTACTGGTCAAAATTTCGCGCAAGCCGTGGGCACCAAACGCGCCCAGCGCAACGGCCAGAAAGCCCGAGACAGCCGCAATCCGTTGCATACTGCGCGGTGCGAGTGCTTGGGCTGTGTTCAAATTATTTTGTCGCCGTTACTGGCGCAGGCAACACGCCTTGCGTAGGCTGACCTTCTTTTTCCGCTCTACGGTCAAACACCAAGGTCTGGCCAAATACCAACTGTACCCATACGGGATATGAATAGGCAGTGCCTTTATTGTGGTCGATCACGGCACCGATGCCGCCGCCTAATATGATGTTGCCAAACATGCCGCCGTTGGCACGTGAAATGGCTGTGGCCACAGCATCCGGGTTGGCTGGGTTTTTGCAAACGATTTCCAGGTCCTTACTGGAACGACGCACTTGGGTGGTTTCGCCTGACTTGACGTTGAATACGCCGTAGTCGTTGGTGAGTTTGCAGTCTGCGTCAGCCACCATCGTGCCTGCGGCTGTTTTGGTTTCGACTTTCATAGGATGTGTCACGTCATTGAGTACGGACGCACAGCCAGTGGCTGCGATGGAAATGGCGATGATAGAAATTGCACGTAACACAAGTTATCCTTCGTAAATATTTAAAAGTTTAGTGTAGCAAGTGTTTAATTGCAAATTGCCCAATGCAAGCAGCTCTTTGACAACTGGATCGATAACAGGGCAGGCGATAGATCAAAAAGTGGACAGGAAGCAACAACCTCTGAATTCACTATGTCAAAGCCGCATCCAACACTTCAACCCAATGCCGCACCGGCGTATCCGTCCCGCTTTGCAAGTGCGTAATGCAGCCGATGTTGGCGGAGATGATTTGCGTGGGTGCTGTGGCTTGCAGGTTGCTGAGTTTGCGGTCGCGCAATTGGGTGGACAGTTCGGGTTGCAGGACGCTGTAGGTACCGGCAGAGCCGCAGCACAGGTGGGGGTCGCAGGCGGCTAGTTGCACATCAAAGCCCAATTCGACGAGGTGTTTTTCTACGCCACCTTTGAGTTGCTGGCCGTGTTGCAGAGTGCAGGGGGGGTGGAAGACCAGCTTAGAGCGAGCGGTATGGGGCTGTGCGCGGTGGGTGTCCAGGATCGGTTTTAGTTGGGCCACCAAATCGGGCAGCAGTTCGCTCAGGTCTTTGGTCAGCGCGCTGATACGTTTGGCTTTGTCGGCGTAGGCACTGTCGCTGGCCAGAATGTGGCCGTATTCTTTAACGGTAACGCCGCAGCCCGACGCGTTCATGATGATGGCCTCTACCTGACCGCTTTCCACGTAGGGCCACCACACGTCGATGTTGGCGCGCATGTGGGCCTTGCCGCCTTCTTGGTCGTTCAGGTGGAATTTGACGGCGCCGCAGCAACCTGCGCTTTTGGGCACGATGGTTTGAATGCCTGCGGCGTCCAGCACGCGGGCGGTGGCGGTGTTGATGTTGGGCGACATGCTGGGTTGCACGCAGCCTGCCAGCATGAGCACCTTGCGTGCATGTTCGCGCGTGGGCCATGCGCCTGCGGGCTGTTTGGCAGGCACTTTCTTTTTGAGCACCGCGGGCAACACACCGCGCACCAACTGGCCCATCTGCATGGCGGGGCCAAACAGCGGAGAAGGCAGGCCCTCTTTCAGTGCCCAGCGCACGGCTTTTTCTGCCAGCGGGCGCTCTACTTTTTCGTCTACCAGCTTGCGGCCAATGTCGATCAGGTGGCCGTATTGCACACCGCTGGGGCAGGTGGTTTCGCAGTTACGGCAAGTCAGGCACCGGTCTAAATGCTGCTGGGTTTTGCGCGTCGGCTGTGCGCCTTCCAGCACCTGTTTGATGAGGTAGATGCGCCCGCGCGGGCCGTCCAGCTCGTCGCCCAGCAACTGGTAGGTGGGGCAGGTGGCGGTGCAAAAACCGCAGTGCACGCACTTGCGCAAAATCGCTTCAGCATCAAGGCCTTCAGCCGTGTTTTGGTATTCGGGGGCCAGATTGGTTTGCATCTTTTTCAGCCTTGTGTAGTGAACCACGGCATGCGACCGGGGTTGAAGATGCCGTGGGGGTCAAACTCGGCTTTGAGTTGTTGGTGAATCCGGTCTAAAGGTGGTTTTAGAGTATCAAAATGGGCTGTAGCCAGCGTGGATTGTGCGCGAGCAGCTATAAAACATGTAGCATGCCCGCCCACCGCCTGTGCCTGGCTGCGCAGGCGATCTGCGGCGGTTGCGTCGCCACTGGCGGCCCATACCCAGCGCTGCGCGCCCAACCAGTCCACCAGGGTGTCGCCCACATTCAAGGCGGGTGCGGTTTGCGGCACAGACAGTCGCCACAGGTCGTCACCGCGCTTAAAGCCATGGGTAAACCACGGTAGCGTCAGGTCGCGTGCTGCAGTCCAGTCTGCCGATGTTGCGGGCGAATCAACACGCTGGCCTGGCACTTGTGTAAGTAGCTTTTTGCAGGCTGCGTCTACCGCAGCCACCGCGCCACGCAGTCGCAAATACAAAGTTGGCTGGCCGTTGTCGATAACCCACGAACTGGCATTGAGTGGCAGCGGCTGGCCACCCCATTCGTTCAGGGTGCGCAGCATAGTCGCTTCATCAAGGACGAATTTGAGCGTCGCCTCTGCCGGAGCAAACGGCAGCACCTTGAGCGACACCTCGGTAACAACGCCCAGCATGCCCCAGCTGCCCGCAAAGATGCGCGACACGTCGTAACCCGCCACGTTCTTCATGACCTGGCCACCAAAGGTCAGGTGCTCGGCCTTGCCATTGATGATTTGTGCGCCCAGCACATAGTCGCGTACGCTGCCCGATGTGGCCCGCGCAGGGCCAGAAAAGCCTGCAGCCACCATGCCGCCAACGGTCGCCTTGCCAAAGCCCTCTGGATGGGATGTGGGCACTGCTAGGGCAGGCTCAGCACGAACGGGAAATGCAAAGTGTGGCGGCTCGAAGGGCAAACATTGCCCTTTTTCAGCCAGAGCCGCTTCCAGTTCCGCCAGCGGCGTACCCGCGCGAGCGGTGACATACAGTTCACTAGGCTCATAACTGACGATGCCCGTGAGCTGCCGCATGTCCAGCACGTCACCCGTTACCGCATGGCCGTAAAAGTCTTTCGTGCCCCCCGCCGTGATGCGCAAAGGCTTTTTAGCCGCGCTGGCGGCGCGGATTTGGTCGATGTAGTTGTGCAATGCAGTGTCCATGTCAGCATGGTAGCCGCGATTGCTGGCAGCGAGCGAGCGATCAGCCGTGATTTTTTTGCACGCACCCTGTGACCAAAACCGTGCCCAACCAGTTTGCACAGTGGGCTTGAAACCCCCAGCAAGCCCACCAAGCATGCAGGATCGGGCCGATGGGTTGCTTTGCGCAGCGAAATAAAGGGGGAGCCGAAGGCGGAGGACATTCGCGGAGCAGAGCAACACAGCGGCATGATCCCGCAAAGCCTACGCAGCCCTTCGACAAGCTCAGGACGGGCAGCTCAGGGCGAACGGTTCACACATCACAAGACCGCATCAATAAGCGATCACGAACCCACAAAAAATCAATCCGCAAAAAAGTTGACAGGCAGTCCCGGCACATCCACCCGCATGCTAAACACACACCCCAGTTGCGGCTGCGCCACCAGATCTTGCGCGCTACGGCCATGCCGCGCCGTGGTGAGGTACAGCGTTTGCAAGTCGTCCCCGCCCAAACACGGCATGGTGCAGCACAGCACGGGTGCCGGTATGTTTTGCACAATATCGCCTGCGGGCGACAGTTGCAACACGCGTTGGCCTTCGTACATGGCAACCCAGTAGTTGCCTTGCGCGTCTACACACGCACCATCGGGGCGGCCCAAATAACCGCTGTTGTTTGACTGAAACGGTTGCCAGCCATCAGGCTTGGGCGCAAAAGTTTTGAACACGCGCCGATTAACCATCGCGTTGGACTGCGCATCGTAGTCCCAAGCCCACACGGTGTGCTGTGGTGTGTCTGCCCAATACACCGTTTTGGCGTCGGGCGAAAAGGCCAGTCCGTTGGCAATCGTCACATCGCCCGCCTTGCGTTCGACGACTGGCTTGCCCGCAGCGCTTTGCCCATCACGCGCGTCCAGGCTAAACAATTCTCCACCGCGTTCTGTACGCGGCTCAAACATCGTGCCTGCCCAAAAACGGCCCAGCGGGTCGCACTTGCCGTCGTTAAAACGCGTGGTGGCACTGTCGTGCGCAAAAACGTGCAGCGTTTGCAGTTCGCCACCCCAGGTGCGCGCGCGCACAATGCGGTCGCGCAGGGCAATCACCAGGCCGCCTAACGCAGCAGGTGCCATGCACCCTGGCTCGCTGGGCATGTCCCAACTTTCCACCGTGCCCATAAACGTATTGGCACGGTGGATTTTGAAGCCCGCAATGTCTACCCAATACAGCAGCTGTTCTTGCGGGTGCCAAAACGGGCTTTCGCCCAAAATGCTGGGTGCGGGTGAAACGGTTTGCCAGGTCATGGTATTTACAAAGCTTGTTCGGGGTTGATTTGAATCGTCATGGCGGCCTGCCACGTCTGGCCCGCTTGCAGCACCTTCACGCCCAGTTCTTGCGCATTGGCCTGGTTCATGGCGTTGTTGGCATGGCTCACGGGTTCTACCGCTATCAGATCTTTGTCGGGCGTGGTGTAGACCACCAGGCGCTTCAAGTCTGATTCCACGCGCACATGCAGGGTGCTGTCGTGCAGGTCGGTCAAACGGGCCCAGTCTTCAAAGCAGTTGTCAATGTGCAAACCTGCGCAGGCACGGTCTAGCCCCGTGCTGGGGGCCAGGCTGGTGGGCAGTTTGTCAGCGTCCATGCCCCACATGCCTTTGGCCGCAAAAAAGATGCGCGTGTCGGGCCGCTTGCTGAAATAGGGGTGCCAGCCCAGGCCCACGGGCGCGTCGCTACCCGACTGGTTGGTGACGCTCATCGTCAGCTCTAGCGTATTGTTTTTTAGCCGAAAGGTTTGCGACGCGTCAAAAGCAAACGGCCATTCGGCATCGGGCAAATGCTCAAGGCTGAGCATGACAAATTCGTCGTTGGCCTGCAGCACCTCCCAGTGTTTACGCCAGCCCACGCCGTGGATGGAATGCTCTTCGTTGGCAAAATTTTTCACCAGCGGGTGCGCCGTGCCTTGCCATACCAGTTGGGCACGCGCCACGCGGTTGGAATACGGCACCAGCGGGTAGCTGGCGCTCATGGTCACATGCTTTAAAGTGCCCGGCGCGCTGGACCGCAGCACGGGAATGTCGTTAAACCACAGGCCTTCGATACAGCCGCCCAGGTCGGGCCGCAGGCTAGCGCGCCAAGCGCCCGATTGCATGCGTAAGTGTTGTGCCATAGCCTGCAATGCGCCAACGCTTATTTCAACAAGCCTTCTGCGCGCATGGCGGCCTGCACGGCGGGGCGCGCACCCACGCGGGCGCGGTAGGCTACCAGGTTGGCGTAGAGTGTCAGGTCAATGGCCAGATACCCGGCCCAGTTGCTCACGGTAAACAGGTAGCCGTCCGCCACGGTGAACTGGTCGCCCATTAAATATTGCTTGCCTGCCAGCTGGCCGTCGGTGTATTGCAAACGGCTCAGCAGCTTGTCTTTGGCTATGGCTTTGTAAGCGTCAGGCGTAGCGGGGTTGAACAGCGGGCTAAAGCCTTTATGCAGCTCGGTGCCAATAAAGGTGAGCCAGCTTTGCAGTTGGTAGCGCTGCATGCTGCCGTTGGCGGGAGCCAGGTTTTTGGCAGGCGCCTGGTCGGCAATGTATTGCACGATGGCCGGGCCTTCGGTCAGGCGGGTGCCGTCGTCCAGCTCCAGCAGGGGTACGTACCCCAGCGGGTTGATGGTGTAGTAATCCGTGCCGTCGTCCAGCTTGTGCGTTTTGGTGGGGGCCTTGAGGGCCGTAAAGGCCAAGCCGGCTTCGTGCAAGGCGATATGGGGGGACAACGAGCAGGCACCGGGAGAGTAATAAAGTTTCATTGTCAGAGATCTGGAAGTGTTGAAAGGGCTGCAATGGTAGCGGCAGCCAGCCATTTTTGCCCGGCAGGGTGCATTGCTTCTACAGTGGCACCTGGTCACAGCACTTTGAACGTCAGCCCCGCACGTTCTTGCAGCCGCCGCACCAGCGTCAAACCCATGGCCGCGCCGGGAGTCCAGACACCGCCCGGTGCCATGCTGCGGTCCACGTCCTGCGCCAGGCACAAAGCCGCCTCGCTGATCATCTTGCAGGTGGAGCCATAACCCGGGTCGCGGTCGCCCGCCACGCTGGCGCTCAAGCTCTGGCCGTCTGCAGTCTGCCCGTAAAACAGCACCTCATAACGGCCTTTTTCACGCTGCGTCAAGGTGGGCCCCTGGCCGGGTTGCGGCA